>NZ_JAPSHY010000005.1 GCF_031179285.1 Microbacterium sp. | reverse complement strand
GGTCTTGGTGACCTTGGGCGAGCGACCCTTGCGAACCAACTGCTGAATGGTTGGCACGTTCTCTCCTCATAGTGCTGCACGGTGACAGCGTGATGGGTTTCACATCATGACCCACCGGCACGCCGGAGCCGGAGTGCTTTTGGTGTGGTGGGTATGCCGTGGGGGCAGACCGGCGAGGTGCCGACGCCCAGCGCGCACGTCAAGACGTGCACACACCTGCCCAAGTGTAATGCCGCGTAACCTGCCGGTCAAATGAGCAGCCGCCCCGCGCGCGGGGCGCTCAGGGGCTGTCGGGATCGAACGGTGAGTCCAGCGCCTGGGTCAGCTCGGCCAGCAGCGCCTCGATCTGGGGCTCGACGTGCTGCGATATGGCCGCCTGGATGTCGAGCCGGTGTCGCAGAAGGATGCCGCAGATCTCCCGCCCCACCATGTTGGCGTATTCGTCGGCGAGGGCGACCTCCTGACGGAGCGCCGCCTTCGCCTCATCGGTCAGCGGAGGCAGCGGAGGCAGCTCAGCGGACGCGTCGTCGGCCATCCCGGCGATGGTGAAGAGGAACGGCGCACCCGGCACGGGTTCGGGGTCGAGCGGTAGCCCGTCGAACTCCGGCGCCAGCCCATCGGTGGGGCGGTAGCTGCGGGCGCGGTTGCGTTCGGCCTGCTGGTCCAGCTCGTGCTGCAGCATGGGGAGATTGCGGGCGGTGTATTCGGCGACCGCATGGTCGACGATGCTCTTGATGCGCGTCGACAGTCCATGCTGCACCCCGTGGGGGACGTTCGCGCCGATTCCGGCAGCCGACAGGATCGGCGAGCCCAGGCAGCGACGGCACGGCGCGACGCGACCGCGGTGGGTCGCCGGCTCCCAGCGCGGCACCCAGCGCAACCAGGCCTCGACGGCCTGGTCCACCTGCGTCTCCAGCGATCGCTCCACAGTTACAGGGTACGGCGCGCGACGGGCGGTCGCGCCGATTCCGCCGCCGCGTGGTGCTGCGGCAGCCACCGCTCGCGCGGACGCCGACGGCGCTCGGCGGTCACTCGTCCTCCTCGCGCTCCCAGGGCCAGCGCGGTCGAGCCGATCGCGTGCGACGCAGTGCAATCCCGCCCCACGCCGCGATCGCGGCGGCGATGAACAGCGCGAGGCTCGCCCCGCGCTGCACGAGCCCTCCAGCCACGACGGTCGCCGTCACGAGATCGCCTGTGGCGATGAGAACGGAGAGCCACACCAGCACGAGGTGGATCAGCGCTGTGGCGAGCGCGATCACGGGGGCCGCCAGGAAGGACGGATGCGGGGCGCGCAGGGCGCCGCCGAGGCCGGCCGCGAAGGCAGAGACGGCAGCCAGCATCCCCACGACGCCCGGGATCGGTCCGAGGCCGGGCACCGAGATGATGTCGCTGTCCGTCACGACGCTCGCGACACCGAGTGCCAGGACTGCGAGCGCGAAGAAGCTCACCGTGGCGAGGACCTGCGCCAGGACGGCCGAAACCCCCGCGGGGTCTGCTCCGCGGGGGTTCGGCGTGGTGGTGTTCGTGATTACCTCGACAGGGTGGGGCCGGCTTCGAGGGTGCGCTCGTACTCGCGCTGCGCCTCGGCGTTGAGCTCGGTCTTACGGGCACCGCTGCGAGCGACCCACGCACCGAACCAGATGGTGAGCTCGCGGGCGAACACGAATGCCGCGATCGCGAGCGGGGCGAGCAGCTGCTCGCCGACGAGTTCCCTGCTTTCGGTCGCGGTGAGCAACCAGAACGGCGCCTCGAAGAGCTGGCCGAGGATGTGTCCGCCGTAGGCGACGGCACCGACGAGGATGCCGAAGACGACCCACAGCCCCCAGCGCCCTCTGTTGATGATCGCACCGAGCAGCCAGAAGCCCAGGAAGAAGACGACCACGGGAACCCAGAATCCCCAGGTGGTCAGCGGCGCCAGCGCGGCTTCGCCGATGTTCTCGCCGGTCACGTCACCGGCGATCGCTCGGAGTCCGAGCGATGCGCCGAGGTACAGGATGGCGAAGCTCAGTGTCGCCAGTAGGCCGATGGCCGCCGCGGTGCCACGATTGCCGCGCTCACGCGGTGGCTCGGGCGCCTGGACGAAGATCGGCTGCTGCAGCACCGGGACCACCGACGGCTCGGAGGGCACGATCTGCGTCTCGGCGTCTCGCCCGGATGCGTATGCAGCACCGGCCATCGCCGATTCCTCGCTCGCGTGCGCGGCCGATGCCGCGTACGCGTCCGATTCGGGTGCGGTCCGTCGATCGAAGACGCTCGTCTCGGAGTCGTCGGCCGTCCTCGCTTCAGCGGCGGCGACGGCTCGCGCGTCGGCGGCCTCGGCCTCTCTGGCGTCAGCGGCCGCATCCGCCCTGGCCTCGGCCCGCTCTGCCGCTTCGGCCCGCTCTGCGGCGGAGAAGGTGCCGGGGTGCGCGCGCTCGGCCTCCTCGAAGGCCGCCAGGTCGGGGTCGACCCGTGATTCGGTGCCGGTCTCAGCGGCGGTACCGGGGACGTCTGCACCCGCGGCGGCAGCGGCGTCGAGACCGGCGTTGGCGCGGTCGACGACATCGTTCACGTCTTCCGGCCGTTCGGACCGGGGAACCTCGGGGTCACTCATGGGGTGCGCCTCTCATCGGATGTGTGCAGTGCGAGGGTACCGCCGCATTCGGGCGCGTCGACGCAGGCGTGCCGACGTGTTGCCGCAACGGGGGGAGGTCGGGCCCGAATCAGGCTCCAAGGATCAGAACTGGGCTCGGCGAAGCACCTCTCCGAAGAGGTCGCCGAGCACCGGAGCGATGGGAAGCGCCAGCCACAACAGCGCGGCGACGACGCCCGCACAGAAGATCCCGGCGACCCAGCTCAGCGCGATGTTCCTGCCCCCGACACGTGCCATGCCCACACGCTACGACGCGCATCGCGGCTCCCCCGGTCTCGCGCGCCGGATCGACACGAACGCGTGTTCGGCGTTCTCGCGTCAGCGCGCGGTGTGGTGTCGCAGGCGCCAGAGCAGCCACAGACCGGATGCGGGCACCACGACGAGCGCCACGGCCATCACATTCCACCAGAAGAGGTCGTAGACCGCCGGGACCAGCGGGTTGTGCGCTCCCTCGTCCGACCGGCCCGCCGATCCGATGACGTCGGACACCCAGACGATCGCCGAGGCGAGCACGAGGACGGCGACCGGCGCCGCGATCGCGGTCACCTTCTCCCACCGCCTCCAGAGCGGACTGACGCACACCAGCGCCGCACCGACGACCCAGCCGGCGGCGGGGACGACGAGGCCACCGAACCCGAGCACCAATGCCGCGACGAGAGCGAATCCACGGCTGTCCAGTGTCGACGCCGACCTGACGGGTGCGGTCATGATCGTCCCTCCGACTCCTCGCGCGACCGGGGCTGCGCGCCCCTGCCGTTCACGCTACCGCGCGGCGCGCGTGCGCGCATCGACGCGTCCGGCTCAGCGCCCCGGCGTCCTGCACGCACTCGCGCGGCGGACGAGCCCCGACAGGGCCCGCAGGGTCATCCCTTGGTCGCACCGGCGGTGAGTCCTCCGACGATGTAGCGCTGCAGTGACAGGAACAGCGCCATCGGAAGGATCGACGCCAGGATCGCCCCGGCGGAGAACACGCTCCAGTTCTTCGCCGTCTCGGTGGAGACGAATCCGAAGAGCCCGACGGCGAGCGTCTGCTTGTCAGGATCGACGAGCAGCACGGATGCGAGCACGAAGTCGTTCATGGTGCCGATGAAGGCGAGAAGACCGACCACGGCGAGGATCGGGGCGACCAGCCGCAGGATGATGGTGAAGAAGATGCGCGCGTGACCGGCGCCGTCGATCTTCGCCGCCTCGTCGATCTCGGCGGGCACCGTGTTGAAGAACCCGTACATCAGGTAGGTGTTCACGCCCAGCGCGCCACCGAGGTACACCATGATGAGACCGATCTGCGAGTTCAGACCGAGACCGGGGAAGATGTCGTCGATCGTCGACATCAGCAGGAAGATCGCGACGAATGCGAGCAGCTGCGGGAACATCTGCACCAGCAGCAGGGTCAAGAGCCCCGCACGTCGGCCACGGAAGCGCATTCGCGAGAAGGAGTAAGCGGCGAGGGCTCCGAGGATCACCGTTCCCACCGCGGTCGCCAGTCCGATGACGATCGAGTTCACGAACCAGGCGCCGTAGGGGCGCTGCGGATCCTGGAAGAGCCGGACGTAGGCGTCGAGGCTGAAGGTCTGGAACAAGCCGTTCGCCGTGAGCAGCGTGCCGCCGGGGTTGAACGAGGCCGAGAGCACGTACAGCAGCGGGAAGGCCGAGAAGATGAGCATCGCGATGCCGACGAGGTGCCGCCAGCCCGTCTGACGGAACCAGACGCCGAAGGACCGGCGCGACGGGTGCGGCGTGGGCGCCGGCGTCATGGGGATCGAGGTCTCGGGTGCGGAGGTCAGTGTCGTTGCCATGTCAGTTGAGCTCCTCGAGGACCTTGGTCTGGCGGAACCCGATGTAGGAGATCACGCCGACGATGAGGAAGATGATGATCGAGAACGCGCTGGCGAGGCCGAAATCGCGCAGCTGACCGACGAACGCCACCTTGTAGACCATGGAGATGAGGATGTCGGTGGCGCCGACGTTGATGCTCGCATCCGAGAATCGCGGGCCCCCGGCGGTGAGCATGTAGATCAGGTTGAAGTTGTTGAAGTTGAACGCGAACGACGAGATCAGCAGGGGCGCGACCGACACGAGCAGCAGCGGGAACTTGATCTGCCGGAAGATCTGCCAGACGCCGGCGCCGTCCATCCTCGCCGCCTCCGTGATGTCCTCTGGAATCGACTGGATGGCTCCGGTGCACACGAGGAACATGTACGGGTATCCGAGCCAGAGGTTGGCAAGCAGGATCGCGCCCTTGGCGAGCCACTCGTTCTGCAGCCACGGGATCTCAGCCCCTCCGAGCAGGACCTGATTGATGAAGCCGAAGTCCTGATTGAACATGCCCGCCCAGACGATCGCCGACAGGAACGCCGGGAACGCGTAGGGAAGGATCATGATGACCCGGTAGTACTTCTTGCTTTTCATGCGGGGATCGTTGAAGACGATCGCGAGGAAGAGGCCGAGGATGAAGGTGGTGGCCACCGACAGCACCGCGAAGGCGATGGTCCAGACGGTGACGGCGATGAACGGTCCGCGGATCGACTCCTCGGTGAACGCCCGGACGAAGTTGTCGAACCCGACCGTCGTGCTCCAGCCGGGAAGCAGCTCCTCCCCCTCATCCGAGGTGAAGGCGCCGGTGCCGACGTCGCGGTAGACGACACCGGTCTCGGTGTCGGTCATCGTGCCGGCATCCGCGTCCCAGGCGAGCGCCGAGATGAACTCGTAGGCGGTTGAGCCGTCGGTCGTGCGCAGATAGCCGTCGGCGGGATCGTCGGAGACCGGAACCGCGAGCGCGGCGATCGCGGACTGATTCTGCACGATCTGCGAGAAGTCGAGCGCTGTGTACCCGTCGACGGCGACGGCCTTGCCGCCTTCGAACTCCGCATCGACCGGGCTCAGCGCCTCTCCGGTGGTGCCGATCTCGGCTTCCTCGGTCTCGGGATCGGTGACGAGCAGGTAGAACGCACCGTCACGCTCGAGCACGGTGGTGCCGTAGACGGGCGAGTCGGCGATGCTCGTCTCGGACTGCAGCATGAGGGCTGTGACCGCATCCTCCTTGGTGGAGTTGTGCCCGGTGCCGTAGTTCGTGAAGGCGATGTAGACGGTGTACCCCACCACGAACACCTGGAAGATCAGCAGGAAGATCAGACCCGGTGTGAGGTATTTCGCCGGCAGCAGCCCGGGTGTGAGATAGACGACGTTGATGGCGACGGCGACGAGGCCGACGATCGCGGCGATCACCCACGACCCGGATGACGCGAGCACCATGACGGCGTACACGGCGGCAGCGTCGAGGATCGCGAGGGCCGCGATCTTCACCAGCCACACCTTCCATCCGGCGGACGCTGCCTCGGCGTAGCGCTCGGCGCGCTTGCGACGGCGAAGCGCGGTGCGATCGGTGTCGGTGGTCGTCTCGTCGTCGAGGACAGGCGCCGTCATCGTTTCTCCTGGTTCAGCGGCTGGTGCGGGGTGGAGCGGCTCGGCGGGGCGTCGAGATCGGCGCCCCGCCGAGTGAACGGCTCAACCGCCGATCTTGGCCTGGATGTCAGCAGCCATCTTGGACCAGGTCGCCGCCGGGTCCTCGCCCTTGATGATCGCGGCCTCCGACACGCCCCAGAACTCCCACACCGAGCCCATCTCGGGGATGGTCGGCATCGGCACGCCCTCGGCACCCACGGCACCGAATCCGGCGACGATCGGGTCGTCGGACGCCTTCTCGAACGATGCGGTCAGGGCGGGGGTGCGCTTGTCCGCCTCGTAGATGGCGGTCTGCACGTCCTCGGTGGCGATGTAGTTGACGAGGAACTCATTGGCCACCAGCGTGTTCTCGGACTTCGCGTTGACGTAGAAGCCCTGCACACCGACGAACGGGCGAGCCGTCTGGCCGCCGGCCGACGGGATCGCGTCCACGGCGAGGTTGATGCCCTTCGCCTCGGCGTCGGCGACGTTCCACGGCCCGGTCAGGATGAAGGCCGCCCTGCCAGCGTTGAAGGCCTCCTTCGAGAGGTCCTGCGTGAGGTTGAGGTTGATGGTGCCGGCCGCTCCCTGCGCGCCGAGCCAGCTCGCGAACGCGAGACCGGCCTCGTCGCCGACGGTCAGCTGCGAGCCGTCGTACGTGCCGTCGGCGTTCTGCGCGAAGACCGCATTGCCGAATGACGTCTGGAAGGGGTAGAGGTGATACGGGTCGGCGTTGGCCGGGTCCAGCCCCACGACGAACGGGTACTCCGCACCCGAGGCCGCGCCCTTGGCGATCATGTCGTCGAAGGAGGTCGGAGCCTCGGGGACGAGATCGGCGTTGCGCATGAGCGCGATGTTCTCGATGGCGTACGGCAGTCCGTAGACCTTGCCGTCGTCGGTGAACGCCGAAACGGCCACCTCCTGGAAATCGGCGGCCTTGTCGCCGAGCTCGATGGGAGCGACGAGGCCGTTCTGGACGAAGCCGCCGAGCCAGTCGTGCGCGCCCACCGTGATGTCTGGACCCTTCCCGGTCGGAACCTGCGCGGCGAACTGCTCCTGGATCTTGGTGAAGTCCTTGTTGACGAGCTCGACCTTGATGCCCTTCTCCTCCTCGAACTGGGCGGCGACGTCCTTCAGCGCGGTGGCGCGGTTCGCGTCGACCCAGACGGTGAGGGTGGTGTCGCTCTCTCCCCCGCCGCTCTCGTTGCCGCCGCCGTCTCCGCCCGCGCAACCGCTGAGTGCGAGTGCCGCGGTGGCGACGAGCGCTCCCATTCCGAGCGCGGTCTTCCTGTTCACCTTCATCGGTGTACCTCTCTGTACGTGAGTTCGGGCGGGCGCCAACGGCGCCGACGTTCCCTGAGCGTTACTGCAAGCGCTTACAGTATGCATCGACGCGGCCGGGAATCACAACGCAACGCGACTTCGATACCAGGCTGTGACCGGCACCTCGCCGTCGAGTCGGGTGGAAGCGCTTCCAACACTTCGCGCACAAGGCGCTCTCGCTACACTGCCTCTATGGCTGACAGTTCCTTTGACATCGTCTCGAAAGTGGATCATCAGGAGGCCGAGAACGCCCTGAACCAGGCCCGCAAGGAGGTGGAGCAGCGCTATGACTTCAAGGGCACCGGCGCCTCCATCGCGTGGAGCGGCGAGCAGATCCTGATCGTCGCCAACACCGAGGAGCGCGCCAAGGCCGTCCTCGACGTGTTCCAGTCGAAGCTCATCAAGCGGGGGATCTCGCTGAAGAGCCTCGAGTCGGGCGAGCCTTTCGCCAGCGGCAAGGAGTTCCGCATCGTGTCGTCGCTCAAGGACGGCATCTCCTCCGAGAACGCCAAGAAGATCGGCAAGATCATCCGCGATGAGGGCCCGAAGGGCGTGAAGAGCCAGATCCAGGGCGACGAGCTGCGCGTGCAGTCCAAGAGCCGCGATGACCTGCAGGCCGTGATCGCACTTCTCAAGGGCTCAGACCTCGACATCGATCTGCAGTTCATCAACTACCGCTGAGCGCCGATCGAAGGGGACGGATGCCGCGGCATCCGTCCCCTCGTCTGTGCGGCGGCTCTCAGGGAGTGAGGCGGTGCAGGTCGCGGGGAAAGAGCGCCACCTCGCGGACGTTCGCCGCCTCGATCAGCCGCGCCACCCAGCGTTCGAGTCCGATCGCGAACCCGCCGTGCGGCGGCATCCCGTGCGCGAAGGCCTGCAGGTACGCCTCATATGCCTCCGGCGACTCGCCTCGGGCCTCGATGGCAGCGACGTACTCAGAGTGGCGGTGCAGTCTCTGCCCGCCGGTGACGAGCTCGAGCCCTCGGAAGAGCAGATCGAAGCTGTTGCTCCATCGCTCGTCGTCGGGCTGAGGGTGCGTGTAGAACGGTCGCTTGCTCATCGGGTACCCCTCCACCGCGAGGACGTCACTGCCGAACTCCTCCTTCGCCCAGTTCCCGAGCGCCCGCTCATGGGCGGGAGAGAGGTCCGGTTCGTCATCGGGCGCCCCGACGCGACGCAGCGCATCACGGAAGTGGATCGTGGGGATCTCGTCGGGAATCACCGGAAGCGCGACGTTGAGCAAGGACAGAGAGTCCACGCTCTCGGTGCGGATGTTTTCCAGCATCCCGCGGAGTACCTCGCCGAGCAGCGCAAGCACATCCCGATGGCTCTGGATGAACCCGAACTCGACGTCGAGCGAGACGTACTGGGCCAGGTGGCGCACCGTGTCGTGCGGCTCGGCACGGAAGACGGGTCCGATCTCGTAGACCCGCTCGAAGACGCCGACGAGCTGCTGCTTGTAGAACTGCGGACTCTGCGCCAGGAAGGCCTCTCGTCCGAAGAAGTCCACGGGAAAGACGTTCGCGCCCGACTCGGTCGCGCTGTCGACGAGTTTTGGCGTCTGCACCTCGGTGAAGCCGGCCCGATCCAGCGTCTGGCGGAAGCCGCGAAGGCTCGCGGCCGCGATGTCCCACTTCGCCCGCTGCGTCAGATGGCGCCACGTCACCGCTGCGTTGTCGAGGAGTGTCGGCAGGGCCGCCTCGAGGGAAGGACGCCACAGCTCCACGACCGGCGGGCGCGCAGGTTCCGAAAGCAGCTCGATCTCGGGCGCGGTGACCTCCCGTCCACCCGGTGCTTGCGCGTTGGCCGAGGCGATGCCCGAGATGCGGACCACCGTCTCCTCCGGCGGGAGCCCGCCGTCAGGCACCTCTTCCGGCCGCAGCACCACCTGCGCGAGTCCGGTGCGGTCGCGGATGATCAGGAATGCCACTCTTGCGAGCTCGCGACGACGGTGGACGTGTCCCATCAGCGTGACGTCGTCGCCGGGGACGACCTCGGACAGATGTGTCGCGAGCGTGCGGGCAGGGGTCGGTGAACGCATCATTCCTCCAGTTGTGAAAGCCCTGGAGGTGCGGGCGGGGGCTATGTCGCGGTGCCACCACACCTTCGCCGATGTCTCACCGGCCTCTCGTCGGTACGCCGGACGCGCGCGGGCTGCTCGCTCGCCTGAGCCGAGGGTCGTCACGCCTCGCAGCCACCCGACCATCGTAGTGGGGGTCGGCGTTTCTCGATCGCATACTGATATATGGGTTGGGATCCCGAAGACTGGAATCGGTTGCGCTCCGATGCAGCCGACGACGCGATGGCGCGTGCTGCGCGGCCGCCCCTGGCGCTCGCGCACTCCGGATCACGACGCCAGCCGTGGGGACCCGGCACGGCGACGGTTCCATCCGTCGCGTCGCCTGCGGCCGGCGAGCGCACTTCGCTCGCCGGCCGCAGACTTCGAGGGGGCGCACCCGCCGGGTCGATCTGCGCGTCACCGTGTTGGCATCGAGCTCGGGTTCGTGATGTAGTGGCGTTCTGGGCTGTTTGGGGCGCCTGGAGAGACGTGCAGCTGGGGGGCAGTTTCATGAACGGACGTTCGACGAACATCGGCGACAGCAAGAAACTGCTGGGCGAAGAGGTTTTCCGTCACATCGGCGCGCAGATCGTCGACGGGACGCTGAGGCCGGGGCAGCGCATACGCGACACCGAGGTCGCCGAGGAGTTGCACGTCTCACGTACTCCGGTGCGAGAGGCGCTGCAGCGACTTGAGCGCCTCGGACTGGTGACCATGTACCCCAGTCGCTACACCGAGGTGACCGAGGTCACCCCCACTGTCGTCGAACAGACGCTGGAGTTCGCGGGATATCAGGCCGGAGCTGCCGCCCGCATGAGCTTGCCGCGTATGACGGACGAGCAACGAGCTCACGCGGCAGGACTCGTCGACGAACTCCTCACCTCGGGGGAGGACGACTCGCGCATCTCGAACTCTCGCTGGGCTGTGTTCTCCTACCTGAGCTGCCATAGCGGCAACGCTCAGCACCGGGCGCTGATCGAGGACGCAAGCATCGCGCTGTTCCGGAACCTGGGTGACTGGCGCGTGCCGGAAGAGGACAGGGAGCGGATGCGGCGGATCTACGCCGAGTTCCGGGCTGCGGTGCTGCGCGCCGATGGCGACGAGGCCGAGCGGCTCGTTCGCGAGATGCACTACGTATGATGCCTCATCGGGTTGCGGCCCATCCCCCGACCCAACGGTCGAGCCGGTGATACGCCTCTTCGCGAGCCTCTCGCCGGGAGAGGAACACGTCATGCAGCGCGCCGTCGATCCGCTCCACCGTCACTGAGGAGCCGAGCCTGAGTGCGGCTCTCGCGATGTCGTCGACCACGAGCACACTGTCGGCGGAGGTGAGATCGTCCGACCATCGGGTGGGTGGGACCGTTCGAGCCGACAGCAGTACGCAGATCGGGGTGTCGATCGCGAGCCCCGCGGCGACCGCACGATGGCCGGAGAGGATCGCATGGAACCACCCGGCGTGCACCGGCATGGTCTGCGCCGGCCGCCACAGCGGATTGACGACCATCGGATCGTCCGGATCGGCGACTTCCTGCTGCGCCCTGGTGTAGAACCCGAGATCGACCTGGGGCGCGACGTCGAGCGGTCGCAGGCGGGCCTGCAGTTCCACCATCGGGGCGATCGCGACTCTGGCCGGCGCGACCTGGAACTCGAGCCAGGGACTGTTCAGGATGACGGCATCCACCGCCTCTTCGTGCCGCGACGCCCACAGGCTCAGGGTGAGGCCGCCCGTCGAGTGGCCCAGCAGCACGAGCTTGCGGGGTGTGTCGCGACGCCCGATGCCACGACCCATCGCCTCGAGCGCGGCGTCGATGTCTTCGTCGTAGGTGGCGAGATCGGCGATGTAGCCCGGTGTCTGGCCGTCGCGAAGGCTCCGGCCGTACTTGCGCAGGTCGAGGGCGTGGAAGCGGGCTCCGCGGGCAGTCCAGAATCGGGCGAGGCGCTTCTGGAAGAAGTAGTCGGACCAGCCATGCACGTAGAGGACATCCACGTCGTCGAGGGGCCGCCGCTGCCCCTGAAGGCGCTCCCACCAGGTGACCTCTGCGGGCAGCGCCCGGATGAGCGTCGCGACGACCGGCCCCTCGGTGTCGTCGCCGAGGTCCAGCGTCAACTGCTCGAACTCGTCGCCGAGAACGTCCGGGATCCATTCGGCCATGCCGTCAGGCTAGCCGAGCGGTCACTGAGGGGCGGGGCGGCCCGTGGCCAGATGCTCGACGATCTGCGGGGCGATGGCCATCAGGTCGTAGCTCCCGTCACCCTCGTCGTAGGTGGTGAGGCGAATCCAGTCCGCGCCGACGAGAAGATCCAGGAACGGGCGCGAGAACGGCGGCGTGCTCTCGATTCCGGCGAAGGCGACGTCGACGCCGGGGACGTCGACCGGGGTGCGGCCCTCGATGAGATCGAACGCCCACGCACCGGCCGGAAGTCCCGTGATGGTCAGATAGGGATCGGCCTCGTAGGAGCCGGCCGCCGAGCTGTAGTAGCACAGCGGGGCCTCATCGACGACGAGGTAGGTATGGGCGGGCACCCCCCAACCTCCGAAGCTGAATCCCGTCTCCATCTCGGCGCGGACTCCCCACGCCGCCGACAGTTCCGCTGCCGTGAGCAGTCGCTCGCATCCGACTCCGGCGAGCTCGCTGTCCTGGAACTCGATGTCTCGCTGTGAGTCCGCGGCCAGAACAGCGAGTCGCCGCAACGCCGCATCGACGCGCTCGGTGTCGGCTGCGCTGAGCGTCGGACCGGACGCCGAACCGCTCACGAGCACATCGCCCTCCTGGACGATCGCCTGGCAGCCCCCGATGTCGCAGTACGAAAACGGCTCGTACCCCTCCCTCGCGAGTCCATCCAGCGCGAGTTGAGCCCCTGGGATGATGGCGATCTCCCAGATCAGCTGTTCGCCGTCGTCCTGGGAGCACGCCAGACCACCACTGCGGGGGAACATGTACTGCGCGGGTCCCGGATACCAGTTCGGGCCTGACACGGTGGACAGAAGCTCTCGCACCGGAGCATCCACGGCGTCGGTCAGGCCCGCCATCTCGGCCGCCACGTCGGTGCACGTCACGTCGAACGCGATCTCCGGCGCGACGGCCGGCGATGCAGTGGGCGTCGGCGAGGCCGACGGTGAGGCGGAGGGATGCGCGATCGTCGGTTGCGGGATCGGCGTCGCGGCGCACCCGGCGACCAGAAGCGAAGCCGTCATCACAGCGAGAAAGAGCAGGCGCGGTCGCATGCCCTCAGCATAGGATCGCGCGCATCGCCCGCATGCTGCCGGATGCAACGATCCGGCGACGTTCTGCGGCTACTCGCCGCGAGAGACGCGCACCATCTCCTCGCGCGGGACGACCTTCACACGCGCGCGCTCCTGGGGAGCCCCGAGCGCGATCTCGTGCTCGTCGAGGCGGTGCCAGCCTTCGAGATCGGTCCAGCGCACACCGCGCTGCTCGAGGAGCGCGGGGATCGCCGACTCCGACGGATCCTCCGGATGCCACCAGGAGCCCTGATCGTTGATGATGTGGCGAACGGTCTCCATCGCATCCGACTTGGTGTGGCCGATGAGTCCGACGGGGCCCCGTTTGATCCAGCCGGTCGCATAGATGCCGGGGACTCGCTCGTTGGAGTCCTTGGCGAGCACCTGCCCTTCGCGGTTCGGGATCACGCCGTGCTTCTTGTCGAAGGGCACACCGGGCAGCGGCGAGCCGAAGTAGCCGATCGCGCGATACAACGCCTGAATGGGAACCTCGCGCATCTCGCCGGTGCCGATGGCGCCGCCCTGGCCGTCGGGCTCGGTGCGCTCGTACACGAGAGCCGCGACGCGACCCTCGTCGTCCTTGCGCACCTCGACCGGTCGCGCCCAGAAGTGCAGGTGGAGCCGCCGCGAGGCAGTGCCCCCGGCGTTGTTCACCGATTCGCGCTTGCGCCACGACTGCAGGATGCGGTCGATCACCATGACCTGCTTGTTGCTGGCGACCGCGTCCTTGGACGCCTCGTCGTAGTCGAAGTCCTCGTCGTACACGACCATGTCGACGTCGCGCAGCTCGCCGAGTTCGCGCAGCTCCAGCGGGGTGAACTTCACCTGGGCGGGCCCGCGCCGTCCGAACACGTGGACGTCGGTGACACGACTGGCCTTGAGCCCCTCGTACACGTTCGCCGGGACTTCGGTGACGAGGAGATCCTCGGCATGCTTCGCCAGCATCCGGGCAACGTCCAGGGCGACGTTGCCGTTGCCGATGACGGCCACGGACTCCGCATCCAGCGGCCATTCCCTCGGCACGTCAGGGTGTCCGTCGAACCAACTGACGTAGTCGGCCGCGCCGTACGCACCGATCGCGTCGATCCCGGGGATGTTCATGGTGGTGTCGCGGATCGCGCCGGTGGCGAAGATCACGGCGTTGTAGTGGCGCTTGAGGTCTTCGAGAGTGATGTCCTCGCCGAAGCGGACATTGCCGAACAGGCGGATGTCGCCCCGGTCGAGCACATCGCGGAGGGCGTTGATGATGCCCTTGATCCGCGGATGGTCCGGGGCGACGCCGTAGCGCACCAGTCCGTACGGCGCCGGAAGCTGCTCGAACAGATCGATCGAGACGTCGAACTTGCGTTCGGCCTTGAGCAGGATGTCGGCGGCGTAGATGCCTGCCGGTCCCGCCCCGACGATGGCCAGCCTGAGCTTGGTCATGGGATCCTTTCGTCAGCAGCTGCGTCAGCTCGAGCGTTCCGCGAGGGTTTCGGCGAATCGTGTCAGCGCATCGCGCACTGCCCCCCTCGGCAGCGGCTCAAGGGCCGTGACAGCGTCGCCGGTCCAGGTGTGCGCGAGCTCGAGGGTCTTCTGGGTCACGACGTGATCGCGGAGGTCTGCAAGGGCTGCGTCGAGGATCGCGGGGTCGTCGCCCGCGGCGATCCGGGTGACGCCGTCGTCGATGCGCTGCGCCAGCACGCCCGACGCAGCATCGCGCTCCGCCTTCAGAAGCAGGTACGGCATGGTCGGAACCCCTGCGCGCAGGTCGGTGCCCGGCACTTTGCCGGTGTCCTCGGGCTTCGCGGACAGGTCGATCACGTCGTCGAGAAGCTGGAAGGCGACGCCAATCTTCTCGCCGTAGATGCGCATCGGTTCCTCGAGAGCAGTCGGAGCGTTGGAGAAGATGACCCCGGACTGCGTCGCTGCGGCGATGAGAGAGCCCGTCTTGTCGGCGAGCACCTGGATGTAGAACCCGATGGGGTCGTCGTCGGGCTGCGCGCCGATCGTCTCGTGCATCTGGCCGAGCACGAGGCGCTCGAAGGTGTCGGCCTGGAGGCGGATCGCTCGCTCGCCGTGGCGGGCCATGAGCTGGCTGGCGCGCGAGAACAGGATGTCTCCGGTGAGGATCGCGATGCTGTTGCCCCAGACCGCGTGGGCTGCCGGTACACCGCGGCGGCGGTCGGCGCCGTCCATGACGTCGTCGTGATACAGCGAGCCGAGATGCGTCATCTCCAGCGCCGTGGCGACATCGATGACGGCATCCGTGTTGCCGTCGCCCAGCTGTGCCGCCAGCAGTGTCAGCACCGGACGGATGCGCTTGCCGCCCGCTTCGTAGAGGTAGCGGCTCGCAGCGTCCGCCAGGGGATCGGCGACCCTCACCTCGTCGGCGAGGCCTGTCTCGACCCGCTCCAGTCCTTCTTCGATCTCACGAGCCACCCGGCGCGCTGCGGGGCCGACGAACACGCGGTCGCTGAAGCCGAGACGGCTCGCCAGGCGCGAACCCGGGGCGGCGGGGCTCGAAGTCACGACTCCAGCCTACCTGCGTCCGGTGTCACGGTTCGCGCGAGCGCCGTCAAGCGGACGCCGGCGTCTGCGGCTTCGTCGCGCGGTGCAGTGCCACGATCCCGAAGGAGAGGTTCCGGTAGGCGACGTTCGTCCAGCCGGCGTCTCTGATCCATGCCGACAACCGCTTCTGGTCGGGCCAGTCGCGGATCGACTCGTTGAGGTAGTCGTAGGCGTCGCCGTTGGTTCCCGCCACCCTGGCGACGCGCGGCAGGACCTGGTCGTTGTAGAAGCGGTAGGCGCTGCGGAACAGCTTGGCCGGAGGGGTGGAGAACTCGTTGATCACCAGGCGTCCACCCGGCTTGGTGACGCGGAACAACTCGGCCAGTGCCTTCTTCGGCTCGTTGACGTTGCGCAGCGCGTACGACATCGTCACCGCATCGAACTCCGCGTCCGCGAACGGCAGATTCGTGGCATCCGCCTCGACGAAGGAGAGGTTGCGCATGCTCCCGTGCCGCCGCTGCGCTTCGGCCAGCATCCCGGGTGAGAAGTCGGCGGCCACGACAGCGGCGCCGCTCCGAGCGAGCGATGCCGACGACGACGCCGTTCCGGCGCCGAGGTCGAGGATGCGCTCCCCCGGCTTCGGAGCGACGGCGCGCGTGGTCGCTGCCCGCCACAGCGCGTCGTTGCCGAACGTCATCGCGGTGTTCGTGCGGTCGTAGCCCGCGGCGACCTGATCGAACATGCCGCTGACGCGGGCGGGGTCCTTGCCGAGATCGGCGCGGTTCGGCTCGTTCGGGGTCATGAGATGAGTGTAGGCGCAGCTCCCAGACCCAGCCCCTCGAGGCGGTCGAGCCAGAAGTCCGGTACGGCGTCGTCGAACGGCGGATGCTGGGCCCGAACACGGTTCTCGAGGTCGAGCGCGAGCGCCTCGAGATGGGCCATGATATCGGCCGGATAGCCGTAGCGGATGCTGTGTTCCGCCCACTCGTCACGGTCGTCGACCCAGGTGCCACGCTCGCCGTCCACCCTGACCACGTCGAGGTCCATATCGATCCCGGTGGCGAGCAGCGGGTCGTCGGACCAGCGGACGTCCCAGGCGATGTCGATGTAGATGCGCATCGCCTTGGGGTGATCGCGATTCACCGTGAGTGCGTGGTCGCCCGACGGCGGAACCAATGTCACGTTCGACCCGTGTGCGGTGAAGGACGCACTGGGGCGCGCGCTGTGCCATCCCACGGGCTGCCCGAGCCAGTCGCCCCATTCATCGGCGCCGAGGTAGACGCACTGGTGACGCCAGTGCGGCGAGCCGTCCCACTTGCGCCACTGGAACACCATCTCGGACCCCACTGCAGGACGCGTGTCGCTCATCGTCTCAGCCTAGGACGCGCCAGCGACGCGGCGTTGCGTCCGGCATCCGCCTCTCTGCCAGGGGCACGCGAGACACGACTTTCGTCGTGAGACCCCACCTCGCGCGTGAGACATCACAGCTCACGTGGTGTCTCATGCGGCGGCTGGTGTCTCGGGCAGCGTCTGACGGCTCGCGACGAAACCGGTGTGTCACCACGATGTCGCTCGCGAGACGCCACATTTCTCGCGAGACGACAGAGTCGGCACGAGACACCATGCCGCACGTGATGTCTCACGCGAGGATTGGGGTCTCGAGCAGCAACAGAGGTCTCGGGCGGGTGTCTGGCACTGGGCCCGCGCGATCTAGGCTGGAGACGTGAGCATGAGCCTGGTCGTCGAGACCCGCGAGATCGATCCCGTCGACGACCTTCTCGCCTTCGCGGACCCGGACGCGCCTCTCGCCTGGCTGCGTCGAGGCGACGGCGTCGTCGCGGTGGGTGGCCAGACGGTCGCGTCGATCCAGGTGCCGTCAGGGACGGGCGAACCACGCGCATCGACCATCGCGGCCGCCTGGCGACGCGCGACAGCGGATGCCGCCATCGACGATCCTGTCGGGCTTCCCGGGTCGGGGCTGGTGGCCTTCGGCGCCCTCACGTTCGACGAAGAGTCTTCGGCCGAGAGTGTGCTGATCGTCCCCGCCGCCATCATCGGTCGGCACCGGGGCCGCACCTGGCTCACCCGCATCCGCTCGAGCTCATACTCTCCGGACACGACGTTCGAGCCGCGCGAGTACGGGCCGCACTGGGCAGGAACCGTGGGCCCCGGCCGGCAGAGCACCCAGGGGTATCAGGATTCGGTCCGCCAGGCGCTCGCCCGGATCGCCGGCGGCGAGCTGAGCAAGGTCGTCCTCGCCCGAGACCTCAGTGGCAGCATCCCGGCGGCGTCCGACCTCCGCCGGCTGGTGAGAGCCCTCTCGACCGGGTACCCCGACACGTGGACGTTCGCGGTCGACGGTCTCATCGGAGCGAGCCCCGAGACCCTGGTCACGGTGCAGAACCGCACGGTGACCGCCCGGGTGCTCGCCGGCACGATCGGCCGCGGCGCCGATGCGGATGCCGACACGGCCGCCTCGTCGTCGCTCGCCTCGAGCACCAAGGATCTCGACGAGCACCAGTACGCGGTGCAGAGCGTGCTCGCCTCGCTGCGACCGCACACTCGCACACTCGCCGCGAGCGAAGCGCCGTTCCTGCTGAAGCTGCCGAACCTGTTCCATCTCGCCACCGATGTCGAGGGAGAGCTGGCTGACGACGGTTCCGCGCTGGATCTGGTGGGCGCGCTGCATCCGACCGCCGCCGTCGCCGGCACGCCCACTCCCGCGGCCATCGCGGCGATCCGGGAGCTCGAGCCCTTCGACCGCGGGCGCTACGCGGGGCCGGTCGGCTGGGTGGACGCGGCCGGCAACGGCGAGTGGGCGATCGCGCTGCGGTGTGCGCAGTTCGGGACTCCCCCGGCCCGGAGATTCGCCGAGTACACGGATTCGATCCCCGTGACGGCCTATGCCGGCGCCGGCATCGTCGATGGTTCGGACCCTGAGACCGAGCTGCTGGAGACCAGGATCAAGTTCCGCCCGCTGGTCGACGCGCTCGCCTGAGGGCCCTCAGCCGGGATAGTCAGCTGGCGGCGAGGCGCTTCTTCTCGGCCTCGACGTCGAAATCCGCGGCCGGCCACTGCGGGTCGATGTCCTGCAGCGCGGCGAGAAGCAGTTCCTGAACGGCGAGCCGCGCGTACCACTTGTGATCGGCCGGCACCACGAACCACGGCGCCCGCTCCGTGGACGTGCGGTCGAACACGGTCTGATAAGCCGCCATGTAGTCGGGCCAGCGGATCCGCTCGGCTACATCGCCCGGGTTGTACTTCCAGTGCTTGTCCGGTCGCTCGAGCCGTTCCATCAGGCGACTCTTCTGCTCCTCGGGCGAGATGTGCAGCATGACCTTGATGACGTGTGTGCCGGCCTCGGCGACCTTCCGCTCGAATTCGTTGATGGCGTCGTACCTGCGCTCGATTTCCGCCACGGAAGCCAGATCCCGCACGCGGGCGATCAGCACGTCCTCATAGTGCGAGCGGTCGAACACTCCGATGATGCCCGGCGCAGGGAGGCGGCGCTCGATGCGCCACAGGAAGTCGTGCGCTCGCTCCTGCTCAGTGGGCGTCTTGAAGGCGCTGAGCAGGATGCCCTGCGGGTCCACTCCGCCCACGACGTGCCGCACGATTCCACCCTTGCCCGCCGAGTCCATCGCCTGGAGCACGAGCAGCACCGAGTCAGCCGCCTCTCCGGCACGACTCTGCGCGTACAACCGCTCCTGAAGAGCATCGAGCTCGCGGACGCGGACGGCGAGCTCGGCCTTGCCCCGAGCCTTGTCGCCCTCGAATCCCGGCGTACCGCCCGGATCGACGTCGGCGAGGAGGAAGCCGTCGCCCACCCGCAGGATGTCGGAAGGCTGGGCAGTCCACGTGTGCACTGTCATGAGCTCATCCTGCCTATTTCCGGCCCGGCGCGGCACCCCCGCGGCCGGATCCGTCAGCGGGGCAGCGGCACTTCGATGAGCTGGCGGCCCCCGCTGGGGGTGGTCAGCGCCTGATCGAGCGCCGTCCGCGTCGTCACGCGCCGGTACTCCCAGCCGTAGGCGCGGGCGAGCTGCTCGAGCTGCACGGCGTGCGGCGTGTAGAACGCGCGATCGAGATCCGCCCGAGGGGCGGATGCCGCCACCTCGAGACCGTCGAAGATCGTGCCGCCGCCATCGTTGCCGACGATCACCTGCAGGCGCGGCTCCGCCTCGTCGGGCGGCAGCAGGAGGGCCCCGACGTCGTGCAGGAGCGCCAGATCTCCCAGCAGCACCCGGGTGATCCCCGGCGACCCGTCTGCCTGGCTCGCCAGCGCGATCCCCGTCGCCGTCGCGACGGTGCCATCGATCCCGGCGAGTCCCCGGTTGGAATGGACGGGAATCTTCTTTCCGCCCAGCACCGCGTCGGCGACCCGCACGAGCCGTGACGATCCGAACATGAGCCGATCATGCGGCCAGGTCGCCCGCCAAACGGCGTCGGCGAGGAGTTCCCTGTCCAGGGGCCGGCGCACGGCGTCGAGCTCCGCCTTCACGGCATCACGGCGGGCAGCGGGATCCGTCGAGGCGAGGCCGAGGTGATCCGGCGCCCGTTCGCTGAGGTCGACGGCCGCGGCGGCCGATGCTTCCAGCCACGCACCGAGCCATGCGCGATCGGCGGTGCCCTCCGCCACCGCCACGGCCCGCACCGGGCGGGACCGGTGGTTGAGGTTCAGCGCCTCGCCACCGCGGCTCACGGCGATCACGTCGACGTCTGCCCGCGAGAGCAGGCGCGCGACCTCGCGGCTGAGCGTCGGATGCCCGAAGACGACGGCGCGCTCGACACGGCCACCGAGCTCGTCTTGGCGCAGCAGTTCGCGATACCCGTGAACGAGGAGACGTCCGAACCGGGCGCCGCTGACGATCTCGGCGATGAGAGGCCAGGAACCCGCGTGCGCGACCTCCTCGGCCGCCGGGCCCGCGTCGGCACCGGCGATGACGACCGTCCGCGGTCCGCGCTCGAGCAGAAACGGCTGATCCTCGCGCGGACGAGGGGCGGGCCCGGGAGCGACGGCGATGTCGGGGACGGCGCCCGACAGCGGCTCCCGTGCCGGAAGGTTCAGATGCACGGGGCCTGCGACCCCGGCGATCCCGTTCGTCGCCTGCGCCCCCATGGCGGTGGCGACCGCACGGATGCCGAGGCCTGACCACTCGCCGTCCCCGGGCACGGGGGCATCGATCTGCTCTCTCGCCCACGGCGCGAAGAGTCCGTCTTGGCGAGTGGCCTGATTGGCGCCGACCCCGCGCAGCTCGGGCGGCCGATCAGCGGTCAGCAGCAGCAGCGGGATGCCGGAGTGGAAGGCCTCCATCGCGGCGGGAAGCAGGTTGCCGACAGCGGTTCCCGACGTGCAGAGCACCGCGGTCGGCACGCCCTGCTCGCGAGAGATGCCGAGGGCGGTGAAGCCGGCGACTCGCTCGTCGATGCGTACGTGCACCCGAAGCGCCCCTTCACGGGCGAGCTGCATGGCCGCGAGCGCGAGCGCCTGCGAACGCGAACCCGGCGACAGCACGAGATCGCGCACCCCGTTCGCGATGAGCTCCGCGAGCAGAGCCGCAGCGGCATCCGTCGCGGGCGCCGCGGTCACTTGCGCGGTTCCGGCGTCGGACCCTCGTCGGTCTCGTCGTTCAGGCGCGCGAGCTCTTCTTCGAGACGCTGGATGCGGGCATCCTGCTCGGACTTGCTGATGCCCTTGAGGAACATGGGGTCGTCGTCGGGCGCGATGAAACGCATCTGCCCTTTGTCGTTCGCGCGGCGGCGACCGATCGCGAACCACAGCACACCGCCGATGACGGGGAGGATGATGACGATGGCCATCCACGCGGCCTTCGAGACGCCGCGGTGCCGCGTCGCCGGTTGCACAGCGCAGTCGACGATGCTGAACACCCAGAACACAGCGGCCAGAACGCCGCCGATGATCAGTAGTCTCACCACCCCTCCAGTGTAGGTGTGTCAGCAGTGAGCGGGCTGAGCGAGACGGCCGAAGCGGCCGCGACGGGCGCGGCCGCCGACCTTTCAGATGTCGCGAGGCGGGCGGCGGAGCTGCTTGATATCTGTTCGACGCTGCTTGGACGTCAACCGCCGCTCCTTCGAACCGCGGGTCGGCTTCGTCGGGCGCCGCGGCGGCGACGGCGGACGCAGCGCTTCGGCGACCAACGCCGCCAACCGCGCTCGTGCGGCGTCGCGGTTGCGCAACTGCGCACGATGCTCGGAGGCGGTGATCGTGAGCACTCCGTCGACGAGTCGACCGCTCAGCCGCTCGAGCAAGACTTCGCGCTGCATTGCCGAGAGGGCGACGGAGGTCGCGGCATCCCAGACGAGCTCGACGCGCGAGTCCGCGGTGTTCACGCCCTGTCCGCCGGGCCCCGAGGAGCGGGAGAAGCGCCACGTCAGCTCGGATTCGGGGATCGTGACGGTCGCCGTGACCCGGAGTCCTGGGCGATGAGGAGCGGCCATGCCACCATCATCCCCTGTCGATCCGGCGGTCGCGCCCGCAGGTTCTGGTCTGCCGACGATGACCAACAGGTGAATGACGGCAGAGGGCAGCTGAAACCTCGGTGAACATCCGGGGATTGCCGTGGAGCGGCGATCGACGTCCCCCTAGGTTCGGTGTGGGCGGGGCGATCGCCCCCTCCGACCACGCCATTTCAACACTGGGGACGCACATGAAGATCAGCAAGACCACCGGCTGGGCGGCTGCGGGACTGGCCGCCGCATTGATCGCCGCGCCGTTGCCGGCATCCGCCGAGGAGACCACCGACGCGGCCACCGGCACACTCGAGGTCACGCGGTTCGACGACCGCTACGCGGACGGACTGTTCGACACGACCAAGACGGCCCCGAGCGGCGACGTCGACCGGCTGAACACCTCGCATGCCGCTCAGCTCATCGACGTCAACGGCACCCGGCACTACAAGAGCGCCGACGAGGACGGGATCTACCGCTTCACCGACGTCCCGGTGGGCCCTGCCAGGCTTCACCTCGGCTACCCCAACAATCCCCCCGGCGAGGTACTGTTCGACGCGACCGGCGCGACCAGCGCCGCTGACATCACCCGGCTGGCCACGGCCGAGTACTTCGGGCCGCAGGGCGTGCTCGACATCGTGATCGATGAGGACGGCGAGCAGCGCCTGATCGGCATGTCCGCCCTTCGCCTGGTGGCGAACGTGATCTTCTCCGACGGCACTCCCGCCGCGGGCCTCGCCACGGTCGAACTCGGATCCGGCGACGACTGGTACCCCGCCACCGAGTACGACTTCCGCCCGGGCACCTACGAGGCGTTCCAGCCCTCGTCGTACGTCCGCCATCTTCCGGGCGACCTCGGGGTTCGCGTCGCGGCCCCCGCCGGGTACCGCATCGCCGACGTCACGGCCGGCGACGTCAACCCGTTCACCGTGACCGAGCGAGACGGTGCCTACTGGTTCTCGTCGAGCGAGGTGCTGAACTACTTCTGGAACCCGGCCTTCACCGTCACCCTCGAACCGATCCCCGACACGCAGAAGCCGCAGGTCACGCTCGTCTCCCCGACGGCGGCCGGCCCCTTCCAGGCACTGTCGGTGCAGGTCGACGCGACCGACGACACCGGCCTGAAGCGCATCGTCGCCAACATCTACCGCAACGGCAAGCTGGTCAAGAGCACCCAGACCGCCGTCACGGGCACGAGTGGCTCGCACACGGCGACCGTCACGCTGCCCGACGGCGACTACACCGTCAAGTACAACGCCGAGGACGTCACCGGCAAGATCTCGGAGACGCGGACCTTCGCGTTCTCACTCGACGCGACAGCGCCGAAGGCGACGGTGAAGAACGGCAAGCACTTCACCGTCGGCGAGGAAGGCACGTATGACCTCGTCAGCTTCAAGCTGTCGGATGCCGGCAAGATCGACAAGGTCTCGATCAACGGCACGGTGAAGGACCTCTCGAACAACGCCTGGTCCGATGTCAACTTCATCAAGCCAGGCACCTTCGGCGCCGTTGCGGGTGAGAACACGATGGTCGTGCACGACGTCGCCGGCAACACGCAGACGGTCACGTTCACACTGAACTGAGCTCGGCTCGACGCCGTCACGCACACAGAGAGCCGCGATCCCCCCGAGGTGTGGGGATCGCGGCTCTCCTCGCGCACACGCGACGGTGGCGAACATCCGCCGCCTCACGCGGGGGTCGAGGCGTGCCCCCTGGTCTCGGCGGCGAGCCTGCGATACGCGCGACTCGTCAGTGCGATGACGCTCAGGATCACCGTCGCCAGTCCTGTCGCCACGAAGATGATCGCGAGTCCCCGCGCGTCGCCTTCTCCCAGCATCCACGACCATGCTTCAGCCGCCGTGCCTCTGTCGAAAGCGGGCACGGTCACGTACTCGGCGAGAGGTGCCACGAGGAACGCGGCCACCGGCGCGGCCGCCGATTCCAACGCGGTGCTGATGCCGAACACCCGCCCCTGGCGACCATACGGAACCAGGGTCTGGATCGTCGTCTGCTCGGCCGCTTCCACGACCGGCATGAGAGCCATGTATGCCCAGATGCCGACGAGGTAGAGCGGCCACCATTCTCGAAGCGTGAAGATCGCACCGAGGATGCCCATGACGGTGGTCGCCGCCAACATCGTGCGCAGCGGATTCGGGCCGAGACCCACCCGCGCGATCACCAGCCCTCCGACCACCATCCCGGTCGACGCGATCGCGAAGGCGACACCCCACCACTCGACGGGCATCAGTGTCAGCCCGTATGGGTCGATGAGCGTCACATAGACGCCGCTGAAGAGATTGTTCAGTGTGGAGAAGGCGAGGAGCGCCCCCAGTCCCCGGATCGCACGAATCGTGAGGATGCTCTCACCGAGGTCTGCGAAGAAACCCGTCCGCTCATCGCGGGCAGGATCGGGTTCGTCGATCCTCACCGTCCAGACGTGCACGAGTGTCGCGCTCACCGCGACCGTCGCGATGAACAGCGTCGTCTGCATGCCCAGCAGTCCCACGGACAATCCGCTCAGCACGCTCGTCACGATCAGCGCGACGCCCTGCACGGTTCCCACCAGCCCGTTGGCCTTGGCTCTGCCGTGCGGCGGAACCAGGATGGTGACCGTCGTGGAGAGCGCGATGCTTCGCAGCTGCGCGACGACCGCACCACACAGGATGACAGCGGCCAGCAGCCAGAACCAGGGCCCGCCCATGTCGAGGAAGTCCGATGTCGACCGCACTGTGAAAAGGGTCGCCGCCACCGCGAAAGATGCAGCCGTCACGGCCGCGGACAGGAGAAAGACCCGCCGCTTCCGGGTGCGGTCGACGAAGGCACCGAATATGGTGGCGAACCCCGCGACCATCAGCAGATAGGTGCCGCCGATGATCCCGGTCGCCATGACATTCTTCGTCTCGAGATAGACCCAGAAGGTGAACGCGAACCAGAGATAGCCCGCCGACACATTCGCGACCAGGGTGTTCGCGAGCAGGTGCAGGAACGTCCTCATTCCGCCTCGCGGAACTGCATCCGCCGGAGCGGCCGGTGCAGCATCCGCTGCCTGACCGGCCGCTCGCGTGCGCTCCGCATTCACTGCAGGGCTGCCTCAAGGTTGTCGAGCGCCTCCGCCCAGGCGTCATGGATCTCGTCGCCGGGGCCGGCGTCGATGCCGCAGGTGAAGGTCATCCTCGTGCCCCCGTCGTATGCCTCGAGGTCTACGGACACCCGGGGTGTGCTCTCGACATCCGCGTCCGGTGCGCCCCAGGTGCACACCAGACGGCGCGGCTCGTCGAGTTCGAGGTATCGCCCACCGGTGGGGTACTCCTTCCGTGTGGCTTCGTTGACCATCGTGTACGTGTAGCGCCCGCCCACGACCGGCTCGGCGGATACCGACTCGCGCGGGGTCACGACGCCGCCGGGATGCATCCACTGCGACATCACTGCCGGGTCGGTCCAGGCTCGCCACACGCGGTCAGGCGTGGCGGGGAGGGTTCGGACGAGGGTGAACGAGCGGTTGTCGGTCATGATGTTCCTTTCTATCGGTGTGCTGATGGTCGAGATGTGGCTGTGAGGCGAGTCACGGAGTCGTCGAGACGACGGGGGCGGTGACGAGTGCCAGGTCGATGTCCTCGGCCGTGAGATCTGCATTGACGGCTCCGGCCAGAAGCGAGCCGGCACCGAGGGAGACCGAGACGTTGGAGCGAGGGTCGACGACGTTCCCGACGGCCCAGACATGAGCGATGGAGGTTCGTCCCTGCTCGTCGACGACGGTCCATTCCCCGTCGGGTTGAGACACACGAGCTCCGAGACCACGCAGCAGACCGTCGCGAGGACGCAGGCGAGTGGAAGTGAAGACGCAGTCCACGGCGACGCGCCGCCCGGCGACGTCGACTCCTGCAAGCCTGCCGTTCCGTGACACCACGCGCGCGACGCGTCCCGGGTCGATGCGGATGCCGCGAACCTCCAGCGACCGCCGCATCCTCGACGAGGGCTCGCCGACGTCGTTGGGGAAGTACACAACGCGCTCGGACCATTGCCGAACCTGGTGCGCCTGATCGATCCCGCCGGGCCCGGTGGCCACGACGCCGATGATGTCATCCCGGTGCTCCCACCCGTCGCAGTGCGGGCAGACCAGGACACCGCGCCCCCACTGCTCGCGGATGCCGTCGATCTCGGGAAGTCCGTCGCGAAGTCCCGTCGCGATGACGACCCGCCTCGCCGTCACCGCCACCGCTGAGCCGCGCACGTGAACACCTCGCCCGTCGTCGACGAGGGCGAGCGCCGCGACCTGTTCGTCCACGAACACGCCGCCGAAGCGGGTCACCTCCTCGCGCCCTCGCTGCCGCAGCAGTTCCGGCGGTATGCCGTCGTGGCCGAGCACTCCGTGCATGTGCGCCGCGACGGCGTTCCGGGGCTCACCGGCATCGAGCACGATGACGCGGCGCCGGGCGCGAGCAAGCGACAGGGCCGCGCTGAGACCCGCCGGCCCGCCGCCGACGACCGCCACGTCATACGTGTTCGCCGGTGCGTCCGATCGTGGCTGCGGCATCGGCGGTTCCTTCCCGCACGTCAGTTTCTTCAAGAGACTCTGCGAGAGTAGCAGACGGAGTTCCTTCGGGGAACCCCAAACGATAGGATGCTGTCATGCAACGGACTGACTTCGGAGCCATGGCCTGCTCGATCGCGAGAACACTCGAAGTGATCGGGGACAGTTGGTCGCCTCTCGTCCTCCGCGACGTGTACGTCGGGCTCACGCGGTTCGAACAGATTCAGGCCGACCTCGGCATCTCTCGCAAGGTGCTCACCGAAAGGCTCAACCATCTCGTCGCGCACGGCGTGCTCCGCCGGGAGCCCTACGACCAGCGGCCGCGTTTCGAGTACGTGCTGACGCAGAAGGGAACCGAACTCGTCGACCTGCTGATGGTCATGGTGCGGTGGGGCGACACCTGGCTCGCTGGCGAGGCCGGCCCACCGGTGCTCTATCGGCACCACGCCTGCGGAGAGATCAGCGCGGTCGATCTCCGTTGCGCCCACTGCGGGGAACCGATGCATGCGCGGGATGTCGACGTGCTCGCCGGTCCTGGCGCCGCCGTTCGCGAACCGATCACGCACTAGCAGGCCTCATGCAACAACAGCTCCAGGGGCGCCCCGCCGCGGACGTCGGTGAGTTCGTGAGACAAGCGCTCGCACACTATGCGCTGTCGAAGCCCGCGGCCCACTTCGTCGCCGAATCCTTCAACACCGTCTACCGTGTGCGCGCAGCCGAGGGACACTTCGCGTTCCGCGTGAGCCCGGCGCGAGGCATCCACGAGCAGGGCGCCGTCGACGCGGAGGAATACTTCACCGAGCGACTCCATCTGGCGGGAGTGCACGTGCCACGGCTGGTGCGGACCGTCGACGACCGTCTCACTGTGCGCTGTTCCGCCGCAGCTCGATGGATCGGTTCGATGCTCACCTGGCGGCATGGCGTGGAGCCCCGTATGCCTCCCACCTCTCATACAGTGACCGGTCTCGGCGACCTGAGCGCCCGTCTGCATCGAGCCTCGCCACCCTCGGCCCATCGCCGAGTCGGAGCGCTCGACGCCAGGGATCCCCGCCTGTTCGCTGTACCGCACGCCCTGGGGACCGCACCTCCGGCGCACCGCGACGTGCTGCTTCGGACCTCTGAGCGGGTCAGCCGGTGGCTCGAGGAGCTGTGGCGATCGGCAGACGAGCCTCCCCGGCTGCTGCATATGGATCTCACGCCTCGGAACGTCGTCATCGAGGCGGAGGGCTCCATGACGCCCATCGATTTCCAGGACATCGCGTGGGGGCACCGAGTCCAGGACATCGCCAACTCGCTCTATGGCCTCACCCGCGGAGAATTCTCGCCGAGGGTGCTGAACCAGTTTCGCGCGGGGTACGAACGAACAGCCGACTGGCCCCGCGCCGGAGCGCAGGAGCTGCGTCGGCTGTTCGTCGCTCGTCGCATCGCGATGGTGAACCTTTCGCTCTTCCTGCGCCGCGACGGGTGGGAGGCGTATGTCGCGCGGCACTGTGCCGCGCTGTCTCGCGATGACGGTGGGTGAACGGTTCACCGGCCGCGGCACCAGACATCAGGCGCGAAGCGCGAGGCTCGCCACGATCGCCGCCACCCCGACGACGATGTCGAACACCGCGCACGCTTCGGCATACCAGCGCCACACCACCACGTTCGCCCGATGCAGCGCGATATCCCATCCCGCGTGCAGCAGCCAGCCGAATCCGATGAGGACGCCGGCCCACATCGGGTCGACGACCATCGCCAGGACGGCGAGAGCGGCGTATGCGACGGCACCGATGACGTGCAGGTGAAGAAGCCGGCGGTCACGGAACTGTCGTCGGATCAGGCCGATGACGACATACTCGGCCCCGAGGACGACGAGCGCCCAGGCCGGGGTGATGCTCGGATCGAGCATCTTGCCGAAGGTGAGCAGCAGCGCCAGCAGCGTCGGCCAGCGCCGGGCGATCCGCTCGAGGATGAGGCGGATGCGGCCGCTGTCGGCATCTCGGGTGGCGCGGCCGCGCCCTGTACCCAGGTCGCCGGGGAGCAGTGCGACCAGGAGCACGATAGCGGGAATGACGAGCACATGCCCGAGCAGCACCGCCGCCATCCCGGAGAGAGCCCCGGACCAGAACAGCGGCAACGGCAACGCGAAGGCCACGGCGACGGCGATGACGAAACCGATGATGGAGCGAGTGGACCGGTTGCGGGCGAGCATCCACACCGCGGTTCCGATGCAGATGTCGATGGTCATCGCGACCGCCGCCCCAGCCGGGTGGAAGCCCACCGCAGACCAACCGAGCGCGTTCAGTGCTGCGGCGAGGACCGGATCGACGAGGAACATCGACGCTGCCGCCACGGCGAGAAGTTCCAAGGCGCCGAGGACCGTGGACACGGAGGCGCCGCCGCGGCGCGAAGTGGCGGGCTGCGAGTACCTGGGGCTGGAAGAAGTATGTGTGGACATGAGTCCAGCGTCACGTCGGTCGGCGGCGCGACCTACAGGCGGCGTGCACGGATATCCGTGCGATTCGCACGATCGCGACGTGCGCGTGCCGCCCCTAGACTCCGTGAGCATGAGCATCCTCACGGGCGCAGCATCCGACGACCGTCGCATCGAACGGGCGCGCCTGCTCATCCTCGCCTGGCTCTCCAGCACCGTCATCACCGGTCTGCTCATGCCGGCGGTGGGGCTCTTCCGAGAACCGCGGCCACTCTGGGTCGCGCTGGGTTCTGTCGGCATCGTGTGCTTCGCGACCGCTCAGGCGGGTCTGTTCCATGCGGTGGTGATGAGATCCGCTCGCGGAGTACCGCGCCGCTGGGCGGTCGCATTCACTGCGGCGAGCGCACTGTCGATCGTGCTCGTCGGCCCGGCGGCGGCCGGCACCTGGCAGTCCTGGGCATGGATCGGCGCCGCGATCGTCGGGAGCCTTCCGGTGGTGCTGCGCGTGGCCTGGTCGGTGGTCGGCGCCTTGGCCGTCTGCGTCTGCGGCGCGATCATCGCTGCCGTCGTAAACGGTGATGTCGCACACATGCTCGCCGTCGTCGTGTTCGTCGGCGCGGGCATCGCGCTGATCAACATGAGCGCGCTCTGGCTGTGGAACCTCATCGCGGATGCGCACGCCGGTCGCGAGGCGGTCGCCGCCCTCGCGGTCAGCGAGGAGAGACTGCGTTTCGCGCGAGAGGTTCACGACATCCTGGGCCACTCGCTGTCGGTGATCGCACTCAAGGCCGAACTCCTCGATCGCCGCTCTGCGGATTCGCCTGAGCGAGCGAAGGAGCCGGCCGAGATCCGCGCGCTCGCCTCGTCTGCACTCGAGGAGATGCGCATGGCGGTGGCCGGATATCGCCACGTGCCACTCGCGGAAGAGATCGACGCTCTGCGACGTGTGCTGGAGGCATCGGGAGTCGATTGCACGGTCCGGATCGACGCGGATCCCACCACCGCTCCCGCGGCATTCGGTCCGATCGCTCGGGAAGCGGTGACGAACGTCCTCCGGCACAGTCGAGCCTCCTGGTGCGAAATCGCCGTACGCGGCGACGAGGACGGCATCGAACTGATGGTGCGTAACGACGGTGTCACCGATCAACCGCTCGGGCACGATCCGTCAAGCGGCGGTATCGACGGCATCCGGGATCGACTGCGAGACATCGGCGGCACCGTCTCGATCGACGCGTCCGGTGATGTGTTCGAACTGCGCGCGTACAGCGGGAGCCGAGCATGATCCGAGTGCTGCTCGCCGATGACGAGGAGATGATCCGGACCGCGCTCGGTCATCTTCTCGAACTCGAGCCCGACATCCAGATCGTCGCCCATGTCGGAGACGGACGAGCGGCCATCGAGGCGGCACGCCTGCACCGGCCCGACGTCGCGGTGCTCGACCTCGAGATGCCTCGGCTCGACGGCATCCAGACGGCGGCCGAACTGGCCCGTGCACTGCCGGACTGCGCCTGCATCATCCTCACCGGACGCGGTCGGCCCGTTCACATGAGTGCCGCCCTGGCGGCCGGAGCACAGGCCTTCGTCGTCAAGGGAGCGCGCGCTTCGACCCTGGCGGACGTGATCAGGCGCGTCCACGAAGGCGGCCGTTACGTCGACCCCGTGCTGGCCGCCGATGCGCTCACGATCCCGTCGTCGCCGCTCACTCAGCGCGAAAGCGATGTGCTCCAGCTCGCGTCAGACGGCCTCGACACGGCGGCGATCGCCTCGCGACTGCACCTCGCGCGCGGAACTGTCCGCAATCTCCTCATCGGGATTCGAGTGAAGCTCGACGCCGCGACATCTCTCGACGCTGCCCGCATCGCACGGGACGCCGGGTGGATCCGTTGACGCGACGGCGGGAGTCGAACCCGCAACGCCGTCAGATATGAGCTGAGGCCCGGGACCGCCCGGATCGCCGCGATGGCATCGACGCTACCGTGCCAAGGTGCCGATGGCCAGAGCTCTGCCCCCGGCGTTGCGCTATGCGTCATCGAATGACGGAGAGTTTCGGCGCGCCGGCGGAAGAGGCGCGCTCAACGCCCGCAGCGCGCGCTCGAGGGCCTCGCGCAACTCCGCGCGCTGCGGCTCGGGGAAGTCGGTCGCGTACTCCACGCCCGCAGGGATCCACAGCATCCCGTACAGGGCCTCGCGCCAGTCCGATCCACCGATCGGCCACCGCGTCGCCGTCGCCCCTTCGGCCGTCGCCCCCTGGGCCCAGTTGCCGAAATAGCCCTCCATCTCGGAGATCGCAAGCTGCATCACGACGTCGGCCTCGATCTTCTTCGGCGACCACGATGTGGCGATCAGCACCCGCTCGGCGATCTCTTCTTCGCTGATCTCGCGCGGGGTGAACAGCACACCCGTGTGCTCGAGCGCGGCGATCCGGTCGACGCGGAGGGTGCGCCAGTCATCCCGGCCGAGATCCCAGCACAACAGGTACCAGCGGCGATCGGCCGGCGCGAGGGCGTGCGGCTCGACACGCCTGATGCTCTCGACCCCCGCGCCGTCGGTGTATCGCAGACGCACCCGCTCATGGTCGCGAGAAGCCAGGGCCAGTTCTCCGAGTACCACCGGCGAGACGGCTGCGCCTTCTCCGAAGCGAGGCGGCTGCACAGACGCCGCAAGCGCGTTCACGCGCCGTCGCAGCGCCGACGGCAGCACCTGCTCGAGCTTCGCCAGCGCGGTGAGGGTGACTTCGGGTCCGCCCACGAGCTGTTGGGTCGCTGCCACGCGAAGACCGATGGCCATCGTCACCGCCTCATCATCGGTGAGAAGCAGCGGCGGCACCGCACTGCCGGCCTCCAGACGATAGCCTCCGGCGGCGCCCGAGGTCGACTCGACGCGATAGCCGAGGTCTCGGAGCCGATCGACGTCTCGCCGCACGGTCCGCTCGGTGACGCCGAGACGGTTCGCGAGTTCAGTGCCCGGCCAGTGGCGATGTGTCTGCAGCAGGTTCAGCAGCGCCAGGGCCCGAGAGGTGGTGTCCGACATGACCTCAGATTGCCAGACATCGAGGACAGGATCTGTCCTGGTTGGTTCCTACTCTCGATCCATGCCGAACCAACCCATCATCGAAACCGAAGGCCTGACGAAGGTCTTCACCGTCAAGAAGACGCCGGTGCACGCCGTCACCGATCTCTCCTTCACCGCGGCGCGCGGCGAGCTCGTCGCTTTCCTCGGGCCCAACGGCGCCGGTAAGTCCACGAGTCTGAGGATGCTGACGACGCTCATCCCGCCCACCTCCGGGACGGCGAGAGTCGTCGGACGCGACATCCGAACGGATGCCGCCGGCGTCCGCTCCCGCATCGGTTACGTCGGTCAGCTCACCAGCGGCAGCTTCTCGCAACGGGTGCGCGACGAGCTGCTCAGCCAGGGCGCGTTCTACGGGATGTCCAAACGCGACAGTGGTCGCCGGGCCGACGAGCTCATCGAGTCCCTCGACCTCGGCAGCTTCGCGAAGCGCTCCGTGCAGCAGCTGAGCGGCGGCCAGAAGCGCAGACTCGACATCGCTCTCGGTCTCATGCACGCGCCTCCGCTGATCTTCCTGGACGAGCCCTCCACCGGGCTCGATCCGCAGAGCAGGGCGAACCTCTGGGATCACATCCTCTCCCTGCGCACGCAGCACGGCACGACGGTCTTCCTCAGCACCCACTACCTCGACGAGGCCGACCGCTACGCGGAACGGGTGATGGTGATGGACAAGGGACGCATCATCGCCGACGACGATGCCGCCGCACTCAAGGCGACGCTGGCGGGCGACGTGCTCACCTTCGGCTTCGCGGATGCCGCGGACGCGACACGCGCGGAGGCCACCGTCGCCCGGCTGAGCGACGCCGAGGTCACTGTCGACGGCGCATCGCTCTCGCTCGCGGTGCCCGAGGGCGACCGGCTGCTTCCCGTCGTGATCCGAGAGCTGGATGCCGCCGGCATCCTCGTCCGCAGTGCGACGGGAGTGCCGCCCACGCTCGATGACGTCTTCCTCGCGCTCACCGGGCGCACCCTGCGCGAGGCCGGCGAGGGCGCAGCCGAACCCGAATCCGAATCACCGGCGGTGGCGGATGCACCGACCGCAGAGAAGACCGGAGCACTCCGATGACCGTCAATGAAACCCTCGTCAGGCCCAACCTCGCCCGCGACACGCGCAACGTGCTGACGCGGGAGCTCAGGCCGGTGATGCGAGATCCGTTCACGCTGATCTTCAGCCTGTTGCAGCCGCTGGTCTTCCTCGGGCTGTTCGCGCCCCTGCTCGTGGGGGGATCGGGGCAGCCGGCGGGCGAGACACTGGCGTGGTTCGTTCCCGGGGTGCTGGTGATGATCGTGCTGTTCGGAACAGGTGCCACCGGATCCAACCTGCAGTACGAGATGATGACGGGCTCGCACGAGCGGACGCTCGTCGCGCCGCTCGCGCGCTCATCTCTCCTCACCGGTCGCGCCCTCAAGGAGATCGCGCCGATCGTCATCCAGGCCCTGGTCATCGTCCTCATCGCCTGGCCGTTCGGGTTTGCCGCGCACATCGGCGGACTCCTGATCGGCCTCACGCTGCTGGCGGTGTTCGGCGTCGGACTCGGCTCACTCTCGTACGCGCTGGCCCTGGCGACCAAAGACCGCGAGTGGTTGTTCTGGGGCGTGCAGCAGGCGCTCATCTTCCCGCTGCTGATCCTGTCGGGCATGCTCCTGCCGCTCGACGACGGCCCGGACTGGATGCGGGCGGTGGCGTCGGTGAATCCGGTGAACTGGGTGGTGCAGGCCGAACGCGCCCTGTTCGCCGGCGACCTGGGAGACTCTGCCGTGCTGTGGGGGTGGGTGTCGGCCGTGGCCGTCGCCGTCGTGGGCCTCGTGGTGGGCGTGCGCGGCATCCGCCGCAGCAGCTGACACCGCTCCTGAGTGCGCCGCCGGAGTTCCGGATTCCGGACGGGGCGGCGCACTTCCGGCGTGTCGGGCCTGTTTCGGTGGGGGCACGCCGGTGCCGTCACGGATCGTCCGGGATTCGGAACGTCCGCGCACGACCGGACCCGTTCAGCGCCGGATGGAGTCGTGGAACGGATTCGGCTCGAGCGTGTAGTCGGTTGACGCGTCGGCCCAGGTGTCCTCCCCCGCCGACCGTCCCCGCCGCCGTCGCAGCGTGGCGATGACCTTCGTGGCCGGAACCCCGAGGGCCAGCGCGGCCGCTCCCGAAAGGCTCCGGTCCTCGCGTCCGAGCACGCTGGCCCGGTGCCACGCCTCGTGCATCGCGCCGCCTCGTGCCGGCGGCACCCGCCTGGCGGGCAGAGATCCGGCGCGGCGCAGCGCGACGAGCCGCTCGACACGCTCCCACCACGTCGACTCTGCGCCGGGGTGGAAGTAGTTGTCGCGCAGCCAGTCCGGGTGCGGATGCCGGAACCGGCCGGCGACGACCTCGCTCCGCCCGCCGAGCAGACCGCTGCCGACGAACACGGTGTTCAGCAGGGATTTGCTGACGCCGAAGGAATCGAGCGCGATCACCGGGATTCCCTGCGCGACCGCCTCGATCGCCGCCGTCGAGCTCACGGTCACCAGGCCCGCGGCCGTCTGCAGCGCGGCGGCCATCGATTCGTACGAGAACACGAGATTGTCGGGATGCCGGCTCGGCAGCAGGTCCGCATACGCGTCGCGCTCGAGGTGGGTCTCCGATTCGCCGGGCCGCGACCGCAGCTTCACCACCACGCGGCGATCCGGGTTCGCTTCCGCCGCCCGCACCAGCGTCGCGGCGATCTCGGCGCGCTCCTGTCGACCGACCGGCACGAGAGCCTGAGCCGCGAACACCAGATCCGTCCGCGGCGAGCTCACGGCAAGCTCCGACCCGGTCCGCGGGCGCTCGGCGACGGCGGTCCGCCCGCCCATGACACGCTTCTGCTCCACGACATGGTCCGGCGACAGCATCCGCCGCTGTTCGGTGCGTCGCGAGGCGCCCTTCGGCACGGCGAACGGGAGGGTGGCCAGAGCCGTCGGCACCTCGACCCCGATGCGGCGTCCGAGTTCTGCGAACGCCCGCTGCTCGCGATGCGAATGGAGCACGAGCAGGTCGGTGTGTCTGCGATACTCCAGCGCCCCGCGCTGCGCCGGGATCGCCATTCCGGGAAGGCCAGAGACGGTGACCGGGCGGTGGGTCAGGGAGTCGATGACCTTGCCCATCAGCCGCACGAACGGACCGCGACCGGCCAGCAGCACCACGTCAGGCCGCTGCGCCTCGAGCCAGGCAGCGGTCTCGCCGAACCTGACGCGCGAGACGGCGCCGGCATCCAGACCCGCGCCCGCGAGCGCCGTGCGCTCCTGCTCGGCGCTCGCACTCAGCGGGGTTCGCACGAGCAGCAGATGCGAACGGATGCCGGGCACGGCCCCGAGGAGCGACGCCGCCCACTTCACGAACGAGTCCGCGTCGGCGATCGCGACGACGCGCAGGCCGGATGCGCTGGTCATGCCGGAACGCGACGCAGCTTCGCCATCGGGGCCCGCTCACTCTCGAAGACGCGCTTCACGCCGTCACCCAGAGCCTTCTCGATCACCCGGATGTCGCGCACGAGGTGCTCGAGACCGGTCGGCTCGAGAGACGCGGCGTGATCGGAGCCCCACATCGTGCGGTCGAGCGTGATGTGGCGCTCGACGGCGACGGCGCCGATGGCGACGGCAGCCAGGGAGATCTGCAGGCCGCGCTCGTGGCCGGAGTAGCCGACGGGCACACCGGGGTAGCGGTCGCGGAGCGTCGCGATCGCTCGCAGGTTCGCCTCTTCGGGCTCGAGAGGGTAGGTCGACGTGGCGTGCATCAAGACCACCCGGTCGGTGCCGAGGGTGTCGAGCGCACGGTCGATCTGCTCGATCGTCGACATGCCCGTGGAAAGGATGACCGGCTTGCCGGTCTCGCGCAGCGCGACCAGCAGTTCGGTGTCGGTCAGGCTGGCCGAGGCCACCTTGTGTGCGACCACGTTGAGGTCCTCGAGGAACTGCACGCTCGGCACGTCCCACGGCGAGGCGAACCAGTCGAGGCCCTGCATGGTGGCGTGGTCGCCGATGGCGATGTACTCGTCACGGCCGAACTCGACGCGACGGCGGTATTCGAGGTAGCTCATCGTGCCCCACGGCGTCTCGCGCGGGACGTCGCGCATGTGCTCCGGTGTGGAGATCTCGGGCGTGCGCTTCTGGAACTTCACCGCGTCCGCACCGCTCTTGGCGGCGACGTCGATGAGGCGCTTGGCGATCTCCACGTCGCCGTTGTGGTTCAGACCGATCTCCGCGATGACGTATGCGGGTCGGCCTCCTCCGATCACTCGCGAGCCGATGCTGACAGTCATGGTTCCTCCGGTCGTCGGGAGCTGTTCGAATCCCCTCAGTCCTGGCTACGCGCCGATTGTGAACATCGGGCGACCGGAGGGTTACCGGGATCGGTCAGCTGGCCAACACTCGTTCGATCAGCTCGCGCACCGCGCCGTTTCCGCCCCGCCGGCTCAGCACCACCCGAGCCTCCTCGAGCACGAGCGGATGCGCGTTCGCGACCGCGACGGGCCACCCGACGATGCGCATCGCGGCGAGGTCGTTGACGTCGTTGCCGAGGTAGGCGATGTCGGTGAGGGGGATGGCATTCTCCTGCGCCCACGTGCGAAGCGCCGATTCCTTGTCGTCGATGCCGTGCAGCACCGGCACCCGGAGCTTCTCCGCCCTGGCGCGCACGACCGCGTTGACCTCGGTCGAGAGGATCAGCATCGGCACGCCGGCTCTGCGCAGGAGTGCCACGCCCATGCCGTCTTCCCGGCTCACGCGCACCCGTTCCCCGCCGTCGGCGTCGATGATCGCGGTGTCGTCGGTGTGCACGCCGTCGAAGTCCGTGACGATCGCGCGCACCGGAATCGGTCCCAGGCTCTCGTGGACTGCGGCGAGCGCTCGCGCCATGCGCAGCTGCTGTTCGTCATCGATCTCGATGGCGGTCCACTCCGGCACCTCGGCGATCCGTGTCCGTCCGAAGAAGCGGTGCCGGCTCTCGCGGAACCCGTCTGCGCGGAACACGTAGAACGCTCCGGTCTCGAGGTGGTGGGGCTCGCGGTCCTGCCGGCGCGGGCGTCGGGCGGCGTCATGGTTGAGGGCGATCGCGCCGCCCTCGTCACCTCGTCGCCACAGGAACCCATAGGTCTCGTAGGCCGAGAACACGCTGTCGGCGCGGTCGGAGCGCACATCGGCCACCGCCGCGGCGAGCGACTCGACATCGATGAACGGGGATGTCGCCTGCAGGAAGGCGACGACATCGCATTCGAGACCGTCGGCTCTGAGCTCGTCCAGGGCATGCAGGATCGCGCTCTCCGAAGAAGCGGTGTCGCCGGAGATCTCCGCAGGGCGCCGGATCACTCGCGCCCCCGCGTCCGCGCTCACCGCTGCGATCTCCGCATCATCGGTCGACACGACGACGAGATCGATCCCGGGCGATGCCGCCGCAGCGCGGATCGCCCGCTCCACCAGCGGCACCCCGCCGACGCGCTGCAGGTTCTTCCTCGGCACCTGCTTCGACCCGCCGCGCGCGGGAATGATCGCCGCTGTGAGCCCCGTCGTCATCGTCATCGTCATCGTCCTCGAATCGCTCGCCATGCGCGTCCGGCGCGACGGCGCGCGCCGCTGACCGTGAGTCGCCATTCCTCGATCCGCCCGACGCCGTCGGCGGAGCTTCCGTCGGCGGCCCGGATCACCCGGCCGAGCAGAGTCTCCCCCGCGGACCCGGGAAGACCCAGCACCGACAGCCGCTTCGCCGAGAAATACCGCTCGCGCTCGGCCGGGTCAAGCTCCGTCAGCAGCTGCTCGGCTCGAGAGCGCAGGTGTCCGGCGATCACCGGCTGCATGACGAAGCCGACGGCGTCGATCAGCAACTGCAGTCGGAGCGGATCCTGATAGGGCGAATCCGCGCGGGTGAGCGCGTCGACGATCGTCGCCGGGATGCGATTGCTGTTCTCGAACGGCGTCAGCCTCTTCATCACCGTCTCCGTGCCTGCGGAGCCGATCTCTCGGCCGAAGAGCTCTCGCACGGTGGGGAGCGCCGTCGAGAATCCCGCCACCACGCCTCGCACGTCCAGCCGGTCGGCGAGGACTTCTGCGGCAATCGAACCCCGGTACTCGACGAACTCCAGACCGAGCGCGATCGCCCGCTCGCGGACGGCGTCGGCGAGGAGAGGCGGAGCAGACGGGTGAGGTTTGAAGACGACGCGCTCCGGCGACCACTGCACGGCCCGGTCGATCATGTCCGCCTGCAGCGCGATCTCCTCTTCCGGCTTCACGAGGCCGAGCGCCGAGAGGTACTGCCCGAGCACCAGCACCGTCGGCGTGCCGTCATCCAGTGTCGAGATCGCGGCGTCGTCGCGCAACGCGCTCGCAGCCGTCTCGAGGAGCGCTTCCTTGAACGTCTCAGGTGCGACGGGGACGGCGAGCGCGGCCGTACCGCCGACGAGCGGCTGGACACCAGGCACCACATCGGCGTACACGACGCGTCGAATGCGCGCCGACACGATGTGCGGCAGCTTCACCCGCATGGGCGAGTACGTCATCAGCCCGTCGCCGATGATCGTGACACGGGCGGAAGGGAAGACCGACAGCAGGGTGCGCGCCGGCGCCACCTGCGGACTCTGCACCATGAGCTCGAGGTCACGAGCATCGACGTTCCAGGCGCGCGCGAGCAGGCGCTCCAACACCGGCAGATCGACATCACGCGGCTCCCAGAACGACGGGTGAAGCGGGCCGAGCACGGCATCGAGATCCTCGATGCGGTCGAAGCGGTCGCGAAGCGTGTTCAGAGCAGGATCGGCCGCGATGCCGACGCTCGTCTCCGGCACTCGCGATGACGTGAAGGGCACCAGCACCCGCTCCTCATCGCCCAGGAGACCGGCGTCGATCGCGGCGACCGCCGTGGCGAGACCGTACGTGCTGTGCAGCGCGAAGACCTGGGTCATGCCGCTTTCCTCGCCTGACGCAGCACCGGCGCGAGAACACGGCGACGCGAGCCGTCCAGACGCCGCAGGACTCCGGCGACCTGCGCCTCGGGAAGACGCCGGATCACGCCAAGGATGCCGGCGCGCATCTCGGCACGCAGGGCCGGAGTCATCCGCCGCGAGCGCACGAGATGCCGGGAGCTGAGGGCGAGGGCTGTCCAGACGACCTTGGGCAGGAAGCGCTCGCCCTCCGGATCGGCGCGGACGATGTCGAGCACCTCAGCCATGGCACGGGCGAAGTCGAGTTGACGCCGATCACGGACCTGTGTGAGAGATGTCGTGACGCCCCTCCGGTAGAGCAGCGCCGGAGCATCCACCACGGCGAAGGACTCCGCCTGCAGATGCAGGCGCCAGATCCACGGTCTGTCCTCGGCGGTGAACAGACCGGGCGGGAATGTCGCCAGCCCGCGGTCGATGAGGCGCCGATGGAAGATCCCGGCCCAGGCGAACGGGTAGTCGACCATCGTGGGCTCGTTCTCGGGAAGGATCGCATCGCGCGGGTCTGCGACCTGTTCCCGCCACGGATGAGGAGCGCGAACGAGAGTGCGGCGACCGCCCTTGTCGGTCACGTGGTCCGTGCGCAGGTAGTCGCAGCCCAGGTCGTGAAGACGCGACACCAGCACGTCGAGCCGGCGCGGCTGCATCCAGTCATCCCCGTCGAGGAAGCAGAACGCCTCGCCTTCGACGTGGGCCAGCCCCTGATTGCGGGCGTCCGACAGTCCGCGAGGCCGATCGTTGCTGATGACCTCGGCATAGGGGAACCGCTCGGCGTACCGCCGCATGATCGTCCCGGTGTCGTCGCGGGAGCCGTCGTCGATCGCGACGAGCTTGAGGGCTGCCGGGTCGTCGAACTGCCGGGTCAGCGTCTCGAGCGTCGTTCCGATGTACGGACCGGCGTCCTTCGCGGGCAGGATGACGGTGACGAGGGGTGTAGGCACGGAACTCCTGGTGGTGGATGTGTCGGGCATGGTCGCAGACGGTCGTTGCCGGTCGGGGACGCAGAGGTGAACGCGGGGTGTCTTCGCCTCGGGCGGCGGCGGCATCGGCGACGATGGGAGGATGCTCTGGCCCTTCGGACCGATCTGGCGCCCGATGCGGCGCAAGCGCCGAGACACCGTCGACCTGCGGTGGTTCACCCGGCGGTCGTGGACCACGAGCTGGTATCCGCAGGGAATCGACACGGGGATCTGGGACGGCCGCCCGGCGCTGGCCGTCAGCTGGTTCCGGCAGGATCGCCGCGGAAACCATCTCGCATCGCGCATCGCTCTCATCGACCCGAAGCGCTCGAGCCATCTCGACGTCGCCCTCTCGATCGAGGACGATGACGGCGCGCTGGTGCCGGCGCGGATCCACGCCGGAGGACTTGCCTGGTTCGAGCATCGGCTCTTCGTCGCCGCGACCGGGCAGGGGATCTGGGAGTTCGACCTCTCGGATCTGCGCCGGGTCAGCGGTGGACTCGCTCGCCGGCTTCGCGGCGGGAGCGATCGAGGGCTGCCGGCTGCGGCGCTCGTCGCCGTGCGCTCCCGCGTGCACGCCGTGCCGCTGCGCTGCTCCTTCATCGGGCGCGTGTTCGATGACGCAGGTCGGCCGCTGGGGCGCGTCCTCATCGGCGAGTACCGGACCGACGACCGCGGACGGATCGGGGAGTTCTCGATCCCCGAGGACGGGGCTGGCGGCTTCGTAGGCCGTCTCGAGTTCTCCCCCGGAATCCCACGTATGCAGGGGGCTGTCCGCTGGGGCGCGCAGCATTTCATCTCGCAGTCGGACCTGATGCTTCCCGGGAAACTGTGGAGCGGACCGCGTGAGGATCTTCGGCGCCACGATGTGACACTTCCCGTCGGCCCGGAGGATCTCGCGCTCGACCCCGAGGCCGGCGTGCTGTGGTCGCTCGGCGAACACCCGTGGCGTCGGGTGGTGCGGGGGATCCCGTTCGCACGCATCGGGCTCCCAGAACGGCGACCATAGACTGGAAGGGTGAAGCCTGCACCCCTCCTCGTCTACACCGTGCTGCGGCTGCTGGCCTTCCTGGTTCCGCTGGCGATCCTGTGGTTCTTCTTCCCGATCTTCCGGGAGTTCTGGTGGCTCGCCGCCATCTTCGCCGCTCTCATCGGCGCCAGCATCTCGCTGCTCTTCCTGCGCGCACCGCTGTCCGGTGCATCGACGCAACTGCACGAGCGAAGGCGGCAACGCACCTCCGCCGGTCAGACGGATGCCGAGGCGGAGGACCAGGCGATCGACGGCGACGACAGGCGCTGACGGCGACCGGTCGTCAGCGCCCGATCAGCCGACGAAGGCCCAGAACAGGGCGCCCGCGTAGAGCAACGACGACAGTGACGTGAGGGCGAGAGCGACGACGAGTTCCTGCGCCCGCCGGTACGTCCACACGATGAGGACGGCGGGAAGGGCCGCGAGCAGCGCCATGAGCGCCAGCCACGCGATGGGGAACAGCAGCGCGAGGAAGCTCGAGATCGCGAACGGTGCGAGCACGAAGAGCGTGTACAGCACCTGCGTCGCCCGTCGCCCGATCAGGACGCTCAGCGTGCGCTTGCCGACGGCGCGGTCCTGGTCGATGTCGCGCAGGTTGTTGGCCAGCAGCACCGCGCAGGCGAACAGGCCGGCGGCCACTGCGCCCAGCCAGGCCTGCTGCGGCAGCGCGAACACCTGCACCCAGGTCGTGCCGAGGGTGGCGACGAGCCCGAAGAACACGAAGACGAAGACCTCACCGAGGCCGTAGTAGCCGTAGGGCCGCTTGCCGCCGGTGTAGAACCAAGCGGCGACGATGCAGACGGCGCCGACCGCCAGCATCCACCACTGTCCGGTACGCACCACGATCGCGAGCCCGACGGCCGCGGCGAGCGCGAAGAAGACGAGACCGACAAGGAGGACGGTGCGGGGCCTCACCCTGCCGGACGCGGTCAGCCGAGCCGGTCCGACCCGGTGTGCGTCCGTGCCGCGGATGCCGTCGCTGTAGTCGTTGGCGAAGTTGACGCCGATCTGCAGCAGCAGGGCCACCGCGAGGCATGCGAGCGCGATGACCCAGTGAAATTCCGGCCCCGTCGACCGCGCGGCGCCCGTGCCGATCAGGACCGGGGCCGCCGCCAGCGGCAGGGTGCGCAGTCGCGCGGCGCCGATCCAGTCGCCGGCGGTGACGGGCCCGGCCTCGACGGCGGGACGCTTCGCGGGGTTGCCGCTGGTCTGCTTGGGCTTCGTCTGGTTCGTGCGCTTCTTTTGCTTCGAGGATGCTGCCACGCAGGGAATCCTAGTGGCAGCATCGATGCCTGCCGCTGAGCAGGCTCCGACCTCAGGCGTTCGGGTTGCTTGCCTTGCCGTCCAGCCACAGCGTGTCGGACGCGTCGCCGTGGGAGCCGCCCGTGCCGACGTGCTTGGCGCTAATCTTCGGGCCCTTGAGGATCACGTGCACCATCGCCTGCGCGTGACCGTGGCCGAGTCCGTACTCCTGCTTCAACCAGTTCAGGACGGGAGTCGCCTTGGTGGTCTCATCGAACCCCTGTTCCCTGGCGAGTTCGATGAACTGCCGCGGGGTGAGCCCGGTCTGGGTCTCGACCTTGTCGAGGTAAGCCTGGAATGACATCGGTTCTCCTTTTCGGTGTGTTCCGTCTTCTGTCGGTGTTCAGTCTTCGTCGAGGAATGTCTGGATCATTGTGGCGGACGCGTGAATGCACAGGATGCGCAGGAGTCCGGCGCCGGCGTTGACGAACCCGTGCGGCACGTGGGCGGCGACGGTGGCGGTGTCGCCCGGCTCAGCCAGGAACGTCTCGTCACCGCGAGTGATCCGCGCCGTGCCCTCGAGCACGACCCAGGTCTCCGAGTAGGGGTGCCGGTGAAGCCCTGGGCCCTCGCCCGGCTGATTCTCGACGTAGAAGTACGAGATGTCGGCGGCGTGCTCGGAGCCGACGAACTTGCGGCTCCTGCCGGGGCCGATGCGGATGTCGGCGTCGCGGACGACGCCCTCGGGGATGTCAGCGGTGAGCATGACGATGGTCCTTTCTCCGGTGTCCTCGGCCGCCTCCGCGGCCCGACGGTCCTCAGTCTCGACACCTGCTCCACGCTCCCATAGAGTTTCGATGTGGATCGAAACTCGTTGCCGATCGAGGGGATCGAGCACCCGGATCACCGCGTCGAGTTCCATCTGAGCCCTGGCGACATCCAGGCGGTACGCTTCGGCATCTCGCCAGGGCACGAACTGGCGCACGCCGTCCGCGTCCTGCTCCGGCCGGCGCAGCACCCGCTGCAGTGGGGCTGGTTGCGTGCGGTGCGGGAGCGCCTGCCTCGGGAGAGCTTCGCCCTCCTGGCCGCGGTGATCGGCGACGACGGCTACCTTCCCGACTTCCTGACGGCGACCCCGCACTGGGAGATGACACCGGAGGCCGAGCTCGAGGCGCTCCGCAGCGCCGCGCTCCAACCGATGCGCGTCGACCTCGGCAAGATGGTGCTGCGATCCAGCGGGTCTCGCCAGCAGGCACTGCGTGACATGCAGGAGAACCCCGCGAGGGCGAGGAGCATGATCGCCGATGCCTGGGAGCACTTCTGGAACACGGCGCTCTCGCCGGTATGGCCGCAGCTCGAGCGTCTGCTCCGAGCCGACATCGCGGTTCGCGCGCAGACGATGGCCACGTCCGGCATCTCGGGCATGGCAGACGGCCTGCACTCGAAGGTCAGCTGGGGCGAGGGCGCCGTGCGCGTGTCGCTGCGCAGGCACAGCGAACAGGTCGACTGCCGGGGCGTCGGCCTGGTGCTGGTGCCCTCCGTCATGTCGTCGTGGGGCTGCATGGTGCTCACCGAACCGCCGGCACAGCCGACTCTCTTCTACCCGGCCCGCGGTGTCACTGCGGGGTGGGCGCGTGACGGGACCGAGATCTCCGAGGCGCTGGGTTCCCTGCTCGGCCCCGCCCGCGCCGGAATCCTCCTCGGTGCCGGCACGGCGCGGACGACGTCCGAGGTCGCGGCGGATGCGGGCATCGCGGTGTCGACGGCATCGCACCACCTCACCGTGCTCCGCGATGCCGGACTCGTGACGAGCCAGCGCGACGGCGCTCGCATGCTGCACCTGCGCACCCCGCTCGGCGAGGCGATGGTGGGCGCGGTGCTGTGAGGGGCGCTCCTACTCGGGCGAGATGATCGGCCGGTGCTCGTAATAGGTCTGCAGCACCACGGTCGTGCGCGTGCTCACGTTGGCCGCGAGGCGGACATCGCGCACGAGTTCTTCGAGCGCACGAGGAGACGCCACCCGCACGAAGAGCATGTAGCTCGCATCCCCCGCGATCGAATGGCACGCCTCGATCGCGCTGAGATGCTCGAGCAGCTCCGGCGCGTTGTCGGGCTGAGCGGGGTCGAGCGGGGTGATCTCGATGAACGCCGACAGCGGAGCGCCCACCTCCTCCGGGTCGAGGATGGCCCGGTAGCCGGTGATGACGCCGCGGGTCTCCAGGCGCCGCAGTCGGGACTGCACCGCCGACACTGAGAGCCCCACCGCATCCGACAGCTGAGACAACGTGGCACGGCCGTCGAGAGAGATCGCGGCGAGGATGGCTCGTTCGACAGGATCATCCATACATGAAAGAATATCGGCTGTAGTCGGCTTTCGCCGGAAACTTTCCGAACAACTTCCCGATCGGAGGTCCCGATGTCCATCATTTCCGCTCAGACCCCTGCTGCCACCAGCAACGGTCAGGCCATCGTCGGCGAACCCGAGGTCGTCGAGGATGCGTCGATCGCAGAGACCACCGCCGCCTGGAAGCGCCTCAAGGATGCAGCGATCGCGCTCCGCGAGCTCCAGGTCAAGGACGGTTCGATCCCCGATGCCGCCCACCACGCCGCGGCGCGCGGGTTCGTCGCGGAGATCACCGCCGGCGTGCGTGCACTCGCCCCCGCCTTCCCGCACGACGCGAACTACCTCGCAGCTTCGGTGACCGACTTCGATCGCTGGGCGTCCGAGGACTTCGGTGTGCCCGACTTCCACGACTCCCTCGTGGCGTTCCAGCCTCAGCAGCATCGTGTCGACGGCATCCGCCACCTCGTGGTCTTCCCGATGTACACGCAGAACGGATCCAGCGACCGGCTCGTCGAGGCGCTCATCGTCGAGACCATCTGGCCCGAGTTCATCGCGGCGCTCGAGGCCGGCGACTACGGCAACAAGCTCTTCGTCTCGCTGCGGCTCGTCGACTTCACCCCCGGCTACGACACGAACTCGGCGGTGCTGTTCCCCGAGACCGTGTCGATGCGGGAGATCCCGACCTTCACGTGGGGTGCGATCTTCCAGGACCGCGAGGCCGCGCGTTACCGCCGCGTCACCCGCGCCGCTGCCGAGATCACGAAACTCGAGCTGCCGGAGCGCGCGAACGCGATGCTCGACGACCAGGCACTCACCGAGCGCGCCTTCGTCATGTGGGACATCATCCACGACCGCACGCACATGCGCGGAGACCTGCCGTTCGACCCGTTCATGATCAAGCAGCGGATGCCGTTCTTCCTGTACTCGCTGGAAGAACTGCGGTGCGATCTGACCGCGTTCCGCGAGTCCGTGAAGATCGAGCGTTCACTGTCGGCCCGCGCGGCCGCCGGCGAGGTGCTCGTGGGCTCCGAGCAGGAGATGCTCGAGCACGCAGCCCTCGTGCAGTACGCGGTCATCTTCGACCGGATCTTCCGCTTCGCGATCACCGGTTCTCGTGTGCGCAATTATGACGGTCTCGGCGGTCAGCTGCTGTTCGCCTGGCTGCACCAGCGCGGCGTGCTGCACTGGACCGACACGCGGCTCGCCTTCGACTGGGAGGGCGTACCCGACGCCGTCGTGGCGCTGGGTGATGCGATCGACGAGCTGTACTGGCGCTCGATCGACCGCCCGAAGACGGCGCACTGGCTCGCCGCGTACGACCTGGTTCGGAGCGTCCTGACGCCGCACCCGGCGTCGAACTGGGCCCGCGGCCTCTCGGACGAGATCCTCTCCGGCTCGCCGAGGGGATACACCGACGCGGTGCTGGACGACGAGTTCCCGCTGTCGATGTTCTTCGAGGCGCTCGACAAGAAGATGAAGCCGGTGATCGAGTCGACCGTCGGCATCCGCGGCACCGACGACTGATCCCCTCTTCGCGACTTCTGCGGCCGATCGCATCTTCTGCGGCCATTCCGGCCCGGATCGGCCGCAGAAGTTCGATCTCTCCGCGAAAGTTGAGCATATGAGCGTCACTGACCGCACCGTCGTCCTCGCCGGTGCCACGAGTGCGTCGGGACTCGCCCTCGCCTCGGCCCTTCAGGACGCCGGTGCGCGCGTCGTCGCCACCGGCCGATCGGCGGAGCGTCTCGCGCCGCTGAAGGATGCCGGCGTGCAGATCGAGGTCGCGGACGCCACCTCGCTCGATCACATGACCGCACTCGCATCACGCCTCGAGTCCGTGGACGGCGTGATCCCTCTGGTCGGCGGCTGGCGCGGCGGCGGCGGCCTCGCCGGGCAGTCGGATGACGACTTCGACGCACTGCTGCCCGCCCTCGCCGCGGTCCGCGCGACCAGCCGTGCCTTCGACGCGCGGCTTCGTGCGTCGGGTGCCGGGAGGTTCGCGATCGTGTCATCGACGGCCGTCGGCCGCCCGCTCGCCGGCGGCGCGAACTATGCGGCGATCAAGGCCGGGAGCGAGGCCTGGACTCTCGCGGTCGCGCAGGGCTACGCCAAGTCGGCTCGGGATGCCGGTGAGCCGCTGCGCACGGCATCCGTAGTGTTCCGAGCGAAAGCCCTCGACACCGCAGCGCTCGTGCCCGCGGTTCTGTCGCTGTGGGACGTGGATGCCGCGAAGCTCAACGACCGGATCATCGACCTCCTCTGAGCCGCGTCGCTCCGCGACCGCGTCAGCGGCGTCGGTCCGGGATCTCGGGCGGCTGTCCGCGCACCGGCGCCGGCGCATCGAACGATCGATGATCGGCAGGCCTCGAGGCGTCGGCATCCGCGGCGGCCTCCGCGTCGGCATCCGACGACTCGACGCCCGGGTCGTCCGCGCCGTCGGTGCCGCCGTCGGGCGCCTGCTCGGGCGCTGCCGCGTACAGCTCGGCGAGTTGACGGTACGAGCGCGTGAAGAACGCAGCGATCGCGGCGACGACCATGATGAGACCCGCGAACAGGCAGATCAGCGCGATGCCGCGTGCCTCGCCCTCGCCGAGCAGCCATCCCCACTGCCGCTGGCCGGCCGAGCTGTCCATGTACGGGATGATGAGGAACTCGGCGATCGGGGCGATGAGGAACGCCGTGACCGGCGCGGCGGCCGCCTCCATGGCCGCAGCGACGCCGAACACCCTCCCCTGTCGCGTGAACGGCACGACTTTCTGGATCACCGTCTGCTCGGCCGCCTCGACCGGCGGCACCAGCATCATGTAGAGCCACATGCCGACGACGTAGAGCGGCCACCATTCGCGCAGCATGAACACCGCACCGAGAAGCCCCATGGCGATGACGACGAGCAGCATCGTGCGCATCGGCAGCCTGCCCAGGCCGAACTTGGCCACGAGACCGCCGCCGATGATGAACCCCGTCGAGGCGAACGCGAGCGCGAACCCCCAGGTCTGCGCGTCGAACAGCGTGAGACCGTACGGGTCCATCAGCGCCATGTAGACGCCGCCGATGAGGTTGTTGAACGTGGAGAAGATGATGAGGGCGAACAGCCCGGGGGCGAGGCGGATCGCCTGCACGCTGCCGCGGAAATCCAGGGCGCTGGTCGCGTTCTCGTCGGGCACCGGCGCACTCTCGGGGATGCGCACGAACAGCAGGTGCACGAACGTCAGAGCCATCGCGACGATGGCGATCACGAGGGTCCATCCCATTCCGAGGAAGCCGATGGACAGGCCCGAGAACACGCTCGTCACCAGGAAGGCGAGGCCCTGCACGGTGCCGACGAGACCGTTCGCGTTCGCACGCTTGTCCTCCTCGATGAGCAGCGTCACGGTCGTGGAGAGCGCGATGTTGCGCAGCTGCTCGATGACACCGCCGAACAGGATGACGCCAGAGAAGAGCCAGAACCACGGACCGCCGAGATCGAGCAGGGCGGATTCGGGCTGCCACGCGTAGAGCAGCCCGGCGATGAGGAAGGCGATCGCCGAGATCACGCTGGAGATCAGCATCACCCTGTGCTTGCGGTGCCGGTCGACGATCGTGCCGAACAGCATCGCGAAGAACGCGACGAACAGCATGTAGGCGCCGCCGATGATTCCCGTGGCCAGCACCGACTGCGTCTCGATGTACACCCAGAACGTCAGCGCGAACCAGAGGAAGCTCGTCGTGACGTTGGCGATGAGCGTGTTGATGAGGACGTTGGTGAACGCCCTCTTGGCGCGGGGGCTGCCGGGAGAGGCTTCGTCTGCCGGCCCTGGCGGGCGCGCGGAGTCTGCGGTGTCGGTCACGGTCTGATCGTATGGCCGGCGTCCGACATCCGGAACCCCTCGCTGCCTGCAGCCTCGCCGTCGCGGCATCCGCGCCGCTCCGGCCCGACGATTCGCGGTGAGCCGGACGATTCGCGGTGGATTCCGCCGCAGTCCCACCTCGAATCGTCACGAGCACCTCGAATCGTCCGGCGCCGGCGACCCGCCCGAACGGCTCGCGTCACCCGGGCAATAGGCTTGTGCGGTGAGCATCCAGCATGACCCCGCGATCCGGGGCTTCGCCAGTGACAACTACTCCGGCATCCACCCCGAGGTCCTCGCCGCGATCGGCGCCGCCAACGACGGCCACCAGGGGGCGTACGGCGCCGACGCGTACACGGAGCGCCTGCAGGAGGTGTTCCGCCAGCACTTCGGGGAGGGCACGGAAGCCTTCCCGGTCTTCAACGGCACCGGAGCGAACGTCACCGGCCTGCAGTCGATGCTGCCGCGATGGGGCGCCGTGATCGCGGCATCCTCCGCTCACATCAACGTCGACGAGGGCGGCGCTCCCGAGCGGATCGGCGGCTTCAAGATCCTCACCGTACCGACGCCAGACGGCAAGCTCACCCCCGAGCTGGTCGATCGCGAGGCCTGGGGCTGGGGCGATGAGCATCGCGCCCAGCCGCTGGTGGTCTCGATCACCCAGTCGACCGAATTGGGCACGCTCTACTCGGCGGCCGAGATCCGCGCCCTCGCCGACCACGCGCACGGGCGGGGCATGAAGCTGCATCTCGACGGTGCCCGGCTCTCCAACGCCGCCGCGGCTCTCGACCTGCCGCTTCGCGCCTTCACGCGCGACGCCGGCGTGGATGTGCTGAGCTTCGGCGGCACCAAGAACGGCGCCATGCTCGGCGAGGCGATCGTCGTGCTGAACCCCGAGGCGGCCGACGGCCTGCTCTACGCGCGCAAGTTCAACATGCAGCTCTCGTCGAAGATGCGTTTCGTCTCGGCGCAGCTGATCGCGCTGCTCGAGGGCGACCTCTGGCTGCGCAACGCCCGCCACGCCAACACGATGGCACGACGCCTGCGGGCGGCCATCGAGGCGGGCATCGCCGACGGCTCGATCAACGGCGTCGCGTTCACGCAGCCGACCCAGTCGAACGGGGTCTTCGCGACGGTGCCGGACGGCGTCGCCGACCGCCTCCGCGAATCCTTCCGGTTCTACGACTGGGACGCCGCGCGCAACGAGGTGCGCTGGATGTGCAGCTTCGACACGCAGGAAGACGACGTCGACGCGTTCGTCGCCGAGCTGTCGCGGCTGACCCGCGCCTGACGATGACCGACTGGGACGGAGCGTTCAACCTCCGTGACCTCGGCGGAATACCACTGCGCACAGGCGGAAGCACCGCCATCGGTCAGGTGTTCCGCTCGGGGCGGCCCGAGACCCTGACGGATGCCGGCTGGGCAGCCCTCCGCGCGGCGGGTGTGACGACGGTGATCGATCTGCGCAACCCGCCCGAGCGCACGCGCCGTGTGACCGACCCCGTCCTCGCGGACGGCCACGCGCTGGGCGTGGACATCGTGCACGCGCCGACCGAGGACCCGGACGACCCGGAGTTCATGCGCGTCGTCGGACCGTGGCTCGATCATCCCCGAGGCTTCGCCGGCAACCTGCGCATGTACCCGGAGAAGCTCGCCGCTGTCTTCACCACCATCGCGGACGCACCCGGTTCGGTGCTCGTGCACTGTGCCGGCGGCCGAGACCGCACCGGCCTGGTGTCGGCGACGCTGCTGCGTCTCGCGGATGCCGAGATCGATGCGATTACCGACGACTATGGCGCGGCGTTCCGCGAGGCGAGCAGGCGCCATGCCCGTGACCTCCCCGCGCTGCCGCTGCCAGGCCAGGGCGGCTACGTCGAACCCATGTTCAGCGATGCCGAGATCGAGGAGCGGATCGCCGAGCGCGTGTCGGTGTTGCGCGATTGGATCGCCGACTTCGACGTCAGGGCGTACCTGTCGCACGCGGGCGTCTCGGGCGCACGGATCGACGCGCTGGTTGCGCGCCTGCAGAGCGACGTTCTCTAACGCAGCAGCCCGAGGTTCGCGAGCGCCAAGCGGATGAGGGTGCCCCGGCCGCCCTCCATCTCGGCGGCCACGGCGTCGGATCCGGCCTCCTCAGGCGTGAACCAGGTGACCTCGAGCGCGTCCTGACGGGGTTCGCAGGTACCGGTGACGGGCACGACGAACGCCAGCGACACCGCATGCTGGCGGTCGTCGTGATAGGCGCTGACACCGGGGATCGGGAAGTACTCGGCGACGGTGAAGGGCAGGGGCTGCGGTGGAAGCAGCGGGAAGGCCATCGGTCCGAGGTCGTTCTCGACGTGGCGGAACAGCGCATCGCGGATGGTCTCGCCGAACCGCACGCGGCCCGAGACGATCGTGCGGGTCATCTCGCCGATGGGCGTCGAGCGCAACAGGATGCCGATCTCGGTGACCTGGCCGGATCCGTCGGTGCGCACCGGGATCGCCTCGACGTAGAGCATGGGCAGCCGGCGTCTCGCCTCTTCGAGCTCGATGTCACTCAGCCAGCCGGGATTCGAACGCGAGGCCGGCTGCGCGTCGTCGAACCCGCCGAGACCGTCGTCGGGTTCCGGGTCGGGATCAGGGGTGCGCACGGACATGTCTCATTTCTATCAGCCGCGTCGGCATCCTGATATGGACCTCACGCCAGGGCGCTCGGCTTCTCGGTGCCGGTCGGGCGCTGGCAGGATGGTCGCATGAGCGCTTCTGTCGTCATCGACGCCGCGGCGACCCGGTGGTCGCCCGACGAGCGGGAGGGGATGCCGCTGCTCGTGCTCCTGCACGGCTACGGCGCCGATGAGAACGATCTGTTCGGCCTGGTGCCCTATCTTCCGGACGGGATCGCGGTGGCATCCGTCGCCGCTCCACTGATGCCCCCCTGGCCGACGCCTGGCAGGTCCTGGTACGCGATCGAGGGGCTGGAGGGGCGGAGTCCGGAAGCGGTGACCGCGGCCGCCGAGGCGCTGTTGGCGTGGATCGATGCGCACGCCGATGTCGACGACATCGCCCTTCTCGGCTTCTCGCAGGGTGCGGCGGTGTCGCTGCAGGCCATGCGGCTGGATCCGCGCCGCTTCGGCGCCGTCGTCGCCCTCAGCGGATACGCGGCTCAGGGCGAGCTGCCGCGCGACGAAGAGTTGCGCGAGCGCAGGCCCCCGGTGTTCTGGGGACGCGGATCGCACGACGACGTCATCCCCCCTGCGCTCATCGATCAGACGGCGCAGTGGCTGCCGGATCACGCCGAACTGTCCGGTCGCGTCTACCCGGGGCTCACCCACAGCATCTCTCACGAGGAGCTCGCCGACGTGCGGTTGTTCCTGGAGAAATGGCGGGATCGGCCGGAAGACGTCGCAGCGTCGGGCTGATCAGGGGGCGGGGCGGTCGCCGGGTTCCGGTTTCGTGGTGGCATCCGATTCCGTCGTGCCATCCACCTCAACGCCCAGCGGAGCATCCGCTTCGACCTCCAGCCGGGGGTCCGCCTCGACGTCCCGCACAGCATCCGCTTCGACGGCCAGCGGAGCATCCGCCTCGACCTCCAGCGCCGGATCGGCTTCGACCTTCAGCGGCGCGTCCGCTTCCACCTCCAGCGCCGGATCGGCTTCAGCCGAAGCATCCGTACCGCTGCTGGGATCCGACGCCGGGTCCTTTTCCTCGCCGTCTTCGGCGGCGGGCTTCGCGCTGAACGCCGCGGCGAAGGCGATGCCGACGGCGAGGCCCAGTGCGATGCCCATGGCGATGTTGTCCAGCGAGACGCCGAGGGCGACTCCGACGCCCATGCCGAGAGCGATCCCCACGCCCCACCCCGTCCGCATCCGCGCTTCGCTGCTGCTCATCCTGTCGTCGGCCATGCTCCGACGCTACGCGGGGAGGGGTGGTGCCGCATCCCCCGCGTGGCGGATATCGAGCAAGCGCCGCGTGGCGGATATCGAGCACAGCAGCGACACGCCCGGGGTTGCGGGAACCCGACACGCCCGGGTACAGTCGTGTGGTCCTGTCCGCCGTGTCTGGAAGTCCTTTGATCTGATTCGTCGCCTCCGCGCTCCTCTTTCCGCGCGCTGACCCGACGATCGCCGACTCACACGGCCCGCATCCGCCTCTTCCGGCGTCGGTTTCCGACGCCTCCGTAACCGGATGCCCGGCGTCAGTGCACCCGCACACCTCCGGGAGACACTCATGTCAACACCGACCCTCAACGCATCGGTCACCCTCGACCGCCTCTCGTTCACCTGGCCGGACGGCTCCGTCGCACTCGACGGCGTCTCCGGTTCGTTCGGCACCGGCCGCACGGGCCTGGTCGGCCGCAACGGCTCGGGCAAATCCACGCTCCTCCGTCTGATGGCGGGGGAACTCCGCCCGACCGCCGGCGCGGTTCTCGCCAGCGGCGACGTCGCCTACCTGCCTCAGCAATTGACTCTCGACGTCGATCGTCGCGTGGCCGAACTGCTCGGCGTCGCCGAACCGCTCGACGCGGTACGGGCGATCGCTGCAGGCGACGTCGACCCCGCGCGCTTCGACGCGGTGGGCGATGACTGGGACATCGAGGCGCGCACCGAAGCATCGCTCGCCGAAGCCGGCCTCGACCCGACGTTTCTCGACCGCAGGGTCGGAGAGCTCTCCGGCGGCGAGGCTGTCCTGGTCGCGATCGCCGGCATCCGCCTCCGCCGGGCTCCGATCACACTTCTCGATGAGCCGACGAACAATCTCGACCGAGGTGCCCGCGCCACGCTCGCCGCGATGATCCGCTCATGGAAGGGCGCCCTCATTGTGGTCAGTCATGACCTCTCGCTGCTCGAACTCATGGATGACACCGCCGAGCTGTACGCTCACACCCTGAGCGTGTTCGGCGGTCCGTATTCCGAATGGCGCGCCTGGCTGGATGCCGAGCAGGATGCGGCCCGGCAAGCCGAGCGCGATGCCGCCCAGGCCATGCGCAAGGAGAAGCGGCAGCGCATCGAGGCTGAGGTCAAGCTCGCCCATCGAGCTCGCACCGCGCACAAGGCCGAGGTGGAGAAACGCGTTCCGAAGATCATCGCGCACGGCCGCAGGAGCGAGGCCCAGGTGTCAGCCGGCCGACTTCGCGTCGAGATGGGCGAGAAAGAGGATGCCGCCCGCGCAGCTCTCGACGAGGCCGGCCGACGCATACGCGATGACGACTCGATGAAGATCGAGCTGCCCGATCCGCAGGTCTCGCGCAGTCGCCGCATCGCCACCATCGCCGACGAGAACCGCTCCTGGATCATCCAGGGACCGGAGCGCACGGCGCTGATCGGACCCAACGGTGCCGGGAAGACGACACTGCTGCGGCGGCTCGTGGAGAGCGCGCAGGGTGCGGTCGATGATTCAGGAAGAATCAGCCGGACATCGGCAGAAAGGCCGGATTCCGCAGGATCCGGCGCAGATCTCCTGAACTCTGACCGGCCTCGCCTTGCGGCAGAAGCCCACACGGACCGGATCGGCTACCTGCCGCAGCGCATCGACGGGCTCGACGAGACCCGGTCGGTGTTCGCGAACATCGCCGACGCCGCCCCTCGTGTGCCGGAGAAGGAGCTGCGCAACCGCATGGCGCGCTTTCTGATCCGGGGAGGCACCGCGGATCGGCCCGTGTCGAGCCTGTCCGGCGGCGAGCGCTTCCGGGTGGCCCTCGCCCGGGTGCTGCTCGCTGATCCCGCTCCGCACCTGGTGGTGCTCGATGAGCCGACGAACAATCTCGACCTCGACACGGTCGACCAGCTCGTCGAGGCGCTGCTCGCCTATCGGGGCGCGGTGCTCGTCGTCAGCCACGACGATGCGTTCCTGCGGCGGCTCGATCTCGCGCGCACGCTCGAGATCGATGCGGAGGGGGCGCTGACCGAGGTGGTCGTGTGACGCTCAGCCGGCGGGCTCAGGCCCGCCGGCTGCGCATCGCCTTCGTGTGCGAGAGGTCGGGGTCGGCCGCCAGCACCGCGTACTCCTCGGAGTCGCGCGGCACCAGCGCGACGCGGCCCTCGGCGTCATGATGGGTTCCCCATCCGTAGCGCTTCCCGAGGGGTGACGAGCGCAGGCACGGCTGTCCCTTCGAGAAGAAGGCCTCGCGTGCCGCGGCATCGTCGACGGCGATGCCGTTTCGAAGGGCATAGGTCTCGAAGATCACGTCGTCCGAGGTACGGGCGTACGGCTCTTCGGCGATCAGCCGGTGATGCAGCGCCGCGATCGACGGCGTGTCCGTCACCGGCGGTTCGACCGCATGACCGATCGGGCAGTCCTCCGCCACCTCGATGAAAGTGCTTCGGTAGTTCGTCGTGTGCTGCGCCATGGCACCAGCATCCACCCCGCCGCAGACATCCGTCCAGCCGATGTCGGCGGCCTCGGCGAAGATGGAGGGATGAGCGACGTGCTCGACCGCTTCACCCCGGCCACGCAGGACTGGTTCCGAGGTGCCTTCGACGCGCCCACGCCGGCTCAGGCGGGTGCGTGGGACGCGATCTCGGCGGGCAAGCACGCGCTCGTCGTGGCTCCGACGGGGTCGGGCAAGACGCTGTCCGCCTTCCTCTGGGCCATCGACAGCGTCTTCCGGGAACGTCTCGAGACAGCGACCGCAGCCGGTGCCGACGGCGCGAAGCAGCCGAAGGGCCAGCCGCGCACGCGCATCCTCTACATCTCCCCGCTCAAAGCCCTCGGCGTCGACGTCGAGCGCAACCTGCGCTCGCCGCTCGTCGGCATCGGTCAGTCCGCCCGGCGCCTGGGGCTCGCCGCGCCCGTCGTCACCGTCGGCGTCCGCTCCGGCGACACCACCTCGAGCGATCGGCGCAAGCTCGTCTCGGACCCGCCCGACATCCTCATCACCACGCCCGAGTCGCTGTACCTCATGCTCACGAGCCGTGCCGGAGAGACGCTTCGAGGCGTGCACACCGTCATCATCGACGAGGTGCATGCGGTCGCGGCGACCAAGCGCGGGGCGCACCTCGCCGTCAGCCTGGAGCGGCTGGATGCCCTGCGCCGCGCGGAGGGCGCCGAGACAGCCGCCCAGCGCATCGGACTCTCCGCCACGGTGCGGCCGATCGACGAGGTCGCCCGGTTCCTCGGCGGGTCCGCGCCCGTCGAGATCGTGGCTCCGCCCGCCTCGAAGACCTTCGAACTCTCGGTGGTCGTCCCGATGGACGACATGACCAACCCTCCTCCGCCGCCCGGTGTGCCCGGCGAGACCGCCGATGCCGAGTACACCGAGGTCACGGGATCCATCTGGCCTCACGTCGAGGAAGCGATCGTCGATCGCATCCTGCAGAACAACTCCACCATCGTGTTCGCCAATTCGCGGCGGCTCGCCGAGCGTCTCACCGGCCGCCTCAACGAGATCTACTCCGAGCGGACGGGCGTGGCGATTCCCGAGCCCGCAGGGCCGCCGGCGCAGATGATGGCGCAGGCCGGATCGACTGCGGGCGCCGATCCGGTACTCGCCAAAGCGCATCACGGCTCGGTGTCGAAAGAGCAGCGCGCCGTCGTCGAGGAGGAACTGAAGTCGGGCGTGCTGCGCTGCGTCGTCGCGACCAGCAGCCTGGAACTCGGCATCGACATGGGCGCGGTCGACCTCGTGATCCAGGTCGAGGCGCCGCCGTCCGCAGCATCCGGCTTGCAGCGCGTCGGGCGTGCCGGGCACCAGGTCGGCGAGATCAGCCGCGCCGCCCTCTTCCCGAAGCACCGCGGCGACGTGCTGCACACGGCGATCGTCACCGAACGGATGCTGGCGGGCAAGATCGAGGCGATCCGGGTGCCGCGCAACCCGCTCGACATCCTCGCCCAGCAGACGGTCGCCGCGTGCGCGCTCGGTCCGATCAGTGTCGAGGAGTGGTTCGAGACGCTTCGGCGCAGCGCGCCGTTCCAGGCACTCCCCCGCTCGGCGTATGAAGCGACCCTGGACCTGCTCGCGGGCCGCTTCCCTTCCGACGAGTTCGCAGAGCTCCGCCCACGACTGGTCTGGGACCGGGATGCCGGCACGTTGACCGGACGGCCCGGCGCACAGCGCATCGCGGTGACCAGCGGCGGCACGATCCCCGACCGCGGGCTGTTCGGCGTGTTCGTCGCCGGCGAGACGACGGGCGCTCGGGTCGGAGAGCTCGACGAGGAGATGGTGTACGAGTCCCGCGTCGGAGACGTGTTCACCCTCGGCACGACGAGCTGGCGGATCGCCGAGATCACCCACGACCGGGTGAACGTCATCCCGGCGTACGGCCAGCCGGGCAAGGTTCCCTTCTGGCACGGCGACGGCATCGGCCGGCCGTTCGAGCTCGGTGAGGCGCTCGGGGCGTTCTCCCGAGAGGTGTCGGCGGCCACCCCTGAGAAGGCGGCGAAGCGCCTCATCGACGCCGGCCTCGACGAGCAGGCGCGAATGAACCTGCTCGCACACCTGTCCGAACAGCGAGAGGCGACCGGCACCCTCCCCACCGACCGCACACTCACGGTCGAGCGCGGGCGCGACGAGGTCGGCGACTGGCGGGTGATCCTGCACTCCCCCTACGGAATGAAGGTGCACGCGCCCTGGGCTCTGGCGATCAACGCCCGGGTACGCGAGCGCTTGGGCGTCGAGGGATCGGCGGTGGCGAGCGACGACGGCATCATCGTGCGGATCCCGGATGCCGAGGCCGAGCCCCCGGGTGCCGAGCTGTTCGTGTTCGATCCGGAAGAGCTCGAGCATCTCGTCACGGAGGAGGTGGGGGGCTCCGCCCTCTTCGCCTCGCGGTTCCGGGAGTGCGCCGCCCGCGCCCTCCTCATGCCCCGCACCAACCCGAACCGCCGCTCCCCGCTCTGGCAGCAGCGCCAGCGCTCGGCCCAGTTGCTCGAGGTCGCGCGACGGCATCCGACGTTCCCGGTGATCCTGGAGACCCTGCGCGAGGTGCTGCAGGATGTCTACGATCTGCCCTCGCTGCGCCAGCTCGCCACCTCGATCGCAGAGCGGCGGATCCGCCTCGTCGAGACGCAGCCGTCACAGCCGTCACCTTATGCGCGCGATCTGCTGTTCGGCTACGTCGGCGCGTTCATGTACGAGGGCGACTCTCCGCTCGCGGAACGACGGGCGGCGGCGCTGTCTGTCGATCCCGCTCTCCTGGGGGAGCTTCTCGGAACCGTCGAGCTGCGAGAACTGCTCGACCCGGCAGTCATCACCCAGTTCGAGCAGGAGGCTCAGCGCCTCGATCCGGAGCGTCGCGCGCGTGGGCTCGAGGGAACAGCCGACCTGCTCCGCATGCTCGGACCGCTGGATGCCACCGAGGTCGCCGCCCGGCTGGCCGACAACGCGGACGCATCCGTTGCGACCGGTCACCTCGACGCACTCGTCGCCGCGCGGCGGGCCGTGCCGGTCACGATCGCCGGCGTCGCCCGCGTCGCCGCCATCGAGGATGCCGGGCGCCTGCGCGACGCTCTCGGCGTCGCGCTGCCGACGGGCATTCCCGTCGCGTTTCTCGAGCCGGTCGCCGACCCCCTGGGGGATCTCGTCGCGCGGCACGCCCGCACGCATGGGCCGTTCACCACGGATGCCGTCGCTACCCGCTTCGGAATCGGAGCGGCCGTCGCCCGCCACACGCTCCAGCGGCTCGAGCACGCCGGACGCATCACCAGCGGGTACTTCCTGCCGGAGGCATCGGGAAGCGGTTCCGACATCGAGTGGTGCGACACCGAGGTGCTGCGGCGCCTGCGGATGCGCTCTCTCGCCGCGATCCGCGGGAGCGTGGAACCGGTGCCTCCGGCGGCGTACGCGCGATTCCTGCCGGAGTGGCAGCACCTGGCTCGGCCGCAGGAGGGGCTCGACGGCGTGATGTCCGTCATCGAACAACTCGCGGGTGTCCCCATCCCCGCCAGCGCGTGGGAGTCATTGATCCTGCCGTCGCGCGTCCGCGACTACACGCCGGGGCTCCTCGATGAACTCACCACCAGCGGCGAGGTCATCTGGTCGGGCCACGGAACGCTTCCGGGGCGCGACGGCTGGGTCTCCCTGCATCCGGCTGACCTCGCCCCCTTCACGCTCCCCGAGCCCGACGACGAACCGGCGCCAGACTCGCTCGAGGAGCGATTGCTCGAGGCTCTCGGCGCGGGCGGTGCGTACTTCGCGGGCCAGCTCAGAGAAATGGCCGGTGCCGAGAACGAACAGTCGGTCCTCGAGGCGCTCTGGTCGTTGACGTGGGCCGGCCGCGTGACGAACGACACCTTCGCCCCGGTCCGCAGCCTGCTGGGCGGCGGATCGCAGGCGCACCGCGTCACCCGGCGAGCGCCTCGCACCAAGACGTATCGCGGCATGTCCCTCGCTCGATCCACACCGCGTCCGGCCTCCGTCGGCGGACGCTGGTCGCTCCTGCCGACGGCCGAGACCGATGCCGCCCGCCGGGCCACCGTGACGGCAGGTCTCCTCCTCGACCGCTACGGGGTCGTCACCCGCGGTGCGGTGCAGGCCGAGGGTGTGCCCGGCGGTTTCGCCCAGGCGTACCGTGTGCTGGCGGGCTTCGAGGAGGCGGGGCACTGCCGCCGCGGCTACGTCATCGAGAAGCTCGGAGCCGCGCAGTTCGCCGCCTCCGCCACGGTCGACCGGCTGCGCACCTTCGCGGCGCTCTCCGACCCGCCGCCGCGAAAGGCGGTCACCCTCGCCGCGACGGACCCGGCGAACCCGTACGGCGCAGCCCTCGGCTGGCCGCGGCGGGAGGGCGTGACGCATCGTCCGGGGCGGAAGGCCGGCGGGCTGGTCGTGCTCGTCGACGGAGAGCTGGTGCTGTACCTTGAGCGCGGCGGCCGCACGGTGCTGTCGTTCTCCGACGACGGCGACGTGCTCCGCGCGGCCGCCGCGGATCTTGCCGACACCGCCCGGTCCCGACGCCTCGACACGCTCACGGTCGAGAAGGTCAACGGCGAAGGCGTCTACGGCACCGAGATCGCCACGGCACTGCAGGAGTCGGGATTCGTCGTGACACCGCGCGGCTACACGCTGCGGAAGGCGCTGTAGCGCCCTCTACGCTGGACACATGTTTCGCGAGTTCGGTGCCGGCGTTCGCATCCTGCTGCAGGGGTTCGCGCTGTGGCGCACTCGGCGCGGCCTGATGGCTCTCGGACTCCTGCCCGCGGTCATCTCACTCGTCGTGCTGGCGGCGGCGCTGATCCCGCTGCTGCTCGGCATCGGCCACATCAGCGCCTGGGTGACGCCGTTCGCCGAGGAGTGGCCGGCGCCTTGGAAGGAGCTGCTGCGCGGCGCCGTCGCGGTCGTCATCGTCGTCGCGGCGATCGCTCTGGCCAGCACCGTGTTCACCGCACTCACCCTGACGATCGGCGACCCCTTCTACCAGCGGATCTGGGACGCCGTCGAGAAGGACCTCGGTGACCCTCCGCCGCCCGGTGGTGGTGGGTTCTGGACGAGCGTCGCCGAGGGACTCCGGCTCGTCGTCCTCGGCATCCTCATCGCCGTGATCGTGCTGCTCGCCGGGTTCGTCCCGCTCATCGGCGGGATTCTCGGCGCCTGCACCGGGGTGCTGCTCAACGGACGACTGCTCGCGCGCGAGCTCACCGGCCGCGCCTTCGATGCCAGAGACCTCAGCCCCGCCGATCGCGCCGCTCTGTTCGCCGGCAGCAGGGCTCGGGTGCTCGGTTTCGGCGTCGCCACGCAACTGTTCTTCCTCGTCCCCGGAGGCGCCATCGCCGTCATGCCGGCGGCCGTCGCAGGATCCACCATGCTGGCGCGCACGATGATGGAACGCTCCCGCCGCGCGGCGCCGACGGCGCCGCCCGCCGGCGCGACGCCTCCCCCTCCGCCACCCTCCGCCAGGCGGGCGTGATGCCGGAGGGCGACACCGCTCACCGCACCGCTCGGCGTCTCGACGAAGCGCTCGCCGGTCACGAGACCGCGCGTTTCGACATCCGCGTCCCGCGCGCCGCGACCGTCGATCTCCGCGGCCAGCCGATTCACGGTGCGGTGGCGCGCGGCAAGCACCTGCTGCTGCGCATCGGCGACAGCACGCTGCATTCGCACCTGCGGATGGATGGCGCCTGGCTCATCTATCGGCCCGGAGAGAAGTGGCGCCATCCGGCGTTCAAGGTGCGTGCGATCGTCGGCACCCGAGAGCGCGAAGCTGTCGGGATCGACTTGGCCGAGGTCGAGATCGTGCCGACGCGCGAGGAGGACGAGCTCGTGGGATACCTGGGCCCGGACCCACTGGGAGATGACTGGGATGCGGTGGAGGCCGTCCGGCGGCTGAGCGCTGATGCGCGCAGCATCCATGTCTCGCTCCTCGACCAGCGCAACGTCGCCGGTTTCGGCAACGAGTACGCGGCCGAACTGCTGTTTCTGCGCGGCGTACTGCCGACGACGCCGACGCCCGAGGTGGATGTGCCTGCCCTCCTCGACCTGGGCGTGCGCACGATCCGCGCGAACCTCGAACGCTCCAACCGGACCTTCACCGGAATCAACCGCCCTGGACAGGCGACGTGGGTGTACGGACGTGCCGGTCGCCCGTGCCGACGCTGCGGAACCCCCATCCGTCGCGGCGAACTGGGGGCCGATCCCACCCGCGAGCGGATCACGTTCTGGTGCCCTTTCTGTCAGCGGTGAAACCCATCTCCCGGCGGGAATGAATCGAGTCCACCTGCGGTTATTGATATATCCGGACAACTCCGGGCACGGGAGGAATCGTGGGCAAGAACTACGTCGACATCGAGAACGACCACGGAGCGACTCTGCGCTATCGCAAGCACGCCAATGGCCGAGGTCTCGTCGCGCACGGCGCGAAGGTGCATCCGAAAGCGGTCATCGAAGCCGGGGCGTACATCGAACCCGGCGCACGCGTCGGCGCCGGGGCCACCATCGCCCGGGGCGCGTGGATCGAACCGGATGCCGTGATCGGCGAAGGCGCGCACATCGATGCTCATGCGCACATCGGTGAGGGCGCCGCGGTCGGCGACAACGCCCACATCGGCGTCCGGACGGATGTCGGGGCCGGTGCGCGGATCGCGCGAGGTGCCAAGATCGGCGACGATGAGACGGTCGCGGCCGGGCTCACCGTCGCGACCGATCAGAAGGGTCTCTGGCTCGCCGCCTGATCGACGCCGGTCCGCGAGTACCCTGGACGCATGGCGAAACCAGGCGGGGCAGCGGGTCGCAAGCCCGTTCCCCGACGTGGTGCCAAGCGCGCCTCGAATGGCGGTCCGCGTGGCCAAGCCAAGCCACGCGAGGCGAAGCGGTCGAAGGTCGTCTTCGACGCCGATCCCGTCGCCGAGGCGCCCCGGACCTTCCGGCTCGGCGTGATCCCGGGCGCGACACCCGGCAAGTGGGTCGACGCCTGGAAGCAGCGGATGCCGGATGTGCCCGTCGAACTCGTCCCCATCGAGGTCGCCGACCAGCGCTCCGCGATCGACAGCGTCGACGCCGCCCTCGTCCGTCTGCCGCTCGATGACGCCGATGCGCATGTCATCACGCTCTACGACGAGATGCCGGTCGTCGTCGCGTCCTCCGACTCGCATTTGATGGCTGTCGACGAACTGACAGCCGCCGACCTCGCGGGTGAGGTCCAGATCACCCCGATGGACGACACGCTGGCGCTACTCGATCTGCCGGGGACGCTCAGCCCGGCCTTCCCCGCGCTGCCGACGACGGCCGACGCGATCGCCACCGTGGCCGCCGGCGTCGGCTTCGTCGTCGTGCCGATGTCGCTCGCACGACTGCATCAGCGAAAGGATGCCGATCACCGGCCCCTCATCGACGGGCCCGTCTCGACCGTGGCCCTGGCGTGGCGGCGCGAGGGCACCACCGCCGATGTCGAGACGTTCATCGGGATCGTGCGCGGGCGGACGGCCAACTCGTCCCGCTGACGGCCGCGTCCTCATGCGTCGCCGAATGGGCGCCTGCCAGCCGCGCTCGTTAGAATCGCCGGGTGGCCTCGCTTCTCTACGTCTGCGTGCGCCCGGAACGAGGAGCGGCCGATGCCGAACATGCCTCCTTCCGGCGTGCTCTGGGCGTCGACGTCGTGGACCGGCTCGACCTGCTTTCCGAGCGACTCGACCCGGCGCGCCTGGGGCACTACAGCGCCATCGTCGTCGGCGGGTCGCCCTTCAATGTGACCGACGGCGCCAAGACCCCGGTGCAGCGAGCCGTTGAATCGGACCTCGAGCAGATCGCGCGCGCGGCGATCGCCGGCGAGACGGCCGCGTTCTTCACCTGCTACGGCATCGGCGTCATCACGCGGATGCTGGGGGGCGAGGTGACCACTGCCACACCCGAGAGTACGAGCGCCACTGCGATCCAGACGACTCCGGCGGCAGCGAGCGACCCTGTGTTCGGTCCGAGCGCCCCTGCGCTGACCGTGCTCACGGCCCATAAGGAGAGCGCCGTCGCCGTTCCTCCGGGGGCGGTGCTGCTCGCGTCCAACGCGGTGTGCCCCGTGCAGGCGTATCGCGTCGGAACGCACCTGTACGCGGTGCAGTTCCACCCCGAGCCGACGCCGCGCGACTTCGCCGACCGGATGACGCTCTACCGCACCACGGGCTACTTCGATCCGTCGGAGTTCGACAGCGTGCAGACGCAGGTGCTCTCGGCGTCGGTCACCGAGGGCGCGGCTCTGCTGCGGCGATTCGCCGAGACATTCGCCTGAGACTGCGCCCGCTGGGTGCGCGGCGTCCGATCAGGGCGCGCTGCCCCGCAGCAGCTCGATCCGCTCGCTGAGGTAGGTCTCCAGCGGGACGTAGCCACCGACCGAACTCCAGCGCACTGACGTCACACCGTCCAGCACGGTCAGCGGTCCCGACGAACCACCGGCATCCACCGCGGCCACATCGATCACGCTCCAGCCGACGTGCACCACCTCGCCCTGCGCGAATCCACCGCGCAACGCCAGCTCGCGACGCGCCGCTCTGGCGCGGGCGGACTCGGCCGTGTACCCGCGACGGCCGGGATCTGCTGCGCGGAGAACCTCACCGGTGGCCAGCGCCTGCCCGTCCGTCAGCAGGAGCACGCCCAGATGCCAGGCCGCACCGACCCTCACGATGCGCTGGCCCCGCCAGCGAGAGCTGCGCTCCTCGCCGAGCCCCTCTTTCGGCAGCCCGGCCAGAGCCGCGCGCGCCTCGACGATCACCTCCGAGGCTTTCCTCACAGCTCCCCCTGCGGCAGCTCGTCCGCCGGCTGCGGGCCCGCGATGCGCTGTGCATCACCGCGCAGCGTCATTCCCAGCAGCGGGTAGATCAGCACCGACAGCATCCCGGCTCCGACCAGGGCCGCGGCCGTCCCGGTGTCGAGCATGTCCTGGTCGACGCCGATGGCGGTCACGGCGACGATGATCGGCAGCCCGGTGGCCGCGAGTGCGCCGAGAGCGGCGCGGTCACGCAGGGCGAGACCGGGCGGGGCGGAGAGCTGCGCCGCCGATCCGCGGATCACGAGCAGAGCGATCAGGAACAGCGGCACCAGTGCCAAAGCCGCCGGTGAGGCGAGGAGAGCTGCCAGATCGAAGTTCACGCCGGTGTAGAGGAAGAAGATCGGCACCAGGAAGCCGAAGGCGATCGCCTCGACCTTGCTCTCGACATCCTCCGCGTCCTTCCGCGGAGCCCGCGCCATGAGAATCCGCCAGATCGCCCCGGCGACGAAGGCGCCGAGCAGCATGTCGAGATCGAGCATCACGCTCAGTCCCACGAGGGCGGCGATCAGCAGCAGCACGAAGCGGACTCCGAACTGCTCGGAGGTGTGGATGGTGGCTCTGATCAGCGAGTGCAGCCGTCCGTGGGGCAGCCGTCGTGCGAGGAGGATGGCAAGGACCGCGAGCAGGACGAAGCCCAGCAGGACCGCCGCGGCGACGGGGGTCGTCCGGGTGCTGAGGAAGACAGAGATCGCGATGAGGGGAAGGAACTCGCCGACCGCGCCGACGGCGGTGACGACCTGGCCGAACGGAGTGTTCAGCTCTCGCGCGTCACGCAGGATCGGCATCAGGGTGCCCAGGGCGGTGGAACTGAGAGCGATGCCGATCACCACCATCCCCTCTCCCGGTGCGAGGAAGAGCCCGACGCCGATTCCGAGCGCCACACTCAGCACCCAGCCGATCGATGCGCGCACGACGGGCCTTCCCGCCATCTTCCTGAAGTCGATCTCCGACCCCGCGACGAAGAAGAGCATGGCGAGCCCGAAGTCACTCAGCTTCTCGAGGATGGCATGCGGCTCGACCCACCCGAGTGCTGCGGGACCGACGAGAATGCCCAGCAGGAGCTCGAAGACGATGATGGGCACCCGCATGATCGGGCGCACGCCGCGTGCCAGCAGGGGCGCTGCGACCGCGAGCAGCGGAAGCAGCACCAGACCGACATCTCCGGCGTTCACGATCTCAGGTTAGCGACCCGGGAGCGTGCGATTCGCGGGGCCGACGCATCCGCGGCAGAATCGACTGACACTCTCCGAGGAGCCGCCATGCCCCAGCCCGATACCGCCCGCCTCCTGATCGCCTGCGACGACCAGCCCGGCATCGTCGCCGCGGTGGCGGGCGTGCTCGCCGATCACGGTGCCAACATCATCTCGCTCGACCAGCACTCGACGGATGCCGAGGGCGGGCGCTTCTTCCAGCGGACCGTGATCCACCTGGAGGGCCTGGCGGCAGCCCGGCCCGCGCTCGAGGAGAGCATCACCATGGTCGCCGAGCGTTTCGGCATGGACTGGTCACTGCACGACGTCGCCAAGCGCAAGCGAGTGGCCGTGTTCGTGTCGAAGTACGACCACTGCCTGATGGAGCTGCTCTGGCGCACCCAGCGCGGTCAGCTCGACATCGACATCACCATGGTGGTGTCCAATCACCCGGATCTCGCGGAGGCGGTGCGCTCGTTCGGCGTGCCGTTCGTCCACATCCCCTCCGGCGACAAGGCCGCGATGGAGGCCCGGCAACTCGAACTGCTGCAGGGAAACGTCGACCTCGTCGTGCTCGCCAGGTACATGCAGATCCTCACCGATGACTTCATCGGTCGCATCGGTGCCCCGGTCATCAACATCCACCATTCCTTCCTGCCCGCCTTCATCGGGGCGAACCCCTATGCGCGTGCGAAGGACCGGGGGGTGAAACTCATCGGAGCCACGGCGCACTACGCGACGGCGGATCTCGATGAGGGACCGATCATCGAGCAGGACGTCACCCGCGTGACGCACTCCGAGTCGGCTGCCGAGCTGCAGAGCCGTGGAGCCGACGTCGAGCGCCTGGTGCTGGCGCGCGCCGTGCAGTGGCATGCCGAGGACCGCGTGATCGTGCACGGCCGCTCGACCGTGATCCTCTAGACGGTCAGCCGGCGCTCAGCGGTCGGCCGGAAGACCCGCCTGCAGCTCCGCGAACACATCGGCCGCGGTATCGAACCGAGCGAGCGACGCCGCCTGGCTCATCCACAGCGACTGCAGCTCGCCGAGATCCTGCTCGACGGCGGCCGCGCGGAAGCGACCCGTCAGCCAGTTCTGCATCGGGAAGGGCGCGATCGTACCGCTGGCCTCGACCGCCCGGATCACCCTGTTGCGCGCACCTCGCGCAAGCCGTCCGCTCATCGCCCGCGTGAGGACGGTGTCCTCCGCGGGGGTCGATCGGATGGCGTCGCGGTGCGCATCGTTCGCGGCCGATTCCCTGGTCGCGAGGAATGCGGTCCCCACCTGCACGCCGGAGGCCCCGAGGGCGAATGCGGCGGCGACGCCTCGGCGATCGGCGATGCCGCCCGCCGCGATCACCGGCACGTCGACCGCGTCGACCACCTGAGGAACGAGGGCGAAGGTACCGATGAGCGACTCCTCCGCCGGACGGAGGAACGACACGCGGTGCCCTCCCGCCTCCATTCCCGTCGCGACGACGGCATCCGCCCCCGCGTCCGCCAGCGCGACGGCCTCGGCGACGGTGGTGGCGGTTCCGATGACGCGGATGCCGCGGCTCCTCGCGGTCTGGATCACCTCGGGTGCGGGCACCCCGAACACCACGCTGAGCACGGCGGGTGCGGCCTCCCAGACCGCCTCAAGCTGTTCTTCGACGGGTGGCAGGTATCGGTCAGGACGCGCGGGGACCGGAATCCCCGTCGCCTCGTAGAACGGCTGCAAGGCCTGCGCGAACAGGGAGTGCTGAGGGTTCGGCTCGACTTCGTCGCCGGTCGGGAGCCAGATGTTCAACGCGAACGGGCAAGACGTCGCCGCGTGCAGGGCGGCCGCGGTCGAGCGGATGCGGTCGGCGTCGTAGCCGTAGAGACCGTAGGAGCCGAGCCCCCCGAGCTCGCTCACCGCCACCGTCAAGGGCACCGAGGAAAGGCCGCCGTACGGGCCGAGGATGATCGGATGCTCAATGCCGAGGAGCGCCGTGAGGTCGTACATGATCCGAGATTACGCCGTCTGCCGGCCGAGGGGGTCGTCGCTCGACGATCGCCGAGATGGCCGTCGACGTTCTCATTCTCGGCCTCAGTCCGGTAGCGGGACCGGACCGGTGAAGACGCCGGGTGGATCGTCGTCACGGCTCTCGGGCGAGGGTGCCGACCGTCGACTGGGCCGGACGCCCAGCGTCGTGCCGACGCTCGCCGCGACGACGAGGGCGATGGCGAGCATCCGCAGCGGCGTCGCGTCCTGACCGAGAATCAGCCAGCCCGCGAGCGTCGCGAAGGCCGGTTCGAGGCTGAGGAGCACGCCGAACACCCGCTGCGGCAGGCGGCGGAGCGCGGCGAGCTCGAAGCTGTACGGGATCACCGAGGAGAGCACGGCGGTGAGCACCGCCAGCAGCAGCAGCTGACCGTCGCCCGCGGCGGTCACCGAGGCGGGGATGCCGACGGGCAACAGGAGGACTGCGGCGATCACGAGCCCGACCGCGAGACCCGAACTGCCAGGGATGGTCGCGCCGACCCGCGCGCTCATCCGGATGTACATCACCCAGAACACCGCGGCGATGAGGATGAAGACGACGCCCAGCGGGTCGAGAGGATCGGCACCGACCAGCCCGTCGATTCCCAGGAGCACCATGCCGATCAGCGCCACACCCACCCACACCGCGTCCACGACGCGACGCGTGAGCACGGCGGCGAGGACGAGCGGACCGAGGAACTCGATGGCGACCGCCGGGCCGAGGGGGATGCGATCGATGGCCGCGTAGAAGAACCCGTTCATGGCGGCCAGTGAGACACCGAACAGGGTGGCGGCCATCCACTGCTGCCTGGTCCACCGGGCCGGCCGCGGGCGTACGAGAGCGAGGAGAAGGAGCGCTGCGATGCCGATGCGCAGCGAGGTCACGCCCCACGAGCCCAGCACCGAGAACAGCTGAGCGGCGATGGCGGCCCCGAACGGAAGCGAGAGGCACGAACCGACGACGAGCGCCACACCGACGAGGGGGCGGGACGAGGTCGGGTGCACGCACTCCAGCGTGGGGCATCACCCGGCGACACGTCCAATCGGTGGCGGGCACGTCGCCGGAAGCAGTGACGCGGAGCTGGCCTCCTTGGAGGCGCCCTACACCCGTGCCGAACCCTCGAGCGAGGGAGCGAAGTACTTCTCGAGCACTGACCGATGCGTCGGGCTCGCCGCCGTCCAGCGGGCCCACCCCTCATCCGTGAGCCAGACGAAGATCGCACGGCGATCGAAATCGCATTCGCCTCGGGCGACCAGGCCGACCTTCTCGAGACGCGAGACCGTGCGCGACAGCGCGCTCTGGCTGAGATACATCTCGGTTTCGAGGTCCTTCATCCTGACCTTGGGACCCTCGGTGTCGCGACCGCGAGCGGAGAGGGCCTGCAGGACCTCGAACTCGCTCAGACCGAGTTGATGCTGCGACTGCAGTTCACTTTCGAGTTCGCTCGACGCGGTGTGATACATGCGCAGAGTCTCGGACCACTGCACGCAGACTTCGTCATCGGGCGCAGACTTCATGGATCGATCGTAACATGTGGCGACATTTAATGTTTGAGCATTAAATGCTTTGACATCAAATGCACGGACATGTAGCTTGGCCGACGTGACACTCACCCACGCTGATTCTCATCTGTCGCCCATTCCCTCAACCACGAGCCCCCGATGGGGTCTTCGGCTCTGGGCCATCCTCTTCGTCGCGGGACTGGCGATGTTCCTCGACGCCCTGGATCTCTCCATGGTCGGCGTCGCGCTGCCGTCGCTCGGAGCGGAACTCGGTCTCGACACGACCAGCCTTCAGTGGATCGTCAACGGCTACATCCTCGGGTACGGCGGTCTTCTCCTGCTCGGCGGCCGCGCCGCCGATCTCCTCGGTCGCCGCCGCGTCTTCCTCGCGGCCCTGGTCGTGTTCGGAATCGCCTCGCTCGTCGGCGGACTCGTCGACGACGGAGCGATCCTCGTCGCCACCCGCGTGGTCAAGGGCATCGCTGCCGCCTTCACCGCGCCGGCCGCACTGTCGATCATCACGACGACCTTCAAGCAGGGCCACGACCGCAACAAGGCGCTGTCGATCTTCACCGTCTTCGGGGCGACCGGATACGCCTCGGGGCTGATCATGTCCGGGCTTCTCACCGCCATCGACTGGCGACTCACGTTCTTCGCCCCGGTCATCGCGGTGGCCATCGTGCTGGTCGCGGCATTCATCGTCGTGCCGCGCAATCAGGACACCGATCACGGTCGCATCGACTTCGCGGGTGCAGCGACGCTCACGGGTGGCATGCTCGCCGCGGTCTACACCATCGTGACTGCTCCCGAGACCGGCTTCACCGGAACGGTCATCGCCACACTGGTGGCAGCCGTACTCCTTCTCGCGGCCTTCTTCGTGATCGAGAGCAGGGTGCGGCATCCGCTCGTGCGCCTCAGCATCTTCAAAGTGACATCGATCGTGCGTGCCAATCTCGCCGCGATGGCGATCTTCGGCTCGTACATCAGCTTCCAGACCATCGTGTCGCTCTACCTTCAGAACACGCTCGGCTGGGAACCGCTGCAGATGGCGCTCGCATTGGCGCCCGCGGGGATCATCGTCGCGTTCCTGTCTCCGTTCGCCGGCCGATTCATCGATCGTTTCGGCACCACGCCGATGATCATCGCCGCGATGTCGGCGTTCGTGCTGGGGTACCTGTGGTTCATCCTGCGCGGCGGCAGTCCGCAGCCCGCTTACCTCGTCGACTACCTGCCGAGCTTCCTGCTGCTGGGCTTGGGATTCGCGATCGGCTTCTCCGCCGTCATGGTCCAGGCGACGGAAGGCATCACCGACGAGGAGCAGGGTCTGGCCTCCGGTCTCGTACAGACCTCCGGGCAGATCGGCGGAGCGATCGTCCTCGCGATCGCCACCAGTCTCATCAGCGCCACGGCCGCCACGAGCATCGCCGAGTACCGGCCGGGTCTGTACCTCGTCATCGCGGTCGCCGTCATCGGTCTGCTGGCCTCTGTCTCGGTGGTGATGACACGCCGTCGCAGGGCTGATGCGCTGACCTGAGCGATCGGTCCCGGAGGCACAGAACGACCCGGCGACGCGTCCACTCATGGTGGGCGCGTCGCCGGGTCTGCGTCGGTCGAGCGGAACCCGCCCGAATCAGAGGTGCTTGCCTCCGGTCACCGGCAGCACCGCTCCCGAGACGTACGAGGACTCGTCGGAGGCGAGGTACACGTACGCTCCGGCCAGTTCCACGGGCTGCCCCGCGCGTCCGATGGGCGTGTCCTGACCGAATGAGGTGACCTTCTCGGCATCCCATCCGGTCGCCGGGATGAGGGGGGTCCAGATCGGGCCCGGTGCGACGGCGTTCACCCGGATGCCCTTGGGACCTGCCTCCTCAGCGAGCCCCTTCACGAACGCGACCTGCGCCGCCTTCGTCATCGCATAGTCGATGAGGCCGGGCGAAGGGCTGTAGGCCTGGATCGACGCCGTCACGATCAGGCTCGCTCCCGGCTCGAGGATCGGGTACGCGGCTCGAGCGGAGTACAGCAGACCGAAGAGATTGGTCTCGAACACCCGCCGCATGTCCTCCGTCTTCAGGTTCTCGAAGCCGTCGATGTCGTGCTGGAAGGCGGCGTTGAGCACGACGATGTCGAGACCGCCGAACTCCCGCTGCGCAGCCGACACCACCTCCGTGGCGAAGGTCTCGTCACGCACGTCGCCCGCAAGACTCAGTCCGCGGCGTCCCGCCTCTCGGACGTGGGTGAGCGTGTCGTCGGCGTCTTCCTGCTCCTCCGGCATGTGCACGATGGCGACATCCGCCCCCTCGCGTGCGAAGGCGATGGCCACCGCCCTTCCGATGCCGGAGTCCCCGCCGGTGATCAGCGCGCGGCGCCCTTCCAGACGGCCATGGCCGACATAGCTCGATTCGCCATGGTCGGGCGTCGGCGAGGTCTGGCCGGTCAGCCCCGGCTGCTCCTGCTCCTGCGCGGGGAAGTCTTCTGTGCGGTGAGCAGTGCGGGGGTCAGGGGCGTTCTCTGCCATGACTTCTCCTTCTTGTTCGTATGGTGATCCGAGCCTCTCCGGCGTTCTGCGGATCCGGCAGGGGCTTGACATCGCGGCGCACCGGACGGCATGTGGCACGCTCGCGCCCTCAGCGCCCGATGCCGTCAATCGGGGGTGACAACGCGTGACCAGCGATGGCCGTACGCGTCGAGATCGACCTCGAGCGTGCCGCGTTCGGCGTCGACGGGCGGCGCCGAGTCGAGCAGATCGAGCAACCGTGTGCCTCCTGCCTCGCGGGCGGGGATGACGATCCGTCGCGCCTCGTCGCCGAAGTTGTGGAGCGCGAGGAGAACGGATCCGTCGGCCGTCAGGGTGTGCGCCAGCACCGCCGAATCGCCGACATCGAGGACCTCGAGTTTCCCCCAGGCGATCTCCGGTGCCTCGCGGAACCGAGTGATGAGGGTCTTGATGAACGACAGCAGCGAGTCGGGGTCGCGCAGCTGTTCGTGGACGTTGACGTGCTCCGGACCGTATCCGCTTTCTGCGAGTGCGATGCGCTCCCGGGATCGCCGCGCGGTGGAGAACCCGCCGTCGCGCTCCGGGCGCCACTGCATCGGCGGTCGCACCGCCATCCGGTCTTTGAGATGGGGCACCTCGCCCATGCCGATCTCCTCGCCGTAGAACAGCGCCGGCGTTCCCGGCAGCGAGAACATCAGGCTGTACGCCATGCGGATCCGACGCGGATCACCTTTCAGCATCGGAGCCAGGCGGCGGACGATACCGCGGCCGTAGACGCGCTGCTTCTCATCCGGCGCCAGCGCCTCGAACACCTCTTGACGCTCGTCCTCGCTGAGCTGGTCCAGGGTCAGCTCGTCGTGATTGCGCAGGAACGTCGCCCATCCCTGGCGCACATCGACCTCCGGCCGATTGCGTAGTGCTGCGGCCAGAGGGCCGGCGTCGTGCCGGACGAACGAGAGGAAGGTCGCCTGCATGGAGGCGAAGTCGAACTGCAGGTCAAGCTCCGTCCCCTCCGTGCCGAAGTAGTCCAGCTGATCCTTGTGGGGCAGGTTCACTTCGCCGAGAAGCGCGGCATCGCCGCGTCGCCGCGTGATGAACCGGTGGAGTTCCCGGAGGAAGTCGTGCGGATCGCTCTCGCCGGCAGCGCCCGGGCCTTCGATGAGGAAGGGCACCGCATCGATACGGAACCCGTCGACCCCGAGTTCGGCCCAGAAGCCGACGATGCGTGCGATCTCGGCACGCACCGCCGGGTTCGCGAGGTTCAGGTCCGGCTGATGACGATAGAAGCTGTGCAGGTAGTACTGCCCGGTCTTCTCGTCCTTCTCCCAGACGCTCGTCTCCTCGCCCGGGAAGACGAGGGCCTGCGAGGTGCGCGGGGGCTTGTCCCGCCAGATGTAGTAATCGCGGTAGCGGGAGGTGCGCGATCGTCGCGCGTCGACGAACCACGGATGCCGGTCCGACGTGTGGTTCACCACGAGGTCGATGATGACGCGCAGGCCGCGCCCGTGCGCGACGCGCAGCAGCTCGACCACGTGACCGAGATCGCCGAGGCGACGGTCGACCGCATAGAAGTCCGTGATGTCGTAGCCGTCGTCGAGGTCTCGCGTGGGCTGGAACGGCATCAGCCAGAGGCACGTGACGCCCATGTCTGCCAGATAGTCGATCCGAGTCGCCAGGCCCTCGAGGTCGCCGATGCCGTCACCGTCGGAATCCTGGAAGGTCTCGACATCGAGGCAGTAGATGACCGCGGTCCGCCACCAGAGGTCGCTGGTGTCCGCCGGCCTCACAGCCTGCTCCGAAGGGCCGGCAGCAGCTCCCGCTCGCATCGCCGCAGGAAAGCGGCCTGGTCGGTGCCGACGTGGTGCACGTACACCTGGTCGAAGCCGGCTGCGATCTCGGCGATGCGGTCAGCCAGATCGTCGGCGGAATGCCCGATGACGACGGCCTTGCGCAGGGCCTCATCGGTGGGGTTGGCGAGCGCCTCGAAGTCTTCGGGTTGCTCGAGGTCCCACATGTGCTCCGGCGGAGCGGTGGCGTGGGACCATTGCTCCCTCGCCACCGCCAGCGCGTCGTCGTCGGTCTCTTCCAGGCTGATGTGGATCTGCAGTCGCGTCTCACCCGCCCCCTGTGCCGACCGATAGGCCGTACGGACTTCTTCCGTGGCCGCGGCATCCGAGCCGACCGTGATCAGCCCGTCCGCCCACTCGGCCAGCCACGCCGCCGTGGTCGGGCTGACCGCTGCGCCGAAGAGCGGCGGCGGAGACGCCGGCAGGCTCCAGATCCGCGCATCGTGCACGCGGATGCCGGCGTCGAAGCTGATCCGGTCGCCCGACAGCAGCCGTCGGAAGACGGCGACGGTGTCGCGCAGTCGCCGCTCTCTTGCCGGCTTGTCGGGCCATGGGTCTCCGGTGACGTGCTCGTTCAGCGCCTCACCGCTGCCGAGCGCCGCCCAGAACCGGCCGGGGAACATCTCCTCGAGCGTCGCCATCGCCTGCGCGATGATCACCGGGTGATAGCGCTGGCCGGGCGCAGTCACCAGGCCGATCGGGAAGTCGGTCCTCGCGAGCGCAGCACCGATCCAACTCCACGCGAAACCGGACTCTCCCTGAGCGCGCGTCCAGGGGGCGAGGTGATCCGAGCACATCGCCGCGTCGAACCCGACGGACTCCGCCAATCGCACTGCGGACAGCAGCATGCCCGGGGGAAGCTGTTCATGGGAAGCGTGATAGCCGATGACTGTCATGTCCGCGATCCTCGCGGCGTGTGCCGCAGGAGACACGGGGGTTGACAAGGCAGTTCCGCGGTCGGCGTGCGCGGCCTGGCACCGGGCAGCAGCTCCTAGAGCGGCGGGGTGACCGCCACTTCGCCGGTTGTCGAGCTTTCACCGGCCTCGGCCGGCTCCGGCACGAGGTAGAGGCCGCTCGGGGCGTTCGCGGTGAAGGCCAGGGCCTCGATCCAGGCGCGGTTGATGGATGGCTGGCGGCTGCCGAAGTACTTGAAGACGAGGGAGCTTCCCGGCTGGATCCAGACGGTGGTGCGCCCACCGCCGACGCTGGCGTCCTCGCGCCAGCTGAATGGGAACGGCTCGCCCCGGCGCAGCTTCGCGGTGATCACAAGCTGCAGATGCGTGAGCGCGCGATCCTCGATCTCCGTCTTCACGCCGCCCTCGTAGATGAACTTGCCCATGCAGATTGCTCCTCGATCAATAACACGCCGCTCCGACGTGGGGTCTGTCGGAATCTTTCCCCCATGCGTAGCGTATGGCCTATGGGCATGATCTACTACGGCGGCGCCGCCGAACCCATTCATATTGAGGACCGGGCGCTCGCACATCTCAAGGTCGTCATCGCCACGAAGCTCCGTCGGAATGAGAGCTTCACTCTGTCGTGGCGTCACCCCGACGGGGATTCGGCCGGACGTTCGACCATCTGGCTCCATCCGTCCATCCCGCTGCGGTTCGTCTTCGACGAGCCGGAGCCGCCGCCTCTGTCGGGCGAATGGATCACCGCCATGGCGAACTCGGCGAACACCAGTGGTGGGATCACGATCGTTCCCGAGCACGTCAGGTCGAGCGACGAACCCGTCGGCGAGCGCGCCTGAAGTCAACCCCCTCGGCCGGCGTTGGCGGGCTGTTGTATCGTCGGGAGTCCCGACAGCCGAGGAGACGACGACTCATGGATGAACAGCCCACACCGGAGCCCGGATACACCCCGACGACCACCCACGCCGAGTGGGGTGCGGGCAACCCGCTGCTGCGGATCACGCGAGACGACGAGCGCGCCGAGTTCCGCCTGGAGGACGATGTCGTGCGCATCGGGTCGGCGGCGGGAAACGAGCTCCGACTCGCGGACACCGACCCCGTGCACGCCACCATCCAGCACGACGAGCGCGACGAGTACGTGCTGACCCTGCATGGCGAGGGCGAGATGAACTCGAACCCGGACTCCACGGCGACCCATGACGGCGACCGCACCCAGACCCTCCGCACCGGAGCGCGATTCACGACGGGCCCCTGGACACTCGTTTTCAATCGCGAGGAGTTCGCCGACCATGGCCGGCCGTACGGGGGCCGCAAGGGCGGCGAGTACGACGACCAGCCCGTGCAGCCGCCGCGCCCCGACTACAGCGGCGATGCCGCGGGTCAGTCCGATTCCTCGGACGAGACGTGATGCGGGACGCCCACCGGCTTCGACTCGGCTGATCCTCGCTGCCTGAGGTAGATGGAGAAGGCGACCATCGTGCCGACGGCGAGGAACTCCGACTGCCAGTTCTGCAGCGTGCGGTCCCAGAAGTCCGGCGAGCCGACATAGCCGAGCCAGCTGAGCGCTTCGGCTCCGTGCATCGCGTTCTCCTGGTTCATCACCACCAGCCCTGCCAGCGACTGAGCGAACCACGACAGCACGAAGATCGCGCCCATCACGATCAGCAGCGAGTTGCCGTAGAGCATCGTTCGCCAGCCACCCATCCGGGCCCACGGCGGTGAATCGTCTCGCGCATGCGAGCCCACGTACTGGTCGGCGTCGTCACCCGGACCCTCATCACCGGGCTTCTTCGACTCGGGTGATCCGCGCTGGATGAACCAGATGGTGGCGGCGATGAACAGGAAGAACTGCAGGAACTCGGACTGCCAGTTCTCGGCGACGTCGACGAGGAAGTCTGACGACGAGACGAACTGCCCGAAGCCGATCTCGGGCTGGCCGTGGTCGACCAGTTCGGCGTTGTTGCGGAAGAACCCTGCGATCGATTGACCGATGAGGGCGAGCAGGAACAGCGCCAGGAAGAACAGGCTCAGTCCGTTGTCCCGGATCCAGCGGCGCATGTCAGCGCCCTCCGAGAGGGATGGCGATCATGACGGCGAGCCCGGCGACGATGATCGTCATCCAGGTCCAGAACATAGCCATCATCCCGGAGTGCCTGGTCGTCGATTCGTGCATCGTTTCTCCCGTCTTCCGAACCAGATGCTGGCCGCCCTCAAGGGGTCGCCGCCAGGGGGTTGACGCCGGCGACCTCGATTGTCAATGCCCCTCCGCGCCCGCGACCTCGGCCGTATCGTCATCCTGACGAAGCACTGGCGATCGACGAGAGGGACTGCTCACATGACCATCACCCGCGACATCATGACCCCGAGTCCGCGCTGCATCGGGGTGAACGACTCGCTGAGCATCGCAGCGGCGGTGATGTCCGAGCTCGACGTCGGGGCGCTCCCGATCTGCGGAGAGAACGGCAAGCTGAAGGGGATGCTGACAGACCGCGACATCGTGGTGAGGGCGGTGGCCGAAGGACTCGATCCGGAGACGACGCCGGCGGGCGCTCTCGCGCAGGGTAAGCCCGTCACCGTTCGGGCGACCGACGACATCGATGTCGCGTTGAAGCGCATGCAGGAGCATCAGGTTCGACGGCTGCCTGTGATCGAGGATCACCTGCTGGTCGGGATCGTCAGTCAGGCGGATGTCGCGCGTTCACTGTCGCCGGAATTGACCGGCGAGACGGTCGAGGGCATTTCACGGTGACCGAGGAACGCGACGTGAACGACATCGAGCGGATGAGCGAGCTGGCCCGTTCCCGGAAGCTGCGCGTGTGCGTGGCTGAATCGCTGACATCAGGGCAGCTCGCCAACACCGTCGGACAGGGTGAGAGCGCCTCGGAATGGTTCGCCGGCGGCATCGTCGCCTACCTGACCGATGTGAAGGAGCGTGTGCTGGGGCTCGCCCCCGGTACAGACCCGTGCTCTGCGGCGTGCGCCGAGCAGCTGGCGTCGGGCGCCCGGCTCCTCTTCGACGCCGACATCTGCGTTTCGACGACGGGCGTGGGTGGTCCTGGCTCAGAGGGCGGTCATCCCGCGGGGACGGTTTACCTCGGCTGGGCCACGCCCACCCATGTCGGTCACCGCCGGCTGGCGCTGCCCGGAGACCCGCAGAGTGTGCTGTCCGCCAGCGTCGATGCGGCGATGCGACTGCTCGCCTTCCACGCCGAGACCCTCCACCCCGTCGGCCCCCAGCGCCGAGCGCATCCCGCCTGACGAGCGGGGTCACCGCCCGGGGACGAGTCCGATCCGGGGCGGTGCATCGGGGGCGGATGCTGCGAGCAGTGCCGCATCGAGGTCTCCGAGCGCGTGCACTTCGCCGACGGCATCCGCGAAAGGGTACGCACGACCACGTCCGGCGAGGAAGGACACGGCCTCGGAGAGTTCCACACCGGTGCAGTGGTGCACCCCGGCCACGGTGACCAGCCGGCGCGCGATGTCCTCCGCGTCGAACAGGACGGGCGGCGTGGGGATCGCGCTGCCCGCGAGCACCACGATCCCCCCCGTGTCGACCTGCGTGAACGCGTCGTGTACCGCGTGACCGGACGTCTCGATCACCACGTCGGGATGGCGGTCGATGCCCTCGGCACCGAAACGCGCCGCGAACGCGCGGCGCTGCGGGTTCGCGTCGACCATCTCGACGGTGGCCCCGTGCTCCACGGCGATGGCCGCAGCAGAGAGGCCCACGAGTCCTGCCCCGTACACCCGGACGGCGGCGCCCTGCAGGTCCTTGTCGCGCGCCGCACGCGAGACCGCTGCCCAGGCGCTCGCGGTGGCGCAGGAGGCAGGGGCGAGCACCGCGGCCGGCAGGGTCTCCGGCACTCGCACGATCGCTGTTCCGCGGCGTAGCTGCATGTGGCTTCCGAAAGCACCGGTCAGGTCGCCATGCACTCCGATGCGCTCCTGGCCGTATGTGCTCACAGCACGGCACTTCTGCGGCATCCCGTGAAGGCAGCGGTCGCAGCTCGCACACGAGACCGTCACCGACCACACGACACGATCGCCGATGCGCAGTGTCGAGCCGTCGACTGTATGAACGACCCCCTCCCCCATCGCGATGACGCGGCCGACGCTTTCGTGCCCGAGCACCAGTGGTGCCGGTACGTGTCCTCGTCCGCTCACCGTGTGCACGTCAGAGTCGCAGATCGTCGACAGCTCCACCGCCACGAGCACGTCGCCATCGGCGAGCGCGACGCCAGGCACGGCGATGACCTCGTGTGGCTGCCCCTCACCGATCCACGCCATCGCCATGGCGGCGGGTCGAAGTGCGACGTCCGTGCGGGGAACCGGAGATCGCGTGACTGCTACGCCCATACAGAGTTCCGCTCTCAGGCGACCGGGTGTCCGGCGGGGGCGGCGGAAGAACGAATGTGCATGCTGATGTCTCCAGGTGATCGACCTCTACCGTTTCAGCCGGTCGACGCAGACACGCATACGACTCCGAAGTGTTCAAAGGGCGTTCACCGGCGCTTTCCCTCGCGCTCGTGCCGAAGGATCGATCGCTGCGTCAGCGCGCCGCCGGCGACAGGGCCGATGGTTCGCGCTCCAGCGCATCCGAAGCAGCGGACGGGATGGATCAGAGGACTCGAGGACCCGGATGACGCGACGGTCCGGAGTACTTCACAGACCGGATGACTCGACAGTCTGAGGAGAATACCGATCGCGAGCGCGGTGTAGATCGTTGAAGCCAATACATCGCGCCCGCGATCGAAGCGCTGGGGACGCTTTTTCTGGGGTGCTCTCAACATACGCACGCGAAGCATCGCAGATAAGGTCTAAACGTCGAGATGCATGTGGACCTTCGTCTAGTGTCTGCATCGGTGCTCGACGGATCCGATCCGCTTTCGCGCGCGAAACCACCGCACGAGGGCAATCCGGTCAGCTCAACGGGAGGCGCGCTTCGACGCGCCAATGTCCGTCGACCTCGCCGGCGTTGAACTCTCCGCTGGCTCCGACGACTCTCTCCGCCATTCGCCCGAGTCCGGTGCGACTGGAAGACAGGTCGCGCCGAGGCGTGGTGGGAAGCGGACTGCTGATCGTGAGCGCGGCGAACTCCTCGTCGATGTCGAGCGCGATCGTGACCTCGCCGGGGCCGGCGTATTTCAGGATGTTCGTCGCCGATTCACGGACGATCCTGGCGAGGATGATCTCCGCGGCGCGGTGGAGGCGCTCGACGCGCGCGTCCCCGTCGTAGACCACGGCGTGGCCGGCGGATTCGAATTCACCGCGGGCTTCGTCGATCGCCTCGGTGAGGTCGCCCGTCGGGACCTCGGACGACCGAGGTCCGTCGTCGGCGAGCTCGATGACGAAGCGCAGATCCGTCATCGCCTTCTTCGCAGCGACCCGGATCGCTTCCTGCGATCCCCGGGTCGCCTGCGGGTCGTCCAGCATCTGAACGTGAAGCGCCACGACGGTGAGGTGGTGGGCGATACTGTCGTGCAACTCGCCGGCGATCCATCGTCGCTCCGCGAGCACCGCCTGCCGCTCCTGCTCCGCCTTCTCCGCGAGTTCCTGTTCATACCGCCGCCCCCGAGCGGATGCCATCCGCAGCGCGAAACCGATCGCGCCCGCGACGGTTGCGAGCACCAAATATATGCCGACATTCACCGCACCGTTCTCGTCCCCGTACGCATAGACGGAGGATCCAAGAAGGAAGATGACCACATAGGTCAGGACCAGAGCTGTCCACCCGAGCCTCAGAATGAGGCCTGCAGCTATCGCCACGGCGAGGAGCGCGGCAGATTCCGTGTCGGCAAAGAACGACAGGACGAGCACGACGCCCAATAGGGCCGTTGCCGTCCAAGGCGACCAAAGGTACAGCGCAAACACTGCACTGGTCGCGATGCTGAGAAGGGATCCGGTGGGGTCTACGCCCGGAGAGACGATCAGCCCGAACACATCGAGGCTGATGACCACTCCGATGAACACCAATACGAGGACCCGCTCCAGGGCGCTGAGACGCTCGCCGCGATTCAGTCGAAAGACTCTTGAGTCGTCCCTGACTGACGGGAGTAGTGCCATGGTTTCAGTATTCCCTATTCGCCAGGTAATCTAGCCTTTGATACCGAATGCTCGTGCGAGCTGCTGCCAAAAAGACATAGTGTTTCACCTCCATATGTGGTCTTACGTGGACTGCTTGGACTCATCTTCGCCCGAGCGGAACGCATCGCACATCTGACTACTGGACAGTCTTTTTTGGCCGAAGGTCTACACAGCGTTCGGGCAGTAGCGACGCCGTTAGGCTTCCTTCATGCCGGATATCCGCCTCCTCATCGTCGACGACGACCCTCTGGTCAGATCCGCGTTGTCGCACTTCGTCTCTCGCGCTCCCGAGATCCAGGTCATCGGTGAGGCCGAAGACGGCGTGGAGGCGATCGCCGCGGTCGAACGCGACCAGCCGGACGTCGTGATGATGGATGTGCAGATGCCCGAGATGAACGGCATCGAGGCGACGTCGGTGATCGCGACGCGGTGGCCGGACGTGCGCATCCTTGCCGTCACGACACTCGAGGGCAGCGATACCGTGCTCCCGATGCTGAGCGCGGGAGCCTCGGGGTACCTGCTGAAGGACTCCAGCGCCGACGCCATCGTGGCGGGCGTGCGCGAGGTCTATGGCGGGGCGAGTTCGCTTTCACCCCGGATCGCGTCGATGCTGATCCGGCATGTGCGAGACGGGGAGCCGTCCGGCGCCGGCCGGGACGCGCCCCTGGAACAGCTCACCGAGCGAGAGTCCGAGGTTCTGGGCTGCCTGGCGCAAGGCATGTCCAATGCGGAGATCGCTCGAGCGCTCATCGTGTCCGAAGGCACGGTCAAGGCGCATCTCGGCCGCATCATGTCGAAATGGCAGGTCCGCGACCGGGTTCAGATCCTGGTGACCGCTGCGCAGGCGGGGCTCGTCGACTTCCGCTGAGTGGTTCGCGCCTCGAGCGTGCGCCCGAATCAGCCCCAGCGTTCGCGCAGCCAGGCGATCCCGGCGAGGGCCTCACCGTGCTGGAATTCGCGCAGCGTCGGCATGTTCGGCGGCGCAGGCCTACGCGCTTTCGCAAAGAATCCGCCCGTCAGCGCGGCGAGAACCGAATCGATGCTCGCGTCCGCGACGCCGTCGAAGAGTGGATGCCCGCCCAGATGAGCCTCGGCATCGATCGTTTCGCCCCGAAGCCGCGCGTCGAGGAGGTAGCAGAGCCCATCGACCCAGCGCGCACCGATCCCGGCCCAGGGCCAGTCGATGAGCCATGCCGAACCGGCCGTGTCGATCAGCAGGTTGTCGGCACGGCAGTCGAGATGGAGAAGATATTCGCCTGCCACGGTGCTCGAGACGGACTCCGCACACTGGCGCAGGCGGGTGAACGATGCCTGCACCCACTCGGGGAGGTCGGCGACGGCATCCTCGTCCTGCAGCTCGGCCCAACCGGAGGCGTCCACGCCCAACTCGTCGACGGCCTTCGGCAACCCCGAGCCCGCCGGCACCTTCGGGAGCGTCATGAGCGCATCGAGAACAGCGACGACATCGCTGCCGTCGCGCGCTGCGCCGGGATGCCGACCCTCGACGTCCTCGAGGATGAGTGCGACCCAGTCGGGAGAGGCGAATGATCCGATCAGGGCGGGAGCGCTGACATCGGACGGCATCGTCTGCATGACCTCGAGCTCTCTGAGATGCAGGTCATACGTGCCCGGATGAGCGGTGCGCTGCACGGCCTTGACGAAGGCGCGCTTCCCGGTTGCCGTGCGAACGCGATCCGCGCTGCCCGGCGAGAAGCCGGCGCTCTGGCTCACCGCTTCGACGACATCTCCGCCCAGCCGTTCCGCGACCAACGTCCGGATGTCGTCAGGCAGGTCGGTCCAGGACGTTCGGGATGCTGTGGCCGCGCTCATCGGACAACCGTAGCGGGTCGGCGACAGTCCGATCCTCGGCTCGCGTGAGGGTATTGCCTGCGCGCTGCTCGGGCTCGGAAGCGGGCGCACCCGTGGCAGGTCCGATGAAGCGGCGCAGGACGACGTCGACCAGAGCGCCGACCACGATGGCGAACGCGATGGCGATCACCACCGCCAACAGTGGCTGATCGTGAAGCCACTGGCCCGCGACGATGCCGAAGAGCGCGGAGTAGGTCGCCCACGTCATACCGGCGGCGACCGAGAGCAGTACGAAGCGCCGGGTCGGATAGCCGGTTGCTCCCGCTGTCATGTTGACGGCGATCCTGCCGACCGGGATGTACCGAGCAGCGAAGATGAGCACCGCCCCGCGCTGGTCGAGCCCGCGGCGCGCCCACATCACGGCCGACGCGACGCGCTTCGCCCGCATCCACCGGAAGCGGTCGGTACCGAGCGCGCGACCGAGTTGGTACGCGATGTTGTCGCCGGCGATGGCACCAGCGGCCGCCGCACCGACGAGCAGGAGCAGGTGCGGCTCGCCGGTCGCCACGGAGATGGCCGCCGCGGCCACGACAACGGTCTCACTCGGCACCGGAGGGAAGAACCCGTCGATGACGCAGACAGCGAACACCACGAGGTATACCCACGGTGAGGCCGCGAGATCGGTCACGATGGCGGTCAGAAGTGCGATCAAGTCCATTCCTGTGACGCTACGAGCCGGCCCTTCCCGCGGGCATCGCACCGAAGGCAGGCAGGCACCTTACTTTCGTCAGGTCTGGCGCGGCTCGTGCATTCCTATGATGGATTCATGCTCCAAGCGGACCGCGCGAAGCGGCGGCCGTGGCCGACGCCGCTCGGTGCCGCCCTCCTGATCGCCGCGTCCATCACCGCTCTGCCCGTGGCACGCTGGGGAGATTCGGCACTGGTGCTCATCCTCGCGCCCGCCGGCGTCGGCGCCTATCTCGCCGGGCGGCGCATGCCGGCATTGGCCCCTGCCGTGGCATCCTTCGCGGCGATCTTCGTACTTTCTCTTCCTGCGTCGTTCCTCCTGCCCGGTGGCGCGCCACTCGGAGACTGGCTGGTCAGCGTGGTCATCGCGCTGCTCACCATCGTCTTCCCCTGGTGGGTCGGCCGATACCGGCTGTTGAAGGCGGAGCAGCGCGAATCGGATGCCGCCCTCCTGGCCGGCCGCGCCCAGGCCGAGGAGCGTGCGCGAATCGCCGACGACCTCCACGACACGATCGGGCATGAGCTCGCCCTCATCGCGGTGCAGGCGGGAGCACTGGAGCTGGAACGCGATCTGAATCCGCAGCAGCTGGCGCGCTTTCGGGAGCTGCGCGAAGCTGCGGTACGCGCCAGCGGCCGCCTCCGCGATGTCGTGCAGATGACGAGACCGGACGGTCCCGGACGGCTGGAGCCGCTCGGTGGTGAGGACGCGGAGGCTTTGATCTCGGGGGCGCGCGAGGCGGGCATGACGGTTCAGGCCGAGATCGATGCTTCCGCCCTCGCCGTCGCACACCCGCTGATCGCGGAACTCGCCGTGCGCACGGTCCGCGAGGGGCTCACCAATGCAGTTCGCCACGCGCCGGGAGCTGGCGTCGATGTCGTCGTTTCGAGGAGCGGGACATCCGGGATCACCGTCGTCGTGCGCTCCGCCCGATCGACAGGGAGCATCGCGCGCAGCGGGGGCCACGGCATCCCGAGCCTCCGACGCCGGGCCGAGATCCTCGGTGCGACCATCGAGGCACGTCCGGATGATCACGGGTTCGAGTTGTGGCTCCGCGCTCCCTTGCGGCCGAGGCCCGTCGGCACTGATGCAACCGACCTCGCCGTGCGGACGAACGCGAATTCCGCGCGCCGTCGCGTGCTGCAGGCGTCGATTCTGCCGGTGGCGATCGTCGCGTTCGCCCTCATCGGTTTCATCATCGTCCAGGCGATCACGGTGACGCAGACCGCTATCTCATCGGATGTGTACGTCAGCATCAGCGTGGGTTCCACTCGCGAGGAGCTCGACCCGGTGCTCCCTGACGGTATCCCCGGTCCCACTCCTCTCGTCGTCGAGCCGCCTGCGCCGGAAGGCGCGCGCTGCGAGTACTTCGCGGCGCGCGACGGCTGGCTGCACTTCACCGATGCCACCTACCGCCTGTGTTTCACGGACGGTGTGCTGGTGGAGAAGCTGCATCTGGGGGCGGGATGATCCGGGTGCTCATCGCCGACGACGAGGCCATGATGCGTGCCGGGGTGCGTTCGATCCTCGAATCGGCCCCCGACATCGAGGTCGTATTCGAGGCCGCTGATGGGCGCGAGGCCATCGACGGCGCCCAGCGGCATCGCCCCGACGTTGCTGTGCTCGACATCCGGATGCCCGGGCTTGACGGCCTCGCCGCGGCGACGGAGATCGGCGCCACCGTGCCGACCACCCGGGTCATCATCCTGACGACCTTCGGGGAAGACGACTACGTCGAGCGCGCCCTCGGCGGCGGCGCGCTCGGGTTCCTGCTCAAAGCCGCCGACCCACGGGAACTCGTCGCGGGTGTCCATGCTGTCGCCGCAGGCGGCGCATACCTCTCCCCTGCCATCGCACGCCGGGTGATCGCCCCCTACCGAGATAAGGATCGAGTCCGCGACGCCGAAGCGCGCGAGGCGGTCACGCGTCTGACGGATCGCGAACGCGCGGTGCTGGCCCTGGTGGGCGCGGGGGCATCCAACGCCGAGATCGGCCGCCGCCTGCACCTGGTCGAGGGAACGGTGAAGGGATACGTGAGCGCGGTCCTGGTGAAACTCGGTGTACGCAACCGCGTCGAGGCAGCCGTCCTCGCACATCGTGCGGACCTTGTCGACCGGTTGTGACCGCGGCGGGCTGCCCGCCCGCTCAGACCGCCAGCAGGACAATGCCGACGACCACGATGATCGACGCGGCGATTCGCCACCCTGCGCGCGATTCGCGCAGCACGAATGCCCCGAACAGGCTGACGAGCACCACGCTCACCTCACGCAGCGGGGCGACCAGTGCGACGGGAGCGATCTGGATCGCTGTGAGCACCAAGATGTAGGACAGCGGCGACAGCACGCCGAACATCAGGATGCGGCGCCACTGCGCGCGCCCGAGCGCCCACACCACCCGCCAGCGCCCTCGCACCGCGAACGAGTAGAACGGAACCTGCAGCGCTGTGGTTCCGACCATGAACGCCACCGGTGACAGATCCCAGGCGCGGACGGCGTGCGCGTCCCAGATCGTGTAGACGGCGATCGCCACGCCGGTGAGCACCCCGAACAACAAACCTCGATCGATGCGTGGCCGGTCGGCATCCACCCGCCGCCCCCGGTCGACCAGACCGATGGCGACCACGCCGACGATGATCGCGGCGACCCCGAACAGCGCGACGATCGACGGCCGCTCACCGAGCACAAGCACAGCGATGATCACCGAGAGAAACGGCCCGGTGCCTCGTGCGGTGGCGTAGACGGTCGAAAGGCCGCCCACCTGATAGCCGCGTTGCAGCACAGCCATGTAGCCGACGTGCAGGAAAGCAGACACACCGACCCCGAGCGCGAATGCGCCGAGATCGTCGGTGCCCAACCCGCCGGTGAACGGGATCGCGCCCGCCCAGAGGAGCGTGCTCCCGATCGCTCCCCACCAGAGAAACGGCATGCCGGCCCTGCTGACACCGTGAGCGGCGATGTTCCACGAGGCGTGGGCGATCGCCGCGGCGAGTACCAGGGCGAATGCGAGAGCGGACAAGACGAGACCTTCCATCCGAGGCGCGGCGCGACGAACGGTGTCTTGGCGCTATCGAACCCACCCTATGCCGCGGTGCGGAACCCACGACGCGATGCGAAACCCGCAAAGCTAGCGCTAAACCCGCATCGCGAACGCGAAACGCTCGACACGCGAAACGCCGGCGCGAGCTCCTCACTCGTGCCGGACGTTCGCGCGCGGTCAGATCTCCGCGGCGTTGCGGCGCACCCTGGCGACGAGCATCACCACGAGACCCACGGCCAGCAGAGCGAGCGCCCAGCCGACGCCGGTGACCATACCGCCAGTGGTCGCGAGGCCGCTCAGATCGATCGTCACGGTCGCGGCAGCCGTCACCGTCGCGGTGCCGGCCAGGGCTGTGGCGGTCGCCACGTTGACGACCTCGCCCGCCGCGACGTCGGCGGATGTCAGCACGTAGCCCACCGGGCCGCAGTCCGCCTTCTCCCCCGGCGCGAGCGGTGAGAACCCGCAGTCGACGGCACCGCCCAGCTTCGGGTCATCGATCATGATGCCGGTCAGCGTCACCGCGCCGGTGTTCGTGACGGTGAAGCGGAACTGCACCGAATCACCGGCATCCACCGTGCCGTTGCCGTTCACGTCGGCGTATTCACCCCCGGTCTTGACGAGCGCGACCGCCGGCTGCGTTTCGATGGGCGTCACCACCGTCGCCTCTGCCGTCGGGGCCTCCTCGCCAGTGCCGGTGCCCGTTGCCGTCGCCGTGTTGACGATCTCGCCGGCATCCATCTCGGCCTGCGCGAGCACCGCCGACGGACCAGAGCACAGTGTCGCCTCGCCGGGCGCGAGCACGACGATCTCGCACACGACATCGCCTGCGAGACGGGGGTCGGAGACCGAGACGCCCGAGAGCGTCGTCGTGCCGGTGTTCTCGACCGTGAAGGTGTAGGCGATGGTGTCGCCGGCATCCGTGCGTCCGCTGCCGTTCGCATCGACGATCGCCGCGGCCGACTTCAACAGGCTGAGCGCGTCGGTTCCGGTGACCTCGACGTCGGCTTCGGCGGTGTCCTCCGCAGTACTGCTCGTCGCCTCGCCTGTGACGGTCGCGGTGTTGTGCACGGTGCCTGCGTCGATGTCGACCTGCGTGAACGCGTACTCGACGGGGCCGCAGCCGACCTCGTCCTGCGGGTCGAGTTCCAGATTTCCCAGAGCCGCGCAGTCGATCGCGCCGCCGAGCAGCGGATCGTCGAGCACGATGTCGCGGAGGATCGTCGTGCCGGTGTTGCGGACGGTGAAGGTGTACGAGACCGTATCGCCTTCGCCGAAACGTCCGTCGCCGTCGGCGTCGGCGGGCTGCCCCGCCGTCTTCGTGAGCTCGACCGCGGCGGTGCCGGTGATGACGACATCCGCCGACGCATCATCGGCAACCGGGCCCAGGGGGCTGGAGGCGTCGGCGGTGGCCGTGTTGCGGACGATCTCGCTCTCGACGTCGTCCTGTGTGAGGGTGTAGTCGAACACGACGTCACCGCAGTCGTAGGTCTCACCAGGAGCCAGATCGGCCGCCAGCACGCACAGCGGCTCGTCCGAGAGCAATGGGTCGGAGATCTCCAGGTCACTCAGAGTGGTGGTGCCGGTGTTGCGGGCGGCGAAGGTGTAGGAAAGGCTGTCGCCGGCGCCGATGAGCCCGTCACCGTTCGCGTCGATGGGTGCCCCTGCCGTCTTCACCAGCTCGAGACCCGCACTGCCGGCGAAGGTCGCATCCGCCGATGCGGTGTCGAACACCTCACCGAAGGGCGAGTCCGCCACGACCGAGGCTTCGTTGTGAACGAAGCCGTCGTCGACGTCTTCCTGGGTCAGCTCGTAGGCGACCGGGGCGCAGACGACTTCGTCACCCGGAGCGAGCGAGACGCCGTCGAGCGCGGCGCAGGGCACCGCGCCGCCGAGCATCGCATCGGTGATCTGCGCGTCGGTCAGCGTCGTCGTACCGGTGTTCGTGACGGTGAACGCGTAGGCGATGGTGTCGCCGGCGCCGATGGCGCCATCGTCGTCGGCGTCGATGATGTCTCCGGGCGCCTTGTCGAGGCTGATGCCGTTCACCGCCGGGACGGTCGCATCGGCTTCGGCATCAGCCTCAGCAGGCCCGCGGGCGGACTGAGCGACGACGGATGCCGCGTTGTGCACCGTTCCGGCATCCACATCGGCCTGGGTGAGAACGTATTGCACCGGCGCGCAGGTGACCTCGGTGCCGGGTGCGAGCGGCCCGGTGAATGCGGCGCACGCGACGGCACCGCCCAGAAGCGGATCGGTGATCGCCGCACTGGTGAGGGTGACCGGACCGGTATTGCGCACCGTGAACGTGTACGAGACGGTGTCGCCCGCACCGATCCGGCCGTCACCGGTCGCGTCGACGGGGGTGCCCGCCACCTTCACCAGCTCGACGGCCGGCGTGCCGGCGAGTGGAACAGTCACGGTGGACTCGTTGTTCGCCGGGGTCGGATCGTCGGTGGTGGATGTCACGGTGGCTGTGTTGGAGATGCTCTCCGACGCGGTCGAGGGATCGATCGTGCCGGTGATGCTCACCGTGAACGTCTCGCCGACGCCGAGGGGGGCGCCCGCGCAGTCCAGCCGGCCGTCGGTGATGGCGCAGTCCGTGGTCGTCGTGGCGGCGTCGAGCAATTCCGCGGGCAGTACGTCGGAGATCGCGAAGTCCGCTGCGGCGCCCGGGCCGTTGTTCTCGACGACGAGCGTGTAGGTGACGTCGCCGTCGACCGGCGCCGGGTTCACCGAGATCGTCTTGACGATGGACAGGTCGGCCGACGGGGTCGCCTGTACGGTCGCCGTCGCGGTGAGGTCGCCTTCGTCGGGGTCGGGGGTCTGCGAGGCGGCAGTGGCGGAGTTCACCAGGACGCCGACGGCATCGGCGGTCCCCGTCACGGTGAGCGTCTGCTCGTCACCGGGAAGCAGCGTCCCGACCGTCCACAGCGTCTCGGCCTGCGACCACGTTCCCGCGGACGCGGCAGCGCCCGTGATCGTGAGCCCGACCTCGGGAAGCTCGTCGACGACCACGCCGACCGCAGCCGACGGACCGTCGTTGCGCACGGTGACGACGAAGGAGACATCACCTCCGAGCGGCACGGTCGGCGTCGTCGTGCTCTTGGTGATGCTGACGTCGGCACTCGGAACGAGCGAGACCTCGGCCTGGTCTGAGTCATTCTCCTCGACCGGATCGGGGGTGGCCGAGGCCACCGCGGCGGTGTTCACGACGGTGCCGGTGGCGGTCGCACGCCAGGTGCCGGTGAGCTGAACAGTGCGGGTGCCGCCGGGTTCGATATCACCCAGCTGGCAGGTGAGTGTGCCGGCGTCGATGGTGCAGCCGGCGAGGTCCGCCTCCGGATCGATGAGCTCGGCGGGAAGGACGTCCGTCGCGGTGGCGCCGCGGGCTGTGGAGGGCCCGTTGTTGGTCACGACGATCGTGTAGGCGAACTCGCTCCCCGGCTCACCGGTGGCGGGCGCCGACTTCTCGATCGCGAGGTCAGCCGACTGAACCACCTCGACCTGGGCCGACGAGGAGTTGTTCGCGGTGTTGCGGTCGTCAGCGGGCGAGGCGACCGATGCCGTGTTGGTGACGATTCCCGCGGGCGCATCGGCGGCGACGACCGCGTGGACGACGACGAGCACGGGCCCGCCGACGGACAAGGTCGCCCAAGTGCACTGCACGGACGACCCGTCGCCGGAGTCGCAGGCCACCCCCGCAGGGGCATCAACCGATGTCACGGTGAAGCCGGCAGGCAGGGTGTCTGACAGCACGGCGTTGACGGCGTCCGAGGCGCCCAGGTTGCTCACGGCGAGCGTGAAGTCGATCGCGACGCCCGCCGACACCTGCGATGCGGATGCCGTCTTGACGACTGCCAGATCGGCGATGATGTCGGGCTGGAAGCTCGTGGAGGAGACGTTGTCGGTGGGATCGGAGTCGGTGGTGCTGGTCGTCACGGATGCCGTGTTCTGCACGACGGCGGTCGCACCGGTCGCGATCCGCACGACCACAGTGACCGTGGCCGTCGCCCCGGGCGCCAGGGTCCCGATGGCGCAGGTGAGGACGTCGGGGTCGGGGCCGCACGTGCCCTGATCCGTGTCGACGCTCACGAGAGTCGTCTCGGGGTCGAGCGGATCCGTGACGACGACATCCCTGGCCTCGGACGGACCGTCATTGTGCACGATCAGCTCGTATGTGACGTCCTGGCCGGCGACGGGCGTGCTGGGTGCGAAGGATTTCTCGATCGAGACGTCGGCGCTGGTGGTCAGCGTGCCGATGACGGTGGCGCTGTTGTTCGCGAGGTCGGGGTCGGTCCGCGACCCCGACACCGTTGCGGTGTTCGTGAGCGCGGCGCCGGGATCGCGCGACGGCACCACGGTTCCCGTGATCTCGATGTCCACGCTGTCGCCGACGCCCATGTCCGGCACGGCGCAGCTGATGGTGGCGGCCACCGTGCAGGACGCCCCACCCGAGGTGGCGGTGACGTTCATGAGGCCGGGAGGAACGACGTCCGTCACGACCACGCCGGTCGCGGCCTGCGGACCGTTGTTCGTCGCGGTGACGGTGAAGGTCGCCGGCAGCCCTGCGACCAGCTGGGCGGTGTCCAGCGTCTTGATGACCGCGAGGTCCGCTGCCGGATTCACCGGCGTCTGCGTCTCCTGCGAGATCGAGGTGCGGTTTTGGTTCACCACCGCATCGCGGAATGCGACGCGAGCCTCGTTGAGCACCGTTCCCGCGGCCGCGGAGACATTCACCTTGGCGTCGAAGGTGTAGCTGGTGGCGGTGCCGGGCGCGATGGAACCGCCCGCCGTCGCTGTGCCGCCGTCGCCGAGACGCACCCTGACCGTCCGGTCGGCGGCGGTGAAGTCGCCGCGGTCATCGCCGGTGGCCCCGGTGAGCGTGCCGACACCCGGCCCGCTGACGATCCTGAGGGAACCGGGCACGAACTCGAGGCCGGTCGCGAGCACGTCGCTCGAGATCGACTGGAGGGCGGGGTTGCCGCCGTCGTTGCGTGTGGTCACCGTGTAGCGGAGGGTGTCTCCCACCTCGGCGGTCGTGCCGACTCGGGTGAGGTTCGCCACCGTCTTGGTCGTGATGAGGCACGGACCGGTACCGAAGGTGATGTCATCGAGGAAGTTGCCGACGCCGTTGCTGCCGCCGGCGGAACTCACGGCCTCGAACGCGAACCGTGTGACCGTCTGACCTGCGGGCACCGTATACGTGCCGGTGTGGGTTCCCCAGGCCGTCGTCCCGTCGCTGAGGTTCGGCCCGTTCTGCGCCAGAGCTCCGGTCGCCGGGCCGATGAGCACCCGCATGACGTCGACGCCGGCGCGGCCGCGGTGCTTCAACGACCATGCGAGCGTCTGCCCCGGCGTCGTGGTCACGTCCTGATACAGCCGGCTGGCACTGTTCGCGTTGAGTTCGGCGAACTGCCGGCCCGCCGCCGCTGGGACACCTTGGAAGCCGCTGCTCCACAACTCGATCTGATTCAGGCTGTCGTTCGTGAGCCAGCCAGGGACCTGGCTCTCGGGAAAGAGTCGATAACTCGCGTTCGGCACCGTCGGCGTCTCGAACCCGCCGTTGGTCAGTGCGACAGCGCTCTGACAGCTGGTCGGATTCTGTGCAGCGGATGCCGAGATCGGCATGGCGGTCTCAGTGACGACGGTCAGGCCTGCGGCCAGCAGCAGCGCCGTCAGCGCGCCCGCCATCGCCCGTCGAAGCGGCTGGCGCGTGATCTTCGGGCGCACGACTTCCTTCTCTCGGCAGCTGTCACGAATCTCCCGCGTCCCCCGACGCGCGTCCACCGCCTTGATCAGGATAGAGGACCGGCTCGTTCGTCCACGAGGAGCACGATTACGATCGAAGAACACTCCGCTCAGGAAGGCCCCCATGCCCGCCAACCAGGCTGCACTCGATCACGCCGCCGATCTCGCCGACTTCATCTCCGCGTCGCCCTCCAGCTATCACGCTGCCGAAGAGGTCGCTCGACGCGCGGAGAAGGTCGGCTTCACACGACTGCGCGAGCAGGATGCCTGGCCGACGCAGGCCGGGGGACGCTACGTGGTGGTGCGCGACGGAGCGGCGATCGCGTGGGTGGTTCCGCCGGACGCGGCGGCGAAGACCCCCGTGCACATCTTCGGTGCCCACAACGACTCCCCCGGTTTCAAGCTCAAGCCCCAGCCGACGACCGGCACGAAGGGCTGGCTGCAGGCGGCCGTCGAGGTCTACGGCGGCCCGCTGCTGAATTCCTGGCTCGACCGCGAGCTGAAGCTCGCCGGCCGTCTCGCACTCGCCGACGGACGCGTGGTGCTCGCCGACACCGGGGCGATGCTGCGCCTGCCACAGCTGGCCATCCATCTCGACCGCGGGGTCAACAGCGGACTCGAGCTCGACAAGCAGTTCCAGACGCAGCCCGTCTGGGGTCTCGGAGACCCCACCGAGGCCGACCTGCTCGCAGAACTCGCCGCCTCCGCCGACGTCGATGCGGCCGACATCCGCGGCTACGACGTCGTCATCGCGGACGCGGCGCGCGGAGCGGTCTTCGGCAAAGACAGTGCGTTCTTCGCCTCGGGCCGGCTGGACGATCTCGCCTCGGTGCATGCCGGGGTCGTCGCGCTGACGGCTCTCGAAACCGCCCCCGGTGGCCCGATCGCCGTGCTCGCCGCGTTCGATCACGAGGAGCTCGGTTCGCAGTCGCGATCGGGGGCAGCGGGCCCGTTCCTCGAGGATGTGCTGGAGCGGGTGTACGCGAACCTCGGCGCCGACACCTCGCTGCGCCGTCAGGCATACGCGTCGTCCTGGTGCCTGTCCAGCGATGTCGGCCACTCGGTGCACCCGAACTACGTCGCCAAGCACGACCCGGTGGTGCAGCCCGTGCTCGGATCGGGACCGATCCTCAAGATCAACGCCAACCAGCGCTACGCCACCGATGCGGTCGGCGCCGCCGCCTGGTCCTCGTGGTGCGAGAGCGCCGGGATCGCCGCACAGGAGTTCGTCTCGAACAACACCGTGCCCTGCGGGTCGACGATCGGCCCGATCACCGCCACGCGCCTCGGCATCCGCACGGTCGATGTCGGCATCCCCATCCTGTCGATGCACTCCGCCCGCGAGCTTGCCGGGGTGTCGGATCTGCACGACCTCACCCGCGTCGCGTCGACATTCTTCCGCGACTGACGCGCCGTCCACGCGTCGGCAGTGCCAGGATGATGGCATGAGCGACAAGATCGCAGCAGCGCCGGCCCTGATCGAGCGCGCCGGCATCGAGATCATCCCCGAGACAGACCGCACCGCCAAGCCGCGCGACCTGTTCTGGCCCTGGTTCGCGGCGAACGTATCGGTGTTCGGCATGTCGTACGGGTCGTTCGTGCTTGGCTTCGGCATCTCGTTCTGGCAGGCCACCGTGGTCTCGGTCATCGGCATCGTGGTGTCGTTCCTGCTCTGCGGACTCATCGCGATCGCGGGCAAACGCGGGTCGGCTCCGACCATGGTGCTCTCGCGTGCCGCGTTCGGCGTGCAGGGGCAGAAGGTGCCGGGCGTCGTCTCGTGGCTGACCTCGATCGGGTGGGAGACGTTCCTGGCGATCATGGCGGTGCTGGCGACCGCCACGGTGATCACCCAGCTCGGCGGCGACGGAGACAGCGTCGCACTCAGGATCATCGCGACGGTCATCGTCGCCGCGCTCATCGTGGTGGCGTCCGTGCTCGGCTATCACACGATCATGAAGCTGCAGTCGGTGCTGACATGGGTGACCGGCGTGGTGACGATCCTCTACATCATCCTCGCGGCGCCCGCGATCGATTTCGCGGGCGTGCTCTCGCGGCCCGACGGCGGCATCGGTCAGGTGATCGGCGCCCTCGTGATGGTGATGACCGGGTTCGGCCTCGGCTGGATCAACATCGCCGCCGACTGGTCGCGCTACCAGAAGCGCACCGCCTCCGACGGCGCAATCGTCATGTGGAACACAGTCGGCGGATCCGTCGCACCGGTGATCCTCGTGGTGTTCGGCCTGCTGCTCGCCGGATCCGACGATGAGCTCAGTGCCGCGATCGCGGGCGACCCCATCGGTGCGCTGGCGTCGATCCTGCCGATCTGGGTGCTCGTGCCGTTCCTGCTGACGGCCGTCCTCGCACTCGTTTCGGGGGCAGTGCTCGGCATCTACTCCTCCGGACTCACGCTGCTGAGCCTCGGCATCCGCATTCCCCGCCCGTCGGCCGCCGCCATCGACGGGATCATCCTCACCATCGGCACCGTCGTCGTCGTCTTCTTCGCCACGGATTTCCTCGGTCCGTTCCAGAGCTTCCTGATCACTCTGGGTGTGCCGCTCGCATCGTGGGCCGGCATCCTCATCGCCGACATCCTGCGGCGACGGAAGGACTACGACGAGGCCGCCCTCTTCGACGACAACGGCCGATACGGTGCGTGGGACTGGACGTCGATCGGCACGATGCTCGTCGCCAGCGTCATCGGCTGGGGGTTCGTGATCAACAACTTCGCGGATGCCGCGCCGTGGAACAACTGGCAGGGATACCTTCTCGGGCTCATCGGCGGCAAGGACGGTGAATGGGCGTATGCGAACCTCGGCGTGTTCTTCGCGCTCGTGCTTTCGTTCGCGGTGACGTGGTTCGCGCGCGCGGGCAGGATCCGGCGGCAGGAGCAGTCGTGACCGGCTCGCCCGATTCGCCGAGTGAGGGCGCGTGGCTGGTCGTCATCGACCCGCAGACGATCTTCGCCTCCGCGGACTCAGCGTGGGGGTCACCGTTCTTCGCCGACACGATGCCGCGCATCCGAGCGCTGGCCGAGTCGTTCCAAGACCGCGTCATCGTCACGCGTTGGATGCCGACGGCCGACCGCACCACCTCGTGGGGCGAGTATTTCGACGCGTGGCCCTTCGCTGATCAACCGCCGACTGACGCGCTGTTCGACCTCGTTCCCGGAGCAGCCGAGCTGTCGCCGCTTCCGACCCTAGATCGTCCGACGTTCGGCAAGTGGGGCGCGGAGATCGAGGCGATCGTCGGGCGCGGGGCGCGAATCGTGCTCGCCGGCGTCTCCACCGACTGCTGCGTGATCTCGACGGCGCTGGCCGCGGCGGATGCCGGCGCGCACGTCACCGTCGCCGTCGACGCGTGTGCCGGTTCGACGGCCGAAAATCACGCGGCGGCGGTTCACGTGATGGGGCTCTACCCGCCCCAGATCACTCTCAGCGACACCGCCTCCGTCCTGAGCGCCCGCTGACGCGGGTAGCCGAGTGCCGACGGCGCAGCCGAATCACTGCCACACTGTCTGCTGGAGGGGTCCATGAGCACAGACGCACACGCCGAGCAGTCCGACCACGAGAAGAAGGCCAGACGGCCGTGGCATCGTACGAAGGTGGCGCTGTTGAGCGTCATCGCCGTGATCGCAGTCGTCGCGATCGTCGGCTCTGTCACGCCGTGGCCCTCAGCGATGCTGATCCGGTCGGTGTTCTCCAAGGGCGGCGACGACACCGCCGCCGAGATGGACAAGCACGTCCCCGACACGAAGCTCACCGAGCAGCGCGACGTCGCCTACGCCGACGACGGAGCGGACACCACGATGGACGTCTTCCGGCCGGCATCCGCTGAGGGCGCGCTGCCGACCGTCGTCTGGATCCACGGCGGCGCGTGGATCTCGGGCTCGAAGGAGAACGTCGACCCGTACATGCGCATCCTTGCGGCGGAGGGGTACACCACGATCGCGGTGAACTACACGATCGGGCCCGAGGGCGTCTATCCGCTCGCCGTGCATCAGCTCAACGACGCCCTCGCCTACATCGACGCCAACGCCGCAGACCTCGGCGTCGACCCGACGCAGATCGTCCTGGCCGGGGACTCAGCCGGCGGGCAGCTCGCCAGCCAGATGGCGACGCTCGTCACCAACCCGGACTACGCCGAGATCCTCGACATCACACCCGCGATCGACGCGGACCAGCTGAGCGCGACGGTGCTCAACTGCGGCGTGTACGACCTCGCCGCCCTCGCAGAACTCGACGGCGTGATCGGATGGGGCTTCAAGTCGGCGATGTGGGCGTACTCCGGCACACGCACCTGGGCCGAGGATTCCACGGGGGCGACGATGTCGACGATCGACTGGGTGACCGCGGACTTCCCGGCGACGTACATCTCGGGCGGCAACGGCGACGGACTCACCTGGCTGCAGTCGATCCCGATGGCCAAGCGCCTGGACGAGCTCGGAGTCGAGGTCACCCCGTTGTTCTGGCCCGCACCCCACGAGCCGGCCCTGCCGCACGAGTATCAGTTCCACCTCGACATGCCCGATGCGCAGACGGCGCTGCAGAAGACGATCGATTTCCTCGAGGCGCACACGGACTGAGACATTTCACGTCTGTGACGCTCGGCATGCGAGTGATATGTTTGCAGGATGACCGAGCAGAATGAGCGTCCGATCGAATCGGGCATCGTCACCGACCTCGCCGGGCGGATGACGTACGGGTCGTACCTCCACCTCGACAGCCTGCTCACGGCTCAGCATCCGGTGAGCGTCCCCGAGCACCATGATGAGCTGCTGTTCATCATCCAGCACCAGACGACCGAACTCTGGCTCAAGCTCATGCTGCACGAGCTCTCGTCGGCCCGCGACCTGCTCGCCAGCGACGACCTGCGCGAAGCGCTGAAGCGGGTGGCGCGCGTCAAGCGCATCCAGGACGTCATGACGCAGCAGTGGTCGGTGCTCGCCACCCTCACACCGACCGAATACGCGCAGTTCCGCGGCGCGCTCGGCAACTCGTCCGGATTCCAGTCGGTGCAGTACCGGGCAGTGGAGTTCGCCCTCGGCAACAAGAACGAGCGGATGCTGAAGGTCTTCGCCGATCACCCCGAGAACCTCGCGCTGCTGACCGCGCAGTGGCACAAGCCCACGGTGTACGACGAGTTCCTCCGGTATGCCGCGCGGCGGGGGCTTCCGGTCCCGCCCGCAATCCTCGAGCGCGATGTGCGCGATCCGTACCGTGAGACGCCCGAGCTCGTCCCCGCCATCCGTGAGATCTACCAGGACCCGCAGCGGTACTGGGATCTCTACGAAGCCTGCGAGGACCTGGTGGACCTCGAGGACAACTTCCAGTTCTGGCGATTCCGTCACCTCAAGACCGTCACCCGGACCATCGGCATGAAGGTGGGCACCGGCGGCTCCAGCGGCGCCGGTTTCCTACAGAAAGCCCTGGAGCTGACGTTCTTCCCCGAGTTGTACACCGTGCGCACTGAGATCGGCGGCTGATGAAGGCCGTCACGTTCTTCGATGGAACGGCGTGGCACGAGGGAACGGTCGACATCGTGGACGGCGCGATCGTGCTGCGCGGTGATGCTCCGCGCAGCGGCGCCCCGAGGCTCGACGGCGTCATCACGGGCGGATTCACCGACCACCACGTGCACCTGCAGCTCGTGGACTCCTCGCTCCTCGCGAGCTCAGCCCTCGGCCGGGTCGTCGATCTGGGAGGGAACCCGGCGGTCATCGCCGATCTCGCGGTCGACAATTCAGGAAGAACTCGTCGCGGACCGCGCCGAGGGGGCTCCGCGGGCGATTTCGACGGCGACGTTCCTGAATTGTCGACGCCCGCGCGGGGGCACCGCATCCGCGTCGAGTATGCCGGGGCCTTCCTGACCGCTCCCGGGGGCTACCCGTCGGACCGCAGCTGGGCGCCGGCGGCGTCGTGGCGCGAGATCGCCGATCCCGGCGAAGCGGCGGCGGCCGTCGCCGAGATGGCGGATGCCGGGGCCTCCTGCATCAAGGTCGCGAGCAACAGCACGGCTGGGCCGGTGTTCGGCGACGAGCTCTTCCGGGTCATCGCCGGACTCGCAGCCGCCCGGGGGCTGCCGGTCGTCGCGCACGCGGAAGGCCGGGGTGAGGCGCAGCGCGTCGCGCGACTCGGCGCCCGGATGCTCGCGCACGCCCCGTTCACCGAGCGACTCACCGATGACGAGATCGAGGCTCAGGCGGCATCCCTGTCGTGGATCTCGACCCTCGCCATCCACGCCGCGGAGGAGCTCGGCATCGCGACCGACAACGTGCGGCGCTTCCACGCGGCCGGAGGCATCGTCCGCTACGGCACCGACATGGGGAACGGCCCGACGCCGGTCGACGTGAATCCCGTCGAGGTCACGGCCCTTCGGGATGCGGGGATCGACGGTGACGCTCTGCTGCGCGCCCTCTCGCCCGTCGATCCGCGCGAACCGGGCTCTCAGCTGTTGCGCTTCCCGCCGGGTTCCGGTGCGGATCCGCTTCGCGGACGCCCGCTCACCATCGCCGATCTGGAGAACTGACATGACAGACCGCTCCGGCGCCGCCGGCGTCGCAAGCACCGGCGCAGACCGCGCTCTCATCGACACCGCCCGCGCTCTCGATGCCGCCGATCCGCTACACCCTCACCTCAAGGCATTCGTCGACGCGCCGGGCGTCGTCGCCTACCTCGACGGCAATTCGCTCGGGCGACCGCTCCGAGACCTTCCGGAGAAGATCGCGGCCTTCGTGCGCGAGGACTGGGGCACCCGGCTCATCCGCTCCTGGGACGAGCAGTGGATGGCGCTTCCCACGCAGCTCGGCGACCGGATCGGGCGGATCGCGCTCGGCGCAGCCCCCGGGCAGACCGTCGTCGCCGACTCCACCAGCGTGCTCATCTACAAGCTGATGCGTGCGGCGGCCGCCGCCGACCCCGCACGCAGCGAGCTCGTGATCGAGGCGGGCAACTTCCCCACCGATCGGTTCATGGCCGAAGGTGTGGCGGCCGAGACCGGGATGACGCTGCGCTGGCTCGAACCCGATCCGGTGCACGGCGTCCGTGTCGCCGACGTCGCAGCGGTCGTGTCGGATCGCACCGCGCTGGTCTCACTCAGCCACGTCGACTTCCGCTCCGGTGCCCTCGCCGACATGCCCTCGATCACGGCCGCCGCGCACGATGCCGGAGCCCTGATGATGTGGGATCTGTGCCATTCCGTCGGCGTCGTGCCGATGCAGCTCGATGCCTGGGGCGTGGATCTGGCGGTCGGATGCACCTACAAGTACCTGGGCGGCGGTCCCGGATCCCCGGCGTTCGCATACCTGCGCCACGGGCTGCAGGGAGTGCTCCGTCAGCCGATCCAGGGCTGGTGGAGCGCCGCCGACATCTTCGCGATGGGTCCGGAGTACGTACCCGCCCCCGACATCCGCCAGCTGCTGAGCGGCACCCCGCCGGTGACGTCGATGCTCGCCATGCAGGGCATGCTCGATCTCATCGAGGAGGCGACGATCGAGCAGGTCCGCGCGAAATCGCAGTCGCTCACCGACCTCGCCGTGCGGGCGTACGACGAGGTGCTCGCCTTTCTCGATGTGCGGCTGCTGAGTCCACGCGACCCGGCTCTGCGCGGCGGCCACGTCACCATCGGTCACCCCGACTTCCGCGCGGTGACCGCACGGCTGTGGTCGCGGGGGGTCATCCCCGACTTCCGGTTCCCCGACGGCATCCGGCTGGGGCTCTCGCCCCTCAGCACTTCGCACGTCGAGACCGTCACCGGGGTGCTGGCCGTGCGAGACGCACTGCAGGGGTGAGCGGGATGCCGGATGCCCTGACCACATTCGAGCTCGCGATCGTCGACGACATCGACGCGAGACCCGGCAGCACCCCGTCGCTCCTGCGTACCTTCATCGGCCTGTACCTGCGGCGCCTCGGCGGCTGGATCTCGACGGCCGATCTCGTGCGTCTGGCCGGCGTCCTCGGCATCCCGCCCGCACCGGCGCGGACAGGCGTCGCCCGGCTCAAGCAGAAGGGTCTGCTGCTCGCCGAGCGTGAGGGTGCCATCGGTTACCGGCTGAACCCCGCGGCGATTCCCATGCTCGAGCGAGGCGACCGTCGCATCTTCGAGATCCGGCAGATGGCGGCCGATGACGCGTGGTGCCTGCTGTCGTTCTCGATCCCGGAGTCACGTCGGGACCTGCGGCACCAGCTGCGCCGCCGACTGCAGTGGATCGGCTGCGGCAACGTCTCGCCGGCGCTGTGGATCGCCCCGGGGTACCTCGAGGACGAGGTCGAACTGATCCTGACCGAAGTCGGCGCGCGAGAGTGGGCGACGGTGTTCCGGACGCAGACGCCTCAGGTCGCGGGGCCCCTTGCCGCCGCGATCGCTCAGTGGTGGGATCTCGACGCCCTGCGAGCGGAGCACGACCGCTTCCAGGCGTCACTCGCGGCACTGCCCGCCGCCGAGGCGGCACCCTTCGCGGCGTACGTGCGCTTCATCGACGAGTGGCGGGTTCTCCCCTACCGCGACCCGGGCCTTCCGCCCTCCCTCCTTCCTGCCGACTGGCCGGGGCAGCGCACGTTCGCAGCGCACGCCCGGCTGTCGGCGCAGCTGGCACGACCGGCCTGGGAGTTCGTGCGCACCGCGGTGCACGGCTGAGCCCCAGGGTGCGGGTCACCCTCCGGCCCGCGGCGGCGCGGTCGTCGCTCGCACCACGAGTCTCGTCGGCAGCGTCACGTGGACCTGGTCGATCTCCTGTCCCGACAGCAGCGTGAACACCATGTCGGCCGCGACGGCACCCAGACGCTGCATCGGCTGCTGGATCGTCGTCAGCGGCAGGGCTCGCCGCGAGGCCTCTGGCACGTCGTCGAAGCCGATCACGGAGAGGTCGTCCGGCACTCGCAGGCCCAGTTCCTGTGCGACCTCGATGACGGCGATCGCCGAGAGGTCGTTGGCGGCGAAGACCGCGGTGGGCCGGCGGTCGCCCGCGAGCAGCAGGCGCGCCGACTCGCGCGTCGTCTCCAGCTCGTAGCGCCCGACACCGATGAGCGACGGGTCCACAGGGATGCCGGCGTCGCCGAGCGCACGGCGGTAGCCGGCGTCACGCAGGCCCGCCGATCGCAGATCCGGACGCCCCGCAAGGAACCCGATTCGGCGATGTCCGATGTCGATGAGATGCCGCGTCGCGGTGAGTGCGCCGCCGAAGCTGTCGGACTCCACGGTCGGAAGATCCGCGCGGCCGGTGTGCGGATCGACGGCGACCACGGGGATCTCCGCCGCGGCGCTGACGACCGTGGGGGTCACCATGATCGCGGCATCGATCAGCGTGCCGGACAATCTGCTCAAGGAGCGGCGTTCCCAGCCCTCGCCCGCCGCCTGACGAGAGCTGTACGCCAGCAGGTCGAAGGCGGTGCCGTGCGCTGCGGATCCGACGCCTTTGAGGATCTCGGCGCTGAACGGTTCGAAATCCGCCAGGAGCACACCGATGACGCCGGTTCGCCTCGCTCGCATGCTGCTGGCGACCAGGCTGGATTCGTATCCGAGCTCGCGCACCACGTCGAGGACGCGGCGGACCGTGGCATCGGCGATGCCGTAGCGGCCGTTGACGGCTTTCGAAACCGTCGACACCGACACTCCCGCCGCCTGCGCGACATCGTGGATGGTCGTTCGTCCGCTCATGGGTGTTCAGCGTAGCTCGGTCGGAATGCAGGGCGGAAACTGTTTTCGAAAACGTTTGACGATCGCTGAGCGCCGAGTGAGACTGCTTGCCACGCGGTCAGCCGACAGGCGGCTGCAGCGCCCGCAATGCCGCGGTGCGCAACTCGACGAGGAGAACGATCAGATGAACAGCAGAAGGCTCCCCCTCGCGTCCACAGCCGCCGCGGTCATGGTCGGGGCTCTCGCCCTGGCCGGCTGCTCGCAGGGTGCAGGCACGGATGACGGCACCACCTCCATGACGCTCTGGCACAACTCCACCACCGGACCCGGCACGGAGTTCTGGGAGCAGACGGTCGCCGACTTCGAAGCGGACAACCCCGACGTCACCATCGAGATCCAGTCCATTCAGAACGAGGACCTCGACGGCAAGCTGCAGACCGCACTCAACTCCGGCGATGCGCCCGACATCTTCCTGCAGCGCGGCGGCGGCAAGATGGCGGCGATGGTGAAGGCCGGCCAGCTCAAGGACCTCACCGACGTCATCTCAGGTGCCGCGGCGGACGAGATCCCGGATGCCGCATACTCGGCCAACAGTCTCGACGACAAGATCTACGCGATGCCGGTCGCCGTGCTTCCGGGCGGCCTGTTCTACAGCCAGGACCTGTTCACCCAGGCGGGGATCACCGAGACGCCGACCACGATCGAGGAGCTCGAGCAGGCGACGGCCGCACTGAAGACGGCCGGCGTCGCGCCGATCGCGCTCGGCGCGAAGGACGCGTGGCCGGCGGCCCACTGGTACTACTGGTTCGCACTGCGCGAGTGCAGCTCCGACACCCTCGCCAAGGCCGCCGATGAGATGGCCTTCGACGACGAGTGCTGGGTGCGCGCCGGTGAGGATCTGCAGGAATTCGCCGCGAGCGAGCCGTTCAACCCCGGCTTCCTGACCACGTCCGCCCAGCAGGGCGCGGGCAGCTCCGCCGGCCTCATCGCCAACCACCAGGCCGGAATGGAGCTGATGGGCGCGTGGAACCCCGGCGTGATCGGGTCGCTCACGCCGGACGAGAAGCCGCTCGCGGATCTCGGCTGGTTCCCGTTCCCGGAGGTCGAGGGCGGCGAGGGCGAGCCCGGGTCGATGATGGGCGGCGTCGACGGCTACTCCTGCTCGGTCGACGCGCCGGACGCCTGCGTCGACTTCCTCAACTTCCTCGGCACCGCAGATGTGCAGACCGCCTACTACAAGGCGTTCAACGCGCCTCCGGTGAACACGGTCGCGCAGGGGGCCGTCACCGAGCCGTACCTGCAGGCGATCCTCGAGGCGTACAACGCCGCACCGTACGCCTCGCAGTGGCTCGACACGGTCTACGGCCAGAACGTCGGCAACGCCCTGAACGTCGCGGTCGTCGACATGCTGGCAGGTCAGGGAACGCCCGACGACATCGTCGCAGCCGTGCAGGACGCCGCGGCGAAGGCCTGAGCGGAGCATGACCACTCCCGTGATGCTCTCCGCACCGCCGAGCGACGTCACCACGGGCACCCCGGTGGGGGAAGACCCTCAGAGGTCCTCCCCCACCCGGCGCCGGTGGGGCGTCCGGCTCGAGATCGTCCTGCTGGCCGGGCCCGCGCTGCTCGTCTTCGTCGGATTCGTCATCTTCCCGGTGCTGATGGCGGCGTACTACGGCTTCTTCAGCTGGCAGGGGTACGGTCCTCCGACCGAGTTCGTCGGCCTGAAGAACTACATCACGATTCTTCAGGACCCGCTCTTCCATGAGGCACTCACCCACAACGGCGTCATCCTCGTGCTGTCGCTCGTGCTGCAGGGGCCTGCGGCGATCCTGCTTGCGCTGCTGCTGAACCGCCGCATGCGCGGGCAGTCACTGATCCGGGTGCTGATCTTCATCCCCTATGTGATCTCCGAGGTCGTGGTGGGCACGGGCTGGAGCCTGATGCTTCAGACCGCCGGTGCGTTCAACGATCTCCTCGAGAGCACAGGCCTGGGGTTCCTGCGCAACGACTGGCTGTCGAACCCTGACGTCGCGATCTGGACTTTGATGGCGATCATCACCTGGAAGTACGTCGGGTTCGCCGTCATCCTGTTCCTCGCCGGACTCCAGGGCATCCCCGAAGAGCTCCATGAGGCCGCCGCCATCGACGGCGCCTCCTACTGGCAGATCCAGTGGCGGATCACCCTGCCGCTGCTCGGACCGACGCTGCGGATCTGGGCCTTCCTGTCGATCATCGGCTCGCTCCAGCTGTTCGACCTCGTCTACATCATCTGGGGGCAGTACATCGCCTCGACGGCCGGCACGTCGACGATGGCCACATACATGGTGTCGGAGGGGCGCAACGCAGGCAACTTCGGCTACGGCAATGCGGTGGCGGTCGTGCTGTTCGTCATCTCGCTCGTGGTGGCGCTGATCTACCAGCGCGCCGTGCTGAGGCGAGACACCGACGGCGCCCTCACCGGACCGCTATCCCGCCGCAACGTGTCGAGGAGGACACGATGACCACGACATCGCTGCTGGTGACGCAGCGTGCGACCCCTTCGGGCCGCGCGGCGCGGGCGCGCCTGCCGTGGGCGCACCCGACGGTGTACGTCGTCGCGCTGATCACGGTCGGGCTCATGCTCGCCCCCATCGCGTACATCGTCATCGGCGGGTTCCGCACGAATGCGCAGATCACCGCGGACCCCGCGGGCATGCCGCAGCCGTGGATCGTCGCGAACTATCTCGACGTGCTGTTCGGCGGTGTGTTCTGGCAGCAGGTGCTCAACTCGACGCTGGTCGCCCTCGCCACCACCGGCGGTGCAATCGCGCTCGGCCTGATGGCGGCATACGTCATCGCGCGATACCGGTTCGCCGGCCGGGGAGTCCTTTACGCGCTGTTCGCGGCCGGCCTCATGTTCCCCCTCACCGTGGCGATCACACCGCTCTACATCGTCGTGCGCGACCTCGGGCTGATGAACTCCCTGCTCGGGGTCATCCTGCCGCAGATCGCTTTCACCCTCCCGACCACGATCATCATCCTCGTGCCCTTCCTGCGCGCGATCCCCGACGAGATCCAGGAGGCCGCCTTCATCGACGGATGCAGCCGGCTGGGGTTCTTCTGGCGCATGGTGCTCCCACTGTCGCTGCCCGGCGTCATCACCACCGGCATCCTGGCCTTCATCGGCAGCTGGAACGGATACCTGCTGCCCCTGTTCATCCTCAACGACGCGGCGTCCTTCACCCTGCCGCTGGGCGTGCAGTCGTTCGCGTCGCAGTACTCGGTCGACACCGCGAAGGTCCTCGCCTTCACCTCGCTGTCGATGATTCCGGCGCTGGTGTTCTTCAGCCTCTTCGAGCGGCGCATCGTCGGCGGGCTGACCGGAGCGGTGAAGGGCTGACCCCCACCAGGGCGACGCCAAAACCTGCGCAGACCTCACGACACCACCAGCAGAAAGAGACGAACGTGCTGCAGAAGACCCCCCGCCCCCTCTCCCCCCGCGTCGAGGCGCTCCTCGAACGGATGACCCTCGAGGAGAAGCAGGCGCAGCTCATGGGCTTCTGGGTGGACCAGGGCGATGAGGTCGTCGCCCCGATGTCGGGCGGGAAGAAGAGCTCCACCCGGTACGAGGAGGCCGTGGCTGACGGCATCGGCCACCTCACACGGGTCTACGGCACCCGGCCCGTCGACCCGCTGGAGCGGGCGAGGTGGCTGTGGGCGGAGCAGCGGCGCCTGCAGCAGGAGACGCGTCTCGGCATCCCCGCGCTCGTGCACGAGGAATGCCTGACGGGACTCGCCGCCTGGCAGGCGGCAACCTTCCCGACGCCGCTGGCCTGGGGGGCCTCCTTCGATGCCGACCTCGTCGAGGAGATGGGGCGTGCGATCGGATCGTCGATGCGGGCGCTGGGCATCCATCAGGGACTCGCGCCGGTGCTCGACGTGATCCGCGACCCGCGGTGGGGGCGCGTCGACGAGTGCATCGCCGAGGATCCCCTGGTGGTCGGCGTGATCGGCACCGCCTACGTCCGCGGCCTGCAGTCCGAGGGCGTGCACGCCACGCTCAAGCATTTCGTCGGATACTCCGCCTCGCAGGCCGGCCGTAATCACGCCCCGGTGCATCTGGGTCGCCGCGAGATCGAAGACGTGCTCCTGCCGCCGTTCGAGATGGCCATCCGAGAGGGCGGCGCCCGCAGCGTGATGAACTCCTACACCGACATCGACGGGGTGCCCGTGGCCGCCGACCCGTACTACCTCGACGAGGTGCTGCGAGGGCGCTGGGGCTTCGAGGGCGTGGTGGTCTCCGACTACTTCGCCGTCGACTTCCTGCGGACGATGCACCGCATCGCCGCGGACCGCGGCGAAGCTGCCGCGCTCGCGATCTCGGCGGGAATCGATGTGGAACTCCCGTCGCCCGATGCGTACACGACGCTCGCCGGGCAGGTGAGAGCCGGTGCTCTGGACGCCCGGGTCCTCGACAGGGCCGTGGCGCGAGTGCTGTCTCAGAAGGAGAAGCTCGGGCTGCTGGACGCGGACTTCAGCCGCGAACCGACCGCCGTCGACCTCGACCCGCCGGCGCATCGGGCGATCGCGCGCCGTCTCGCCGAGGAGTCCGTGGTGCTCCTCAGCAACGACGGCATCCTGCCGCTCGATCCCTCGGCACGACAGCGCATCGCGGTGATCGGGCCCAACGCCGACAGCGCCGAGGCCCTCATGGGCTGCTATTCGTTCGTCAACCACGTGCTCGTGCATCATCCGGGAACCGAGCCAGGAATCGCGCTCCCGACCGTGCTGCAGTCGATCCGCGAGGAGTTCCCGCACGCGGACATCGTGCATTCGCCGGGGTGCGCGGTGGAGTCGGCCGACCGGAGTGCGCTGCCTGCCGCGGTCGCGGAGGCCGAGGCGGCCGACGTCGCCGTCGTGGTCGTTGGCGACCGCGCCGGACTGTTCGGCCGCGGCACGGTCGGCGAGGGCAACGATGTCGAATCGCTCGACCTGCCCGGCATCCAGCGTGACCTCGTCGAAGCCGTCATCGCGACGGGAACGCCGGTGGTGCTCGTGGTGATGACGGGCCGGCCCTACGTGCTCGACTGGGCGCTGCCGGCACTGCGCGGCGATGGCGCGGGCGGCGGCGCGGTCACCGGTCTCGGCGCGGTGAACTCGAGGGCGCACGCCGCTGCGGACCGGGCGGCAGGTGCAGTGCCCGCGGCCGCAGCGCTTCAGACCTTCTTCCCCGGCGAGGAGGGGGGGCCTGCGGTCGCCGCACTGCTGAGCGGCCGGGCCACTCCGTCCGGCCGATTGCCGGTGTCGCTCCCCCGCTCCGCGGGCGCTCAGCCCTTCTCCTACCTCCGTCCCGTCCTCGGCGGACGGACCGATGTGACCAGCGCCGACCCGACGCCCGTCAGGCCCTTCGGTTACGGTCTGAGCTACACCACGTTCTCGCACGAGGAGCTGACGGCGGCCGACGTCGTCGGCGTCGGCGCGGATCTCCGGGTGACCGTCCGCGTGCGCAACACCGGTTCGAGGACGGGTACCGATGTCGTCCAGCTCTATGCGCACGACGAGGTCGCGAGCGTGACCCGACCGCTCGCACAGCTGATCGGATTCCAACGGGTCACACTGGATGCCGGAACGTCGCAGGTTGTGCGGTTCGAGGTGCCGGCCGCTCGGCTCTCCTTCACCGGCGTCGACGGCGTGCGCCGCGTGGAGCCCGGCAGGATCCGCCTCTGGGTCGGCGGATCCTGCGACCATGAGGAGACGACCGCCATGGCCGAGATCGTCGACGGCGCTGCGCTCAACCGGTGACGGCCTCGATGAAACCGGTCACGTGTTCCTGCAGCCGCAGGATGCGCAGTTCTCGCGCCGTCTCCCGGTCGAATCCCTCGTAGGCGAGCGGAGGGAGCCGCCGGACGTTCGCGGAGCATCCGAAGTTCTCGCACACCAGCGTCCCGACGCTGTCGCCCTTGCGCCCCGCAGCTCCGGCCTTGCGCGCCGTGAACAGCTGCACGTCGTTGCGCAAAGTGACGTCTTCGCACCACGAGCACTGAGCGCGTGCGAGAACGCGCTGCTCTGCCCGCTGCAGGAGGATGCCGTGCACACCCTCGCCGGCCGCAGCGATCACGTACGCGCGGCGGGGGAACTTCGGATCCGCCCACCCCAGGTAGTCGAGACGCTCGAAGTCGAGATCGGCGAAACCGGCCGGCAGGTTCAGGTCGGAGATCTCCTTGCGGGAGGCATTGCGGAAACTGGCGCGGATGGCGCGCTCGTCGATGGGACGCATGAGGATGTGGGTGCTTTCGTGCGGGGCCGCGCGGTCGCGGCCGGTGGGATCAGGAGAGGCGGCATCAGAGCGGATGCCGGGTACACCGCATCGCCGGGGACGGGGATTCCGCCTCCGGCCGGTGATCAGCCTCTGCCACCGGCGCTGTTCGCGCCCGTGGCTCCCATCCGCGCCCTCCGGGCGCCCATCGAGATCAGCACGCCGAGAGCTTACACCCGCTGGGCACGACGCAGGCGCGACCTGAGCCCCGGCCGGATTGGCATGTTCACCTGGAGATGTCAATCCCTTGGCCTTCCCCTGGACTCGATGCGACGGTGGGATCTCCACCGAATCCGCTGACGGAAGGACGAGGACATGAGTGCCGGAGACAAGGTTCAGAACGCCGCCGAGAAGGCCGCGGGCAACGTCAAGGAGGGCGTCGGAAAGGCGACCGACAACGAAGAGCTCGAGGCCGAAGGCAAGATGGATCAGGCCGAGGCCGGCGCGAAGCAGGCCGGCGAGAACGTCAAGGACGCGGCGAAGAACGCCGGCGATTCCCTTCGTGACGGTTTCAAGGACTGAGACCTGAAAAGGGAACGGGCCCACCTTCCGGTGAGCCCGTTCCTGCATCAGACGCTGCGCTTGCCGCTGATCGACCGGATCAGCCAGGCGATGACCGCGATCGCCAGCAGCACCAGACCGACCCACAGCAGGAACTGGAGCGACTGCACCAGTCCCCCCGTGATCGCGAGGATGATGGCGACGACGACGACGATGATCAAAAGAATGTTCATCATTTTCCCTTCTGCCGGGGGCGCCGCGCGCCCGATTCGGTGACCTCACCGTAGCGATGCGGGCAGCATCCCCGGAGGGCCTTGACTCGGGTGCGCGCAGGTGCCTGTGAATTAGCAGAGAGGGCAGGAGATCATGCCAGGACGAAAGAACTCACCGCTGAAGGACCCGGAACTCTATGAGAAGCTGCGCGATGACGGCGCCTCCAAGGAGAAGGCGGCGCGGATCTCGAATGCCGCCGCCAAGGAGGGCCGCAGCAAGGTCGGCCGTCGGGGCGGCGAACACGGCGACTACGAGGACTGGACAGTACCGGAGTTGCGCAAGCGGGCGAAGGAGCTCGGCATGAGCGGCTACAGCGGGAAGCGGAAGTCAGAGCTGATCTCCGCGCTGAGGAATCACTGAGCCCGGGGCATGGCCCGATTCGGGATCGAGGAGGAGTTCATCCTCCTCGATGAGCGCTCTCTCGTGCCGGTGGCGTCGAATGATTCCGCGCGCAGGCGCGCAGCCGAGCAGAACCGCCTCGGAAAGGTGATGACCGAGTACCTCGACTGTCAGATCGAGTGCGCGACGGATCCCGTCTCCAGCCGGGAGGAGGCGGATCTCCAGATACGCCATCTCCGCGAGATCGCGAACGAGCTCGCCCAGTCTCAGGCGGCGATCGCGGCCGCCTCGGGCACACCGTTCGCTTCGACGCGCAGTTCCTCGGTGTTCCCCTCCGCGCACTACGACGTCGTCGCGAACCACCTGAGGCACATCACCCGCGATCACGAGGTCAACGGCCTTCACGTTCACATCGAGTTGGCCGATGCAGAAGAACGGGTGCGCGCCCTCAACCGGTCCCGCGCCTGGCTTCCGGTCCTTCTCGCCCTGACCGGCAACAGCCCCTTCGCCGACGGCCTGGATTCGGGTTTCTCCAGCTGGCGCAGCATCGTGATCCGGCGCCTGCCGTCGTCGTGGTGCCCGCCGCGCTTCCATGATCTCGACGACTACCGGGCTCGGATCACGCAGCTCATCGACCTCGGTGCGGTGTCCGAGGCGGTGTCGCTGTCGTGGGCGGTGCGGATCTCCGAGCGGTTCCCGACCGTGGAGGTGCGGATCTTCGACGCGCAGCTGTCGACGGACGACACCCTCCTCGCTTCGCTGCTCACCCGGGCGCTCGTGCTGGCCGACGATGTCCCGGTGGCTTCGGTGGAACACGACGCCATCGACGCCTCGATCTGGACGGCAGCGCGCCACGGCACGGCGGCGCGCGTGATCGATCCCATGACCGGAGAGATCGCGCCGACGTGGGACATCGCCGGACGGATGCTCGCCGCGATCCGTCCTGTTCTCGCCGAACTCGGTGATGAGGACTACGTCACGTCGGGCCTCGACCGGATTCGCCGCGACGGGACGGGAGCGGAGCGCCAGTTGCGCGCCTACGAGCGGGACGGGGTCGCTGGCCTTCGGCATCTCTACCGCGCAGGGCGACCGCACGAGGGTTGACGTCACGCCGTCAGGACCGGTTTCGACGATCGGGCCCCGGGGTCCGACGCCGGGAGTAGGGTCGGCCTGTGGCCTCCTTCGTCCCGCCCCAGCGGCTCGTCATCGCGATCGCGGTGCTCGCGGCATTCGTGACCTTCCTCGACGGCACGGTCGTCACCGTCGCGCTGCCGGCGATCAGCCGGGAACTGGGGGGCGGTATCACGACCCAGCAATGGGTCGTCGACGCCTACCTCATCACACTCAGCGCCCTCATCCTGCTGGCGGGCTCGGTGTCCGACGCTTACGGCAGGATCGTCGTGATGCGTTGGGGGCTCATCGCCTTCGGTGTGGCGTCGGTCGCCGTCGCCGCGGCACCGGACCCGCTCATCCTGATCATCGCCCGCGCTCTTCAGGGCGCGGCCGGAGCGATGCTCGTGCCGAGCGCACTCGCCCTCATCACCGCCACCATGCGGGGCGAGGTGCAGTCGCGCGCGATCGGCATCTGGACCGCATTCACAACGGCCGCGATGCTCGTCGGCCCGCTGCTCGGCGGGCTCTTCGTGGATTACCTCTCCTGGCGCTTCGTCTTCCTCATCAACGTCGTCCCGATCGGCGTCACGCTGCTGCTGTTGGCGCGGCTGCGACTGCCCGAGCACCCGCGGGGCATCCGCGTCGACTGGTGGAGTGGCGCGCTGTGCGCCATCGGTCTGGGTGCGATCGTGTTCGCACTGATCGAGCAACCGAACTACGGCTGGCAGTCCCCTGCGATCTGGATTCCGGGGCTCGGAGGCGGCGCGCTGTTCACGTTCTTCCTGCTGCGGCAGAAGCACTCGTCCTCACCGCTGATGCCGCTCGATCTCTTCCTCGTGCGCAACTTCGGCTGGGGCAACCTCGCGACGCTGTTCGTGTACGCCGCTCTCTCGCTCAACGGCTTCGTCGTCGGGGTGTACCTGCAGCAGGGGCCGGGCCTCACCGCCACCGCGGCGGGCCTCGCCAGTCTGCCCATGACGATCCTCATGATCCTGCTCAGCTCGCGGGCGGGGGCGTGGTCCGGTCGCTTCGGCCCGCGAATCTTCATGACCTTCGGCCCTCTGCTCATGGCCGCCGGTTCCCTGATGCTGCTCACGGTCGCCGAGGACTTCGACTACTGGTGGCAGGTGCTGCCCGCGATGATCGTGCTCGGCCTGGGCCTGGCGCTCACGGTCGCCCCGCTCACGTCCGCCATCCTGGGCGCGATCGATGAGGCGCGCTCGGGAATCGCATCGGCGGTGAACAACGCGGTCGCCCGTGTCGCCGGCCTGCTCGTGGTAGCGATGCTGTCGACGATCGTCGGCGGCACGCTGGATCTCGACGGCTTCCACAACGCCGCATGGGTCACCACCGCCCTCCTGATTCTGGGCGGAGTGGTGTCGTGGATCGGCATCCGACGCAACAGGGTCGACCGCGCCGACGCCGATGCCGTCGTCGCCGAGCCGCGCTGACTCCTGCCGGTCAGACCGCCGCCGCGGGAGAGCCGACGACGACCGCCGCGTCCGGCGGAATCACCAGCACCGCGCCGGAGCCGTCGACCGCCGTCGTCGCGAGCAGAACATCCGCCCCGCCGATCTCGAATTCGGCCGGGTCCGGGGAAAGATTCACCAGCACCCCCAGCCCGCCGCGATCGATCCGGTAGACGCGAGCCTCCGGGGCGCCGTCGGCGCCGCGCACCGACACCGTCGTCGCCGTGGAGTCGGGGTCGGTGAGTTCGGGACGCTTCCGGCGCAACGCCGCGAGATCGCGGTACAGCGCGAGGAGCCGAGCGTGGTCGGGCGACCCCGCCTCGCTCCAGTCGAGGTGCGAGCGCTCGAAGGTGGCCGGGTCCTGCGGGTCGGGAACCGTATCGGGATCCCATCCCATCTTCGCGAACTCCGCGATGCGGCCCTCGGCGGTCGCCCTGCCCAGCTCCGGCTCCGGGTGCGAGGTGAAGAACTGCCAGGGCGTGGAAGCGCCCCACTCCTCGCCCATGAACAGCATCGGCGTGCCAGGAGCGGTCAAGGTGAGCACGGCGGCGACCGCGAGGCGGTCGGCTGAGAGGGTGGCCGACAGGCGATCACCGGCTGCGCGGTTGCCGATCTGGTCGTGATCCTGGGCGAAGGTCACCAGCCTCCAGGCCGGCACCTCGGGTGGGATGGGCGATCCGTGGGGGCGCTCCCGGAAGGACGAGTACGTGCCGTCGTGGAAGAATCCGCGCTCCGAGACCTTCGCGACGGCATCCCCCGCCGCGAAGTCGGCGTAATAGCCGGCCGTCTCGCCGGTGAGGGCCACATGCACGGCATGGTGCCAGTCATCCGACCACTGCGCCGTGAGGCCGTAGCCGCCCGCCTCCCGAGGAAGGATGAGGGTGGGATCGTTCATGTCCGACTCCGCGATCAGGCTGAGAGGACGGTTCTGCTGGGCAGAGAGTGCGTCGGCGGTCTCGGCCAGTTCACGCAGGATGTGCACGGGCTGCTCGTCGTGGAGCGCGTGCACGGCGTCGAGCCGGAGCCCGTCGACGTGGAAGTCCCGCAGCCACATCAGGGCGTTCTCGACGATGAACGCTCGCACCGCCGGCTCATCGAGGTTCACCGAGTCGCCCCAGGTGTTGCGACTGCCCTCGCGCAGGTACGGACCGTACTCCGGCAGATAATTGCCGCTCGGACCCAGGTGGTTGTAGACGACGTCCTGGATCACAGCGATACCGTGCGCGTGAGCGGCGTCGACGAACCGCTGGTAGGCGAGGGGCCCGCCATAGCCCTCGTGCACGGCGTACCAGAGCACGCCGTCGTAGCCCCAGTTCCACCGCCCGTTGAAGGCGTTGACCGGCAGGAGCTCGACGTGCGTGACGCCGAGGTCGGTGAGATGCTCGAGCCGCTTCGCCGCGGCATCCAGCGTTCCCTCCGGGGTGAACGTCCCGAGGTGGAGTTCGTAGATGAGCCCGCCCGCGAGCTGCCGTCCCGTCCATGACAGATCGGTCCATTCGAAAGCATCCACGTCGAACTCGGCCGAAGGCCCATGCACTCCCTCGGGCTGTCGGCGCGAGCGCGGATCGGGTCGCAGCTGATCACCGTCGTCGATCACGAAGCCATAGCGCTCCCCTGCGGCGAGCGCGAGATCCGAACGCCACCACCCGGCCTCGCCGGCGAAGAGCTCGCGCTCCTCCGTCGTCGCGCCGTCGCCGGACAACCGCCTCACGCGCATCCGCCGCGCCTTCGGCGCCCATACTTCGATCACTGCTCTTCTCCGATCGTTCCGATGCCGGTCACCGCGCGTCCTCGATCAAAGCCGCGGGGTACGTCTCGAGCAGCTCGGCCAACCGCACAGGTCCAGGATCGATCGAGCGCCCGGTGAGCACGTCGGTACCCGCGATGTCCGGTCTCATGAGGACTGTGTCTCCCCATCCGCCGCGCTGCGCCAGCCCGACCGGCAGCCGCGTCGCCACCGCCGTCACACCGCCCCGGTGCACCGCGACGGCATGTGCCGCAGCCTCACCCTCCACGACGGCCGGGCGGTACACCCGGAACAGCTCAGGGTGGTCTCGCCGCATCCGCAGGGCGCGCGAGGTGATGAGCAGCTTCGCCCGACCCGAGTCGTCGACAGGCGGCAGGACGCCCCGCGCGAAGTCGGCATCGAGCTCTTCGAGCAGGCGGGATCGTGCGCCGAAATCCACCGGGCGCCGGTTGTCGGGGTCGACGAGGGAAAGATCCCACAGCTCCGTTCCCTGGTAGACGTCCGGCACTCCGGGGCCCGTGATCTGCAGCAGCTTGGCCGAGAGCGAGTTGGAACGCCCCGCAGCGACGATCTCCCCGACGAAGCGGTCGAGGATCGCGCGCGCATCGCCGTCGACGGACCGGGCGATGGCGTCGAGGCCCTTCTCGAAGTCGGGATCCGGGTGCTGCCACTGAGTCGACTCCGCCGCCTCCCGCGCCGCCTTGGTTGCATATGCGAGCAGGCGCTCGGACGAGATCGGCCACGCCCCCACCGCCGCCTGCCAGAGAAGGGCGTCGAGGGGCCCATGCCCCGTGCTCGCAACGCCGCGCAGTTCTTCGAGCACCTCCGCCCACCGATCCGGGATCTCGGAGAGCACCGAGAGCCGGGCCCTGACGTCCTCCGACCTCTTCGTGTCGTGGGTGGACAGGGTCGTCATGGAGTGCGGCCAGGCGGCGAGTCGCGCCCGCTGCGCCTCGTGGAACTCGTCGACGGTGAGCGACGCGATCGACGGGTCGGCCCCCACCTCGGTCAGCGTCCCCAGGCGCGTGTACCGGTAGAACGCGGTGTCCTCCACGCCCTTTGCCATGACGGCGCCGCTCGTCTGCTGGAACCGCTGGGCCACCTCGAGGCCGGGATCGGCCAGCAGGGGCTCGAGCTCGGCGAAGACCGAGGCGAGATCGGGGCGGCGGCGGCGGGCATCGGCGAACGCGTGCCGCAGATGCGCGACGCCCTCCGGAAGGTATGACCGGTAGACCGGGAAGCTCGCGAGCAGTTCGGCCAGGGCGTCCTCGGCATGCACGATGCCGTGCGGCAGAGTGCGAACGAGCCGCCGCACTTCCGACCCGAGCAGCTCATCGGCGATCATGCGCTTGGTCGAGTGGGTCAGCTCCGGCCAGGGCTGAGCCTCCGGGAGACCCGTCGCGGCGCGCAGACGTGCGTCGAGACGCCCGAGCGCCTCTGCGCCCTCGTCATCGACGAACACACGATCGAGTTCCGCGAGCGCGTCATACCCGGTCGTTCCATCGGTCCGCCACCACGACGGCAGCGGCTCCCCCGGCTCGAGGATCTTCTCGACCAGCGTGTAGGCACCCCCGGTGGCATCGGCGAGCTGTTCCAGGTAGCCGGAAGGGTCTGCGAGGCCGTCCGGGTGGTCGACGCGCAGGCCGTCGGCGAGCCCGTCCCGGATCCACCGGACGATCTCGCGGTGCGAGTCGCGGAAGACATCGGGCAGCTCGACACGGATGCCGGCGAGTTCGACGACGGCGAAGAAGCGGCGGTAGTTCAGCTCGGTGTTCTGGTCTTCCCAGAACCGCAACTCGTAGTTCTGGGCGGCGAGAAGCGCGGGAAGGTCGTCGGCGAGCCTGCCGGTACCCGGCGCCAGCGGGAGCACGTGGTCGAAGTAGGTCAGCGTCCCGTCCGGGGCGTCATCGGCCGGCGTCGCATCGACGACGAGCTCGCCACGCGCCATCACCTCGCCGGGGGAGGATCCGAGGATCGGGAGGAGCACCTTGCCGCCGCCGGCGGGCCAGTCGATGTCGAAGGCGACGGCATGACTCGACCCGCGACCCAGGCGCAGCACGTCCCACCACCAGGGGTTCTCCCGCGGCACCGCGACGCCGACGTGGTTGGGCACCGTGTCGACGAGGATGCCGAGACCCGCTGCCCGCGCGGCCGCCACGAAGCGGTCGAGCCCCTCGGCGCCACCGCGGTCGGGGTCGACCCGCGAGTGATCGACGACGTCGTACCCGTGGTTCGATCCGCGCGCAGCTGCCAGGAGCGGGGACAGGTAGACCCACGATGCCCCGAGCTCGGCGAGGTACTGGGTGACGGCGGCCGCCTCGTCGAGCGGAAACTGATCGCTGATCTGCAGTCGGTACGTCGAGAGCGGCCGTCTTGTCATGCCGTTCGCACCTCTGGTCTCTGGGCGGGGGCCGCCCCCTCCGCGTGTTCGTTCTGCACGCGCAGCGACGCATCGACCGAGTCATCCGTCGACGGTGTGACGCCGTCGGTCTCCTGCAGCACGAGGAGAGACTTCGACTCGACCGTCACCGAGGCGGCGGCGTCGAACTCGGAGCCGTCCGCCATCTCGCCCGCCGTGTCGACGGCGACGAGCCAGCGCGCACCATGCTGCTGGTCCGGAAGGGTGACGTCGACGGGCTGATCCCCGCTGTTGAAGTACACGATGAAGTTGACGTCGGTCACCGCCCGCCCGCGCATGTCCTTCTCGCGGATGCCCTGCCCGTTGAGATACATGCCGACCAATCGACCGAACCCCGAGTCCCAGTCCTCGGGCGCCATCGGGCTGCCGTCTGGGCGGAGCCACACCACATCCGGGATGCGCTCGCCGTCCTCGACAAGCACGGGCCGTCCGTTGAAGAAGCGGCTCCGACGGAATGTCGGGTGCTGACGGCGCAGGCGCGCCACGGCGGCGGTGAACTCCACGAGGGGCAGATCAGCGCCTTGCCAATCGACCCAGGTGATCTCGTTGTCCTGCGCGTAGCCGTTGTTGTTGCCACTCTGGGTGCGGCCGAGTTCGTCGCCGTGCGAGATCATCGGCACGCCCTGGGAGAGCAGCAGCGTGGCGAGGAAGTTGCGCTGCTGGCGGGCGCGGCGCCGATTGATCGCTTCGTCGTCCGTCGGCCCCTCGACCCCCATGTTGTCGGAGCGGTTGTGGCTCTCGCCGTCGTTGTTGTCTTCGCCGTTGGCCTCGTTGTGCTTCTCGTTGTAGGAGACGAGATCGCGCAGCGTGAAGCCGTCATGGGCCGTGACGAAGTTGATCGACGCGACCGGGCGCCGCCCGGAGTGCTCGTAGAGGTCGGCCGAGCCGGTGAGCCGGGAGGCGAACTCCCCGAGCGCCTGCGGTTCACCGCGCCAGAAGTCGCGAACGGTGTCACGGTACTTGCCGTTCCACTCTGTCCACTGCGGGGGAAAGTTGCCGACCTGGTACCCGCCGGGCCCGACGTCCCACGGCTCCGCGATGAGCTTCACCTGCGACACGATCGGGTCCTGCTGCACGAGCTCGAAGAACGCTGCCAGCCTGTCGACATCGTAGAACTCTCGTGCGAGCGTGGATGCGAGATCGAACCGGAAGCCGTCGACGTGCATGTCGGTCACCCAGTAGCGCAGCGAATCCATGAGCAGCTGCAGTGCGTGCGGGCTGCCGGCGTTGAGGCTGTTCCCGGTGCCGGTGTAGTCGGTGTAGTAGCGCCGGTCCTCTTCGAGGCGGTAGTAGGCCTCGTTGTCGATACCGCGCATCGACAGCGTCGGTCCGAGGTGGTTCCCTTCCGCCGTGTGGTTGTACACCACGTCGAGGATGACCTCTATCCCTGCAGCGTGAAGCGCCCGCACCATGGCACGGAACTCCTGCACCTGCTGCCCATGCTCGCCGCTGGACGAGTACCCGCTGTGCGGGGCGAAGAAGCCGAGGGTGTTGTATCCCCAGTAGTTGGAGAGCCCCTTCTCCTCAAGGACCGAGTCGTCGACGAACTGGTGCACCGGCATCAGCTCGAGCGCGGTGACGCCGAGACGGCTGAGGTGCTCGATGATGGCCGGATGCGCGATCCCGGCGTAGGTGCCGCGCAGCTCTTCAGGCACGTCCGGATGCCGGATGGTGAGCCCCTTTACGTGGGCCTCGTAGATCACGGTCTGCGCATAGGGTGTCTTGGGGTGGCGGTCGCCGGCCCATTCGAAGAACGGACTGACCACGACGCCCTTGACCATGGCGGCCGCGGAGTCCTCGTCGTTGCGGGAGTCCGGGTCTCCGAAGTTGTAGCCGAAGGGGGCCTGACCCCACTCGATGCGACCGGCGACAGCCTTGGCGTAGGGATCGAGAAGGAGTTTGTTCGCGTTGAACCGCTTGCCCTGGGCAGGGTCGAAAGGGCCGTGCACGCGATATCCGTACAGCTGTCCCGGCTGCACAGACGGCAGGTAACCGTGCCACACGAAGGCGTCGACCTCGGTGAGCGGCACTCTCTCCTCGTTGCCGTCGTCATCGAAGAGGCACAACTCCACCTTTTCCGCCCCTTCGCTGAAAAGGGCGAAGTTCGTGCCCTGTCCGTCGAAGGTCGCCCCGAGGGGGTACGCCGATCCTGGCCAGATCTCAAGAGTCATGTGGCGAGCTTATGCCGCTGCGAGGACGCAGCTCGTTCACCGACCAGCCGCACCGCCTGTTCGAAAGAGTGGACCTGAGCGATCTCCTCCGCGTGGGCGTACGGGTGACCCAGGTAGCAGACGAACACGGGAGAGACGACTTCGACATACCCGACCGGGCCGTCGTGGGTGATGACGTAGCGGTCGAAATCGACCAGCTCGTATGTCGGCTCAGGCGTGGAGATCGACTGCGCGGGCAGGGCTGCGTCCTGCCTCTCTGAGCCAGCGGGGATATGCGTGACGGACATCTGATACCTCCTGACTCGGTGACGAGACCGACAGTAGGCAGGTACACAAGATCTGAAAACGTCATTGCCAGACAGACGGGCGGCGTGCTAGTCGATTCCCGTCCGTTCGTATGTCGGCCGCACCGGGTTCAGCGGTCGGGGAGCTCGACGGTCACGTTCTCGGCGTCGTACTGCTCCCCGGTGATCTTGGACTTGACGAAGCTGAAGAGAGACGCGATTCTTCCTCCCGGGCTGTCCCAGTACTCGGCCGAATGTGCTGTGAACTTCAGCAGCCCGACGTTCGGGTCATCCGGACCGTCGGGGAACCACGCCTCGACCACCGGATTCCAGAGCTCCCGCACCTTCATCTGATCGCCGACGAGCTCAGCCGTGCCCGACAGCGACACCCACGCATCGTTCGAGCTCAGCGAGATGCCCACGCGGTCGTCGACGTCGAGGTCGAGGACGAACGTCGCGCTCTTGGAGACGAGGAACCAGAGGTCTCCGTCGAACTCGGCCTCCTGAACGGTGAGGGGATGCGCGACGAGTCGGCCCTGCGCGTTGCGGGTGGTGAACATCGCAAACCGGAAACCCTTGATGAGCTCGGCGAGCCGCTGAACAGCGGTGGTATCGGTCATGAGAGTCGTCCCTTCTGCGCCGCGATGGGCGGCGGCATGGACGACAGCATCGCGCCCGGCACCCCGCTTCTCCGAGGGGGTTGCCAACCGGCGCATTTCCAGGATACCGGCGGGGTGGGGGCTTGCGGCAAGGCCCCTGCTGTGAGGCAGACTCGACCCTCGCCGTGCGATCTGCGCACGGCCGCGAAGGAGATTCATGCCCATCGACCCCTTCCACCTCCCCGACGATCTGCGGGCGAAGACCGCGCCCGCGCTCATCGAATCCGACCGCCGGCATCTGCAGCGCATCGCCGAGACCCTGCAGGATCAGCGCGACGACGCCGCGACGCGTCTGGCCGAGGTGCGGCGCCAGACCGCGGCCGCGGGCGCGGCTGCCGTCGACCGCGATCTCGAAGTGCGCAGGCTCAGCGGGCGCCTGCGCGTCCTCGAGCGGTTCGGAATCGACATCTGTCTCGGCCGGATGACCACGGATTCCGGGGAGGCGATCTACATCGGCCGCACGGGCCTCGCGGCGGGGGACGGAACGAGACTACTCGTCGACTGGCGTGCGCCCGCGGCCGAGCCCTACTTCGCCGCGACGATGCGAGAACCTCGTGGCATCATCTCTCGGCGGCGGTACCGCTGGGCCGATGGCCGGATCACCGACTACTGGGACGAGGCCCTGACGCCGGACGGTTTCGACGGCGCCTCACTCGATGATCAGTCCGCCTTCATCGCGAGTCTCGGAAGCCATCGGACGTCGAAGATGCGCGACGTGCTGGCGACGATCCAGGCCGATCAGGACGCGATCATCCGCACTCCGTCGCGGGGCGCGCTCGTCGTCGACGGCGGCCCCGGCACCGGGAAGACGGTCGTCGCGCTGCATCGCGCCGCGCACCTGCTGTACGCGGAGCCCCGGCTCACGCAGGGCGGTGGCGGCATGCTGCTCGTCGGACCCAACGCGCACTATCTCTCCTATGTTGACGATGTGCTGCCCAGCCTCGGCGAGGACACGGTGCGCCTGACGACACTGCGAGACCTCACTCCCGAGGGCGCCACGGCCGTCGAGGAATTTGACCCCCGGGTGGCGGCCCTGAAGGCCGCCCTCGACCCCGGTGCGCTGCTCGCTGCAGCGGCCTCGGCGTTCGAGCGACCTCCGCAGCACGCGATGCGCATCGAGACGCCGTGGGCGGATCTGTGGATCAGCCGCGAGGAATGGCACGAACTGTTCACGACGGCGGATCCGGCGTCGTCCCACAACGAGGCGCGCGATGAGGTGTGGGAAGAGGTGCTCGAGTTCCTCATCGACCAGGTGGACGACGAGGATGTGCCACCGCATTCGATCCGGCGGTGGCTGCGGCAGGACGACGAACTCACCGGCGCGTTCGTCCGCGGGTGGCCGCTGCTGGTACCGGCATCCGTCGTCGCGAGGCTCTGGAGCTCGCCCGACTTCCTCAGAGAGTGTGCCCCCGAACTCTCCTCCGACGAGGTCGCGCTCCTGCGGCGGGACGATGCGCAGGCCTGGACACTCTCGGACCTGCCCCTGCTGGACGCGGCCCGACGACGCATCGGCGACCCGGAGACGGTTCGGCAGGAGCATCGCCGTCAGGCCGCCGTGGCGCAGAGCCGGGAACAGATGTCGCAGGTGATCGATCATCTGGTCGAATCGGACGACAGCGACATGAAGGTCATGTCGATCCTCCGGGGCCAGGATGCGACGAACGTCCTCGACGGAGTCGATGCCCTTCCCGTGGTCTCGCCGGACGAGTTGGCGGGGCCGTTCGGACACATCGTCGTCGACGAGGCGCAGGAACTCACCGATGCCGAATGGCGGATGCTGCTCGCCCGATGCCCATCGCGGAGCTTCACGATCGTCGGCGATCGCGCGCAGGCCCGCCACGGCTTCACCGAGAGCTGGGAGGCGCGTCTCGCCCGCGTCGGCATCAGCGACCCCACCATCGCCCGGCTCAGCGTGAACTACCGCACGCCGGCGGAGGTGATGGAGGCGGCGGCGCCCGTCATCCGCCAGGCGATTCCGGATGCGAACGTGCCGACGTCGGTACGCGAGAGCGGTGTCCCCGTCCGCACAGGAGCGGTGGCCGATCTCGAGAGCGTCCTCTGGAGCTGGCTCGACGCGAATCCGGATGGTGTCGCCTGTGTGATCGGAGACGCCTCGTTCGTGCCCGCCGCACGCGTGCGCTCGCTGACGCCAGAGGGGTCGAAGGGCCTGGAGTTCGATCTCGTGATCCTGATCCGGCCGGACGAGTTCGGGGAGGGCCTCACCGGGGCGGTGGACCGATACGTCGCCATGACGAGAACCACGAGGGAGCTCGTCATCCTGCGGTGAGGCCGCCCGGTCGCGGGGCGGGACGACCGCCCGCCCCGGTCAGCCGCGCGTTCTCTGCTTCATCACCGCCCGGATTCCCCAGGCGACCAACCCGCCCACGCCGCCGAGAAGGAGACCGGCGAACAGCCCGCCGGGCAGCTGCGCCAGCCGCGGGATCGACTGAGCGGTTTCGGAGTCGGCGAATGCGTAGGACCACAGCAGCTGGTGGGTGATCGAGAGCATGACCGCGAAGATCAGGCCGATGGTCAAGACGGTGAGGAACGGATTCGGCACCTTCTTCACGACGGCGACAGCGACCCAGACGGCCACCGGCCCGAGGGAGAGGATCCACGAGGCGGGATGCGCCTCGTCGATGATGTGCAGGTCGTGCAGAATCACACGCGGGAGGCCGAGAGCTGCCAGGGCGATCAGGGAGAGAACCGACAGGCCCAGGGGGCGCCGCTTCTCGGCCGGGATGTGTACGGGTTCGGGGTTGTGCATCATGGTGCCGAGGCTAGGCTTCTCGCGGCACCGTGAGCTTCTGCCCTGGGGCGACATCGAGGTCGCATTCGGACGACGCCGGCCGCCCACCGCCCGCTCTAGGGTGAACCCGAACGGTTCGTGAGAGGAAGGCGCATCGTGACCGGAACTGCTCGACCACGTCGCGACGGAGACCCCGATGGCGCGGCGGTGCCCGAACGCTGGCTGACGGCCTCCGATCAGCGACGCGCGCTGGAGGGCATCGCCCGCCTCATCGAGCAGCACTGCGTCTTCCCCGAGGTCGCATCGGCGGTGGCCGCCGAACTGCGCGAGCGGCCGATCCGTCCCGGAGGCATCGCCTCGTCGGCGCTGGCGCGAACACTCACCGCCGAGCTCCGATCACACGACCGCCATTTCACCGTGCGATGGGGGCATGCCGCGCCGCGTCGTCGAACCGCCGACGCCGGCGGCGAGCCGGCGATCTCCTTCCGTCGGGAGGCTGCTGCCGGCATCCTGACGATTCGACGATTCGACGATGCGAGCCGGCCGGTGCACGCTCGTCTCGCCGATGCGTGCCTCGCCCAGCTGGAGGAGTGCGACGGCGTCGTCATCGACGTCAGAGGCAACCCGGGCGGATGGCCGACCATGGTCGAGCACATCCTCGCCCCTCTGCTCGCACCCGACCCCGTGCACATCGTCACCTTCAGGAGTGCCGGCAGTCCTGATCACGAGGCGTGGACCCGGCCAGACGGCCGCTTCCCACGCCTGCGCGATCTCCCGCTCGTCGTCCTGCTCGACGAGCGCACGGCATCTGCGGCCGAAAGTCTCGCCTATGCGGTGCAGACCACGGGACGCGGGACCGTGGTCGGGAGGCCGAGCGTCGGAGCGGCCAACCCCGCGGACGCGTTCGACGAGAGATCGGGATTCCGTGTCCACATCCCGACGGGCGCGCCCATCGACCCGCGGACCGGCACCAATTGGGACGGCGCGGGAGTGCAACCGGCCGTCGTCATCGCCTCGGACGCTGACGAACTGCGTGTCGCGATCGAGATCATGACGAGGCGCCTCACGCACGACACCGATGAGCGCGACGCCTGACGATCACGGATTCGGGCGGGATTGCTCGAGAACCGAGAGCGCACCGGCCGTGAACGAGCGCAGCGAGAACCCGGAATCCTTCGCCGGTCGCCCGCCCAGCCGGACGGCGACGGCCTGCTCCGAGGGCAGGATCGCGAGGACCTGATCGTTCAAACCCAGCGCCCAGATCGTGTCGGCGGAGGCCACGGGCACGAGGGGAGCGTCCACCACGCCGCCCCGTCCGGAGGTGGCGACTTCGGGGGTGACGGCAGTGCCGTCGCGGTTGAGCCACCAGAGCAGACCGTAGGCGGCGTTCAAGTCGGTGCTCGGGCCGCCGGTCGCCTGCTCGATGTACTCGGCGGACACCACGCGGGTGCCGCTCGAGGCGAGACCACCCGAAAGCACGAGGTCGCCGAGCCGCACCAGGTCTGCGCATGTCGTCCACAGGCCTGCGAAGAGATTGGCATTGCCCGCGGCATCCGCCTCGATACGACTGCTGTCCATGCCGAGGGGTTCGAACATCCGCGTCCGCGCGAATTCCGCCACCGGCCGGCCAGTCGCCGCTTCCAGGACCGCCTCGAGAACCTGGATGGCGGAGTTGTTGTAGACCCACTCGGTGTCGGGCCGGCTCTCCTGACCGAGCGCGATGGCGAATGCGGTCTTGTCCTGCGCCTCGAGCGCCATCTCGCGATAGTCGGTGCGGCTGTCCCACTCGCGTCCGGAGGTGTTCGCCAGCAGGTCCTCGATCGTGACCGCCGATGACGCGGTGTCCCGCCACGACGGCACGAAATCGGCGACGGCATCCTCGATCCGGAGTGAGCCGTCGTCCTGAGCTATTCCGATGAGGAGCGAGGTGACGGACTTCGTGATCGAGAATGCTCTCACAGCCGCGTCCTCGTTCGTCGACTGCTCGACGATCGTGCTCCCGGCGGCCGAGATCGCCACGCACGTCGAGCCCGCCTCGCCCGCGAGAGCGAGGAATGCACTCGACGCGGATCCACTCTCCGTCGGCTCGGGCTCTGCCGTGCAGCCGAGGATCGCACTCGTGCACGCCACCAAGCCCGCGACGGCGTTGACGAATCGCCGCGGTCGCGTCGGGCGAGCCGGACGTCGGGCCGGCGCTGCCGTGCTCAACCGGACCTCCGGAAAGTGTGTTCGAAGCTCTGTCCGGCGTTGCGCAGATACGCTGCCCGCGTCACCGGTTCGGCGACGGCGTACGCGACGTCCTCGATCCATCGGCAGCGCGCGAAGAAGCGGATGCGCGCGGATTCGTCGGCGGTGACCGGCTGATCGAGTGCTTCGCTCACGTGGAAGGCCACATCAGGACCGAGGTCGCGGTAGATCGATCCGATGTCACGGGCGGGGTCGGTGCGCGCCGCATCGGTCCAGTCGATGATGCCCGCGAGGTTTCCGGTGTCGTCGACCAGGATGTGCTCGGCGCCGAGGTCGTTGTGCTGAGCCACGATGTCCTCCCGGTCGGCCGGCGGATTCGCCGCGAGGAAGCCGGCGACGCCCGCGGCCTGCTCCACGGTCAGGTGCCAGCGGATCTCATCGAAGTGTCGCACGGCGTCCTGTCGCATCTTCTCGTTCGAGAAGACGTCGACGGGAAGGCGGCTCGCGGGCTCCGCGGCGCGGAGCGCCCGCAGCACTTCGATGAGCCCCGCTTCGACAGGCGCCGAGCCCCGCTCGTCGCAGAGGAGCAGCGGCGTGCCGGAAAGACGACGATAGGCGAAGATTCCCTCGTTCAGGTCGTGGACGAGGGGCGTCGGGATCGGGACGCTCATGGCGCCGGCCAGAGCGCCAAGCAGCGCGACCTCTCGCGCCTGTTCGCGGGTGCGATCGCTGTGCCGCACGATGATGTCGCCGACGGAGAACGTCGTGTTCTCCGGCCCTCTCGTCAACACGACCGCTTCGGCGCCCGGAGCCCACAGCCCGTGCGAGCGCGCGAGGCGCGTGAGCAGCGCGTTCTCGTCTTCGCTGAGTTCACCGTTCACCGATTCACCTCGCTCGCACGACGGCACCGCTTCGTGCATCGCGGTCATTCCGACCTCCATGGATCGTGATCGGGGACGAGCAGGCAGGTGGTCGCACCGCTCGTCCTGGCGGAATCAGTGCCCGTGCCCGTCGTCCGCGTCACCCGGTGCGAGGTTGCGGCCCGGACCGCCCCTGCTCACGACGAACTGTGACATCAGACCTTCATCTTCGTGCAGAAGGAGATGGCAGTGGATCATGTACGGGTTCTCGTCGTCGGTGTAGTCCTCGAAGCGCATCATGATCCGATACACCCGGCGCGGCTCCAAATAGATGGTGTCCTTCCAGCCGAGCAGCTCCGCGGGCGGTGCCTGCCTGTCGATGTCGAGCACCTGGAACTGCACGTCGTGCACGTGCCAGTTGTGCGGGAAAAGATCGCGATTGGTGACCTCCCACAGTTCGGTGGAGTCGACCTGCATCACCTCGTCGATGCGATCCATCTCCATCCGCCGACCGTTGATCTCGCGATTCTGCACCTGGAAGGTGCGGGTGTTGTCGGCATCCGCGGCCCGGAAGCGATCGATGTCACCGAAGGCGGCGGCGAGCGGAGCACTCGGACGCAGTTGCGCTGCCGCGCGCAGCAGCAGGACATCGAACTCGTCGGTCCCGCCGTAGGCGGCGGGTGCCGCGACGTTTCCGAGATCCGGTGGGACTGAGCGGAGCATCGCCTGTGTGCCCGGCCGCATGCTGACGACGATCTCGGCACGCTCGCCGGGCGACAGCCGCACGTGTCCGGTGCGCACCGGCGCCTCGAGCAGGCCGCCGTCCGTGGCGACGAGTGAGAACTCGCGCCCGTCATCGAGAGCGAAGTCATAGGTGCGGGCGCTGGAACCGTTCAGGATCCTGAGCCTCACGAGTTCGGTCGTCACTTCCAGCACCGAGCCCCACGAGCCGTTCGTGAGCACCACGTTGCCGAGCAGGCCCACTTCGTTGCCCTGCGCGTCGAGCTGGAACTCGCCGTCCGAGCGGAACCTCTTGTCCTGGACGATCAGGGGGATGTCATCGACGCCGTATTCGACGGGCAGCCCGAACCCACCGCTGTCGTCGTCGTCGAGGATGAACATCCCCGAGAGTCCGCGCAGCACGTGCTCCTCGGTCTCGCCGTGAGGGTGCGGGTGGTACCACAGCGTTGCAGCCGGCTGATCGATCCGCCACTGCGGCCGCCACTGACCGCCCGGGGCGATCGGCTGATGGGGCCCGCCGTCCATCGCGGCCGGCAGATGCATGCCGTGCCAGTGCACCGTGGTGGTCTCGGCCAGCTGATTGGTGACATCGACGGCGACCTTCTCGCCCCGGTGCGCGCGCAGCGTCGGCCCGAGATAGTCGCCGTTGAAACCCCACGTCGTCGTCGTCATGCCGTCGAGGAACTCCCGCTGCCCTTCATCAGCCGTCAATGAGAAGACCCGAACCCCGTCGACGACCTGGGACTCCGCCAACGGCGGGATGGGCAGGGGCGTGTCGAAGGCCGGGGGCGACGCCGGGGTGAACACGGAGGAATCCGAGACGAGACCCGAATCGAAGGCGCACGCGGTGAAGGTCGTCGCCACCGCGAGCAGCACTGCGCCCCCGAGGATGGCAGGGCCGATCGCCCTGCCGCGGCTTCGGCGGGCGCCGTGCGCACCCCTGTCGTCGAACTCAGTCGTGCTGTTCATACCGGCACGCTACGAAGGGGTCGCCGCGAGCAGCATCCGTCCGACGTCGACAGATCAGGTCGACGGGAAGCGACAGCGCGGCGGCCGCCAGGCCGGTACTGTCCGTCGGGAGGAAGGAGATCAGATGGGACACGCGATCATCGTCGGTGCGGGAGTCGCAGGGCTGGCCAGCGCCATCGCGCTGCGGAGGATCGGCTGGACGGTTCAAATGCAGGACCGTGCAGCGGGTCTCCCGGAGGGCGGGACGGCGCTGGGGATGTGGCCAGAGGCGATGCGCGCGCTCGACCGCCTCGGAGTCGGCGACCGTATCCGGTCGGAGGCAACGCTCAGCCGCGGAGCGCGGATCCTCGATCCGCGGGGCGACGTCATCGGACGGGTTCCGCAGAGCCGACGCGCACATCTCATCTCCCGCGGCAGGCTGCTGTCCGCCCTCATGAGTCAGCTTTCCGACGGCGACGTTCGGTGGTCTGACCCCCTGGACCTCGACGACACCCTCCCGGACGCCGACCTGGTGGTCGGGGCCGACGGCATCCACAGTGGTGTGCGCTCGCGAGTGTGGTCGACGGCCGCCGAGCGGCCACTGGGCACGGTCGCTTTCCGCGGAATCGTCGATCTGCCGGTCGCATCGGTCACGGAGACATGGGGCCGCGGCGCGCTCTTCGGCATCACCCCGACCGATGATGGGCGCACGAACTGGTTCGCCTGCGTTCGACGCGAACGCCTCGGTGGTGCGAGGAATGACCCCTTGACCGATCTGCGAGCGGTGTTCGGAACGTGGCATGCCGGCATCGTCGACGTGCTGGACCACCTCGAGTACGACGACATCGATCGCCGCGACCTGTCCGACGTCTCGTTCCGGCATCCCTATGTCCAGGGCCGAGTCGCTCTCGTGGGCGACGCAGCTCACGCGATGGCACCCAACCTCGGCCGCGGCGCGTGCGAGTCGCTGCTCGACGCCGTCGCCCTCGCAGACGCCATCGAAGGTCGGCGCGACGTCTCGGCTGGCCTCGCGAGGTACGACCGGGAGCGGCGCGCACGGACGCGCCGCACGGTCACGGCCGCGCGGATCATCAACCGGGTGGCCACAACCGACCGTGCCACCGGCCTGCGTGACCGCGCGATGATCCTGCTCTCCTCCCGGCGATGAACGAGCGGCCACCGTCGGCCGCGGGCGACAGCCGACCGCGAGGACATGTCGCCCGGAAGCGACTGCGACGACACGCCACCCCGCCTTACGATGACAGCATGATGGCCGATGCACGCACCGTCGATGACGACGCCGGGCAACCGGCCCCATGGGTGTTCGACCTCCTCCTCGGCAGCGGGGTCACGCTGGTCGTCTCGCTCTCGATCGCCGCCGACATCGAGGGCGCGGATCCCGATGCGTGGTCGTACCTGTGGGCCGTAGCTCTCGGCGCTCTCATGCTGGTACGGCGACGGTTCCCCGTGCTCGTCGTCGTCCTGTCGGCGGCCGCCGTCCTCTCGTACTACGCCGCCGGCTACCCGGCGATCGGCGTCGCCGTCCCGCTGGCCGCCGCCGTCTTCTCAGCTGCGGAGTGCGGCCGGGTGGGCGCGGCCGTCATCTCCTCAGCGTCGGTGCTGCTCATCTCGATCATCTACCGCCTCGCCATCGACCAGGATCCGGCCGCGGTCGTCGGCTACGAACTGCCGGGGCACGCCCTCCTCCTCGCGGCCGCGATCGCCTTCGGCGACAGCCTGCGCGCACGGCGCGACCTGCGCACGAGGTCGTCAGAGGTCGCGGGGCTTCTGCAGGACCGCTACGCCCGCGAGGCGCAACAGCGTGTGATGTCCGAACGGCTCGCCATCGCGCGCGACCTCCACGATTCGGTCGGCCACGCGCTGACCGCGATCGCGCTGCACACGCAGATCGCCGAGGAGGCGATGGACGCTGCCGGCGAGACCCCCTCACCCGCAGGTCGAGTGCCTGCAGAGGACCTCGACCTCCGCCGCGCCCTGCAGGTGATCAGCGAGACCACCTCGGCGACTTTCGAGGATCTGCGGCGAACGGTGGCGAGCCTCCGCAACGAGGATGCCGCTGCGCGGGAGTCGCTGCGCATCACGGATCTCGATGCCGCGATTCTGCCCGCACGGCAGGCCGGCCTCGAGGTGCGCTCGCTGGTGGATGTGCACTCGCCGCTGCCGCCGACGCTGGAATCGGCGATCTACCGCATCGTCCAGGAATCCATCACCAACGTGGTGCGCCACGCGAACGCCTCCCGAGTGGAGGTGCGTGTGCGACAGGTCGGTGAACACGTGGACGTCACCGTCGTGAACGACGGCGTTCCATCATCCGGTCCATTGCCGGAGGATGCTCGCGTCACCGGCAGCGGGCTCGCCGGCATGCGGGAGCGGGCGACGCTGCTGGGAGGCTCCTTCACTGCCGGCCCGGCAGACGGCGGGTTCGTTGTGCGCGCGTCGTTTCCCCTGGAGGCGAAGCGATGACAACGGTCGTGCTGGTCGACGATCAGGATCTCGTGCGGGCAGGGCTTCGCACACTGCTCACGCGAGGCGAATCGATCGACGTGGTCGCCGAAGCCACCGACGGCCGACGCGGGCTCGAAGCGGCCCGCCGGTACCGGCCGGACGTGGTCCTCATGGATCTGCGGATGCCGGTGATGGACGGCATCGAGGCCACGCGTGCCATCCGAGCTGACGAGCGTCTTACCGCCACCAACATCGTCGTGCTCACGACCTTCGATGCAGATGCCGACATCGTCGAGGCGATCCGGGCGGGTGCCATCGGCTACCTGCTCAAGAACACACCGCGTGACGAATTGCGTGACGCCGTACACCGCGCGGGACGGGGCGAGCGGCTCCTCTCCCCCGTGATCACGCAGCGCGTCATGGACATGATTGCCGTGGGACAGGTGTCGTCTGCGCCCGACCCGCGCCTTGCGGCGCTCAGCGCGCGCGAACTCGAAGTGCTCGCGCGCATCGGCCACGGCGACACGAACGACGAGATCGGCGCCGCGTTGCATCTGAGCCCCGCCACCGCACGCACATACGTCAGCCGCATCCTCGCCAAACTCGGTGCTCGCGATCGGCCGGAACTCATCGTGATCGCGCATCGATCGGGGCTCGTCGCGCCCTGACCGTCACGCCGGCGGGCGTCGCATGAACCACGTGGGAACTCCGAGGACGTCGGCCTCGCCGACCACCGCGTAGCCGAAACGTTGATAGAAACCGATTGCCTCCGGCCGATCCGTCTCCAGGTAGCCGACCGCTCCCACGGCATCCAGTCGCGAGGCGTGACGGGCGAGGAGCAGCGTGCCGATGCCGCGGGCCCGCAGCCGGCGTTCGACGGCGACCGGGCCGAGATGGAAGTGCGGTTCCGCAGGGTCGTTCCGGCCCCAGGCGCGCTCCCATGCGCGCAGGCGCAGTGCAGCGCGAGGGCCGAGCGAGGCCGCGGCCGCCATCAGTCGCATCCTGGCTGGGGGCGAGGGCTGGCAGGCACCGGGCGACGCCACCGCGGCCACGCCGACGAGGGAGCCTCCCTGTCGCACGCCTTCGATCGTCAGGGGCTTCACCGTCAGCAGTGTTCGAGTCATGCGCGCGTGACACCGTTCCCGATGCTCGTCGTCTCCGCCGTAGACGCCGACGTGCACAGGGTTGTCCGCCATGCCGCTGCCGAGCAGTGCCGCTGTCTCGTCGATCGAGGTGCGGTCCAGCGTGTCGATGTGCAGATTGGGTTCATGAATGGGCATGGTCGTTTCTCTCCGGTCAGGCGATGACTGTCGGGCCGACAGCCGGAACTCCATGCTGGGCCGCCGGCGCGGGCGCCGACACCTGCATCGGGCGACACCGTGAGCGACCTCGAGCACGGGATGAGTCGACTTCGGTCGACCTCGGTGTCGCCATCGGGCCGTGCCGGCCGACCGGCGACGAAGTGTCGCTTCAGGACGACATACCCGCCGCTTCCGGAAGGACGACCGCGCGACGACTCCCTGGCTACGGTGGCGCCATGATCGAGGCGAAGCAATCTGCAGATCCGCGCCGTCCTCCGCGTCCACGCATCAATTGGGGCGCTGTCGTCGGTTTCGGGACGCTGGGGCTGCTCTGGCCGTTGCTGCGCCTGGTGGGCCTCGAGGCGGTGATCGGAGGACTCGCGACCGCTCTCGTCGCCTTCATCACGGTCTCGACGGTGTGGATGCTCGGGGCAGGGTTCGGGCGTGTCCCGCGCCCGGTGGCGACGCTGACGCTGTCGGGCGCCCTGCTCGGCATCCTCGTGGGGCTGACCACGCTGGCACTCGGGGAGTGGCCCGATCACGGCATCGCGGCGACACTGGTCGCCGGTGCGTTCGAGGTGGGCAGGTCGGCGGGCGTCGGCGCACTCACCGGCTTCGCGGCGGAGGCGATCCAGCGCGGGAGGCGGCGGTGACGGGCAGCCGGCGGCGGAGTCGATCGAGAAGACTCCGCCATCCGCCATGTACCCGAAGGGGCAGCGACGCCCACCGACTACGCGACAGGCCTGTCGCCCGGCGGGCAGCCTCGGCGGCATGCCGCCGCTATCAGCGCTCTCCCTAGCTCGCCTGGCACGTTCTCAGAGGATGTTGCGAACTCCGGGCAGCCGTCGCAGCCACGCCGCGATCACCCAGCTCGCCGCGAGGCTCAGCGGCAGCACGATGGCGAACCCGGCGAACGGACTCGGCGCGAACGGCACGAGAAGAGCGACAAAACCGACGATGATCGGCGCGTGGACGAGATAGACCGCGTAGGCGTTTCCCGCGAGGAAGCGGGCGAATGAGCCGTCGGCTGTCACCCGACGCCGGAAGATCGTCAGCAGGACGAGGATCATCCCGACGGCGAAGAGCTGGTCCCACAGTGCGAAGGCGAGGTGAGCGGGCGCGCCGGGCGCGGGGACGTCAGCGCCGACGCCGAGGGTCTCGTAGCCGCCGAGCAGCATCGGCACGAACGACGCCACGATCAGAGCCGCCCCGAGCGTCCCGGAGCGGCGCGGAAGAGCCGTGAGCCAACCGTGACGTGCGGCGAGGATGCCGACGACGAAGAGCACGACATACTGCGGCAGGTAGGCGGCGCTCGGGATGCCGAGGAGGATCGTGCCGTTCGGGACGACGATCCGCCAAAGGTACGAGACCAGGGCGAGCCCGATCGCGAAGGCCACGATCTGCCAGGAACGCACAGCGGTCTGCGACGCTGACCGCGCGCCGCCCGTTCCGCGGCGCAGGACGGTGTAGCCGAGGCTCAGCAGCAGCAGAAAGCCGAGAAACCAGATCGGGCCGATGTCGGTGGATGTCAGATAGTACTCCCAGTACTGCGGACGATCCGCGGCGGGCAGCCCGAGGTACCGGGGCAACGTGAACAGAGGACGCAGCAGCAGGAGGAAGGCGAGAAGCGGGATGCCGAGCCGGCGGAGACGGTCGATCGCGAAACGCGCCGCTCCGTTCCTGTCGACCGAACCGGGAACGAAGTACCCCGACAGCAGGAAGAACATGCCCATGAAGTAGGCCTGGTTGAGCAGGACGAAAAGGTCGAGCGGCGCGGCCTCGATCATCTGGGCCGGCTCCTGCCAGTTCGGCCAGAGTCCGAGGTTGCCGTACGCCAGCGCGACGTGGTGGGCGACCACCAGCACGGTGAGCGCGACCCTCACGTTGTCGAGATACGCGAGGCGCTGACGGGTTCTGTGCGTCGTCGGTTGAAGGGTCACCGGGTGCCGTCCTTTCGTGTGGCGCGGTCGAAGAGGGCGACGACCTCGCTCGTGTATGCCCGGCTGTCGAGGCCGGGCGCAGCCAGCATCTGAAAACTGAAACCGTCGATCACGCGCCGCACCGACACCGCCATCACGTGCGGATCGAAGTCGCGGAAGTGCCCCGACTCCTGTCCGGCACGGAAGATGCCCTCCAGCGGAGCGTAGATGGGCTCCTCGAACGCGGAGCCGAACACGAGCGCACCGGCGGAATCGCGATGGTTTCGGCTGACCTCGATCGTCGCTGCGATCTCGGCCGGGTGAGCGGCGATGTAGTCCAGGTTGGTTTGAAGGTATGCGTGCAGCAGATCGGGCGGGGAGGCGGACTCTGCGTGGTGATCGAACCACGCCCGCTTGGCATACTCGATGCCGCGGTCGTACACCTCGCGCACCGTCGCCTCGAGCAGCTCGGCCTTGTTCGTGAAGTGGTAGAGCACCACTCCTTTGCTGACGCCCGCCCTCTCGGCGACCCGGCTGAGGGTTGTGCCGCCGTAGCCGAGAGCCACGAGCACCTCGATCGTGCAGTCGATCAGCTGGCCTCGGCGCGCCTCTTCGGTGAAGGTGCGCACGGACGCCTGACCGTCGGGATGATTATCTGACCGCATGGTCAGACGATAGCGCATCGGCGGCGTGACGTCGAGTGATCTCCTCGGCGGCATCCTTCGGCGATGTCCGCCCACGCCGCTAACTTCGTCGTGTGGCAGAGCCGGTACAGCAGTGGTGGGCGAGGAGGCAGTTCTCGCGCGGCCTCGATGTGCCGTACGAGGTGGGCACATTCCGGGCGGCGTGGGCGGCGTATCCCGAACTGATCCGCCAGTATCACCCGGAACTGAATCACGGCGTGGCGCTATCGCAGGTTCCTCTCGCGGCCGACGTGCTGCTGTGCTGGGAATGCGCGGTCGGCCACCGCTTCGCGGCGACGCCCACTGAACAGCGAGAACGTCCGGGGCGGGTGCGGAGGCGCTCCGCGTGGTGCCCGGAGTGCTCCGCCCTCGCGCGGCCGCAGCCGGTCGTGCTCGGCGAAGCGCGTGCGATCCCCGCTCGTCCGCGCACACCCGCGCCGGCGCTCTGCACGAAGACCCCCGACCTGCCCAGAGGCACCGCGTTCCTGAGCGAATGCGCACCGAAACCGTCGTCCGCCGCCGAGGAGAAGCTGCGTGCCGCGCTGGTCGAGCGCCTGCTCTTCACCGGCGGACTCAACGCGGTGAAGGTGGTCCGTCCCTTCTTCCGCCACACCGAGGTGTGGCCGGACATTCTGCTCCCCGAGCTGCGCATCGCGATCGAGTACGACTCCGTCGGCCGCCACGGGCTGGAGCATGTCGGAAAGCGCGAGGAGACCGACCGACGGAAGGACCGGGCCCTGCGCGCGGCAGGCTGGGAGGTCGTCAGGGTGCGCACGGGAAAGCTGGAGCCGCTCGGGCCATATGACCTGCAGCTGGCGGCGCTGAGCGCGCGCGGAGTGGATCGTCTCATCGAGAGGCTCACAGACATCCGCGGGGCCTTGATGGTCGACGCCTACCTGCGGTAGCCCGCGCATCCGGGCGGTGGCGATGTCCCCGGGGCGTGCGAGCATCGGCACGACGAGGGAGGCCGGGATGCGTGGCGAAGCGAGCGTGCTGCATGCCGATCTCGATGCCTTCTACGCCTCGGTCGAACAGCGAGACGCCCCGGCCCTGCGCGGCCGGCCGGTCATCGTCGGCGGTGGAGTCGTCCTGGCTGCCAGCTACGAAGCCAAGGCCCGCGGTGTGCGGACGGCGATGGGCGGCCGGAAGGCGCTGGAGCTGTGCCCGGAAGCTGTGGTCGTGCCACCGCGGATGGAGGCCTATTCGACGGCCAGCCGAGATGTGTTCGCGATCTTCCGCGATATGACACCACTGGTAGAGCCGCTGTCGATCGACGAGGCGTTCTTGGAGGTGGGTGGTCTCCGCCGCATCGCCGGCACGCCCGAGCAGGTCGCGGTGCGGCTGCGCGAGCGGGTTCGTGCCGAGGTCGGGCTGCCCATCTCCGTCGGGGTCGCGCGGACGAAGTTCCTCGCGAAGGTCGCGAGCGCGGTCAGCAAACCCGAAGGTCTGCTCGTGGTGGAACCGGACCGTGAGGAGTCGTTCCTGCTCCCCCTGCCGGTCGAGCGACTGTGGGGGGTGGGAGCTGCGACCGCCGAGAAGCTTCATGCGCTCGGCATCCGCACCGTCGGGCAGCTCGCCGAGCTGGAAGCCGCCACCGCGGAAAGGCTGCTCGGCAGGGCGGTCGGAGCCCACCTGCACGCGCTGGCACGGCTGCGGGATCCTCGTCCCGTCGAGCCGGCGCGTCGCCGCCGGTCGATCGGGTCTCAGCGAGCTCTGGGCACCCGCCCTCGATCGGAGGCCGAACTCGACCTCATCCTCACGCAGATCGTCGATCGGCTCGCCGGTCGCCTGCGCGACGGAGACCGGGTGTGCCGCACCGTGGTGCTGCGTCTTCGCTTCGGTGACTTCTCGCAGGTCACCAGGTCGCGATCGGTCCGCGCTCCGACCGATCGCACCCCGATCCTTCTCGCCCTCGCGCGCGCACTGCTCGTCGCCTCGCAGTCGGAGATCGCAGAACGCGGCATCACTCTCATCGGCATCTCGCTGTCACAGCTCGACCGCGCCGACCGCGTCCAGCCCGAGCTGCCGATCGACTGGGGCGACGGAGAACGCCTCGACACGGTGCTCGACGCCGTGCGCGACCGCTTCGGCTCTGCGTCGGTCGCGCGCGCCACGCAGCTCGGCCGAGACCCGGGCTGGTCGACGCCGATCCTGCCTGAGCATGAGTGACGCTCAGGCGTCGCCCATCATCAGCCCCTCGATCGAGTGCTTCTGAGTGATCGGAGTGAGGCGATCGACGATGGGGCAGGCGAGATGCCGGCGGACGCGCTCGGGGAGCGAGTCGTAGAACTCCCGGGTGACAGCCATGTCGTGGTGCTCGGCGTTGCCCGCGCCGGGGGCATCGACGCCGAGAACGAGCACGGGTCGCGCCCGGGAAGAGGTGTTCGCGGTGCCGCGGTGGATTGTCAACGCTGACCTCACGGAGACGTCGCCGCGGCGCGGGAACTTTCTGACGGCGAGTTCCGCGAATCGGGGATAGAGCTCCGCGGCGGGGAACATCTCGTGCTCGAATCCGTCCGGCAGATCCCACTGGGTGGTCGGTGCGATCTCGAAGGGGCCCATGTCCTGCTCGGTGTCGACGGCGGTGACGTTGAAGGCGAGCGACGTCAGGCGGCCGTGTTGGATCGTCTCGTCCGGCATGGGGAAGTCGCGATGCCAGGGCTGGTCTTTCGCTCCAGGGTTGGGTACGTCGAAGCCCACTTCGACGAACTGGTAGTCCGGCCCGAGCGTGGCGTGACAGACGGATCGCACCCAGGGGTGGTCCACGAGGTCGAGCCACCCTCGCATCTGCTCGGGGTGCATCTCCACGTAGTGGCGGTTCGTGCCACGTCCGACAGCCCCACCCGGGCGTGTGAGCGCTTCGGCGTATGCGGTCTCGATGTCCTCGCGGAGCTCGTCGGCCCACTCCGCGGGGAACAATCCCTTCCGCGCGTCCACGCCCTGTCGATAGAGCGCACTCACCGTCGATGCAGTATCCGGATCCACCCGGCCGAGGTCCGGGAGCTGGGGGGTGACTCGTCTCACCGTGTTCATCGTCGTCCTCTTTTCAGTGATCGGTCGAAGGAAGGCGGAGGGACGGGACAGCCCCTTCCCAGTCCAGGGGCAACGAATGCATGCCGCGGTAGATGAGGAGCTCGTCCCAACCGTGGAAGAGGATGACGTCTCCATCCGGTGTGGTGATGACGTCCTGCCCGCCGGGCCCGATGTACCGTCCGCTGGTGGCGTCGGTGGACAGCAACGGTTCGTCTCGTTTCACATAGGGGCCCGCGATCGCGGGAGCGGTTGCCACCCCGACCGCGTAGTCCTCCGTGGCGTAATCGTTGGCGGAGTAGAACATCACGTACTGTCCGCCACGTTTCACCAGCGTCGGTCCCTCGACGAGTTTCCCCTCCCAGGGTTCGGTCTGAGTGAAGAGCCTTGTCGCCGATCCGGCCAGCTGGGTGCCGTCCGGCGAGAGCGGTGCGACGTGAATCCAGGTGTCGATTCCACAGCAGTTGCCGTCGTTCTTCCAGATCAGGTAGCGAGTTCCGTCGTCATCGACGAAGGTGGCGGGGTCGATCGCCCCGCCCTCATCGATGGGACACACGAGCGGCTCGTCCGAAACGGAGACAAACGGTCCGGTCGCCGCGGGGGACGTCGCCACGCCGATGCATTGCCGATCGGTCGCGGTGTGGGTGGCGACGAAATACATGATGTAGTCGCCTGCCGCCCGAGCCGAAACGTCCGGCGCCCAGGTGCGGCCGGGGCTTGCCCACGCCGGCAGATCCGGCAGCGCGTCGTCGAGCGACCCCTGCCAGTCGATGAGGTCCTCCGAGGTGGCGAACTGCACATTGCCCCCTCGCGAGTTGATGGCGAAGGCGACGTATCGCCCGTCCGCCTCGACGACATCCGGATCTGCGAAATCCCGGTCGATGAGGAACGCAGCCGGGCTCGGAGTGGGAGACGACGGCGCCGCGGGCGCGCAGGCGACCAGCGCCGCCGCCGACAGAGTCGCAGCGATGAACCCGGAGATGGTCATCCGCCGCCACTTGCTGATGGTCATCCCTTGACTGCGGATCCGGCGACGGACTCGACGATCTGCCGCTGAGCGATACCGAACAGGATCAGCACCGGAACGGACGCGATCACGGCACCGGCCATCACGATCGCGAAGTGCGTGGAGTACGCGCCCTGCAACTGGTTCAAGCCCGGTTGCAGGGTGAGGTTCTCCGGGCTGAGCAGCACGTAGACGGGCCAGAGGAAGTCATTCCAGTTGCCGAGGAACGACAGCACGGCCAGAGTCGCCAGCGCAGGCCGCGCGAGCGGCAGGACGACCTGCACGAAGATGCGGATGTCGCCTGCTCCGTCGATCCGTGCGGCCTCTTCGATCTCCGGCGGCAGCCCGACGAAGAACTGCCTGAGGAAGAAGATCCCGAACGCCCCGGCCGCTCCGGGAACCGTGATAGCCCAGATGGAGTCGAGCCAGCCGAGGTTCTGCACGATCAGGTAGTTGGGAATGAGGAACACCACGGGCGGAACCAGGAGGGTGGCGATGATCGCCCCGAAGACCACCCTCTTGCCGGGGAAGTCCAGGCGCGCCAGCGCGTAAGCACCCATCGACGCGGTCACCAGGATCAGGACGGTCTGCAGGGCAGCAGCGGCGAAACTGTTCCACACCCACAGGAAGATGGGTTGTTGCCCGGATGTGAGCAACGTCTGGTACGCCTCGAGGGAGAACGGGTCCGGCAGCGAGTACGGCTGCCGCACAGCATCCGCGTCCGTCTTGAAGGAGGTGACCAGCATCCATACCAGCGGAAGGACGATCACGAGCGCGAGCGCGATCAGGATCGCGTAGAGGCCCGCCTGCGCCCAGGCCTTCTTGGCCGGCATGCGTCGGGAGTTCACCATGGTGGTCATCTCGCGCCCTTCTCGACACGTTCTCGCTGGAGCCGGAAGTTGATGACGCTGATGATCGCCAATGCCGCGAACAGCAGGTAGCTCATCGCGGCAGCGGGCGCCATGTTGTTCTGCGAGAGGCCCTGATCCGCGATGTACATGATCACTGTGCGCGTCTCGGTGCCAGGGCCCCCCTTGGTGAGCAGGTAGGACTGACCGAACATGTTCGCCGAGGCCAGGATCGTGGTCGTGGAGATGAAGAGCATCACCGGCTTGAGTCCGGGAACAGTCACGTTGCGGAATTTGCTCGCGACGCCGGCGCCATCGATGGATGCCGCCTCATAGAGGTCGGCACTGATGCCCTTGAGGCCCGCGAGGAAGATGATCGTGTTCAGCCCCATCGTCCACCAGACGGTGACCCCGACCAGCGACACCCAGACCCACGGGACATCGACGGTCCAGGGCAGGTTCGCTGGCAGGCCGACGAGGCCCAAGATGTGATTGAGGATGCCGGACTGGGTGTCCAGGACGTAGCCCCAGATCACACCGATCACCGCGACGCCGAGCACGTACGGGGCGAAGAAGATGGTACGGAAGGTCGTTGCCGCGCGGATCTTCTGATTGAGCAGGATCGCGACCAGCAGCGGGATCACCACCAGGAACGGCACGCTGATCAAGACGAAGATCCCCGTCACGCTCATCGACTTCCAGAAGTCCGACGACGTGACGCTTCCGGGGGTGAACAGGTCGATGTAGTTCTGCAGCCCGACGAACTGCTGGACCTCCCGGAACGGACTCCAGTTGGTCAAGCTCATCCAGATGCCGAAGATGCCGGGTGCGACGACGAAGGTGACGAACAGCACCAGGAAGGGTGCGAGGAACAGATAGGCGGTCAGAGTCTTGCGGCGCGAGGTCGGCTTGCGGACCGATCCCGTCTGGGATCGCCGCCCCCCGGCGCGATTGCGCGGAGGGGCGGCGACCAGAGTGGCTGTCTCAGTCACCGTACTTGGCCTGGTTCGCCTCGATGATCTGGTTCGCCTTGTCGGCGGCATCATCAAGAGCCGTCTGCGGATCCTTCTTGCCGGTCAGCGCCTCGTTGAGCGCGAGGGTGATCTGCGCGTTGGCCTCGGCGATCCCCGGCGAGACGGTCTCGTATCGGGCGTACTCGAGTTCGCTCATGAACGGCTCGAGGTTCGGGTACTGCTCGAGCAGCGACGGGTCGTCACGGACCGTGTTCGCCGCGGGAAGCTCACCGGTCTCGGCCCATCCGAGCGAGTTGTCGTTCATCCACTTGACGAAGACCGATGCGGCAGCCGTCTTGTTCTGGTCCTGGCCCTTGTTCTGAGGGAACACCCAGTGCGTCGAACTCGACCACACGGCCTTCTCCTCGCCGATCTGCGGAACAGGAGCTGCCGCCCAGTCGAGGTCGGCGAAGGCGGTGTTGGTCGTCTGCCAGACGCCGTTCCAGTTGAATGCCGTCTCGCCCGCGATCAGAGCCTTGATGTTGCCGTCCTGCGCCACGTTCGCGGGGCTGTAGCCGTTCTTCACCAGATCCGTCATCCAGGTGAGTGCTTTCACGCCCGCCTCCGAGTTGAAGGTCGCCTCAGTCACGTCCTCGTTGTACAGGTCGCCCCCGAACTGCCAGATCAGGCTCTGGAACTCGAAGGTTCCGGTGAACACGTATCCGTCGACCCACTCGCCCTGCACGCCGACCCCCTTCAGGGCTTCGAGTGCGGCGAGGTAGGAGGCTTCATCGGTCGGGATCTCGGTGATCCCCGCTTTCGCGAGGACCGTCTTGTTCACGTACATTCCGAGCGGCGTCACGCTCCACGGCACGGCATACTGGGCGTCTCGGAAGTTGCCCTTGTCGAACACTGTCGGCGGGAAGTCCTCGGCGGTATAGCCGAGACCGTCGATGATGCCGCCGGCATCCTGCAGCAGGTTCTGCGCCGCGAAGGTCGCGAGATCATCGCCGTGCAGCACCGCCACATCCGGTCCCTTGCCCGCCTTGATGGCGAGCGGCATCTTCGCGATGACGTCGGCCCACTCCTGCGGAACGGCCTTGACGGTGATGTTCTCGTGCTCGGCGTTGAACTCCTCGATCAGCTCGGGCACGATCTTCGGTGCCGCACCGCCCGTCCAGCCGTGCCAGAAGGTGACCTCGACATCGGGTCCGGTGTACTCCCCGTCGCCGGAGACCCCACCTCCCGTGTCGCCGCCGGACGCGGCGCATCCGGATACCGCGATGCCGACCGCCAGTGCGATGCCCGCACCTACCGCTCGGCGAGCCCAGGGCTTGTTCATGCGATTGCTCTCCTTTGAGTGCGTCCGGCCGAGCCGGAACGGTCACGATCGGACAGGACTCCGACCGGTCTCCCGAAATTTACAGCGCTGGAAATGCGTTGTCAAGGTGTACTCTGCACTTGTTGTCGGAGCGAGATCTGGAGAGCACGTGGGCGTGACGATGCAGGACGTCGCCGAGTACGCGGGGGTTTCCCTGAAGACGGTGTCGAACGTCGTCCGCGACTACGAGCACGTCAGCGCGGCGACCCGCGAGCGGGTGCAGCGAGCGATTCGGGAACTGGGTTACCGCCCGAACCTCATGGGCCGTCGCCTTGCCACCGGACGCACGTCGCTGCTGGCGCTCGCCTTCTCGAACGTGACGGTGCCGTACTTCGCCGAACTGTCGCGCGCCGTCTCTGTCGCCGCCGGCGCACTCGGATACCGAGTCCTGCTGGAGGAGACCGACGGCACGCTGGAGGGCGAGCGCGCGGTGATCGCCAACTCCGAGGCCGGGATGGTGGACGGCATCCTGTTCCAGCCCTCCGTCATGTCCTCCGTGGAGATCTCCCGTCATCGCGGCGATCTGCCGATCGTGATCCTGGGCGAAGAAGCCGCCCCGCTGCCGGTGGATCGGGTCATGATCGACAACGTCTCCGCGGCCCGCGACGCCACCGAGCACCTGCTGGCGTTGGGGCGCACGCGCATCGGCTTCGCCGGCCACGAGGCCGGGCAACTCTCCGCGACGTCGATCCAGCGCATGATGGGCTACCAGCAGGCGCTCGAGGAGCGCGGCATCCGCCCCGAGCCCTCACTGCTCTTCCCGAGCGGCGAGATCTCTCCCACGGGAGCGGTGCAGGGCGTCGGCCGCGCACTGGATGCCGGAATTCGCGTCGACGGTTTGGTATGCCGCGACGACCTGGCCGCGATCGGCGCGCTGCGCGCGTTGAACGAACGCGGCATACGCGTGCCGGAGGATGTGGCGGTGACGGGGTGGGACAACATCGAGTGGAGTCGAGTGACCTTCCCGAGCATCACGACCATCGCCCCGGATCTGAGCGGCCTTGCGCAACGGGCGGTGAAGATGCTGGTGGAGAGGATCGATGGCTTCGCCGGGGTGGGGCGGCACGAGATCGTCGATTACAGACTGCTCGTCCGCGAGAGCGCACCGAGCGCCCTCGCGTGAACCGTTCGCCGACCGCGAGTTTACAGCGCTGCATATTTCGGGCATGCTGAGGGCATGCCCAGCTCAGCCCGCGCCTCTCTGCCACAGGCCACCGCCAACGACGGCACCTACCCGCGGCCCCAGCTCGTCCGTTCGCACTGGCGCGATCTCGGTGGCCGCTGGGGTTTCGCGTTCGATGACGATGACCGCGGAACGCGGCAACGCTGGCACGAGACGCCGGCGCTCGACGGTGAGATCATCGTGCCGTTCCCACCGGAGTCGCCGGCATCAGGGGTCGGCGACACCAGCGCCCACCAGGTGCTGTGGTACCACCGCGTTCTCACGAGCGACGACATCGCCGCCGCCGGACACGCGTCGGGCCGGCGGCTGATACTGCGGTTCGGTGCCGTGGACTATCGCGCGGTGGTCTGGGTGAACGGACACCGTGTCGGCTCTCACGAGGGTGGCCACACGCCCTTCTCGGTCGACATCACGGACGCCGTGACCGAGACGGGCGGCAGCGACATCGTCGTGCGCGTCGAAGATGACGCCGCAGACGTCGCGCAGCCACGGGGTAAGCAGGACTGGCGCGAGCATCCGCACGTGATCTGGTATCACCGCACGAGCGGGATCTGGCAGCCGGTGTGGGTGGAGTCCGTCCCCACGCTCGCTGTCGAATGGATCCATTGGCGGTCCGACCTCGCCTCGGCGACGGTGCATGCGCGGATGGGGCTGAGCGATACACCCACCGGCGACGCAGCCGTCGACGTCGAGCTGAGCAGTGGCGGCACCGTCCTCGCACGGACGATCGTGCACTCGAGCGAACCAGAGGTCGAGGTCGTGCTCTCTCTCAGTGGCCAGAGCAATGGGCAGGCATACGAAGAGCTGCTCTGGTCTCCGGAGCACCCCCGGCTGATCGATGCCAGCATCCACATCACCGATGACGGCGGGCGAACCGACTCGGTCTCCTCCTACCTCGGGCTCCGCTCCGCCGCCGTCGACCGCCGCCTCTTCCTCCTGAATGACCGGCCCCGCTACGTCCGATCCGTGCTCAGCCAGGGTTACTGGCCCGAGTCTCACCTGGCCGCACCATCCGCCGATGCGCTCCGCGACGAAGTCCAGCTCATCAAGGATCTCGGCTTCAACGCCACTCGGGTGCATCAGAAGTTCGAGGATCCACGGTTCCTGTACTGGGCGGACCGGCTGGGATTGATGGTGTGGTCTGAAGCGCCGGCGACCTTCACGTTCACCTCGATCGCGGCGCAGCGAACCGTACGCGAATGGCTCGAGGTGGTGCACCGCGACTTCTCACATCCGTCCATCGTGACGTGGGTCCCGTTGAACGAGAGCTGGGGCGTGCAGCACATCGCGCACGATGCGCGCATGCTTCACTTCGCGCGCTCACTCGTCCACCTCACCAAGGCCCTCGACCCCACCCGGCCGGTGGTCTCCAACGACGGCTGGGAGCAGGCAGACACCGACATCCTCGCCATTCACGACTATGAGGGAGACGGCGACGTGATGCGGGCCCGTTACCGGGACCGCGCGGCGATCGACGAGATGGTCGCCGGCGTCGGTCCGGCTGGGCGCCGGCTCGTGCTCAGCGGAGACGTCACCGACTTGCCCGTGATGCTCACCGAGTTCGGCGGCATCTCGTTCGACGTGCACCGTACCGAAGATGCCTGGGGCTACAGCGCTGCGACGTCGACCGATGATTTCGGCGTGCGCCTGAGAGAACTGATGAGCGCGATTCATGACAGTTCTGCACTAGCTGGCTACTGCTACACCCAGCTCACCGACACCCTGCAGGAGACCAACGGACTGGTCGGGGCGGATCGGGTGCCCAAGCTGCCCCTCGAAGAGATCCGCGAGATCATGGTCGGACCGCGCCCGTAGGCGACACGGCGGATGAAGGGGGTCACGCGCCTCGGGGCATCGCGCAGGCCGCGGTCCCGCCCGGGAGGCGATGCCGGAAGCGCGCGATCAGCGAGTAGCCGAGAGCCGCGACCCAGGAGAACGGAGGCGTCACGAGCAGTCGTCCGGCCAATCGCAGGCCCCACTGCCGCTGCATCCACAACAGTGCGGCGAATGCGGCATGGCCCCGGTAGCGGTTCTCACTGGCGATGAGCCACGCGTAGCGCGTGGCGTCGTCGTGGCTCAGATCGAGCTCCTCGAGGTCGAGCCACTGCCACGGCTCCGCCTCGGGGAATCGCGGCAGCACGCTCTGAAGCCGCCGCACCCACGTCGTGCAGAAGGCGCAGTCGCCGTCGAAGACGAGAAGCGGTTCTCGGCGCATGCTCACGACCCTACGCCTCCGAGCAGGGCGTCCGGCGCTCTGCTCGCGGGCGCGCTCAGATGGCTTCCGGTGTGTCGTAATCGGTCTGCGGCCAGGGCTCCTCGGCAGGCATGGTCGCAGGACGCAGGATCGCGTCGATCCTGCTTCGGATCTCGTCGACGGCCTCTGCATTGTCGGGCGGCTGCACGTCGGAGTGGGTGGATTCGATCATCAGCACCGTGCTCACGTTGAGCAGGAATGACGCTTCGACCGTGCTGCCGTCCGGACCGATCGCGTGCAGCGTGACGGTGTCGGCGCTGCCGTTGTCAGCGAGGAGGCGTGCGTACTCCAGGAGGACATCGGCCGCATCGTCGCCCATGAACAGGGATTTCTCACCGAAGGTCACGTGTTTCATGTCTGCACGGTAGGCCAGGGTACCCAGCCGATCTCGGGTCTTGACATCGTGGGCATCATGCTGTTGCCGGCGGGGACACGATCACAGCGACAACCGCCGCGAGACGATCAGCTCCGCGACATCGTGAAGCCTGAGGCCGGCGTCGCGAGCGTGCTGACGCAGCATCCTGAAAGCCTCATCGATCGACACGCTTCTGCGGAAGGCGAGCGCCCCCTTGGCCTGCTCGATCACCACCCTGCTGTCCAGAGCGTGCTGCAGCTGTGCGGCGCGATCGGCGCTCGCCCGCAGGGCGCGGTGCTGAACGATGCCGATGGTGGCGAACTCGGCGAGGGCCTGCGCGACGGCGGCGTCCAGGTCCGTGACCGCGTCGACTCGGTCATAGAACATGTTCAGCGCGCCGAGGCGCTGTCCTCGCAGGACGAGCGGCACCGCATACCCCGATCGGACGCCCCGTCGCAGCGCGATCGGCACGAATTCCGGCCATCGGACGACGCTGGCTTCCAGGTCCCGAGCCTCGACCACCTGTCCTGTCTGGAAGCTGTCCACGCAGGGCCCCTCTTCGACACCCAGCTCCATCTCTTCCACCTCGCTTGCCCGCTCGCTCGTGGAGGCGACCACATGCAGGTTGCTCTCAACATCCGCCAGCACCAGTCCCGCATCCGTCGCGGCGGTGTGATGCGTGGCCGCTTCGACGAGGAAGTCCATGGTGTCGATGACGTCGTACCGGGGATCGAGGGCGTCTGCGAGCCGGGCGAAGATGCGAGGCAATGCAGTGCGCGCACTCACTTCAGGTTCATCCGTCATGTCGGCCGCTTCTCACAGGTCCGCCGGCCCACCGAGCTTTTCGTCGGATGGAAGCGCCGCCGGCTCGGGAACGAGATACAGCCCGCTCGGAGAATTCGCGGTGAAGGCGAGTGCCTCGATCCACCGGCGGTTGATCGAGGGCTGCCGGCTGCCGAGGAACCGATAGACCAGCGAACTGCTTGCGTGCAGCCATACCGTGGTCCGGCCGCCGCCGATGCTCTGGTCTTCACGCCAGGTGAAGTTGAACGGCTCGGCTCGCCGAAGTTTCGCGGTGATCACGAGCTGCAGATGGGTGAGAGCCCGATCTTCGACCTCGGTGCGAACGTTGCCTTCGTAGATGAACCGGCCCATCAGATGCTCCTTCTTTCGGAGACATGAGCGCGCGGGGGATGCTGTGAATTATGCATGATGACTTTTCGAGGATGCGGTCGGAACGACGCACTGCCTCGAGAGTGAGGGCTGCCAAAGCATTGCGATATTGACAGGCTAAGAAACCGCATCTCGCCCAGCGAGGGGCTTGCCACCGTGCGGGAGCTGGGATATGCGCCTCGCGCCTGGGCGTGGCTGCTCTGCTCTGCTCTGCTCTGCTCTGCTCAGGTCACTTCCCGTTCTCCGAACCGCTCACCAGGCTCGCCCCTGGACGGCCGCTCCGCAGGCATCCCGACCTCGGGGTGATTGAGGTCGAAGGCGGGTCGTTCGCTTCGGATTCGCGGGATCGTGACGAAGTTGTGTCGTGGAGGGGGGCAGGACGTCGCCCACTCCAGGGACGCGCCGTATCCCCACGGATCGTTGACGGTCACCTTCGGCGCTTTGCGCGCCGTGAGCCAGACATTGAGGAAGAACGGGAGCATGGACGCACCGAGGATCATGGCGCCGATGGTCGAGACCTGGTTCGCCCAGGTGAACTGGTCCTGATCGGCGTAGTCCGCGTAGCGGCGGGGCATGCCGTCGACACCGAGCCAGTGGTGGATGAGGAACGTCATGTGGAAGCCGATGAACAGCATCCAGAAGTGGACGTAGCCGAGCCGCTCGTTGAGCATCCGCCCTGTCCACTTCGGCCACCAGAAGTAGAATCCCGAGAACATGGCGAAAACCACGGTCCCGAAAACGACGTAATGGAAGTGCGCGACAACGAAATAGGAGTCGTGAAGGGGGAAGTCCAGCGGTGGCGACGCGAGGATGACGCCGGTCAGACCGCCGAACACGAACGTCACAAGGAATCCGAGGGCGAACACCATCGGCGTCTCGAAGGTGACCGATCCACGCCACATCGTGCCGATCCAGTTGAAGATCTTCACGCCCGTCGGCACGGCGATGAACATCGTGAGCAGAGCGAAGAAGGGCAGGAGCACTCCGCCGGTGACGTACATGTGGTGCGCCCACACGGCCACCGAGTACGCGGCGATCGCGATCGTCGCGTAGATGATCGTCTTGTAGCCGAACAGAGGCTTGCGGCTGAACACCGGGAAGACCTCTGAGACGATGCCGAAGAACGGCAGCGCGATCACGTACACCTCGGGGTGCCCGAAGAACCAGAACAGGTGCTGCCACAGCAGCACTCCCCCGTTCTGCGGGTCGAAGATGTGCGCCCCGAGGATGCGGTCGGCCGCTGCGGCGAAGAGGGCTGCCGCGAGGACCGGGAACGCCATGAGCACCAGGAGGCTCGTGATGAGCGTGTTCCAGGTGAAGACCGGCATCCGCCACATCGTCATTCCCGGAGCGCGCATGGTGGTGATCGTCGTGATGAAGTTCACGGCGCCGAGGATCGTCCCGAAGCCACTGATTCCGAGCCCGACCATCCAGAGGTTCCCCCCGGCCCCAGGGGTGAACGTCGCGTTCGCCAGCGGCTGGTAGGCCGTCCAGCCGAACGATGCAGCCCCCTGAGGGGTGAGGAAGCCGGCGACCGCGATGCATGATCCGAAGAGGAACAGCCAGAACGAGAAGGCATTGAGCCGGGGAAAGGCGACATCGGGGGCGCCGATCTGAAGGGGCATGATCGCGTTCGCGAACCCCGCGAACAGGGGCGTCGCGAACATCAGCAGCATGATCGTGCCGTGCATCGTGAACAGCTGGTTGTACTGCTCCTTCGTGGGCAGCAACTGCATGCCGGGGGCGAACAGCTCGGCGCGGATCACGAGCGCCATCACGCCGCCGAGCAGGAAGAAGACCACCGAGGCGATCAGATACATGTATCCGATGGTCTTGTGGTCGGTGGACGTGATCCACTTGACGAGGATGTTGCCCTTCTGCTCCACGCGCGAGGTGCTCATCACCGCCGCCTGGCGAGCGGCAGCGTCATGCGGTGAAACGGGATCCTGTCGATCGCGGAAGGTTGTCACGGTGCTCCTCGGATGGCCTCTGGCGGCGCTCGAACGCCGATCGCGCAGGACAAGGACGGCACCCTGCGTCGCCTGCGAGCACCGTAGGAGGCCCGAGCGCCGGGGTTGCAGGGGCTTGCGCATTCGTCCCCGCAGCGGTACAAGACCCAGACCGGCTTCCGAGAAGTGAGAGGACGGGGGGCGCCGACGTCAATCCCCTCTTTTCCGGTCTCTCCACTCGCTAGCGTCAGACGATCAATCCCCGGAGCGCGGCATCCGCGCACCACCGCACCGACAGCCAAGGAGCACCATCGTGAGCAACGTCACCGAAACCACCGGATACGCGAGGAGCGCGATTCAGAAGACCGCGCTCGTCGTCGGCATCGTCTTCCTCCTCGTCGGCATCGCCGGATTCATTCCGGGCCTGACCCACTCCACCGAGCACCTGCAGGGTGCGGGCGCGGACTCGCAAGCCCAGCTCCTCGGAGTGTTCCAGGTGTCCGTGCTGCACAATGCCGTCCATCTTCTCTTCGGCATCGCCGGCATCGCCGCCGCGGCCCGCGCCAAGGCATCCCGGTACTACCTCATCATCGGCGGACTGGTCTATCTCGTCGTGTGGATCTACGGACTCATCGCCGTGAACAATCCGCAGATGAACTTCCTGCCGGTGAACGACGCGGACAACTGGCTGCACCTGGTCCTCGCCATCGGCATGGTGCTGCTCGGAATCTTCGTGTCGCGTGACACCTCGACGAACCGGCCCGGAGCCCGCTCGGCTCGCGCCTGACCCACCGGGGGCGAGTGCGGTACGCACTCGCCCCCGGCCGTCATGAGCCTGCGCCCGACGTGGGTACCGCCCCTTCGTCGCGCGCCGCCGGCTTGCCGCCGAGATAGAGAGCAGCGAGCGTCGGATCCGCGAGCAATTCGGGGGCCGGGCCCGAGATATGCACGCGACCGAGGTCGAGCACGCACCCGATGTCAGCCGTCTCCAGTGCGCGCCGGGCGTTCTGCTCGACGAGCAGCACGGCCGTCCCCGCGTCTCTCATGCGGGCGACCTGTTCGAAGACCTTGGCGGTCGTCTTGGGGTCGAGCCCCATCGAGGGTTCATCCAGGAGCACCACCTTGGGACTCACCATGAGCGAGCGAGCGAACTCAACCTGCTTCTGCTGGCCACCCGAAAGGAGTCCCGCGAGCTGCTTCCACCGCTCCCCCACGATGGGGAAGAGGTTCTGCACGAACTCGACGCGCTCCTGCACCACCTTCTGATCCTTGACCGTGAAGGCGCCGAGCATCACGTTCTCACCGACGGTCATCTCACGGAACACGCTGTGCCCCTGAAGGACGTGCGCGAGTCCGTTCTGGAGCATCCGCTGCGGTCCGTGCCCGGTGACATCCTGACCGTCGATGCGGATGCTGCCGGAGCGCGGCTTCAGCATGCCGCTGGCCACCTTCAGCACGGTGGACTTGCCGGCGCCGTTCGGACCCACGAGGCACACCACCGATGAGGGCGGGACGACAACGCTCAAACCGCGGAGCACGAGCGCCGCACGCCCATATCCCGCCTCGATGTCTCGCAACTCGAGCAGGTTCGTCTCAGACGCCAAGGTATGCCTCCAGCACTCGGGGATCGCGTTGGATGATCTCGGGCGTGCCCTCGGCGATCGGACGACCCCGGTCGAACACCACCACGTGATCGCACAGGCTCATGACCATCTCCATGTTGTGCTCGACGATGATGAAGGTCTTGCCCTCGTCGTTGAGCTCTCGCACGAGGGTTGCGATGCGCCCGATGAGGGCGGGGTTCACACCCCCGGCCGGCTCATCGAGCATGATGGTGTCCGGCTCGCCCATGAGGACGCCGGCGAGCTCGAGCAGCTTCTGCTGACCGTAGCTGAGGTTGCGCGCCTCGGCGTGCTCGAGGTGATCGATGCCGACGCGGCGCAACCATCCTCGCGCCCGCTCCAGCTCGTCGGGGTCCTTGGCCGAACGCAGCTGATGACCGATGCTCGTGCTGCGCACCGCGACCAGCAGGTTCTCCATCACGGTCATCCGCGGAAACACCCGGCACAGCTGAAAGCTGCGGCCGATGCCCGTCCTGGCGATGCGGTCGGAGGACTGCCGCGTGATGCTGCGTCCGCGATATCGAACCTCGCCGGAGTCGGGCTTGATCATGCCGGTGACGCAGTTGAAGAACGTGGTCTTGCCTGATCCGTTCGGTCCGATGAGACCGTTGACCTTGCCTTCCTGGAACGTCACCGATGCGGCGTCGACGGCGGTGACGCCGCCGAACGACTTGGTCATCTCGATCGTGCGCAGATTCTCCGCGGTGGCGGTGGCGTGTGCTGCGTTCATGACGATCTCTCCTGCCCTGCGACGCTCTTGGGTCCCTGCGGTGTCGGCGGCGCATCACGCGACTCGTTCTGCTCGAGCAGCTCGCCTGCCGTGACCTCACGGATCGACGCCTGGTTCGACCCGCGCGTGAACAGCGCCTTCACCGCGGGTATGACCCCGTCCGGCATGAACAGCACCACGACGCCGAGGAGTATGCCGGTCGCGATGAGGTGGAACTGCGTGTCACCGAACTCGACCTTGAAGTACTCGAGTGCTGTCCCGACCACCACGGCGCCGAGGAGCGGCCCGAACAGATTGCGGACGCCGCCGAGCAGCGCCATGAGCACCATGTACGAGCCGATGAGGATCGAGAACTGGAAGATCGGGTCGAGGTCGCCGAACCACAGGGCGTACAAGCCGCCGCCGAGCGACACCATCAGCGCCGACAGGACGTACGCGATGAGCTTGTAGCGCGTCGTCGGCACGCCGAGCGATCTCGCCTTGTCCTCGTCCTCACGGATGGACTTCAGGGCGGTGCCGAACTTGGAACGGTCGATGATCCACCACACCACGAGAGCGAAGGCGAGCAGGCCCGCGTACAGGTAGTAGAAGACGCGATGATGCTCGGGGCGGAGAAGGTCAGGGAACGGGCGTGGGACGTTGAGTCCGTCCGAGCCGCCGGTGACCTCTCGCCAGCTCTGGAAGACCAGGAGCATGATCAGGACGAAGGCGATCGACACGATGACGAACGAGGCGCCACGCACCCGGAGGGCGGCGATGCCGATGGGTACGGCGATGATGGCGACCAGCACGGCTGCGAGGATCCAGGCGACGAACCCTGGGAGCGCGAGGTACTTGATCAGCAGCGCGGTGCCGTACGCGCCGAGTCCGAAGTACGCGGCGTGGCCGAGCGAGATGTACCCGGTGAATCCGCCCATGAAGTTCCACCCCGTGGACAGGACGGCGAAATTGAGGATCACGACCCCTGCGGAGAGGATGTACGGGTTCGGCGCGATCGTCGGGAACGACAGCACCAGGGCTGCGCCGATGACGATGAGCGCGATGCTCACCCACGTCGTCGATCGGCGTCGCTGAGGGGCGGGTGGTGCGATCACCACCGTCTCGGTGGGGATCGGGCCGGGGCTAGAAGCGCTGGGCAAGACGACCTCCGAAGAATCCCTGCGGGCGGAACATGAGCGTGGCGAACAGCGCGACGTAGAAGACCGTCTGCGCCCACGTCGGCCCGAGCGGCAGCTGGAGCAGACTCTGCGCGATCCCGAGGAGGAGCGCGGCGATCGCCGCACCCGGAATGCTGCCCAGGCCCCCGACGACGATGATCGCCATGAGCGGCCCGATCCAGTGCCAGTGAAGCGACGGGTAGATCGTGGCGTCGAGCGAGAGCGCCGTGCCGCCGATCGCGGCGGTCGCGAGGCCGAGTCCGAATCCGTAGCCCGAGACGCGGTCGGTGTTGATGCCGACCAGTCGGGCGGCCTCGGGATGCTGGATGGTCGCTCTCAGCGCCTGACCGAACCGCGTGTACTTCAGCAGGACGAACAGCAGGGCGAGCGAGAGTGCCGCGAGGCCGAAGGCGATGAGCTTCACCACCGGCACCTGGGCGCCGAAGAAGTTCAGACTCTCACTCGCATACGGCAGCGGGATGCGCCGCTGGGTGCCGGTGAAGAAGAACCCGAGCGCCCCCTCGATCACGAGGGCGACCGCGAAGGTGAGCAGAACCGACATCATCGTCAGGGTGAGGGGCTTCAGTCGCGACACCAGCAGCCGCTGCATGAGGACGCCCACCAGGAAGAACACCGGGACGGTGACCACCAGGGACACGAGCGGATCGATGCCGGTGACCCGGTTGAACCACCAGGCGAGATAGGCGGCGAGGATCAGGAATGCGGAATGCGCGATCATGACGACGCGCATGATTCCGAAATAGAGCGTGAGGCCCGCCGCCAGGAGGGCGTAGAGCCCTCCCAGCAGCACGCCGAGGATCACGCTCTGCAGCAGCAGTGCTCCACTCACGATGTGCGGATCACCACGCCGGCTTCGGGAAGAGGAAATCGCCTTCCTTGACGTCCTCGGGGAGGACGATCAGGATCTCGCCGCCGATCCACTGCTGGATGAGGTGGGCACCCGTGGGCTTCCCGGTCTCGTCCCAGCTGAGGGGCCCGACGACGGTCTCGACCGTGTTCTCACGCAGCCAGTCGATGAGCTCCTGCTGGCACTCGCCCTGCTCGGCGCATCCCACCGCCTCGACGGCGGCCGCGACGACCTGACCGGTCGTGTACGCGTTCGCCTCATCCTCCGACGGCGGGTTGCCGTGCATCTCGGTGTACTTCTCGACGAACTCGATGTTGCTGGGGAACTGGGACTTCGGCGAGTATCCGGTCGGGGCGAGGATCCCTTCGGTCGCGCCGCCGATGGCTGCGGCGAACTCGGGATTGGTCGGGGCGGTGGAGAAGGCCGCCAGTTCCGGCTGGTAATCCAGCTGCTGCAACGCGATGATCAGGTTGACGGCATCCTGATACTGCGTTCCGCCGATGACGATGTCGGCGTCCGACTGCGCGATCTTCGCCGCGATGGTGGAGAAATCGGTGGTGTTCGGCGGATAGACCTCATCGACGAGCACCTCGACACCCGCGGCCTCGAGCTTGTCCCTGAGGCCGTATGCCGTGCCCTGGGCGAAGGGGTCGTCCATCGCCGCGACCGCGGCCGTCTCGGGGCGTTCGCCCTCGGGGAGCGCGAGCAAATAGTCCGCGAGGTTGTTGTAGTGGTCGTTCGCGATCGCGGGGGCCGCGTAGAAGAGGTTGTCGAAGCCCTGCTCGAAGACTTCCTGAGCTGCGCCCGCCGGCTCCACGAACAGCATCCCGTACTCCTGCGCGACGCGCGCTGAAGGGACGACGAGCCTGGTCGAGAACGGGCCGAACACGAGGTCGACGCCGTCCTGCGCGATGAGCGACTCGTAGTCGGAGACGACACGATCGGCGTTGGACTGATCGTCGAGGATCTTCAGCTCGACCTGGCGTCCGAGCAGACCGCCGTTCTCGTTCACGATGTCGCGCCACGCCTCGTAGCCGCGCTCGACCCCTTTGCCGGGCTCAGAGAAGTCGCCGGTGAGGGGGAGCGAGACGCCGATGACGATCGGATCCTCAGAGCCGCCCCCCTCCGGCTCATCGCCGGCGCCGGAACAGGCCACCGCTGTCACAGCGGCGACTGACAGCATGCCGATCGCCGTGGCGATCCGTCGACCGTGTCGGGGTGCAGTCATGCGCATCTCCTACTTCATCGTAGCGAAAGCGCTTTCGTAAGCGCTTGCGCTCACTATATTGATGGGAAGGGTCGAGAGCAACCCCAGCGCACTCAGCGTCGGGCCCGCTCTGCAGGGAGGTCGCGTGAAGCGTGCAGGCGCACCACGACTCATCGACGTGGCCGAAGCGGCCGGAGTCTCCCTCGCGAGCGCGTCGCGGGCGATCACCGGCGGGTCAGGAATCTCGCCCGAGGCGGCAGCTCACGTGCGTCGCGTCGCCCAGCGCCTCGGCTACGAGCCGAACATGCATGCACGAGGACTCGCCGGCGGACTCGTTCCGACCATCGGGCTCGTCGTCCACGAGATCGGCGACCCGTATTTCTCCGAGATCGCAAGCGGTGTGATCAGAAGCGCGACGCTCGAGAATCGCTCGGTCCAGATCGCGCAGGCCGAGCGCACACCCGACAGCGAGCTGGCTCAGGTGAAAGCACTGCTTCGCCAGCGCATCGGCTCGATCATCATCGCCGGCTCCGGCTACGCCGACCCGACCCTCGAGGAGAAGATGGCGGACGCGCTCGGCGACTTCACCGCGGCCGGAGGGCGTGCGGCGGTGATCGGTCGCCACTACCTGCCGGTGGATGCCGTCGTGCCCGACAATCTTCGAGCGGGCGTCTCGGTCGGTCGGCACCTCGCCGAACTGGGCCACCGCCGGATCGGCGTCGTGGCGGGGCCGCTCCAGTTGACCACCGTCGCCGATCGCATCGCGGGTCTCCGTGAGGGAACGAGCGACGCCGATGTCGAACTCACCGTGGTGTCGAAGCGGTTCACGCGTGAGGGAGGCATCGCCGGCGCCCAGGAGCTTCTCGATCGCGGTCTCACGGCGATCGTCGGTCTGAACGATGCGATGGCGATCGGCATCCTCAGCGAGCTGCGCCGACATGGCACGCGCGTACCGGACGACATCTCGGTCGTCGGTTTCGACGACATCGCGGTCGCCGGGGATGTGGCTCCGGCACTCACGACCGCGCGCATCCCCATGTTCGACATGGGGCAGCACGCCGTGGCACTCATCCTCCGCCCCGCGAGCGACGAGCCGAGGACCATCACCACCGCGCATGAACTCATCGTCCGGAGTTCGACAGGATCGCCAGGGCACTGACCCGCGCCGACGAAGACGACCCCAACCACAGGATCCGTCCCTTCTCAACCCCCTTTGTCATGGGGAGCCGTGAGATGGATTCTGTCGCCATGAGCCACCCAGATGACATCAAACAGCCCTTGGACCATCTGCCCCCGCTCGATGAGCGCGACGAGGCGGTCGAGATCGAGCAGCCCAGCTATCCGACCTCCGAAGCCCCGACCGGTCCGGAACACGCCTCTCCGGACACCGCGGCCGAGCCCGACAAACCCAACCGCCACGGCGTCGACAAGCTGCCCCCGACGTCGCGCTGACCCGAGCGCGGCGGCCGGGCGCGGCATCCGCTCTGCTACCTCGGGGCGGGCGCGGCCGGTGCGGCGAGGATTGCGCGAGCGGCCAGCCCGATGATCGCGCTGTAGGTGGGATAGGCGAACCGCACTCCGGCGAGCGTGGACACGTCGACGCCTGCCGCCATCGCCGTCGTGACCGACTGGATGACCTCGATCGCGTTCTCGCCGACCGCGTGGGCGCCGAGGATGAGTTCGCGGCGTCGGTCGGCGATGAGCTTCAGGAAGCCGCTCTCACGATCATCGATCACGGCGCGCTCGAGGCTCGCGTACGGGACGGAGACGACGACGCAGCCGGTGTCGCGCTCTCTCGCCTGCTCTTCGGTCAGCCCGACCCCGGCGTAGTCGGGGTCGGTGAAGCCGCCGGCGGGAAGCAGATGATGCGGCGTACGGCGGTTCGCGCCGAGCACCGCGTTCTCTGCTGCCGCTTCGCCCTCGAACTGCGCGGCCTGCACGAGCATGTCCCGACCGTTCGCGTCGCCGACGGCGAAGATGTGCGGCACGACGGTACGGAAGTAGCGGTCGACGGGGATCGCGGAGCGCTCGATCGCGATGCCCGCGTGCTCGAGTCCGAGGTCCTCGACGTCGGCGGGCCACCCGGTCGCCATGACCACCGCATCGAAGCCGGATGAGCGGGTCTCGCCGGCTTCTCGCCAGGCGAGCCGGATCTCGCCGGCATCCGATCTCTCGAGACTCGTGACCGTCTCGATGCCCGCGTGAACATCGACGCCGTGCTGCGAGAACGCCGCCGCCACGGCCGCGGAGATGGCGCCGTCCGAAGCCATGAGCAGGCGAGGGGCGACGTCGAGGAGTGTCACCTCTGACCCGAAGGAGGCGAAGACCGTGACGAGCTGGGCACCCGTGTTCCCCGCACCGATCACCGCCACCCGGCGAGGCAGCTCCCGAAGCGACAGCACCTCTTCGGGAACGATCGCGAGCTCGGCACCGGGTATCGGCAGGCGCTTCGAGTGTCCGCCGACGCAGATCAGGATCGAGCCGGCGGAGATGCGGCGTCCGCTGTCGAGCACCAGGGTGCGATCGTCCGCGAAGCGGGCACGCCCTTCGTGGATCAGGTCGATCCCGGCATCCGCGAAGCGCTCGGTCTCCCTCTTGATCGAACGCACCCGCTCGACGCGCTCGTGCACCCGCTCGACCGTGGTCGCCCAGTCGATCGCGGGGGCCCCGACGTCGACGCCGTAGTCGTCGGCGTGGCGCGACTCGCGGATGAGGCGCGCGGTCTTGGCGAGCACGCGGGTGGGCACGCAGCCCGTGTTCACGCAGGTTCCGCCGGTGCGCCCGGCCTCCAGCACGACGACGCTCGCACCGAGTTCCGACGCGCGCAGCGCCGATGCGGTGCCGGCGGGCCCCGCTCCGATCACGGCGACGTCGTAGTGCTCGCGGAACTCGGTCATCGTGTTCTCCTGAGGGTCGGATATCGTACGGCGATCACGTGCACCGAGCCACTCCGCGACGGATCTCCGTGCGGGCGGTGAGGCGCCTTCGGCCTGAGGTTATCGCGACGGAGGGCCATCGAGCATCAGGACGCCCGCCTGCCATCGACTATTCCGGAGAATGAGACGAGAAGGGGGACCGCCCCCATCGAAGACATGACCCGACGGTGCGTGCGGTCAGTTCGACTGCTCGAGCGGGTTGCTCTGGAGCTTGGCGACCACACCTCCGTCGACGAGCCGCCGCGCAGCGGTATGCGGCTTCCGGTCGGCCTGGTCGACGACATCTCGACCGAATTCCTGCGCAAGTTGTAGGCGCGGAAACTCGGCGAGCACTTCTTGTACGAGATCCTTCGGCAGCGCCTCGGGCCGGGCTCCCGAGATGTCGAGGGCGGTGCTGACCTCCAGCAGATAGCCCTCGACATCGAGTGTCGGGTCGACAGCGGGCCAGTTGTGCCGGACTATCACCTCGAGCGCCCGTCGACTGCGCTCCGCCTGCCAACCGGCGCCAGTGGTGAGAGCGACGGCGACATGACCGCCGGCTTCCTCGTATGACAGCGCGACGTTGTCGAAGGCGGGTGCCATACCGATGTCGTGGAGCAGTGCCGAGACGTACAGAAGTTCATGATCGATGTCTCGCCGGTCCTCGACCACCGCGAAGGCCTCCGCCCACAACCACGATCGGATGACATGATTACGCACCGACTCCGTGTGGTAACGGGTGGCGAGCTCGAGTGCAGCGACTGCCGCGGGCGATCTGGGCGGCTGAAAAGCGGAGAGGCGCATTTTCAGCGCAGACCGATTCCGACGCCTGATGAGGAAGCGGCTGCTACCTCAAGAAACTGCCGCACACAGTACATGCTCATGCCGATCTCTCGCTATCTGATGCCCGAGTACTGATTGAAGCAGTGCGGAGAACTCGCCCGCAAGGACGGAGCGTCCTTCACGAACTCTGTCGCTCGGCTCGAGGCCGCACCGAACCCCGCACACGAAGGCGTGAGCTTGGAGCGGAATAGCAACTGCCCGCCCATCCCAGCCACGTACATCTCGAGTATGGTCGCAACTCCATCTGGCGCCCGACGCGAGATCCTCCGTTCTCCGCAAGGCTGGGGATCATGCGTTCTCCGCTGTTGTCGCGCCGCCAGTTGACCCCCCTCCTCAGTATCGGACTACTCGCGATAGCGGTGCTCGTCGTGCCCGCACCGGGCAGCGTCAGCGTCATCGGAACGCAGTGGTTCGCATCTGCTGGCTCAGGCATCCGGGACGTCGATCTCATCTCGGAAGCTGGGCTGCTGCTACTCGCTGCGACGACGGCGGCCAGCATCGTGTTCGCGTGGGTCCGCCACCCTGAGCGCCGCGCTCGGCTGGTCGCGGGCGCCGGCGGAGTCGTCGTCGCCTATGCGGTCAGCGAGGGGGCGAAGCTGCTCTTCGCGCAGCCGCGCCCGTGCAGCCGCTGGCGTTTCGCCGCCGCTTGCCCTCCGGCAGGCGACTGGTCATTGCCGTCGAATCACGCAACGCTGGCATTCGGTGCGGTCGTCGTCATCGCGATCGCCCTCGGGCGAACGCGGATCACGTGGCCCGCGGTAGGGATCGCGACGCTCGTCGCGATCGGACGCGTCGCTCAAGGCGTCCACTATCTCCACGACGTCGCACTCGGTGCCCTGCTGGGGCTGGCTGTGACGGTCACTCTCGTAACCCTCGCCCCCTCGAACGCGGTCAGTCGACCGCAACCTCGCCGAGCCACCGAGGTGACGAGCTGAGAACTCCCTTCGGTGAACGGCTTTCGTAGAATGTGATGCAAGATCCGACGTGCGGGCGCAACAGTTCGACCCCCGAAGAACAGAGGTCGAAGCATGGCTGCTCCTGCACCGGGCAACGCGATCGTTCAACGCCCCCACCGCGGATCGAGCTGGCTGGTGTTTTCTGGCCTGTACATCGCTCTCACGGTGTGGATCTTCGTCGGCCCGAAACTCGTATCCGAGCCGGTATTCGCGTGGGTGAAGAACAGCGGCTATGTCATCCTCATGCTCACAGGCGCCTGGGTGTTCCGGGACGGCTTCGCCAGGAGTTGGCGCACGACGAGACAGCGTCCTCTCCTGGCGGCCGGCGCGGTTCTCATCGGGCTGGCACTCATGGCCGTGGCGTCAGCCGTGAGTCACCTGGTGACGTTCGTCGCCGCCGCCCCCGCAACCGGCGCAAACCAGGCTTCGATCTCGGCCGAGGTGCTCGTCGCGTCGACCTCGCTGGCGGGAGGGCTCGTCTTCGTCGGCACCGGCGGTGTCGCCGCACCCGTCGTCGAGGAGCTGGTGTTCCGAGAGCTCCCCTTCGCACGGCTGCGACGTCTGCTCTCGACGCAGGCAGCGTTCACCCTGTCCTGCCTCGTGTTCGGCGCCATTCACCTGCGGGGCCTGAACGAGTGGCCGCTCGCCATCCTGTACGTCGGCTTCTCCGCCGCGCTGGCGACGGCCTACTTGGTGTCGAAACGGAACCTTCTCGTGTCGATCACCGCACATGTCGTCTGGAACGGGACCGGCCTCACCTACCTGGTTCTCACCGCCGCCTGAGCGTCGCACGAGACTGACGCGCAGGTGTTCAATCAGAGCGATCTGAGGCGACGTCGATCCAGATCTGTCCCGGGCCGTCACCTGGTCCGAGAACGCGAACTCGTCTCCGCTGCGGCCGCCACGCGATCCGAAACCGATGCTGTACGTGGGAGCGGAGGTTCGCCCCTCGTGTCCACGTCCCCGCCGTTTCAGGGTCGCGCCCGGATACTTAGCATGCTAAGTTCGGCGGATGGCCAGAGGACTGAGCTTCGACCTGCATGTGCTGACCGCGAGACTGGATCGCGCCGCGGATCGGTTGTTGCGAGCTGAGTACGGCGTGACGTACAAGCGGTTCCTCGCTCTGACGATGGTGGGCGAGCTCGGTGTCTCGACCCAGCGCGCCCTGGCCGATGCGCTCGGCGTGACCGAGCCCTCCGTCAGCCGGATGGTGGGTGTTCTCGCCGCGGATGGGCTCCTCGTCGCGGAACGCGGAGCCGCCGGCGAGCGAGGCGTCAGGCTGCGCCTCACCGAGAGGGCATCTAGGCTCGTGGGTTCTGCTCAACGCGGGCTCGAGCACCGGTTCGCGGAACTCGTCGAGATGAGCGGCGTGCGGCACGCCGATTACGCGCAGCAGACAGCCCAGCTCCTTGCAACCCTCGAGCAGGTGCAGACAGAAGGGAACAGCGTCACATGAGCGAGGGCCGTTTCATCGAAAGCAGTGTGGGGTCGTCCGACGGGACGCCGATCTGGTTCCGCACGAGCGGGGCAGGCGAGGATCTATTGATCCTCGGTGGCTCATTGCGCAGCGCCGAGCACTACATCGGGCTCGCCACGGCGCTTGCCAGCGACTTCAGGGTGCACGTGATCGATCGGCGGGGCCGTGGTCTGAGCGGACCGCAGGGGCCGGAATACAGCCTCGCACGCGAGGTGGAGGATGTTCTCGCCGTACAGCATGCGACGGGTGCCCGGCTCGCCTTCGGCCATAGCTTCGGCGGCCTCGTCCTGCTCGAGGCCGCACTGCGATCGGACCCGTTCGAACGCGTCGCGGTCTATGAGCCGGGCGTCCCGATGACACCGGTCGCCACCGAATGGTTCGAACCCTATGAGCAGCGGCTCGCCGCCGGCGACCCGCGCGGCGCGTTCGTGGACTTTCTCCGTGGGTCAGGTGGCGCACCTCCGATGTTCGCCAAGCTGCCGCACTGGTACCTTCGGCTGGCCCTGCGGGTGGGATTTCGCGGAGATGCGTGGCTGCGGATACGACAGCTCCTGGAGACGAATCTGGCCGAGCATCGCGTCATCGCCGCGCAAGTCGGTCGCACGCAAGAGTTCCGCGCGGTCTCGGCCGCCGTCCTGATCATGTCCGGGGACAGATCGGCGAAGGGAACCGCTGCAGAACTCGGCGAGCTCGCTAGGATCCTCCCCGCTGGTGAACTGGTCGTCCTCCCGCGGCTGGATCACTTCGCCCCGGAAGCAACGCCCGCGGCCGCAGTTGTCAGCTACACACGCGGATTCCTCCGCCCACCGTCGCCACTACGGAATGCCTATGCCACGGACTAGTCGCAGTCGGCCGGCGGACGCCTGCCAGCGCCGATCTCGAACGAGAGAAGCCCCGCGATTCCTGATTTCACAGGGAATCGCGGGGCTTCCATGGCGGTGACGGTGGGATTTGAACCCACGGTAGGGGGTTACCCTACACAACTTTTCGAGAGTTGCACCTTCGGCCGCTCGGACACGTCACCGCCGAACAGCTTACGCGAGACCGTGCCGGGGCGCGAATCCGGACCTCGTCAGAGGCCGCCGCCGGCGCGAGGCGCTCGACCGAGCGGGAAAGAAGACAGACGTCGAGGAGCCGCGCCTCAGAACCGGCATCCGCCTTCTTCCATCAACTGTGCCCGGCGCCGCGCGGACCGAGCCGGGCGCCCCGCGGACCGACCGGGTTAGCATGTCCTGAGCACCCGATGGAAGGATGCGCACGATGGGCTTCATCACCTCCGCCGCTCTGGCCGAGACCGGCTATGTCGTGCTCGACGACCATGATCAGGCCGCGGACCCCGCCGAATGGCTCGGTCTGGAGTACATCGGATGGCGCTCGTCCGGAATCACCCGGTTCGCGCCGCTCGCGAGCTACGCCGGCGAGATCGAGTGCAACGGCTTCTGGAACCACACTCCTCCGCGCACCGACAAGGCCGGGGTGTGGATCCCCGAGCAGGTCAGGAAAGCCCCCGTGCTGGTGCGTCGCGCGAAGGAGCCCGGCGCCGACATCGGCCGCTGCCGGGTGATCGAGTTGCAGCCGAACGAGTATGCGGATGCCGTCTACAACCTGCACCAGGACGACAACAACCGCCTCAACCCCGAGGGCACCGGCTGGGTGGTCCGCGGATTCTTCAACCTCTCCGATGACCCCGACTCGATGCTCATCCTGCGCGAAGATCGCTTCGACCCCGCATCCGAGGTACGACTGGCGCTTCCCGCAGGATCGCGGATCATCGTCGACACCCAGCGCTTCTGGCATGCCGTCTGGCACCGCGGCAAGGATCCGCGCTACGCGCTCATCACCTCGTGGACCTCTGGCCCCGAACTCGACGCGTACATCGCCGTGAACAACGGCGACGCCCACCCCGCGACCGTCGACATCGATCAGCAGCTGATCGAGGATGCTCAGGTCGAACTGCACCGCCGCATCGAGGAGCGCCGCCGCTCGTTCGAGGCTCAGGGCATCGTGATGGACCCGCCCGTCTCGCTGTACGGCTGAGCCCCCTGCCGGACCCGCCCGTCCTCCAGACGGACGACGCGATCGACCGTCCCGTCGGGCGGCGCGACGTGCGAGATGAGCAGCACCGACTGTTCGCCCGCCGCCTCGAGCAGGTCACGCAGCAGCACCTCGGACGCCTCGGCGTCGACGCCGGCGGTCGGTTCGTCCAGCACCAGCACCGGGAAGCCGCGAAGCAGAGCCCTCGCCAGCGCGATGCGTTGCGCCTGCCCGCCTGAGACGAGAACACCGCGATCACCGACGCGTGCATCCAGTCCCCCGCGCTCGCGTACCCAGGCGTCGAGCCCGACGCGCGCCAGCACCGCCAGCAGCTCCTCGTCGGAGGCGTCGTCCTTGGCGAAGAGCAGGTTCTGGCGGATGTCCTCATCGAACAGCTGAGGGCTCTGCTCGCACAGCCCGACGATCCGGCGCAGCGCCGGTCCCGACAGCGCAGACGCGTCCCTGCCGCCGAGCGAGTACTCGCCCGCCGCGCGGAGAAAGCCGACCAGCACGGCGGCGAGAGTGCTCTTGCCCGCCCCGCTCGCCCCGGTCACGAGCAGGCGCTCCCCCGGCCGAAGATCCAGATCGACGCCGCGCAGCGCCTTCACTCCCCCTGGCCACGCCGCGCGCACCCCGCGAAGACGTATCCCCGGCGTGCTGACGTCGCGAACCTCGATGCCGTCGTCGGCGCGCAGTTCTTCCGGCATCCGATCGGGAACCACTCCGGCCACCCGTTGTGCGCTGGCCCGGACGCTCCGCCATGACGACGCCGCCACCGGCACCGCACCGAAGACCTCGAACACGATCATCGGAACCAGCACCACGACGGCGAGCCATGGCCCGTCGATGGCCCCGCGCGCGTGATCGGGGGCGGATGCGGCGAGCGCCCACACCGAGGCGACCCCCGCCATCACCGAGACGATCCCGACGGTGATCGACTGGGAGAACGCCGCCCGCGTGATGGACCGCCGAACGGCCGCATCCGCCGCCCGCACGCGCGCCCGGGCCTGCTCCTCCGCTCCGAAGGCGAGGAGCACGTCGAGCGTTGCGAAGTAGTCCACGAGCGACGCCGACAGCTCCGCGCGCCGCGCCGACACCTCGGCCTCGGCCCGCGATCCGAACACCCATCCCAGGCCGACCGCGGCGGCGCCGGCGATGAGGATGCATGCGGCGAGCGCGAACGCCGCCGGAGGCGACACGACGGCGACGAACACCACGGCGCCGACGGCGACGACGGCGCCGATGGCGAGCGGCTGCACCACCCGCAGCGGAAGGTTCTGCAGGTTCTCGACGTCGTCGACGAGCGCCGACAACACTCGCCCGCGGTCGGTGCCGCCCAGTCCCGCGGGCGAGAGCGGGATGAGCCGGCGCACCATGTCGGCGCGGGTGACCGACAGTTGCCGCAGCGCCGCGTCATGGCCGCTCAGCCGTTCGAGGTAGCGCGTCACCGCCCGAGACACTGCGAAGAATCGCACCCCGACGACGGCGATCGACAGCGGCACGAGCGAGTCGACGATCGACGCGCTCACGATCAGCCAGCCGCTCACCGCCAGCAGGCTCACGGCGGCTCCCGCCGAGAGCACGCCCCAGAGCAGCCCGGGAAGGAAGCGCCCTGCCGAGGGCTGCGCGAGGCGCAGCACAGCCCGCACCCGGGATGTCCGTTCGCTCGTCACGGCTGCCGGCGTCATACCGTCACCCCCAGCGCGATGACCTGATCGGCGATGTCTCGTGCCGACCGGCGGTGCGACACGAGCAGGATCGTCGCGCCGGCATCCGCTCGGGCACGCAGCGAGGCCCACAGCTGCGCCTCGGTCTCGCCGTCGAGCGCGCTGGACGGCTCGTCGAGCATGAGCACGCGCGCGGGGTCGGCGGCATGGCAGTAGAGGGCACGCGCGACCGCGACACGCTGCGCCTGCCCGCCCGAAAGCCCGGTGCCCTGCACGCCGAGCTCGGCACCTGGATCGAGGGCGTGAGCGCACGCATCGTCGAGGGCATCGCGGATGCCGGCGGCATCAGGCACCGGATCTCCGAGAGCGACGTTGGAAGCGATCGTGCCGCGGGAGAGCTGCGGCGACTGCCCCGCCCACGCCACCCACTCCGCGGGCGCGAGGGTGCGCACGTCGCGGCCGGCGAGCTGGGCCTCGCCCTCGAACGCAGCTGCCCCGCGGAGAGCGGCGAGGAGGCTCGATTTGCCGGAACCACTCGGCCCCTCGATCAGGGTGATGGTGCCAGGCACCGCCGTGAATGACACCGGCGGCAGGTCGCGGCCCCGCAGCTTGGTGACGACGAGGTCTCCGCTCGACGGTGTGCACAACTCCTCAAAATCATCGCGGTTCTGGCCCGGCAGAGAGGGTTCGGGCTGAGTCCGAGCGATTTCTGAGGAGTTGTGAACACGTGCGACGCCCGCAGCCGCCGCGTCCAGCACCTCGAACACGTCTTCGGTGGCGGCCACCCCCTCGGCGGCAGCGTGGAACTGCACGCCGACCTGCCGGATCGGCAGGAACGCCTCCGGCGCGAGCAGCAGCACGAACAGCCCGACCTCGAGCGTGAGATCCCCCGAGAGCAGCCGAAACCCCACGGACACCGCGATCAGCGCCACCGCGAGCGAGGCGAGCAGCTCCATCGCGAATCCCGACAGGAACGAGAACCGCAGCACGGTCATCGTCTCGCGGCGATACTGCTCGGCCGTCGCCTGCATCCGTGCGGCGGCACGCTGCTCACGCCCGAAGAGCCGCAGCGTCGAAAGGCCCTGCACCGTGTCGGCGAATCGCACCGCCAGTCGCTGCAGGGTCTGCCACTGCCGGCGCTGCACCACTCGTGTCGCCATGCCGATGAGGATCAGGAACAGCGGGATCAGCGGCAGGGTGATCACCGCGGTCAGCCCGCTCGGCCAGTCCTGCCACCACATCACCGCCAGCAGCACCGGTGTCGCGATCACGGTCAGCACGAGCTGCGGGATGTAGCGCGCGAAATAGGCGTCGAGCGCCTCGAGACCATGACCTGCCGTGACGGCGAGGCCGGTGGCATTGCGCTGCGCGAGCCACCCTGGACCGAGACGGCCGACCGCCGCCACGAGTGCGTCGCGCAGCTGCATGCCGGTCCGCGCGGCGGCCCGGGTGCCCGCCGCATCCGACAGGGCGATCAGGATGCCGCGCAGCCCCGCCGCGACGAGCAGCCAGACGAGAGACCCGTTGACATCCCGTCCGGCTATGGCGCCGGTGATGGCGTCCGTCAGCAGCCACGTGAACGCGATCGTGACCGCCGTCTGCACGACGCCGATCAGAGCGGACGCCGCGAGGAACCAGCGCGCGGCGGCGGCATACCGCAGGAGTCTGGGGTCGATGGGTTTCACGCGTGCGCCGGTGCTGCCTCGATGGACGTCCGTGTGACGCGCTTACGGAAGATCCAGTACGTCCATGACTGGTAGGCCAGGACGAGCGGCAGTGCCACCAGAGCGGTCCAGCTCATGATCTGCAGCGTGTAGGGCGTACTCGACGCGTTCGCGATGGTGAGGCTGTTCGCCGGGTCGATCGTCGACGGCAGCACCAGCGGGAACAGTGCGGCGAACAGCATGGCGACCGCGAACAGGACGGTCGTCGCTCCGGCCGCGAAGGCCCGGCCGTCGCGGCCGCGCAGCGAGAAGAGCACGGCGCTGATCAGGCTCACGGCGGCGAGTGCACCCGCGCTGGCGACGAGCCACAGCAGCGGCGCCTCGCGACCGGCGGCCAGCCCGACGGTCCAGACGACCGTTCCAGCTGCCACGAGGATGGTCGGCGCGGCCGCGATCCGCGCGAGGCGCCGCGCATCTTCGTGAACCTGGCCATCGGTCTTGAGTGCGAGGAACAGCACCCCGTGCAGGAAGAACACCGAGAGCGTGGTGAACCCCACCACCAGCGCGTAGGGGTTCAGCAGCGCGAACACTCCGCCGATGTGGATGTGGTCGGCGTCCAGCGCGACTCCCTGCACGATGTTGCCGAAAGCGACGCCCCAGAGGAAGGCGGGGACGGCCGATCCGATGACGATCATCCGGTCGAAGCGGGCCTTCCACGCCGCGTCCTCGCGCTGATGCCGATACTCGAACGAGACGCCGCGCAGGATGAGGGCGAGCAGGATGACCAGCAGCGGCAGGTAGAACCCGCTGAACAGCGAGGCGTACCACTCCGGGAATGAGGCGAACAGCACGGCGCCCGCGACGATGACCCAGGTCTCGTTGAGATCCCAGATCGGGCCGATGGTGTTGATGATCTGCCGACGCGAGACGTCGTCCTTGCCGAGGAACGGCAGCGACATGCCGACGCCGAAGTCGAACCCGTCGAGCACGAAGTAGCCGACGAAGAGGAACGCGACGATCCAGAACCAGAGGGTTGCGAGGTCCATTTTCATTCCTTCCGGTCAGTACACGACCGACGACAGCTGTGCCGTCTCTTCGTGGGGTTGCTCGTCGGTGTCGGGACCCTTCTGAGCCGCACGGATGATGAGCCGGATCTCGACCACCGCGAGCGCTGCGTAGATCGCGGTGAAGGCGATGAGCGAGATGAGCACCTCGAGGCCGCTCACCCCCGGGGAGACGCCGTCCTGCGTCGTCATGAGGCCGAACACGATCCAGGGCTGCCTGCCCATCTCGGTGAACACCCACCCCATGACGTTGGCGGCGAGCGCGAGCGGGAACGACCAGATCGCGAGCTTCCACATCCAGGGGGCGGGTTGGCTCCTCGCGTTTTTGCGGGTGAGCCAGAGACCGGCGAGGGCGACCACTGCTGCGGCGATGCCGAGGCCGATCATCCAGCGGAAGGCCCAGTACGTGATCCACAGGATCGGTGCGAATTCGGTGAGCCCGGTGCCGGCGAAGGTCTCGGCGTACTCGGCGTTGAGATCGTTGATCCCGTGCACGCATGCGTCGAACGAGTGGGTCGACAGCAGGGAGAGCAGGTACGGCACGCGGATCGAGAACAGCTCAGAACTGCCGTCCGGCGTTCCCAGCGTGAACAGGCTGAAGGAGGCGTCGTACCCGCAGACGGTGTTGAACGTCGCCTCGGCGGCCGCCATCTTCATCGGCTGCGCGTCGTACATCACAAGTCCCAGCTGGTCGCCGGTGAGCACGACGCCGGCGGTCGAGACGATCATCGCCCACAGCCCGAATCTGAGCGAGATCCGCATCGTGTCGAGATGCTGTCCTCGTGACAGGTGCCAGGCCGAGACCGAGATCACCACGCCGGCTGCGAACATGAACGCGCCGAAGATCGTGTGGGGGAACGCGGCGAGGGCTACGGGGTTGGTCAGCAGCGCCCAGATGTCCACGAGCTCGGCGCGGTTGGTCGTCGGGTTGTACTCGTACCCGACGGGATTCTGCATGAACGAGTTGGCCGCGATGATGAAGTAGGCCGAGAGGATGCTGCCCACCGAGACGCACCAGATCGTCGCCAGGTGCAGCTTCTGCGGCAGCTTGTCCCACCCGAAGATCCACAGACCGATGAAGGTCGCCTCGAAGAAGAACGCCAGCAGTCCCTCGAATGCGAGCGGCGCGCCGAACACGTCGCCGACGAAGCGCGAGTAGTCAGACCAGTTCATGCCGAACTGGAACTCCTGCACGATGCCGGTCACGACGCCCATCGCGAAGTTGATGAGGAAGATCTTCCCGAAGAACCGGGTCAGGTGCAGGTACTCGACCCTGCCGGTTCGCACCCACAGAGTCTGGAAGATCGCGGCGACCGTGACCATGCCGATCGTCAGCGGCACGAACAGGTAGTGGTAGACGGTGGTCAGCCCGAACTGCCATCGGGAGAGGGCCAGCGGATCAAGCCATTCCATGCGCGACTCCTGTTCACTGGTGCAGCGGGATCTGCATCCGGAAGAGGGGCGGAGCCGGCCTGCGGATGAGTCCGCCGTTGGCCATGCCTCAATTGTCCCGTGCGGTCGTCCGCGAACCCAGCCCTGGGCGATAGGGATGTCGGATGCCGCCGATAGCCTGCGCGCATGGGCGATGTCGGATGCCGCCGATAGCCTGCGCGCATGGGCGATGTCGGATGCCGCCGATAGCCTGAGGGTATGGCCGCCCGCAAACCCGCTCCCCCCGCGTATGTCTGCACCGAATGCGGGTGGACGACCGCGAAGTGGGTCGGCCGCTGCGCCGAGTGCCAGCAGTGGGGCACCGTCGCCGAGCAGTCGGCGCCGACCGGCATCCTGCGTCAGATGACGCCGCTCGCCCCGCACGCCGATCGCGCCGCCCGACCCATCACGCAGATCACCACGGAGGATGCGCCTCGCCGCACCAGCGGCGTCGGCGAGTTCGACCGGGTGCTCGGCGGGGGCATCGTGCCGGGAGCTGCGATCCTGCTCAGCGGCGAGCCCGGCGTCGGCAAATCGACGCTGCTGCTCGAGGTGGCAGCTCAAGCCGCCCGCTCCGGGCGCCGCGTGCTGTACGCGAGCGCCGAGGAGTCTCCGGCCCAGGTGCGGCTGCGCGCCGAGCGGACGGGGGCGCTGCACGACGAGCTGTATCTCGCGAGCGAGACCGACCTCGCCACGATCCTGGGTCACATCGACGAGGTGAAGCCGCAGCTCGTGATCGTCGACTCCGTGCAGACGGTGTCGTCCTCCCTGTCGGAGGGCGCGGCGGGACAGCCGAGCCAGGTCCGCGAGGTGGCCGCCACGCTCATCCGTGTGGCGAAGGAGCGGAGCCTTCCCATCATCATCGTCGGCCATGTCACCAAAGACGGGCAGGTCGCCGGCCCGCGGGTGCTCGAGCACCTCGTCGACGTCGTCTGTCATTTCGAGGGCGATCGACAGACATCGCTGCGGTTCATCCGCGCGCTGAAGAATCGCTTCGGCCCGACCGACGAGGTGGGCTGCTTCGAGATGACCGGCGGCGGCATCGCCGAGGTTCCCGACCCGTCGGGGTTGTTCCTCTCGCAGGGCGCGGCCGAGCCGGGAACCTGCGTGGCGATCGCGCTCGAAGGAAAGCGCGCGCTTCCCGTCGAGGTGCAGGCCCTGACCATCCCGAGCAATGCTCCGAACCCCCGCCGCGTGGTGCACGGGCTCGATGCATCACGCGTCGCGATGGTGCTGGCGATCCTCGAGAAGCGGGCCAACATCAAGACCAGCATGCTCGATGTCTACGTCTCGACGGTGGGTGGTGTGCGCTTCACCGAACCTGCCGCCGACCTCGCCATCGCGATCGCGGTGGCCGGCTCCGTGCAGCTGAACTCGGTGCCGCGCACGATCGCGGCGGTCGGAGAGCTGAGTCTCGCCGGCGAGATCCGGCCGGTGACGCAGGCTGCGCAGCGGCGGTCCGAAGCCGCGCGCCTCGGCTACGAGCAGGTGGTGGACGATCGCTCGAAGACGCTCAGGGCAGCCCTCGGCGATGTGCGGGCTCGCGGCACGTCGCGGCGCAACGAAGAAGACATCCCGCCGTTCTGACATCTTGCGGCCGTTCGCGCGGCTCGGGCCGCGCTCGAAAGAATGGCTCAGGCGTCGAGTGCCTTCAGAAGCTCCTCGGGCGCGGCCTGCATCGGGTGAGGTCCCGCGATGTCGAGGAACACAGTCGTGATCGGGTGGGCTGCGAGGAACCGGCGCAGCCAGTCGGCGTCGTAGATGCCGACACCGGGAGGCAGGTTCGCCGGCTTGTTCTTCGCATCGCTGAACAGCAGGAGTGCCAGATCGCCGCTGTCCGGGTTGCGGTAAGTCCACACCTCGCCCGAGTCCAGCGGATTGTCGCGGGCACCGGGCTTGATCAGCGGGACGACCGTCGTGCCATGACGAAGGGCCAGCGCGACGGCGGCGATGTCCTGCTTCTCCAAGGCCCGCGCGAGCGCCTCGGAGCGGAACTCCTCAGGGGCGGGCTTGTTCTTCGCCGACTTCTTCACTGCCATGCTTCCAGCCTACGGATGCCGGAACCGTCCGGTGCAACGCATATTTCGCCGCTCGCGGAAATGATTGGGGCCCTCTCGAGTCCTCCATTGGGGACTGGGGTACTCGAGAGGGCCCTCAGACTCTCGTACGGCGATGTCGAAGCGCTGGGGACGCTGTAACTCGACGCCACTGGGGATGGCATGGTGCCGCGTGTTCCCGAGAGTCATTCAATGGTATCCCAAAGAACGGCCGCTGTCAGCCTCATGAGGGGAAAATCCTCTACTCGCAGATCTTTCACGGCCGAGATGTCCTGTGTTCGCGGGGCCCGCGATCAATCCAGCAGGATCTGCTTCGTCGTCTCGCTCGCGAAGCCGCCGATGGACACGGCCACGTGGTACGAGGATCCGCCCGCGGGTGCCCGGGGGCGATTCTCCTCGGCGCATGTCTCGACGCTCGAGCGGGTGCGATCCCAGACGACGGGCTCTTTGCTCGTCACCGTCACGCCGGCGGCGAGCGTCGCGATCATGCTGCTCGGGTTCTCCTGGCAGTCCGTCGAGCGCCACCAGATGTCATTGCCGCTCGACACGGTGAACACCTGCAGGGTCGATCCGACGTCGAGCGTGCAATCGGTCGCGCCCGTGTTCGTGAGCGATATCGACAGCTTCGGAAGCACGCCCTCCGGGTACCGATCAGCGTCGGTGACGGCCGTGACGACGACGTCCTTCGCCTCGCAGGCGACGATCCCGGGGGTCTCCTCCGGTGTCGACTCGGGCGACGCCTGCTCCGAAGACTGTGTCGTCGGCGCCGCGGAGGCCGACGATGACGGAGTAGGCCGCGGCGTCACCTCGGCCGCCCCGGTCACCCACGGCTGTGCCACGAGAAGCCAGATGCCGATGCCGACCGCTGCGACGAACAGGATCAGGGCGCCCAGCACCACCAGGCGACGTCGTCGATAGACGGCGGCAGACGTACGGGGCATGATTCCAGGCTAGTTCAGCACCTTGAGCATCCGCGTGTTGCCGAGCGTGTTCGGCTTCACATGCGCGAGGTCGAGGAACTCCTCGACACCGGCGTCGCCGCTTCGCAGCAGTTGCGAGTACACATCCGGGTCCACGACCTGCTCGCCGATGGGCGCGTACCCTCGCCTGCTGAAGAAGTCGACCTCGAAGGTGAGACAGAACAGCCGCGTGAGTCCGAGCGTCCGGGCGTTCTCCTCGAGTCGGTCGACGATCCTTCGCCCCACCCCGTGACGGAGCCAGTCATCGCGGACCAGCAGGGAGCGCACTTCGCCCAGATCCTCCCAGATCACGTGCAGCGCACCGCATCCGATCAACGTCCCGTCGGCCTCGGCGACGACGAACTCCTGCACCGAGCCGTAGAGCACCGCGAGATCTTTGCCCAGCAGGATGCGCCGCTCGACGAGCGGCTGGAGGAGGTTTCGGATCTCGACGATGTCTGCGCTTCGCGCCGGCCGTACGATGATCTCGCTCACGGCACAAGTCTAGGCACGAACGACGAAGGGGCGGATGCCGCAGCATCCGCCCCTTCGTTCCTGCGCCCCCTCGGGGCCTCAGTGCCTCACTCCCCGCTGGCGACCGCCAGGTCGGGGGTGCCGCTGATCGCACCGCCGGTGTTCACTCCGACGGCCACCCGCTCGCCGCGCGGGCCGTGCACGAACAGGAACTCGCCGTTCTCGGCATCCACCTTGACGTGGTCGCCGGCGTTGAGCTCGCCGTGCAGGATCTTCTCCGACAGACGATCCTCGATCTCGTGCTGCATCGCGCGACGCAGGGGGCGGGCGCCGAGGGCCGGGTCGAACCCGATCTCGATGAGGCGCTCCTTGGCGGCCTGCGACAGCTCGATCGTCATGTCGCGGTCGAGCAGCCGCTCGCCGAGGCGCTTGGTGAACAGATCGACGATCTGCACCAGCTCCTCCTTCGACAGCTGCGGGAACACGATGATGTCGTCGACACGGTTCAGGAACTCGGGCTTGAAGTTGCGCTTGAGCTCCTCGTTCACCTTGCCCTTCATCCGGTCGTAGGTGGTCGCGTTGCTGCCCTCGATCTGGAAGCCGACCGGGCCACCGGCGATGTCACGCGCACCGAGGTTGGTGGTCATGATGATCACGGTGTTCTTGAAGTCGATCATGCGACCCTGACCGTCGGTCAGGCGACCCTCTTCGAGGATCTGCAAGAGCGAGTTGAAGATGTCGGGGTGAGCCTTCTCGATCTCATCGAAGAGAACGACGCTGAACGGCTTGCGGCGCACCTTCTCGGTGAGCTGACCGCCCTCTTCGAATCCGACGAACCCGGGAGGGGCACCGAACAGACGCGAGACCGTGTGCTTCTCACCGAACTCGCTCATGTCGAGCGCGATGAGAGCTGCCTCGTCGTCGAACAGGAATTCCGCCAGCGCCTTGGCGAGCTCGGTCTTTCCGACACCTGTGGGGCCGGCGAAGATGAAGGAGCCCGAGGGGCGCTTCGGGTCCTTGAGGCCCGCACGCTGACGACGGATCGTCTTCGAAAGCGCGGCGATCGCCTCTTCCTGGCCGATGACGCGCTGGTGCAGCGCCTTCTCCATGAAGACGAGACGGCTCGACTCCTCTTCGGTGAGCTTGAACACCGGGATGCCGGTGGCCTGTGCGAGCACCTCGGCGATCAGGCCCTCATCGACGACCGCGGCGGTCGCGACGTCACCCGAGCGCCACTGCTTCTCGAGGCGCAGGCGCTCGGCGAGGAGGCTCTTCTCCTCGTCGCGCAGCGATGCCGCCTTCTCGAAGTCCTGGTCCTCGGATGCCAGCTCCTTCTGCTCGCGCACCGCGGCGATCTTCTCGTCGAACTCGCGCAGCTCCGGCGGGCTGGACAGGATCGACAGACGCAGGCGGGCGCCGGCCTCGTCGATCAGGTCGATGGCCTTGTCGGGCAGGAAGCGGTCGCTGACGTACCGGTCGGCGAGGTTGGAGGCCGCGACGATGGCGCCGTCGGTGATCTGCACCTTGTGGTGCGCCTCGTAGCGGTCGCGCAGGCCCTTCAGGATGTTGATCGTGTGGGGAAGGCTCGGCTCCGCCACCTGGATCGACTGGAAGCGGCGCTCGAGGGCTGCATCCTTCTCGAAGTGCTTGCGGTACTCGTCGAGCGTGGTCGCACCGATCGTCTGCAGCTCACCCCGGGCGAGCAGCGGCTTGAGGATGCTGGCCGCGTCGATCGCGCCTTCGGCTGCGCCGGCGCCGACCAGAGTGTGGATCTCGTCGATGAAGACGATGATGTCGCCGCGGGTGCGGATCTCCTTGGTGACCTTCTTCAGGCGCTCCTCGAAGTCGCCGCGGTAGCGAGAACCCGCGATGAGCGAGCCGAGGTCGAGCGAGTACAGCTGCTTGTCCTTGAGCGTCTCGGGCACATCGCCCTTGACGATCGCCTGTGCGAGGCCCTCGACGACGGCGGTCTTGCCGACGCCGGGCTCGCCGATGAGGACGGGGTTGTTCTTGGAGCGGCGAGACAGGATCTGCATGACCCGCTCGATCTCCTTCTCGCGCCCGATCACCGGGTCGAGCTTGTTGTCGCGCGCGGCCTGCGTCAGGTTGCGTCCGAACTGGTCGAGCACCTGGGATCCGCCCTGCGCTCCGCTGGGCGAGTCGTTGGTCTGCGCGCCGACGGAGGCGGTCTCGCGGCCCGGGGCGCCGGAGAGCAGCTGGATGACCTGCTGGCGCACCTTGTTCAGGTCGGCGCCGAGCTTGACGAGCACCTGTGCGGCGACGCCCTCACCCTCGCGGATGAGGCCGAGCAGGATGTGCTCGGTGCCGATGTAGTTGTGGCCGAGCTGCAGGGCCTCGCGGAGGCTCAGCTCGAGCACCTTCTTCGCACGCGGGGTGAAGGGGATGTGACCGGTCGGCTGCTGCTGGCCCTGACCGATGATGTCCTGCACCTGCTCGCGCACGGCGTCGAGGGAGATGCCGAGTGACTCCAGCGCCTTGGCTGCGACACCCTCGCCCTCGTGGATGAGGCCGAGCAGGATGTGCTCGGTGCCGATGTAGTTGTGGTTGAGCATCTTCGCCTCTTCTTGGGCGAGGACGACCACTCGACGGGCTCGGTCCGTGAATCTCTCGAACATTGTGACTCCTTGGTTCGCACGGGGCGAATGCGCCGACACCGGGGTCCGGCCGTGCGCCTTGTACATCGAGAGTAACCACCGGGAACTGCACGTATGCCCGTGTTCGCCCTGGGCATAGCGCGGCTGAGCGGGGGCGTCGCCGACGCCCTTTCGGCCGGCCGTGGCACGCCGCCATCACACCTGGAGTTGACGAGCGTAACGAATGTCGATAACTTATCGATCATCGCTAATAACGACTATCGATAAGGAGCGCTCATGGACACCACCAGACAGAGCACGCTGTCACGAGCGGACGCCGCCGCACTCATCGCCTTCTGCGTCGCCGGCATCGCCATCGCCGCGTGGATCACCGTCTTCTCGGTGATGCGCATCATCGAACTCGCCCGCGGCACCGACGTACCGGTGATGGTGGAGTTCATCGGCGACACGGTGGATGCACCGCTCGGCCCTGACGGTTCGGCGCTGTCGATCGGACTCGACCGCGCGACGCTCACAGCGGCCCAACTGCCCCCGATCGCGACGGTGCCGGGGATCATCGGTCAGGTGGTCCAGATCCTCACGATCCTGACGGTGATCGCGTGTCTGATCCTGCTGGCTCAGAGCACGCTGCGCGGACGAGTGTTCTCGCGCCGGAACACGCGGCTCGTGATGACCGCAGGCATCACCGGGCTCCTCGGCGCGGCCGCCTCGCGGTTCTTCGAGAACATGCTCGCCAACGCCACCGTGTCGGTCGTCGCCGACAACGCCTTCGAGACCGCGGTCATCAGCATCGAGCCGTTCGGATTCATCCTCGCCGCGTTCATCCTGTCGGTCATCGGCACCGCTTTCGTGGTGGGCGACCGGCTGCAGCGTGAGACAGCGGGGCTGGTGTGACCCCGGCCGCTCCCGACGACGGGGAGCCCACAGGCATCCACTGCCGGCTCGACGAACTGCTCGCCGAGCGCGGGATGACGCTCACCGAACTCAGCGCACGGGTCGGGGTCAGTATCGTCAACCTGTCGGTGCTGAAGAACGACCGGGCCCGTGCCATCCGATACTCGACGCTGCGGGCGATCTGCGACGCACTCGGCTGCGAGGTCGGAGAGCTGCTGGTCCTGGCCGAGCGCTGAGTGGCGGCCGATCGTCGTTCGAAGTGCGCAAAGTGCTGCATCCTGGCGAATATCGAGCACTTTGCGCACTTCGAAACTGGAACTGGTGGATAAGTCTTGACTTATATAAGTCGTGGCTGAATACTGAGATCATGCACGCGCTCGATGTCCTCGGAGATCCGGTACGCCGGCGCATTCTCGAGGTCCTCGCGGACGGCGAGGCTTCCGCCGGCGAGCTCGGCGCGGTCATCCAGGATGAGTTCGGCATCACCCAGCCGGCCGTTTCGCAGCACCTGCGCGTCCTGCGAGAGCAGGCGTTCGCGACGGTGCGCGCGGACGGCGCTCGGCGACTGTATGCCGTCGATCCGCGCGGCGTACGGGAGGCCGACGCCTGGCTCACGCCGTTCGAGCGGTTCTGGCGCGGTCCCCTCGCCGCCCTCGACACCGAGCTCGCGCGCGGCCGCAGCGCCCGTGGGCGAGCCGAGCGATCCGTAGTAGGTGGTCAGGAGAGTCCTGCCCACGGAAAGGAATGATCATGGTCGACATCCAGGCCCAGCTCGACTCGGTCTCTCGAGAGCTGCGAGAGTCCGATCTCGACGGACAGCCCTCGTACATGCAGACCGTCGCGCAGGAGTACCCCTCGGCGATCGACGATGTCTGGCAGGCGGTGACCACCCCCGAGCGGATCGCCCGGTGGTTCCTTCCCGTTTCGGGTGACCTTCGGCTCGGCGGCCGGTACCAGCTCGAAGGCAACGCCGGCGGCGAGATTCTGGCTTGCGCGCCGCCGTCCGCAGATGGCGCCTCCTACCGCGTGACGTGGGAGTACGGCGGGGGCATCAGCTGGGTCGCCGTCCGGTTGACCGCCGTGGGCGAGGCCCGCACGCGCCTCGAGCTCGAGCACACCGCACGCTCCGCCGATGTGCCGCCCGGGATGTGGGAGACCTTCGGACCGGGGGCGGCCGGCGTCGGGTGGGACCAGGGTCTGCTCGGGCTCGCTCTGCATCTCGGCGCGGTCGCTGGCGCGATCTCGCGCGCGGACGCCGAAGCGTGGCAGCTTTCCGAGGAGGGTCGGGCGTTCAGCCGCGGCGCCGCGGACGGCTGGGCTGAGGCCCATGTCGCCGCAGGCGCGGACCCGGAAGCGGCGGCTGCTGCTGCGGACGCGACCTTCCGGTTCTACACGGGCCAGGAGTGAATGCCCGACATCTCACGCCGCCGGGGCGCGTCCGGCACCCCGCCGCGCGCGCTGGTCAACTCGGCCGCCAGGTGTACAGCCTGATGGTGCACACCTGGCGGAAGCCGAGTGATTCGTAGAGGGGTCGCCCCGCCGCCGCCGAAGTGAGGACGACGTGTCGCGCGCCGGCATCGCGAGCGGCCGCCATCGCTCCCCGGGTGAGGAAGGCACCGACGCCCTGCCGCCGCGCCTCGGGCACGGTCGATACGAAGTAGAGACCGGCGACTCCGGACGAGAAGAAGACCGTGGCGGTGCCGACGACGCGGTCGTTTCGACGAGCGAGCACAAGCCGGAGGTCGGGGTGGCCGAGTCCCATGCGATCGAAGACCTCGCCGACCCACTCCGCTTCGCGCGGCCCTTCGCCGAAACCGCTGCCGAGCGCTTCCACCCACTCGCTGAGAGCGCGGGCGTCACTCACGGTCTCGATGTCGATCCCGGGGACGCGATGCTCGACCATCCGATCAAGTGAGGCGGCCATGCCTGGCTCGTCACCGTCCGCGGCGAAGCCCGCCGCCTCGAGCCGCGCCGGCAGGTCGAGCGGACGCATGGACGGCCCGACGTGCCAGGTGCCGGGCAGCGCAGCTCTTGCGAGCAGTTCCCGACTCTCGGCGATAGCGGAATCGGCGGCATCCGCCTCGAGGTCCGCTCCGACGACCGCGTTGTGATAATCCACCGGAGAGCCGCCGAGGCTCCAGACGACGTCGCCGTCGCGCGCGTGCCCGCCGCCGGCCGCTCCCATCCGCAGCAGCAGGTCGGCCGCGTTCTGCTCGACCGCGCGCGCCAGTGACTGGTCGTCGAGCTCGGCCGGTGTGCTCATCTGGTTCTCCTCACGAATGCGCGTCGATTGTGCGCAAGCGTACAAGCGACGGCTCCCCCGACTGCCGACGCTGCTGCGGGAGCCGGCCGGAATCGACGTCGGAGAGTGCGAACTGCTGCATCCTGGCGAATATCCAGCACTTCGCGCTCTCTGTACGGTGGATGCCGCGTGATGAACACTCGGGGAATATGGGCAATCGTGCCCATGCGTTCTGTCCTATGAACGGGCTGTGTGCCGATACCGTTGAGACATGACCAACACCGACCGGAAGCTGCGCCCGTACTCCCGCCTCCTCATGGCGCTGCCCGTCGCCGCACTCTCCTTCTCTCTTGCAGCCTGCGCCGGCATCGGCGGCCCGCAGCGACCGACCCAGGATGAACTCGCCGAGGGCATGGCGAAGATCTGGCAGTCGGACCCGTCGACGGCAGACCGTTTCACCGACGAGCAGAACGACTGCATGGCCGAGGCCCTCCTCGACTCCGAGGTCTCCGACCAGGACCTGACCAACCTCGCGGACGGCAAGGACGAGCAGACGAGCATCGAGGCCCGCGACCTGGTCTCCAAGACGATCGGCGAGGCCGTCACGACCTGTGTGACCGAGTGATCGCCGGTCACTGACTGCCGCCGAAAGGATGACGGATGCCGCCGGCATCCGTCATCCTTTGTCATATGCACGCTCGGAATGAATGAGGACTCCTAACGTTGGATCTCATGGCGCGCACCCGGCGCGCATCGACTTTGGAGTCCCATGAGCACCACCGCACGCGCCCAGAAGGCGCCAGACACCCGCGGGCCGGTCCGGAAGCTGCTGACCTCGTTCGGCTTCCAGATCCTCGCAGCCCTCGTCCTCGGCATCGCCGCCGGCCTCATCGGCCGTCAGCTCGGCGCCACGGCGGAGAACCCGAACGGCCTGTCCGCCACGCTCGACACGATCGGCAGCTCGTATGTGACATTGCTCCGCGCCGCCGTCGTTCCTCTGATCTTCACCGCGATCG
>NZ_JAPSHY010000074.1 GCF_031179285.1 Microbacterium sp. | reverse complement strand
AGCGGCTGCGCATACGGTCCTCGAAGCCCGTGAGGTGCTTGGGCGGAACGTCGCTCGTGATCACGACCTGCTTGTTGTGGTCGTGCAGCGTGTTGAAGGTGTGGAAGAAGGCCTCCTGCGTCTCGGCCTTGCCCTGCAGGAACTGGATGTCATCGATCAGCAGGATGTCGATGTTCCGGTAGCGCTGCTGGAAGAGCGAGCCGCGGTTGTTCGCGATGGAGTTGATGAAGTCGTTCGTGAATTCCTCGGACGAGACGTACCGCACGCGGATCCCCGGGTACAGGCTCATCGCGTAGTGGCCGATGGCGTGCAGCAGGTGCGTCTTGCCCAGGCCCGAGTCGCCGTAGATGAAGAGGGGGTTGTATGCCTTCGCGGGTGCTTCGGCGACGGCGACGGCCGCGGCATGCGCGAAGCGGTTGGACTGGCCGATGACGAAGCTGTCGAAGGCGTACTTCGGGTTCAGGCGAGAGTCGCGGGGGCGGTCGCCGCCGGTGTTCTCGAAGACCGACTGCATCGAGGCCGGGAGCTCGACGGGATCCGGATAGTCGGCGGCGCCGGCCGACTGCGACTCCGCCGCGCGCGACTCCTCGAGCTCGGGGTTGACGACCACGTAGAAGGAGGTGACCGAGGAGGGACCCTCGATGGCGCTCATCGCCGAGAGCAGGGAGACGCGCATCCGCTGATTGAGCATGCTCGCGGTGAAGTCGTTCGGCACCTCGAGGTAGAAGGTGCCGGCCGCGATGCCCTTGGGTTCGACGAGGTTCAGGAAGCCCTGCAGCATCGGCGTGATCGCTGCATCATCGGAGAGCCGATCGAGGACGGTCGCCCATGTGTCCGATATGGGCTGTTCTGTCATCGTTCCCCGCATTCGTTGGGTGCCGTCGTTGCCGCTGAGCGATCCCCCGATCGACGTGCGAGCGGCGCGAGGCGAGTGTTCACAGCGTTATCCACGGCCTGTGGGCAGATTCGGGAAGTCGCCCGCGAATCCGGGTGCGTGGCTGGGGATAACTGGTGTCACACGCTAGCGAATCTCGCCCCTGTGGACAAATGCCGATGTGGGGATTCGTCGGCTCGGGCGTGTCGATCCACAGGTGATCCCGAGGAAGCGACGATACTGTGTCGTTTGCGCTACGCACGGCTGGAACTGCACCTGGTTTGACCGCGGGACTCCGAGGCCGTAGTTTTAATAGGTTGACCCCAGCCCGAATCGGGCACCCTGTTTTCCCGTCGCACCATCGCACTCGCTGCGCGGCGCGAAGATCCGACAGCCGGAGAAGAAGAATGAGCAAGCGTACGTTCCAGCCGAACAACCGTCGTCGCGCCAAGAAGCACGGCTTCCGCCTCCGCATGCGCACCCGCGCGGGCCGTGCCATCCTGTCGGCACGTCGCGGCAAGGGTCGCACCGAACTCTCCGCGTAGCCCCTCGGTGCTCGCCAAAGCCAATCGGATCACGAGCGCCGACGACTATCGAGTCATCGTGCGCCGTGGTGCGAAGGTCGCCGGTGCCCACACTGTGAGCTACGTGCGCTCACGGGAGTCGGGCACCGACGCACGCTTCGGCTTCATCGTCTCCAAGAAGGTCGGCACCGCGGTGCGTCGCAACCTGGTGCGCCGGCGGCTGAAGGCCGTGTGCCACGAGGCACTCGCCGCTGGCGTCGACGACATCGACGTGGTCGTTCGCGCGTTGCCCGGCGCAGCGGACGCGCCCTGGCCTGCACTGCGTGCTGAGGTGCTCGACGCGCTGCATCGTCGCCCGCGTCGGTCGACGCCCACTGACCCCCGCTCCGGCACCGTCGAGTCGGGAGCGTCAACCGATGCGTGAACTTGTCTTCTTCGTGCTGCTCGTCCCGCGCAATATCGGAGTGCTCGTGTTGCGGGCCTATCGCGCGGCGATCTCTCCGCTGTATGGCGATGTCTGCCGCTACCATCCCTCATGCTCGGCGTACGGGCTCGGTTCGGTGCAGCAGCGCGGCCTGCTCATCGGGGCGGCGCTGACCGCGTGGCGAATCGTGCGCTGCAACCCCTGGTCCGCCGGCGGCATCGACGACGTCCGCCCCGCCCGCCACTCCCGGTACGGGGTGACCGCGTCGGGTTGGGTGCTCCCCTCGGCGTGGGTGACCGTGCCCGAGCGTTCCCGTGGCGGCAACGATGCTTCGCCCGAACTCGTTTCCTCCTCCCCCGACACGTCCCGAAAGGACTGAATCACCCACATGGACCTCCTCGGACTGATCCTCTGGCCCATCAAGTGGGTCATCGAGCTGATCCTCGTCGCCTTCCACTCCATGTGGGATCTCGTCGGGCTCGACCCCGACGCGGGTCTCACCTGGGTCCTCTCCATCGTCGGGCTCGTGATCGTCGTCCGGGCGGCGCTCATCCCGATCTTCGTCAGGCAGATCAAGAGCCAGCGCCGGATGCTGGAGGTGGCACCGCAGCTGAAGAAGATCCAGGACAAGTACAAGGGCAAGAAGGACCAGTTCTCGCGGGAGGCGATGTCTCGCGAGACGATGGAGCTCTACAAGCGCACGGGTACCAACCCGCTCTCCTCGTGCCTCCCCCTGCTCCTCCAGATGCCGATCTTCTTCGGCCTGTTCTCGGTGCTGAACGACGCCTCGGTGCACGACAAGGCCGGCGTCGGCCTGCTGAACCAGCGTCTGGCCGACTCCTTCGCGGACGCGGTGTTCCTCGGCGCCCCGCTCAACTCGACCTTCATCTCCGCGATGAACAACGGCGGACCGTGGCAGGT
>NZ_JAPSHY010000027.1 GCF_031179285.1 Microbacterium sp. | reverse complement strand
TGACCACCAACGCACGCCCTTTGTCCGCCCAGGAGGCGAACGGGACTGCCGGGATGATGATGCCCGGTCGCGTTGGCATGTGTTGCCGAATGTGTCGCTGAACGATCAGCCACCCCGCCGGACTCGAATCCTCGCCATCTGCAAGGCCTGAGTCCCCGAGCATCCACCCTTGCTCGCTTCCCGGCTCGCCCGGTCATTCACGCAACGCATCAGAGCCGCATCGGCTCACGTCCTGAGGACCACATCATCATGTCGAACACCGCACTTCTCGAGCGTCCCGCCAGCAGCTCCCAGCCCCGCACGGTCCGTGCCCCGCAGGCTGCGACCTCCTCACCCGCGGCGGCACCCGCCGTCGCCGATCTTCCCTCCGCCCGATCCCCCCGGGGCTTCGCCCTCTACGTCGGCCTTGACGAGATCAAGGCGGCGGAGGCGGGCGTCAGCCTTCCCGTGCTCGTCGACGCGCTCCGCCGCACCCTTGCCGAACTCGCTCCGGGTGCCGAGACCCACGCCACCGTGGCCCTCGCACCGCACGGCTCGGGCGGTCGCGACCTCGATGTCGTCCGCCTCGCCCTGCAGGAGCCCGGTGCCATCGCCCGCACGAAGGCGGCGGCCGAGGAGGAGGCGACCGACGAAGACCGCGGAGTGACGGTCGACATCTCTCGCAAGCGCGTCGTGATCGACGGCGAGTCCGCGTCGTTCACCTACAAGGAGTTCGAGCTGCTGCAGTATCTCGTCCTCCGCGAGGGCCGCACGATCGAGCGCGCCGAGCTCGTCGGGGCGCTCTGGCAGGCCCAGGACGACGAGACGCCCGGCGAGCGCACGATCGACGTCCACGTCCGGCGCCTGCGCGCGAAGCTCGGCCGCTACGAGGACATCGTCCGTACCGTGCGCGGGATCGGCTACCGCTTCGATCGTCACGCCGACGTCGTGATCCGCTACGGTCACGGCACCCCCTCGCCCGACCGCTTCTGACCCACCGGGGCGGTGTCAGGTCCTGCGCGTAGGGTGGGCGCATGACGTTGACAGTGGATGCCGAGCCGGCCGACGCGGTCGACGCCGACGGGCCGCTCGAGACGACATACCGCCCCGCGCATCCGGTCGACCTCATCGCCACCGTCGGCATGCTCCGTCGAGGCAGGGGCGACCCGACGATGGTGCACGACGGTGCCGTCGTGTGGCGCGCCTTCCGCACTCCCGCCGGGGTGAGCACGCTCGCCCTCCGCGCGATCAGCGGCGAGATCAGGGCGACCGCGTGGGGTGCCGGGGCGGCGTACGCGCTGGAGCGGGTTCCGCGGCTCTGCGGCGCCGACGACGATGCGAGCGACTTCGACGCCTCCCGGCATCCGCTCATCGCCGATGCCGCCCATCGCAATCCGGGCCTGCGCCTGACCCGCACCGACGAGATCTTCGACGCGCTCGCCTGCGCGATCATCGAGCAGAAGGTGACCTCGATGCAGGCGTTCGGCGCCTGGCGGGCGCTCGTCTCACGGTTCGGCGAGCGTGCCCCCGGACCCACCCCGCGCGCGATGCATGCCGCACCGACCGCCGCCGTATGGCACCGGATCCCCTCCTGGGCATGGCACCGCGCCGGCGTCGAGCCTCCGCAGTCCAAGACCATCGTGCGTGCCGCTGAACGGGGCGCGAGCATCGAGCGAGCGATGCGGGCGGCGACCGGCGGAATGGACCGAGACCGCGTGCTCACGAGCCTGCCCGGGGTCGGGGTGTGGACGGCGGCGGAGACGCGCATCCGTTCGCTCGGAGACCCCGACGCGGTCAGCGTCGGCGACTACCACCTCGCGCACGAGGTCGGCTACGCGCTCACCGGGAAACGGGTCGACGACGACGGGATGCTGGCGCTCCTGTCGCCCTGGGAGGGGCAGCGTCAGCGCGTGATCCGCCTCATCTTCGCCAGCGGCGTGCACGAGCCGCGCCGAGGACCGCGGCTGGCGCCCGAGGACCATCGAGCGCGCTGAGACGCCTAGGCTGAGAATCATGAAGTCGACTCGCGCCGGTCTCCGCCTGCTCGTCTCAGCGGGGCTGCTCGTACTGGGCATCGTCATCGGGCTCATCCTGCAGAACGTCTGGCTCGGACTTCTCCTCGCCGCCGTCGTCTGGCTGGGCTGGTTCCTCGGGTACGAATCGCGCCGAGGCCGCAACGCAGGCGTCAACGACGAGGATCACGGCATCGAGCTCTGAGCGATCGCGCGCGATCAGTAGTACACCGCGAGAGGGCCGGACGGCCCGTCGATGACGCGGACGTCCGTGTCGAAGATGCGGCTGAGGACAGCATCCGTCATGATCTCCCCCGGTGTTCCGAACTCGACGACGCTGCCGTCCTTCATCGCGCAGATACGGTCGGCGTAGTGTCCGGCGAAGTTGATGTCGTGCAGCACGATCACGATGGTCCGCCCGAGCTGTTCCGCCGCACGCCGCAGATGCTTCATCATCTGCACGGCGTGTTTCATGTCGAGATTGTTCAGGGGTTCGTCCAGCAGCACGAACTCGGTGTCCTGCGCGAGCACCATCGCCACGTACGCGCGCTGCCGCTGCCCGCCGGACAGTTCATCGAGGTAGCGCCCCTCGAGCTCAGACAGGTCGAGGAACGCGATGGCGCGGTCGACGATCTCCTCGTCCGCGCGGTTCAGCCGTCCCTTGGAGTGGGGGAAGCGTCCGAAACCGACGAGCTGGCGCACCGTCAGCCGGGTGATGAAGTGGTTCTCCTGACGCAGGATCGAGACGATCTTCGCAAGATCCGACGAGCGGGTCGACGCGACGTCGTAGCCGGCGATCTCGATGGAGCCCGCATCCATCCCGGTGAGCCGGCCGATCATGGTGAGCAGCGTGGACTTGCCTGCTCCGTTCGGCCCGATGAGCGCGGTGATACCGCCGGTCGGGATGGCGAGATCGACCGGTCCGATCGAGACCTCGCTGCTGTACTTCTTGTGCACGGCGTCGAGCGTGATCACAGCCGCCCCTTTCTGAGGATGACGATGAGGAAGACGGTGCCGCCGACCAGCTCGATGAGGATCGAGACGACCCCCTGCGCATAGAAGACGTTCTTCATCACGAAGTACGCGCTCGCCAGGACCGAGAAGCCGGTGAGCACCGCGATCGGGAACACGACCCGGTGGTCGTACGTGTCGGCGAACTGGTACGCCAGCGTTGCGACGAGGAAACCGAAGAACGTCATCGGCCCGACCAGCGCGGTCGATGTCGCCATGAGCACGGCGACCAGGAGAAGCACGGTCATCTGCTCACGGCGATGGTCGAGACCGAGCGAGCGCGCGGCATCCGGCCCCAGCGCCATCACGTTCAGCCGGCGGGCGCGCAGCCACAACAGAGCGGATGCTGCCGCGCACAGCGGCACGGCCAGGGGCAGATACGATGCGTCGGCGTTGGCGATGCTTCCGAACAGGCGGGCGGCGAGCACATCGAACTCGCTCGGGGTGAGCAGACGCTGCATGAATGTCGAGATGGCCCCGAGTCCGCCGCCGATGACGATCCCGACGAGCAGCATGATCTGCAGATTCGCGTATTTTCCCGACAGCAGCCAGCCGTACAGAGCCATCGCGAGGGCGACCATCAGGGCGATCTGCAGCGCGAACTGCCAGAGCCCCTGAATGGCTATGAGTCCGGCGACGCCGAACAGGTACACCGAGGCGGTCTGCACGACGCGATACAGAGACTCGAACCCCATGATCGACGGCGTGATGATGCGGTTGGTCGTCACCGTCTGGAAGCTCACGGTCGCAACCGCCTGCGCGACGGCCACGACGGCCATGACCGTCACATTCGTCAGGCGCAGGTTCGCGATCCGCCAGAACTCGAGCGACCCGACGGGCATCGGATTGTCCCAGGCGAGCAGGCCGAAGGCTGAGCCCAGCGCGATCACGGCCAGCAGGCTCAGCACGACGACGGTCCGCCGGAGCGCTCGACGGCTGGCGAACGGCCCGGACGACCGCGCGCTGAGGCGCTCGGCGGCGGCCGCGGTCACCATCGTCCGCTCAGCCACGACGGCGCTGCCTGAGCAGGAGAAGGATGAACACGACCGAGCCGACGACTCCGAGGATGAGAGAGACCGGCACCTCGAACGGCGCGATGATCGTGCGCCCGATGAGGTCGCAGGCCGTGACGATGCCGATGCCCAGCAGGCACACCCATGGCAGGTTGCTGCGCAGGTCGTCGCCGCGGATCATCGAGACGATGTTCGGCACGATGAGACCGAGGAACGGCAGGTTGCCGACCACCACGGTCACGACGCCGGTCGTGACGGCGATGAGCACGGTGCCCAGCAGGATGACGCGGTTGTAGTTCACCCCGACGTTGGTGGCGATCTCCTCCCCGAGCCCCGCGACCGTCAATCGGTCGGCGACGACGAAAACGATCAGCCCGACGGCCGCGACGAGCCAGAGCATCTCGTATTGCCCGCGCAGCACCGAGGTGAAGCTTCCGGCGAACCAGACACCGAGACTCTGCAGCGCGTTCGCCTGGAGGGCGAGATACGTCGAGATCGATCCGACGACGGCACCGAGCATGATGCCCACGATCGGGACGATGAGCGACGAGCGGAGCGAGACCCGGCGCAGGAAGAGGAAGAAGACCATCGTGCCGATGAAGGCGGCGACGACGGCCGCCGTCATCCGCAGCGGGATCGACGGCTGCGGCACGAGCACCATGACGCTCAGCAGTCCGAGTCCCGCCCATTCGGTCGTGCCGGTGGTGGTCGGCTCGACGAAGCGGTTCTGCGTGAGCAGCTGCATGACAAGGCCTGCCATCGCCATCGCCGCCCCTGCGAGCACGAGCGCGATCGTGCGGGGAACACGGGTGATCTGGAACATCTCACCGCCGTCGGCTGCGCCGTGCACGTCGTAGGCGCCGGTGTACAGCGACAGCACGAGCAGGCAGGCAACGACCGCAGAGCCGACGATGAGCAGAGGGTCGAAGAGGCGTCCGCGGCGCCGTGTCGGCGCGTCAAGCGAGCGTGTGGTCATGAAGAGGTGCCGTACTTCCTGCGACGACCGATGCCGCGACGGCGGCGAGGCCGCCGCGGCATCCGGCGATCAGTCCGTGGAGTCCTTCTCGCCGTTCGCGCTCTTCTCGAGGGCGTCCGCGAAATCGTTGAGGAACGTGGTGTAGGTCTGGATGCCCTCGTTGAGGTAGGTGTCCGCCGGCATGTAGACCAGCTGCTCCTCCTTGATGGCGGTCACCCCGGCGAGCGCCTCGGAGTTCTCGAGGATCTCGGCGGCCTGCACGTAGTCCGGGGTTTCGGCCGCGAACACGGCGTCACGATCGAGCACGAGGATCCAGTCAGGATCGGATGCCGCGATCGCCTCGACCGAGATCTCATCTCCCTGATGGTCGTCGGACGCGTCGGCCACCTCGAGCGCGGGCATCAGGCCCAGAATGTCGTAGATCGGTCCGAGCGAGCGGCCGACCGTCGGCGCGAGGTAGCCGATGTCGCCACCGGAGGTGTTCACGGCCATCACGGTGGCGGAGCCGTCGTACGCAGTCTTCGCCCGCTCGACCGCGGCGTCGAAGTCCGCGACGAGTTCGGCCGCCTCGTCCTGCTTGCCGAAGATCTCGCCGAGCACCGTCACCTGGCGCTTGAGCTCGTCATCGAAGTCCTCGCCGTCACGAGGTTCGAGATCGATGATCGTCGCATCCGGCACCAGGGCGGCGATCGCCTCGTTGTGCTGGGTGAAGCGCTGGCCGCTGATGATGAGATCCGGCGCCACGGCGACGAGCGCCTCGAGATCCGGTTCACTGTGCAGGCCCAGGTCCACGATGTCGGCGTCGTCGACGTACGAGACCGTCTCGGGCATGAGGGCGATCGCGGCAGCGCTCAGCGGGATGTCCCAGTCGGAGAGCGTCTGGAAGGTGCGGTTGTCGAGAGCGACGACCGATGCCGGGGGCGTGTCGATCTCGTGGGTGCCCGTGTTGTCCTCCACAGTGACCGAGGCGGGTGCACTGGATCTCGGCTGCTGCGGTTCGGCGGCGGCACCGGAGGCGCACCCGGCGAGGGCGAGCACGGTGACGAGCCCGACGCTGGTCGACGTGAGGATTCTGGGCACGGACATGGAGGGACTCCTGTTCTGCGGGGGCGGGGATCGGCGCGAACGGCGCCCGATCGATGGCGGGTTAGGATCGCCTAACCTGCCATCAAGATAGGTTAGCCTTACTTTATGGGTGATACGAAATCCGGCTTCTCGATCGAACGACGCGGCCTCGACCTGCGCTTCCGCGCCGTCGCCCTGACGAGTCGGGAGTGGCTCGCTCAGGACTACGTGCGGGTGCGACTCTCGGGCGCCGATCTCGATGGTTTCGACTCGCTGGGATCGGACGATCACATGCGGCTGTTCTTCCCGACCGGGCCGGTCGGTTCGGTGGAGGAGCTTCGCGCCTCGCCGAGCCGTGAGTACACCCCGCTCGCGTGGGGTGACGACTGGCTCGAGGTCGAGTTCGCCGTGCACGGCGACGATGGGGTGGCAGCACCCTGGGCGGCGAACGCGCCGATCGGGTCGTCGATCGGCGTGGGAGGGCCGCGCGGGTCAGCGGTGCTCACCGGCCTACCCGGCTCGTGGTTCCTGGCGGGTGATGAGACGGCCATTCCCGCCATCCGCCGCTTCGCGGGTCTCATCCCCGAGGGCGCCGCTGCGCGCATCGTGATCGAGACCGTCGCGGCGAGCGGCAACGTGCCTCTCGACGCGCCCGTGGAGGTCGAATGGCTGCACCGGGGCACGGCGCCCGCCGGTTCCGCCCTCATCGAGTTGCTCGCCGGTCTGTCCGAAGACGACGTGGTGGGCGAGGATCCGTTCGTCTTCATCGCCGCCGAGCAGTCGATCGTGAGACCGGGCCGCGCACTGCTCGAGCGCTGGGGCGTCGACACGGGCCGGGCGATCGTGAAGGGCTACTGGAAGCGCGGCGAGGCCGAGTATCACGCGCCACACTGAGCGCAGCGGCATCCGCTCTGGTTCCCTGACGACATCTTCGACCAGACTGAGTGCCATGGCGACTTTCGATCACCTCGGCATCACCGTCGACGACGTTCTCGCGGCATCCGCACAGTTCGCCCCGGTCCTGGAGGCGCTCGGGTACACGCGCGGGCACGTCGCCGAGGATCTGGCGTACTGGCGCAAGCACGACGAGCCGGAGCTGCTGCTCTACCCCGCTCGCGAGCAGGACACCGGACCGCACGAGCACGGCCGCGTGGGCTGGCAGCATCTCGCGTACGCGGTCGATTCCCGTGATGACGTCGACCGCCTTCATGACATCGCGATCGCTGCCGGATGGACCGCCGTGCGTGCCCCGAAGGAGTATCCGCGTTTCAGCGAGCGTTACTACGCCGCCTTCGTCGAGGATGCCAACGGCATCCGCCTCGAGTTCATGCACGATCCGCACGACGAGGACTGATCCGACCGTGCCCGTCCCGTTCGCCCTCGTCTCCGACGACGACAGTTACGACGCCGTGCCGGAGCACCCCTCGGGCGGCGCGGTACTGGTGCTGGCCGGGTCGAGCGGCCGCATCGAGCGCGATCGCGCCGATCTGCTGGCGGCGCACGGCATCCGCGCGCGCGCCATCCGCTGGTTCGGCGGGAGAGGTCAGCGGACGGTGCCGTTCGAGGTGCCCCTGGAACTCTTCATCGACGAACTCGAGCGGCTGCAGCGTGAGAGTGACCGGGTCAGCATCATCGGCACCTCCTTCGGCGCCGAGGCCGCGCTCGTCACCGCGACCATCACCCCCGTCCATGCCGCCGTCGCGATCTCGCCGTCCAGTGTCGTCTGGGGCGGAGTGCAGGACGGCACCTGGTCGTCGCATTGGACCCACGAAGGCCGCCCGCTGCCGTGGGTGCCGTTCGAGCCGACGTGGACGCCCGACACCGACCCGCCCGAGTACCGCGGCCTGTACGAGGCGAGCATGCGACGGGATGCCGAAGCGACCGCAGCCGCCGAGATCCCCGCCGAACGCATCAGCGCGCCGGTGCTGCTCACCGCCGGGGGCGATGACCGCGTGTGGCCGAGCACCGAGTTCGCCTCGGCCATCTGCCGCCGACGCGAGCGACGCGGACTGCCGACGATGTCGTTCGGTGCGCCCGCAGCGGGCCACCGGATCCTGCTTCCCGGCGAGAGCGTCGCCGCCGCCGGCGGAGTCGCCATGCGACGCGGCGGCACGGAAGGAGCCGACCGCGCGCTCGGGCAACAGGTCTGGCCGATGCTCCTCGACATCCTCCGCTGATCCGATCGTGGCCCGCCGAGCGGCGACCCGGCATACTCGACCCATGACGCGTGCCACCGAGATCGAGCAGTATCACCAGGCGCTCGCGCCGAGCGACCGCGAGATCTGCGAGCTCCTCGCAGACGAGATCGAGCGCGCGCTGCCCGAGGCGACCGGGAAGATCTGGCACGCGCACCCGGTCTGGTTCATCGACGGCAATCCGATCGTCGGGTACAGCCGGCTCAAGGATGCCGTGCGACTGCTGTTCTGGAGCGGGCAGTCCTTCCGGAACGACGGTCTCACGCCCGAGGGCACCTTCCAGGCCGCCGAGGTCCGCTACGTCGACGCGTCCGACGTCGACACCGAGGCTCTCGCTCTCTGGCTGCAGGAATCGCGTGACATCCAGTGGGATTACGAGCACATCCGCACGAACCGCGGTCTGGTCAAGCGCACGCCGTTCTGACCGGGAACATCGTCACGCGTTCGCCGGTTGCACATCGGCAGAGGCGTCGACCGGCGCCGGGAAGGCGATGATGGAACTCACCCTCGTCACATCGGCCTTCTGCGGAGCCTGCTCGCGCACCCGGTCGGTACTGAAGGACGCAGTGCGGTTCCTGCCGGAGGCGACGGTCACCGAGATCGACGTCGCACGTGATCCGGACGCGGCCGAAGCCCTCGACATCCGCTTCACCCCGACCGTCATCATCCGCGATGCGGAGGGCACCGAGGTGTTCCGCGCCGAGGGCGTGCCGACGGTTCCTCAGGTGCTGACGGCTGCGGTGAAGGCTCTTCCGAGTTAGTGCAGGGCGTTCTTGGTGATGAACGCCCTGAGCGCCTGCTCGTCATCGTGCATCTCCGCGACGTACTGGGGCGCGTCGAGCATCTGCTGCAGGTCGGGCGAGTAGTCGAGGTCGATGCCGATCGCCTCGCGGATCGTCTCGGCGAACTTCTGCGGTTTCGCCGTCTCCAGCACGAGCATCGGCACCCCGGCCTCCACATAGGAGCGCGCGACCTTCACGCCGTCGGCGGTGTGGGGATCGATGACGTCGCCCGATGTCTCGTAGACGGAGCGGATGGTCGAGAGGCGGTCGGCGTGGGTGGATGTCCCGCTGACGATGCCGAACTCCTCGTCGAACCGCGCCTGCTCCGCTGAGAGATCGAAGTATCCCTGCTCGTCGAGTTCGCGCCAGGCGGCGACGACCCGTTCGGGATCGCGACCGACGAACTCGAAGATGAAGCGCTCGAGGTTCGACGCCTTCGAGATGTCCATCGAGGGGCTGGACGTGGCGAGCGTCTGCGCCGCGGCCCGTGGGCGGTAGACGCCCGTGCGGAAGAACTCGTCGAGCACGTTGTTCTCGTTGGCGGCGAGGACCAGACGCCTGATGGGAAGCCCCATCTGCTTGGCGAAGAACCCGGAGAGGATGTTGCCGAAGTTGCCCGACGGCACGGTGAAGTCCACCGGCGTCGGACCGCCGGCATCCGTCACCCGCAGCCATGCCCAGAAGTAATACACGACCTGCGCGGTGATACGGGCGAGATTGATCGAGTTCACGGCTCCGAGATGCTGCGAGCGCTTGAACTCCAGGTCGCCGGCCAGCCGCTTGACGAGGTTCTGACAGTCGTCGAACACGCCCTCGACGGCGATGTTGTGCACGTTCTCGTCATCGAGGGAGAACATCTGCGCGCGCTGGAACGCGCTCATGCGACCCTGTGGCGACAGCATGAACACGGCGATGCGGGCCTTGCCGCGAAGGGCATGCTCCGCGGCGGAGCCGGTGTCTCCAGAGGTCGCTCCCAGGATGTTCAGCACCCCGTCGCGCTGCTCGAGGGCGTATTCGAGCACCTGCCCGAGGAACTGCATCGCCATGTCCTTGAAGGCGAGCGTCGGCCCCTCGGAGAGTCCGACCAGGGTGAGGCCGTCGCCGATGGATCGCAGCGGCACGACGTCCTCGGGGAAGGCGGAGTACGCCTCGGCGCACATCAGCGCGAGAGCATCGCGCGGGATGTCGGTGGCGAACAGCCCGAGGACCTCGGTGGCAAGCTCCGGGTAGGTCAGGCTCCGCCACTGCTCCAGCGTGGCGGCATCGACGTGCGGCATCACCTCGGGAACGGCCAGTCCGCCATCCGGCGCCAGACCCTCGAGCAGGGTCTCGCTGTAGGGCAGCGGCTGCATGCCACCTCGGGTGGAAATGTACTGCACGGTGGCTCCTCGGTTCGCAGTCGTCGAGTGACGCGGGTGCGTCCATTCTCGCAGGTGCGGTACCGGGGTGACGGCGGTGGCCGCCGGTGTGCGCGCCGCAGCCGCGACGAGCACACCGGCGACGATTCAGCGCTGGCGCGAGAGCTCACGCCACAGCGCGGCCCACTGTTCGCCGTGGAGGTCGCGGGGAAGGCGGGCGCGCGAGGCTCCCGCCCGCGTCAGTGCCCGCCGTGCCGCATGCGCATCTGCGCCGGCAGCGCGCGCCACGATGCTCGCGAGGTTCGACCCTCGGCCGGTGAAGGCCGCGCGGACGAAGGCGTCATAGCGCCGTCGGTCCGGCGGAGTCACCAGCGGCGATCCCCGCCTGCTGATCGACAGCAGTCCCCCGTCGACGCTGGGTTGCGGCGAGAACCCCCACGCCGGCACGCGCCCTTCGAGCCGGAACTCGAACCAGGGTGCGGACTGCGCGGTGAGCAGAGTGCTTCCGCCGACACCGGCGCGCTTGCGCGCGACCTCCCACTGGGTCAGCAGCACCGCCTGCCGCCAGCCGGTGGACGTGAGAAGGCGCCGCAGGATCGGCGTGGTGAGGTGGAACGGGATGTTGCCGACGATGACGTCCGTGTCGAGCGGATGCCGTGTCGCATCGGCCGCCACCACGCGGACGCGTGGCAGCGATGCTCGCAACCGTCGAACACGGTGCTCGTCGATGTCGACCGCCGTGAGCGGTCGACCGAGGTCTGCGAGCGGGCGCGTGAGCGCGCCGTCACCGGCACCGAGCTCGAGGATCGGTCCGGTCGTCGCACTGACGAGGGTGATGATCCGGCCGAGAGTCGGCCGGTGCGTGAGGAAGTTCTGGCCGAGTTCGTGTCGGCCGCCATGGAGAGATCGGGGCATGAGTGCGCTCCAGAAGAAGGATCGGAGCACCTCGAGGGAGGGAACGCCACAGGGCGTGGAGAAGCTGCCCGTCCCGAGGTGCGGATGGCATCTCGGAGGACGGCGCGCTGATGCGTGCGAGCGAGCGCGCCGTCAGGCGCGGCGGTCGCGGAACGTGTAGAACGGCGCCGTCATCGGCGCGCAGGATATTGTTCCCATGCGATCAGCCTACCGGGCAACGGGCAGCCTCCCCAAGCGCGTGGTGCGCTCGGCGATGCTCGGCACGTCGAGCACCCGGACCACACCGAAGCGGTCCTGGCCCATGCTGACGCCGCGCACGCCGAACGGTCCCCGCTTCGCACGCCGCCAGGGCGGCCGCATCGACGGCCGGGGACCGACCTCTCCGAGTGAGCGGTCAGATCCAGCCGCGCTCCTCGGCGAGAAGGACCGCCTGCTGACGAGTGCTCACCGACAGCTTGCCCAGCACCGTGGAGATGTGGTTGCGCACGGTGCCCGGCGCGAGAGAGAGCGTCCGCGCGATCTGACCCGTGGTCTCGCCCCGACGGCCCGCGCGAAGGACGTCGAGTTCGCGGTCGGTCAGCGGAGAGCGTTCGTCGCTGAGTGCGTCAGCGGCGACCTCGGGATCCACGTAGCGACCGCCGGCAGCGACGCGGCGAATGATCGCCGCGACCTCGTCGGCGCCTCGGGACTTCGGCAGGAACCCCGCGACGCCCGAGGCCAGCGCCCGGCGGAGGACACCCGGCCGGGCATGACGTGTCACGACGATGCACCGGGTTGCGATCGCCCGGTTCAAGCGCTCCGAGACCTCGACGCCGTCGATCCCCGGCATCTCCAGGTCGAGCAGGCAGACGTCGGGCTGCAACCTGAGCGCCTCGGCGATCGCCTGCTCGCCGTTCTCGCACTCCGCGACGACCTCGATGTCGTCCTCGAGCCGCAGCAGAGCCGCCAGAGCTGAGCGGATCATCCCCTCATCATCGGCCAGCAGCACCCGGATCATCCCGCATCCTGACTGTCCGCGGGCACCATGACGATCACGGAGAACTCGTGCTCGTCTCGACGAACGTCGAGCGTGCCCTTCGCCTCGTCGACGCGGCGCCCGATACCCTCGAGCCCCGACCCGCGCCGCGCAGTATCGGCACCCGGGAGGACGTCGTTGGAGATCTCATAGCGCCACACGTCCTGCGTGCGCACCAGCGTGAGGCGCGCGCGCGTGCCGGCACCATGCCGCAAGACGTTCGTCGTCGTCTCCCTGATCACCGGGCCGAGATCGGATGCCGGTGCGCTGTCGGCATCCGCGGCGATGTCGGTCGTGACGTCGAGCCCCGCTGCACGCAGCAGGTCGCGCGCGTTGGCGAGCTCATCGCTGAGCGGCACCGAGCGGAAGCGGGTGGCCAGGTCGCGGGTGCCCTGGCGAGCCTCGTCGACGCTGACCCGCGCTGCGCGCAGCTGCGCCATGCCGGCATCGGCGTCGCGGGGCATGAGGCGCTCGGCGAGTTCGAGCTGCAGGGCGATCACCTGAAGGTGGTGCCCCTGCAGGTCGTGCACGTCTGTCGCGACCCGCAGCCGCTCCTGCGTCGCGGCGAGCTTGGCCTCCGATGCCCTCGCCCGGTCGAGGGCGATCAGCACGTCCCACCACCACAGTGAGCTCACGGTCATCGCGGGCAGCATGATCGTGTAAAACAGCGGCAGCCAGATGGCGACGCCGGCGGCCGGAACCCCTCTCGATGTGTCGATGAACGCCACACACACCAGGAGGAGGGTGATCGCGATCACGATGCGGTAGCGGACACCCCGCGGCCAGTTCAGGAGGACGACGAACTGCGCGACCGGCATCACGCCGAGCAACCAGCTCCCGCCGACGATCCCGGCCGCGCCCCCGAAACCGACCGCGACGAACAGCGGCATTGCGAGCGAGATCCAGGCGATACCCGGCTCGGCGTCGATGCGATGCCGGTAGGCCGCGAGCAACGGCACGGTCGAGGCGCACCAGATGAGCCCGCCGATGCCGACGACGAGGCCCGCAGACGTCCCCGGGGTCGCACCGAAGACGATCCCGGTCCAGAACAGGACGAGGAACAGCTCGAAGAACATCACGGCGCTCGCCGTGTACCACCAGGTGGCGGTGATGCCGCGCGCCAGTTGCCGGGCGCCGGGGACAGGCTCGGCCGCCTTGCTCGGCGCCGCGTTCTCAGTGCTCATGCGAACCACGATAGGAGCATGACAGATGTCAGGGATGCGACGGGTGAAGCACCCGTGCATCGGTGACAGCCCGGCACTGCCGCGGACGCTCGGCAAGCGGTGAACTGGATTCATCGCGGCGGAGACGTCGATCGCATCGAACCGGAGGACATCATGAATCTCATCGAATCGTTCCAGAATCTCGTCGCCCAGGTGCCCGAGCTCGTCCAGCCCCTGATCGTCGCCCTCGCGGGAGCAGTTCCGTTCATCGAGGGTGAAGGTGCGGCGACGATCGGGATCATCGGTGGCATGAACCCCGTCGTCGCCGCCATCGCCGGCATCGTCGGCAACTTCGTCTGCGTCGCCGTGCTCGTCCTGCTCAGCTCGGGCGCCCGCAAGGCGATCGTCACTCGTCGCCACCGCTCACGCGAACTCGTGACGGCAGGCGGCACCTCATCACTCGCGGACGATGGGGCGGCCGAGGAGTCGGGTCGCAAGGCCGCCCGGCGCGAGAAGTTCCAGCGCGCGTTCGAGCGCTACGGCGTGCCCGGGGTCAGCCTGCTGGGACCGCTCCTGCTGCCGACCCACTTCACGGCGACGATGCTCGCTGCGAGCGGGGTGAGCAAGGCGCGCGTCCTCATCTGGCAGGCGGTCGCCATCATCGGCTGGACGACCGTCATCACGGTCATCATCAGCGGTGCGGTCTACGCGATCCACTGATCCGGAGCGGGTCCTGGGCTGACCGCGAAAAGCGGTCAGCCCAGATTCCGCGTCTCCAGCAGCGTGATCGCGTCGCCGACCGAGGTGAAGAACAGCAGGGATGACGGTTCGCCGTCCTGGGATGCGAGTACCGCGAATCCCTCGCCGAGCTCGAGGATCTCGAAGGAGTATCCCTGAGCGAACCGGTGGAACTCCGCAGCGCTGGACGCCACCTGCTCGGCACCTCGGATGATCCGCAGTCCCTCCGCTCCCTGATCGATGTGGAACTCGACATCCGGATGCAGCACGCCGAGGAGACCACGGAAGTCGCCCGTGCGTGCAGCGGCGAGGAACGCGTCCACCACCGCGCGCCGCTGTTCCCGGCTCGCCCTCGCCCGGGGTTCGCTCGGCTCGGCCCCGCGAACCCGGTCGCGCGCGCGGCTGGCGAGCTTCCGCGCCGCGGGCGGCGTGCGATCGACGATCGGTGCGATCTCATCGAACGGCAATCCGAACACATCGTGCAGCACATAAGCGAGCCGCTCGTCGGGGCTGAGCTGCTCGAGCACGAGCATCAGTGCGTATCCGATCCGATCCGCCGACTCGACGCGGGAGTGCGCATCGGAATCGTCCGCCACGATCTCGCGGTCGGGAAGCTGCTCCAGCGGGTGCTCCTGCCTCCGGTTGCGAACTCGCAGCTGGTCCAGGCAGACCCGGCTCACGACCTTCGTCAACCACGCCCGGAGGTTCTCGATCTCGCCGTCGGCGCGCCCGAGACGGAACCATGCCTCCTGCACGGCGTCCTCGGCATCGGCGTGCGAGCCGAGCATGCGGAACGCCACCGCGGTCAGGTAGCGGCGATGCATGTCGAACTCGGCGGCGAGCGCGGTGGTTTCCATGTCTGATTCTCCGGTCAGTGCGCGGACGCCGGTCGGGCGCCGAAGTTGCGCGCGAACACGTCGGCGGGGTCGTAGGTCGCCTTGACCGCCGCCAGCCGCTCGCGCGTGCCCGCCGGATAGATCGAGGCTACGGCAGACGCCGACGTGCCGTCGAGCGAGTTCGCGTATGCACCCGTGACGAATCGCTCGAGATCGTTCCACACTTCGGCCGACCGCTCGCGGACGGCAGCGATCGCCGCCTCCGGCGCGACGGCGAAGGTCGAGATCATCAGCTCCGCCCCGCGGTGCGCGAAGGCCGTCGCGTCGGCCGGCACCGCGGCGAACGCGCCGCCCAGACTGTGCAGGATGATCGAGCCCGGCTGTGGCTGTCGTGCAGCTCGCGCAGCGGCGAGAGCGGCGGCATCGGCGGCATCCGGCGAGACGAATCCGTTGCGCACCGCGGTGCTGAGCCCCGAAGGGAGTTCCGCTCCGGGGTGCAGGATCTCGGCGTATGCTCGCCGGCCGGCATCCGTCGACAGCGGCGCGGTGATCGAGGTCAGCGCGCCGATCGCATCCACGAGATCTTCACCGTCCGACCGCACGAGGGTGACGGCGACCGGTGCCGCGATGCCTCCCGCCATGGGATTCGCCAGCACGACCGTGGAGCTGATCCCGTGCGGTGCCGTGCGCATGTATGCCGCCCAGCCCGCGACGACCGACTCGGCCTCCTCGGCGGGGAAGGTCAGCGCAGCGAACTCGACGCCGTCGGCGGGCTGTGCTTCGAACTCGAAGGCGGTCACGACGCCGTACGCTCCGCCGCCGCCGCGCAGCGCCCAGAACAGCTCGGGGTGCTCATCCGCATCGACGAAGAGAACCTCGCCGCTGGCGGTGACCAGTTCGGCCGCACGCAACTGGTCGAGCGTGAGTCCGTCGCGCCGCACCATCCAGCCGATCCCACCCGACAGGGTGAGTCCGCCGACACCGACGTCGGCGGTGTCGCCGGAGGTGATGACGAGGCCGAGCGGGGAGAGTGCCTCGACGACCTGCCGCCACCGAGCGCCCCCGCCGACACGCACCCGGCGTTCGGGCAGCACCTCCACGCTGTCGATGTTGCGGAGATCGATCACGACGCCGTCGTCGACGGTGCTGAACCCCGCGACGGAGTGACCGCCGCCGCGCACGGCCAGTGTCAGCCCGGACTCGACCCCGAAGCGGACGGCCCGAGCGACATCCGCGGTATCGGCGGGCCGCAGCACCACGGCCGGAGCGGCAGCCGCCATCCGAGTGCGAGCCGCATCCGCATAGTGGTCGGAATCCGCGGTGATGATCGTGCCACTGAACCCGGCCAGCTGGTCTTCGATCGCTGAAGTCATGTCGTCTCCTTCGCATCCCGCCGGAATGGCGGTTCATCAAGAAGACGGCTGCCGAGCCGAGAATGTGACAGCGATCACCCGCGAGGTTCGGAGTGCGTCCGCGCCACCGCCCCCGCGACGACACCCGACACGTCCAGACCCTTGGCGTGCATCCTTCGCTGCTGGGTCGCTCCGTTGCCGCGTTTCAGGATCGCGGACACTCCCCGGCGGACGGCGGCCGACTCCTCCTCCGAGGCGAAGTGATCTTGCACATGTGCGAGCAGCTCGAGCACGCACGCGCGCGCAGCACAGGGGCGGTGCGTGAGCGGGTTGATGAGATCCTGCGCCAGCCCCCACCGGCTCGCCCGCCAGGATGCCAGTCGCAGCAGCGCCGTCGGGACGTCGTCGGCGACCGCTCCCGCCTTCCCATCGGCGACGGCCCGCTCGACCAGCGCTCTGATGAGCACTGCCACCGTGACCGCGTCTTCCGGGGAGAGGCAGACATCGGCGATGCGGACCTCGACGGTGGGGGCATGAGATGACAGTCGCGCGTCGAAGTAGATCATGCCTTCGTCGAGGGCGACACCGGTGGCGAGGATCTCGCGGATGCTGTCGTCATAGCCTGCGGCGCTACCGAAGAGCTCATATGGGCCGGTGCAGGGCCAGCGGCTCCACGCCTGATAGCGATAGCTCGCGAAACCCGAATCCACGCCGCGCCAGAAGGGCGAGTTGGCACTGAGCGCCAGGAGGACCGGGAGCCACGGCCGGATGCGGTCCAGCACCGCGACGCCCTCCTCTCGCGAGGACACCGTGACATGAACGTGCATCCCGCAGGTGAGCTGTTCATCCATCGTCAGACCGAACCGCTTCTGCATCCGCTCGTATCGGGGCGCGTGGACGAGATGGGGCGTGCAGAGATCCGTCGCGGTGGCCAAGGCGACAGCGCGAGCACCGTGCTCCTGAGCGGCGGCGTCGGCCGCGCGGCGTCCGGCCAGCAACGCCGAGAGCAGCTCCTCGTGTGAGAGCAGCGGCGGACTCACGACCTCGATCTGCTCGCGCTTGACCTCGGTCTCGAGGGTCGAGCCGTTCGGCAGGACCAGCGGTCCCGCGCCGAGGATCTCCCCGGAGACGGGCAGTGGCAGGAACGACTCCGCGTCGACGAGGAGAAGCTCCTCCTCCACCCCGATCAAGCGCTGCGGAGGCTCCGCCACGCCGACAGGGATCGCGACCGGCGCGACGTCCGGCCCTTCGCCGACCTGCATGGTCATGGCCGCGCACCTGCTTCGAGTTCTCGCCACAGGTGCGCTATGGATGCCGCACCGTGAAGGAGCACCGACAGATCGATACTCTCGTCGCTCGCATGCCAATGATCCTCCGGCAGGCCGGTGCCGATGAAGTACACCGGCGCTTCGAGCCGGAGGGAGAGGAGGTCGGCGGGTCCGCCGCCGGCATTGCCCATGCGCCCCAGCACCGGCATCCCGTAGCCTCGCTCGAGCGCCCGCTCGAGTGCTTCGATGACCACCCCATCCGGTGACACATACGGTTCCTGGGCGATGTCCTCGTCGACCGTCAGCGTGTACTGCGCCTCCGCAGGCATCTCGGCGTCGAAGAAGGCCCGCAGCTGATCGGCGACGACAGGGATGCGCTGACCGGGAACGGTGCGGATGCTGAGCGACGCGGTCGCCTTCCGCGGGATGACCGAGCGCTCGATGCCCTCCGGGTCACCGGCGAGGAGAGAGATCACCTCGATCGCCGGCCGGGCCCACAGCCGTTCCTTCAGGGTGTAGCCCTGCTCCCCGATCACCTCACGGGTCTCGGTGCGTTCCGTCCACACCGCAGGGTCGTACGGCAGCGCCTCGAACTCCGCCTTGCGTCGCGTGGTCAGCGCAGTGACGTCGTCGTAGAAGCCCGGAACGGTGATGCGTCCCGAATCGTCGTGGAGCCTGCTGAGGACGTCGGCGAGCGTGATCGCCGGGTTGACGGTGACGCCCGATGCGACGCCGCTGTGCACGTCGCGCGCAGGACCGACGATCTCGAGCGTGGCCGTCAGGGTTCCTCGCATCGAGGTCACCGGTGCCGGCGCATCCGCGCGCCACTGGATCGTGTCCGAGAAGACGACGAGGTCGCAGGAGAGTTCTGACCTGTACCGGTCGAGCAGCTCAGCGAGGTTGGGCGAGCCGATCTCCTCCTCACCTTCGATGAGGAACTTGATGTTGACACCGGCGGACCCTGCGATCGTCGCGAGGTACGCTCGCAGACCCCAGACGTGTGCGAGCGCCTGCCCCTTCGCGTCCGACGCGCCCCGCCCGTACAGGCGACCGTCGCGTACCACGGGCGTGAAGGGCTCGGTCTCGTTCCACTCCTCCGGCTTGGCATTGCGGACGTCATGGTGGCTGTAGACCAGCACGGTCGGTGCGTCCGGGTCGCCCTTCCGTTCCGCGTACACGGCGGAGACCTCACCGGTTTTGAGGATCGAGACATCCATGCCGGCATCCCTGAGCTCCGCCGCAAGCCAGCGTGCGGAGCGAACGACCTCGATCTGCCGGTCGGGGTCGGCCGAGACCGACGGTATCGACACCCAGGTCTTCAACCGCTCGATGATCTCCGGCATGTTCTCCTGGAGGTGCCGCGCGATCGCCTCGGCCGCTTCCTCCCCCCGCGATGGTTGCGTCATGGGATCACTGTGGACGGTGATCCGATTCCGAGAACGGGGCTTGACGCCGGGCGAGGTCGACGGCTATCTCGATCAGCCCGGCGAGATCATTCCGCGGCGTTCTCCGCGAGGTATGCCAGACGTCGGAGTGTCTCGCTGTTGCGCCAGTGCAGGGCAGGATCGGTGAAGACACGGGGCACGAATGCTGCCGGGCCGCTCACCGCCTGCTCGTGAATACGGACCACGCAGCCGTCTCCTCTCGGACGTACCTCGATGCTCACGCGGGCTTCGCCGATCGGCCATCCCCGAGCCTGCAGGACGGCGCGGCGCGGCGGGTCCCATTCCACGACGCTCGTGGTGTCGTCGATGAGGATCGGCCAGGTGCCGAACGAGTGATGCAGCTTCGCCCCGGGCTGCGGCCACCGCCCTTCGACCTTGCGCATCCGCGACGCTCCGACCACCCACGCCGGGTACAGCCAGCCGTTGGCGAGCACGCGGAACACGTCCTCCGGTGTGCACGCCAGCACTCGGACGTTTCTGGCCATGTTCGCCTCCTGCCCTGCGGGAACCGGCGGCTCCGCTGCGTTCGTGATTGTCGCAGGCGAAGCCTCGGATGAGAAGCCCCTGTCGAGGATCACATCGGCGACGTGCAATGGCCGCTCCCAGACCAGACAGCAGTGAGAAAGGTGAGGAAACATGTTCTTCCATCGTCAGGAGCTTCAGCATTCGGCGACGCCGGATGCGCCAGACGCCGTGTACGCGCGCAAACTTCAAGAGGTGCTCGGCGGGCAGTACGGTGAGATCACCGTCGCCATGCAGTACCAGTTCCAAGCCTGGAACATGCACATCCCCGGCAAGTACCGCGACCTCGTCTTCGGCATCGGGGCCGAGGAGATGGGGCATGTCGAGATGCTCGCGGTGATGATCGCGCAGCTGCTCGAGAAGGCTCCCCTCGGCATCACCGAGGATGCCGTGCAGAACGACCCGACCGTCGCCGCGATCATCGGGGGCACGGATGTCCAGCACGGGATCGTCGCCGGTGCGGGCGCTCGACCGGTCGACAGCATGGGCAACCCGTGGTCGGGGTCGTACATCACTTCGAGCGGTAACCTTCTCGCCGACTTCACTGCCAACGCGAACGCCGAGATGCAGGGTCGCGTGCAGGTCGCCCGGCTCTACCATATGACCGACGATCACGGCGTTCGAGACCTGCTGAGCTTCCTGCTGGCACGCGACACCATGCACCAGAACCAGTGGCTCGCGGCGGTCGAGGAGCTGAAGGCCGAAGGCGCCGAGACGCTGCCCGTCCCGAGCAACTTCCCGATCGCCAAGGAGGAGCGCGAGGTGTCGTATCAGTATCTGAACTTCAGCGACGGCGCTGCCGCATCCGATGGCTCCTGGGCCTCGGGACCGACGCCGGACGGCATGGGCGAGTTCAGCTACCACGACGGTCCGACCACGACCGCCGAGATGCCGCCGCCCACCCGCCCTGACGCTCGCTTCTACGGCACCACCGATATGCCGAACGTCGTCGAGAAGGTGGCCGGTGCCGTGCAGGACGGCCTGAACAAGGAATGAAGCCCTGAGGATGCATACAGCACGTGGGCGCGGGGTCCGCTCGCGAGCGGGACTCCGCGCCCTGGCGGATCAGGTCGTCGTCATCACGGGGGGCTCGAGCGGTATCGGGCGCGCGACGGCGATCCGCATGGGGCGCGCCGGAGCGCGGGTCGTCGTCATGTCGCGCGACGAGCAGGGCTTGGCGGAGACCGTCGCCGAGATCGTCCGGAACGGGGGCGAGGCCAAGCACATCGTCTGCGACGTGACGGACCGCCTCGCCCTGCAGTCGGCGGTCGACCGCGTCGAGAAATGGTTCGGCAGGGTGGACACCTGGGTCGGCAATGCGGGCGTGCTGATGTACGGCCGCTTCACGGACACCAGCCCCGATGAGTTCCGCCGCATGATGGAAGTGAATTACATCGGACAGATCCACGGCATCCAGGTGGCTCTTCCGGCTCTGCACCGTGCCGGCGGCGGGGCGCTCATCTGCGTCACATCCGCGGAAGCCGTCGTGACGCTTCCGATGCATTCGGCATATGCCGCGTCCAAGCACGCGCTCGAAGGGGCACTCGACGGGCTTCGGCGCGAGTTGATCGATGCGAAGGAGCCGATTCAGGTGACCGCCGTGCGGCCCGCCGTGATCGACACCGCGATCTATTCGCACGCCCGCAACGTCATGAGGCGGCGCCCGAAGGCGCCCCGTCCCTACTACGGCCCTGACGTTGTGGCAGACGCAGTGCTGTTCGCCGCCGAGCATCCTGTTCGCACGATCCATGCGGGCGGTGGCGCTCGACTCTTCACGCTGTTGCAGATGCTCTTCCCGAGCGCCCTCGACGCCGGCCTCGGCCGGTTCGGCGTCGGCATGATGCATACCGGCGAGCCGACGCCTCCGAACGAGGGCAACCTCGAGCGATCGATGGGCGCGGCCGCGGGCGGTCTGCCCGCCCGTGGGCGCCGGTGGAGCCTTCACACGTGGCTCGCGGTTCACCCGAACGTGCAGCGCACGACCATTCTCGGAGCGGCCGGTCTCGGCATCCTCACGTTCCGAGCACGCCGCCGGACATGACGCACACCGACGAAGAACGCCGCATCCTCTGTGACCCGCTCGCGGCGTGAGCGCTACGACCTCGAGCGAGCGACGTCAAGACCCTCTTTGTTCCACGGCGAGCCGCGTTAGCGTCGCGATTCCAGCGCTCTATCAAGGAGGACGATCATGGACACCACGAACACGGCACATCACGGCGAATCACGGTCATACGCAGGAACGGCGATCCAGAAGACGGCACTCATCGTCGGGATCGTGTTCCTCCTCGTCGGCATCGCCGGATTCATCCCAGGTCTCACGCATTCGACGGAGCATCTGGCCGGCGCCGGTGCGCATTCCGATGCGCATCTGCTGGGCGTCTTCCAGGTATCGGTGCTGCACAACCTCGTGCACCTGGCCTTCGGCGTCGCCGGTGTGGCGGTCGCGGCTCGCGCCTCGGCATCTCGTGCCTACCTGATCTGGGGTGGAGTGGTGTACTTCGTCGTCTGGCTGTACGGTCTCTTCGCGGTCGGCAACGAGCAGATCAATTTCCTGCCGGTGAACGACGCCGACAACTGGCTGCACCTCGTTCTGGCCATCGGCATGGTGCTCCTCGGGGTCTTCGTCAACCGCCCGTCGGCGGTTCCCGCCGGGTCCGATACGCGAAGCCGGCGCTGACCGAGAGCACGAGGACCGATCACGATGAAGGCGATGGCGTACCGTGGCCCGTACAAGGTGAGGGTCGAGGAGAAGCCCGAGCCCCGGATCGAACATCCGAACGACGCGATCATCAGGGTGACGTCGGCGGGGATCTGCGGCTCGGACCTGCATCTGCTGCACGGCATGATGCCCGACACGAGAATCGGCCACACCTTCGGCCACGAGATCGTCGGCGTCGTGGAAGAGGTCGGCCCGAGCGTGCGGTCGCTCTCGCCGGGAGACCGAGTGATGGTGCCGTTCCACATCTCGTGCGGTTCGTGCTTCTTCTGCACCCGTGGCCTGTTCACGAACTGCCACAACGTCAACCCCAACGCCACCGCCGTCGGGGCGATCTATGGGTACTCGCACACCACCGGCGGCTACGACGGCGGGCAGGCAGAGCTCGTGAGGGTTCCTTTTGCCGACGTCGGGCCGTCGGTCATCCCCGACTGGCTGTCCGATCGCGACGCGCTGATGCTCACCGATGCGTTCTCGACGGGCTACTTCGGCGCTCAGCTGGGAGAGATCCGCGAACTCGATACCGTCGTCGTCTTCGGTGCGGGCCCTGTCGGCCTGGCGGCGGCGCGCTCGGCGTGGTTCTTCGGAGCAGGCCGAGTGATCGTCATCGACCACCTCGACTACCGACTCGAGAAAGCGCGGACCTTCGCGCACGCCGAGACCATGCATCTGGCCGAGCATCGCGACATCGTGCTCGCACTGAAGAGGGCAACCGGGTACCTCGGCGCCGACGTCGTGATCGATGCGGTCGGTGCGGAGGCGGACGGGGATGTGCTGCTTCACGTCGCGGCCAAGTTCAAGCTGCAGGGCGGGTCGCCCATCGCTGCGAACTGGGCGATCGACTCCGTGCGAAAAGGCGGACACGTGTCGTTGATCGGTGCATACGGCCCCGTCGTCACCTCGGTGAAGCTGGGCGATGCGGTGAACAAGGGACTCAGCATCCGCGGCAATCAGGCACCGGTCAAGCGGCAATGGCCGCGTCTGCTCGAGCACATCCAAGCAGGACACGTGAGCCCAGGAGAACTGCTGACGCACAGTTTCCGACTGGACGACATCGCCGAGGCGTACCACGTCTTCTCGTCGAAGCTGGACGACTGCATCAAGCCCGTGATCACCTTCGGAGGAGACTGAGCATGCCCTACGAAGCACAGCACCCGCAGCTTTCACCGTCTGCAGTCGAGCTTCGCGCCCGGGTACCCGGCTGGGGATCCGATGCGCCGGACGAGTATCGCCATACCGCCGACGAACGCGAGGATCTCGGACCGACCGGCGCCCACTGGAGCTTCCCTGACCGCCAAGCCGATGATCCGGCCCGAGAGCGCTCGATCGAGCATGCCATGCTGACGCCGGTCTACGGCACGGCGCAGCCGCTTCACGGTCTCTCGGGCGCGGTACGCCGGCTGGCGTACTCGACCCTGAGCGAGGCGCGCAACACCCGCTGGCTGCTGCTGATCCTCGGCGACCGGATCGAGGCGACAGGCGCCCACCTGCGTTCACTGTTCACCGTGCGACCGGACAACCCGCTCACGCAGACGGGGATCCTCAGTGAGCCTCACCGCCGCCCGATCGCTTCCCGCTTCGGACGGGGGCGGCTGGACCTGCGTCACAGCTGGATCGATCCGATCATCGTCGCAGGGCCGTGGATCGCCGCCGTCGCCGCGATCGTCGCCGTCGCGCGGCGCGCTCTTCGCCGCTGAACGGAATCACCGACACAGCTCCGTCGCGCACGCCGGCGGCGTCACGACCGGGCGTCCGCGGTGGACTCCGCCTGCGCACGCACCCCTGCGGCGGCGCGAACGGCGCTGAGCACACCGACGACCGAGATGCCGGCGAAGACGAACATCATCAGCCGTGCGGATGCGACGAGATCGGGAGCGGCGAGGTTCACCAGCACGCCGGCGAGGGCGGCGCTGAAGGCGTTGGCGATGATGAACACCGTGTTCACCGCCGCTGACGCCTTGGCGCCTTCCTCCTCGCCCGCCGTGCTTGCGAAGGCGGCGACCGTGAGGTGAGTGAACCCGAGCCCGATGCCGGCACCCGCGATGAAGAGTGTCACGAACCACAGCACGATGACGGCGATCGACGGACCTTCGTGCTGCAGCAACGCGTACGCCGCGAGCCCCGCGCCGACGACCAGCGGACCGGTGATGATGAGCGTCCGACGCGCTCCGTCTCGCGAGGCGTTGGCCGCGATCACCTGCGTGATCGACCATCCGAGTGACAGGGCGGCCCCCAGCAGGCCGGCGACGAACGGGACCATCCCGCCGATCTCCTGACCGAACAACGGGATGAACGCCTCGGTGCCGATGCCGAACGCGAGAACCGCGACGGACAGGTACACCCAGCGAAGGGGCGAACCGGCGGCGAACGTGACACGGGGAAGGATGCCATTGCCGATGCGGCCCTCGTGCCGGACGAACCAGACGCCGAGCGCGACTCCCACCATGATCGCGAGGGCGGTCGCCACCCCGGCGGGAACGATGCTCGCGATGCTGACCGCGGCGACCGCGGCGGTCAGCAGGACCAGTGATGCGGCAGGCAACCGCTCGCTCGACCGACCGCGCGCCGTCCTGGGCATGGCGCGCGTCACGACGATGCCGATGAGTGCCGCCACCACCGCGAGAACGATGAAAGCCGCGCGCCAGGCATCGAGCTGTCCGAACAGACCACCCACGACGGGGCCGACGATGTTCCCGACGCCCCACATCGCCGACACGAGCGCGGCAGCTCTCGCCCAGAGCCGCTCCGGCAGTGCGCGCTGGATCAGCGCGTAGCCGAGACCGGCCAGCAGCCCGCCGCCGAGTCCCTGCACGGCACGCCCGAACAGCAGCGCCGACATCCAGGGGCTCGCCGCGCACAGCGCCGACCCCAGAGCGAACAGGCCGAGCGCCAACAGGTACGCCCGCACGGCCCCCTGCTGAACGAGGATCCGGCTCACGAGCATGGAGCTCACCACGGATGCGAGCAGGAACGTCGTCATCGTCCAGGCATAGAACGCCGACCCCCCGATGTCTGCGACGATCGTCGGCAGCAGACTCGTCGTCAGGTAGACGTTGCTCGCCTCGAGCAGCACGCCCCCCGCGAGCACTGCGGCGATCGGCGCGTAGCGGCTGCCGAGCAGTTCACGCCATGTGCCGGTCGATTCGATCTTCTGCTGAGGATTCGCCATTCCGTTGGTCCTTCGCGTTCAGGTCGGGGCGGTCACCGCACCGGGGCGTCGCTCGTGCGGACGTCCACGCGTCACGCTATGACCTCAAGTAAGCTTGAGGTCAAGGAGGTATCGATGTCCCTGGATCCCGACGACCTCCTCGCCATCGGCGAGGTGTCACGACGAAGCGGCGTGCCGGTGTCGGCGCTGCACTTCTACGAGCAGCTGGGTTTGATCACCTCCACCCGCAGCTCCGGCAATCAGCGCCGCTATCGGCGGCACATGCTCCGTCGGATCTCCCTGATCGTGGTGGCCAAGCGACTCGGCATCCCGCTGAGCGATGTGCAGGAGGTGTTCGAGAGCCTTCCGCTGGATCACGCTCCTTCCCAGCGCGATTGGCAGCGCGTGGCCAAGCTGTGGCGGCAGCAACTGGAAGTGCGCCGGACCCAGCTCGATCACCTGCAGCGGGAGCTGACCGGGTGCATCGGATGCGGATGCCTCTCCCTGAAGGCCTGCCGGCTGCTCAACCCCGAAGACGAGCTCGCCGGCGATGGCCCAGGGCCCCGGCGCATCTGAGCTGCTCTCGCGTCAGCGGTACCCCGTGGTGTCGGCCGGTCCCCCGGCATCCTGCACCTCGCGCAGGTAACGCCAGCAGTCCGGGCGCGAACCGTCGACATCGGTGAAGCCGTAGTGCTGGGCGAGTTGGCCGCTGGAAACCGATGCCCCGTTCCATCGGAACCTGTCCGGGTCGGTCGCGAGCGATGCGACCGCGCGGCCGACGAAGCGAGGCGACTCCGAGATGGCGAAATGGGGTTCGCGCTCCGTGGCCTGTCGCCACGTGTCTTCGGTCACGCCGTACTCCTCGAGCATGATCTCTGAGCGCAGCCATCCGGGTGTGAGCGACACGGACGTCGCGCCGTGAGGCGCCACGTCCTTCGCATGCGCCCAGGCGAGCCGGTTGATCGAGGTCTTCGCAAGATCGTAGAAGGGCGACAGACGATAGTGCTCGGCGTTGTACTCGGCGGTCCCATCCGTCATCTCCACGAGCAGGCCGCCGGGGTTCTCGATCAGGAGGGGAAGAGCGTGATGCGCGGTGATCAGATGCGTGTCCACCGCCAGGTGCAGCATCCGCAGCCCCTTCTCCAGGTCGTGCTTCCACACCGGCGTGTCCCACTCGACGAGGTATTCACCACCCCAGATGTCGTTGACGAGCACGTCGAGCCGACCGTGTTCGGTGCGGATCCGAGCGACCAGCGTCGCCACCTCATCGGGAACCAGGTGATCCACCTGCACCGGGATGCCCGATCCGCCTGCGGCCGTGACGAGTTCGGCCGTCTCCTCGATGGTCTCGGGCCGACCGTACTCCGACCGCTCGGCGCGCGTCGTCCTGCCGGTGACGTACACGGTGGCGCCGACGGCTCCGAGCTCGATCGCGATCCCTCGCCCCGCACCGCGGGTGCCTCCGGCCACCAGCGCCACGATCCCCCGCCTCGCCTCGTTCGTGTTCACCCATGACCTCCCGCCCTCGATGCCGAATCCTCGAGGTCATCGTGCCCGCCACCACCGACATCGAGCATCGACGTACGCCTCGGGACGTGGCGTAATGGAGCGATGCGTCCTTTCTCGATCCATGTGTCCGATGAACAGCTGCTCGACCTGCGATCACGGCTGGCTAACGCGCGCTGGCCGGACAGCGAGACCGTCGACGACTGGTCGCAGGGGTTGCCGTTGAGCATCGCCGGCGACATGTGCACCTACTGGGAACACGAGTACGACTGGCGCGCCCGGGAGCGCGGACTCAACGCATTCCCGCAGTTCACGGAGGAGATCGACGACCTCACGTGCACTTCGTGCATGTGCGGTCGCAGAACCCCGGAGCCATCCCGATCGTCCTCACCCACGGCTGGCCGGGGGATGCGAGCGATTCGCCGCCGCCGGCAGCGACTGGGGCACGAGTATCAGCGCGAGTCTCGGCCTTCAGTTCCCGGACCGGGTGATCGGACTGCAGCTGATCCCGCCGCTCGCGGCACCCGACTCGTCGACGTTCGACTCGCTGACGGCATCCGAGCAGACCGCGCTCGACGATCTCGAGCGCGCCAACGCGGTCGAGTCCGGATACTCCGCCGTCCACGCCACGAAGCCGCAGACCATCGGCTATGCGCTCGTCGACTCCCCCGTGGCACTGTGCGCCTGGCTACTGGAGAAGTTCTGGTCGTGGAGCGACAATGGCGGAGACCTTCACAGCGTCATCTCCCGCGACGTGTTCCTCGACAACCTGATGATGTACTGGATCCCCGGCACCGGAGCATCCTCTGTGCGGATGTACTGGGAGAGCTTTACCGAGATCTGGGAGATCTTCAACACCGAGGTGCGTGATCGGATCACGGTGCCGGTCGGAGCCTCGATCTTCCCGCGCGAGAACCCCCGCACATCTCGGCGCTGGGCCGAGCGCCGGTTCGCCGACATCCGGCAGTGGCACGAGCTCGACCGCGGCGGGCACTTCGCAGCGCTCGAGCAGCCGGCGGTCGTGGCCTCGGAGATCGCCTCGTTCTTCCGCGACCTGCGAGGGCCGACACGATAGCGGCCCTCATGCGAATGTCGCCGCATGCAGGAAGATCGCGCTCACCCAGCTCCACCCGGTCGCGATCGTCAGCCTCTGCACCGATCCGGCGTACGGCCGATCCTTCTCCCACGCCGCTGCGAACGCGAAGAATCCCACGAGGGTCGCGACGGCGACGGCGAGCGAGTACCACCGCAGACCCCCGGCCGCGGGGACGAAGACCGCGATGAGCGCGGCCACCGGGATCACTGCGAACACCACTACTCCGGCGGAGTCATGCGCGGCATTCACGCGCGACGTGACGGACGGCGTCTCATCCGGCGTTCCGGGCGGATAGGCCCGCATGGGATCCATGGGGAAGATCCCGGAGAAGATCAGGGCGACGCCGAAGACGCAGACGGCCGCGCCGAGCAGGATGCTGTCGAGAATCCCACCCGCGACGACCGCGCCCGCTGCGACGCTGACACCGCACACCAGGAAGTTCGCGGTCTGGATCCATCCTCGAGGCCCAAGGGCGAGCGCACTGACGGGATGGCGAGCCGGGCTGTACCCGGGGCGGGTGCTCCCGTCGATGAGGAAGACGAGCACGAACAGCGCTGCCCCGCTCGCCCCGCACCACAGCAGCACCTCGCCGATCGGCCCTGTCACGAGCCGTCACTCCCACCGGAACAGCAGTCCGGCCACGGTGACGCCGACGACGACGGTGATGCCCAGGCTCACCAGATGCCCGGCCTCGATCGCGGCGCCCGCCCATGCCGCCGCGATCGCATCGACGGAAGCGCCGAACGGCAGCCATGCGCCGATCTCGGCGAGCGGCTCGGGAAGCGAACCCGGCCCGCCGAACATGCCACCGAGCGCGCCGAGGGCGAAGAACAGGATCAGGCCGATGGCGACAGCCGAGTTCGGCGTCGGAGCGACAGCGGCGACGATGAGGCCCACGCTGTACATGGCCGCCATCGCGAGGGCCGCGACGCCGATCACGCCGACGACGTCTCTGGGCATGCCGGCGTCGAAGAAGAGCATGGCGACCGCGAGTGCGAGACCGATCCCGAGGAGCGCCTGGGCGACACTCACGATGATCTGCGCGAGGAGCACCATCGCCGGAGAGGCAGGGGTCACTGCCAGCCGCCGAAGTATCCCGGTGCGCCGGTACATGGCGAGGAAGCTGGGCATGTTGACGATGCCGATCGTCGCCATGACCATCGTGAGCACCAGCGGGATGACGAACAGATCGAGGGCGGTGAGCCCGTCGCTGATCTCCTGACCGCCGGCGCCGGTGGCACTGGAGACGAGGATGAGCAGCGGCAGCCCCAGCGGCACGACGAGACCCGCGGTGTCTCTCGCGACCATCTTGGCTTCGCACAGCGTGAGGATCGACAGGGATCGGATCCCCGGACGATGGGCGCGGACTGTGATGGCGTTCATGCGGTGTCCTCCGGTTCTCTTGCGGTCAATCTCACGAACGCATCGTCGAGAGTGGCGGCGCCCGAGGTCGCGACGACTTCGGGCGGCGTGCCCTCGGCGATGACCCCGCCGGCGTCGAGCAGGGCGACGCGATCGCACAACCGCTGCACCTCTTCCATCGCGTGGCTGACGAGCAGGATGGTGACTCCGTCCCGCTTGAGCTGGTCGATCGTGCCCCACATCCGCCGCCGCGCCTTCGGGTCGAGGCCCGTGGTCAGCTCATCGAGTATCACCACCCGCGGCCTCCCCGCGAGCGCGAGAGCGACCGATAGCCGCTGCTGCTGACCGCCTGACAGCTTCTCGAACCGGGTGCGGCGGTGCTCCTCCAGATCCACCAGCTCCAGGAGTTCAGCACTCGGGCGCGGATCCGGGTAGAAGCTGCGATACAGGTCCAACAGCTCTCCTACCTGCAGGGCGTCGTGCAACACGGCGTGCTGCAGCTGCACACCGAGCACCTGGCGCAGCTGCGCGCGATCGTCGCGAGGATCGAGGCCGAGCACACGGACCCGCCCACGATCGGGTGTACCGAGTCCCGCGATCATCTCGACGGTGGTGGTCTTTCCCGCGCCGTTCGCACCCAGCAGGCCGAACGTCTCCCCTTCCTCAATTCGCAGGGAGACGTCTTCGACGGCCACGGCACCGCGGTAGCTCTTGGCGAGCCCTTCGGCGAGTATCGCCGGCTCTGTGGTGATCATTCCCTCACGCTATGCAGCCGCGCGCCCGCGTACCTGTGCCGGATGTCACCACCTGCGACCATGACTTTCAGCAGGGGTTCTCGGCGCCCGGTCCTCCTAGGCTGAGGGGATGCGGCGACTCGGAACGGAAGGCTGGGCCGGGATCGCGATGCTCGCTGTCTCGATCGGAGTGGCGTCACCGACGCTCTTCGGGATGACGGAGCCGATCATCCCGCGCGGGTGGTGGACGGTGCTCTTCGCCGGGTTCGTCATATCGATTCTCGCAGCGACCGCGGCGCTCGACTCGCAGCCTGTTCGTCGCGTCTCGCTCGCACTCGGCATTGCGTCGTCGTGGGTGCTGGTGCTCACCGCTCAGAGCACCGGACTGCTCCTGGTGCTGTTCGTCGTGACTGCCGCGGCGAGCGTCTATCTGATCCCACTCTGGGCGAGCTTCGTCGTCGTGGCGCTCAACACGGGGGTCATCGCGCTGCTGTCGACGCAGACCTCGCCGGAGCTCGGCAACCTGATACTCATCGGCTTCTACCTGCTGATCCAGACGGCCTCCGTGCTGAGCTCGGCCACGCTCATCCGGGAGCAGCGAATGCGCCGCGAACTCGCTGAAGCGCACGTCGAGCTGCGGTCCGCGAGCATCCTGCTCTCCGAATCCACTCGGAACGCGGAGAGGCTGCGGATCTCTCGAGACCTCCACGACCTCATCGGCCACCAGCTCACCGTGCTCACGCTCGAGCTCGAGACCGCTCGTCACATGCCGGACGAGAGCGCTCGCACGCACCTCGATCGGGCTGACCGTGTCGCTCGCGAGCTGCTGCGCGACGTCCGTGCGACCGTGGGACGGCTGCGCAGCGAAGCACCCGACCTCGAGCGTGCATTGACAGAGATGTCGGCGACGCTGCCGGGCCTGGCCGTGACCATCGACGTCGCCCCTGACGTGCGGGTCGACGAGGAGCACAGCGAGGCGCTGATCCGAGCAGCGCAGGAGATCATCACGAACACGCTGCGCCATGCCGATGCGCAGCAGCTCCGCATCGACGTCCGAGCCGAACCGGGATCCGTCGTCCTGCGCGCGGGTGACGACGGCCGCGGCGCTGCGAAGATCGTGCTCGGTAACGGACTGCGCGGCCTCCAGGAGCGTTTCGCCGTCTTCGGCGGCGATGTGAAGGTGGACGGGCACGGCGGATTCGCGGTGACGGCGCGGATGCCGGTGCCATGAGACGCGTCATCATCGTCGACGACCAGGCGCTCATCCGTCAGGGGATCGCAGGGCTCCTGGCCGTCGCCGGGATCGGTGTGGTCGCGGAAGCGGCCGACGGCCGCGCGGCCCTTCCGCTGATCGCGAGCGAGAGCCCTGACGTGGTCCTGCTCGACATCCGGATGCCCCGATTCGACGGCATCTGGACGCTGCGGCAGCTGCAGCAGCAGGGGATCGACGTACCGGTACTGGTCCTGACCACGTTCGACGACGACGCGCTGGTGCTCGATGCTCTGCGTGCCGGTGCTCGCGGCTACCTGCTCAAGGATGTGACGCTCCATCAGCTCACCCGAGCGGTGGAGACCCTTGCCGAGGGAGGGGCCCTCATCGCTCCGGCGATGACCGATCGGCTGCTGCGAGCGATCCGCTCCGATGCGGCGCGGATCGATACGGATTCCGCGACCCGGCTCGAGCTGACAGAACGAGAACTCGACGTCCTGCGCCTCGTCGCGTCCGGGTACAGCAACCGTCAGATCGCTGACGGGCTCTTCCTCGCGGAGGGGACCGTGAAGAACCACATCTCGGCCATCCTCTCGAAGCTCGGCGCACGCGACCGCACGAACGCGGTGCTGCGGGCCTTGAGTGACGGCATCCTCCCCTGAGTCCACTATCGCCGACAATCGCAGTCTCCCGCCGATCATGCCGCTTGACAGCGACCCGTCAGGGTGGCATCGTTCTGTACATCCGTTGGAAACGTTTACAGCACTCAAGGGAGAGCGCGCTTGGCCCGTGTCACCATCACCCAGGTCGCCGCACACGCCGGCGTCTCCGTGGCGTCCGCCTCGCGGGCGCTGAACGGGATGATCGCGAGCGCGGAGACGATTGCGAAGGTGAAGCAGGCCGCCGCGGAACTCGGATACGTCGCGGACGCGACGGCACAGTCGCTCAAGCGCGGCAAAACCCACCAGCTCGCCTACGCCGTCGCCGACATCGGAAACCCGGTCTACGTCGAGATGATGAGCGCGATCGAGCGCGTGGTGTCGGCTTCGGGCTACCGGCTGGTGCTGTCATCGACCGGCACATCGTCGTCGTCCGTCGACGTCGTGCGCGACCTCGGCCGCGGGTACGTCGACGGCATGATCCTCTCCCCGTTGCGCGTGACCGACGAGCTGCTCGCCGCCCTCGCCGCGACCCCCGTTCCCGTCGTCGTGCTCGGGCGGCTCCCCGACAGCGCGAACCTCGACACCGTGCGCGCCGACTCGCTCACCGCGATGCGACTCGTGGTGGACCACCTGGTCGCCGAGGGGCGCCGGCACATCGCGTTCGTGAACGGCCCGGCCGACACGACCCCGGGCACCCTCCGTCGCGAGGGCTTCGCCGCCGCTGTCACGGCCCACCCGCTCGTGTCGACGCGCAGCTTCAGTGCTGCGGACTTCACGATCGCGGCGGGATATGCCGCAGCGCGGGACGCCCTCGACGGCGACCACCGGCCCGACGCGATCGTCGCGGCGAACGACCTGATCGGCATCGGCGCCGTCCGCGCAGCCGAAGACCTCGGCCTGGTCGTCCCCGACGACCTCGCCGTCACCGGCGTCGACAACACCGAGCTCACCGGTGTCGTCCGCCCGGGTCTGACGAGCGTCGACCTCGGCGCCGAAGAGCGCGGTCGGGTCGCCGCCGAGCTGCTCCTCGCGAGGATCGCCGAACCGGCACGGCCCGCGCACACCGTCGCCGTCGCCCCCTCGCTCGTGATCCGAGGCTCTTCCGCATCCGGCATCCGACCGGCCGGCACCGGGTCGACCGCGCGCGACACCCCCGCAGGACCCGACCTCATCGATGACGAGAGGGCAGCCGGATGACCAGCACCGCCACGAACACCGAGACGAAGAACGACACGCGCACGACTGCGCCGAAGAAGAAGCACGTCGGCCATCGCACCCGCGCACAGCGTCGCGAAGCCATCGCCCTTGTCGTGCCGGCGCTGCTGCCGATCATCATCTTCTCGGTGATCCCGCTCGTCAGCGGGGTCGCGCTCGGATTCACCAATGCCACACTGAAGCGCAATGCCGAGATCGAGTTCATCGGATTCGGCAACTTCATCGAGCTGCTGGGTGATCACCGGTTCTGGGGCTCGTTCGGCATCGGGATCGTGTGGGCCGGCGCGGTCGCACTTCTCACGCTGATCTGCGCGATGGGGCTGGCGCTGCTGCTGAACAGCGACCTCCGGCTCAAAGGTCTCACCCGGGTTCTGGCGCTCATCCCCTGGGCGATGCCTCCGGTGGTCATCGCGATCGTCTGGCGGATGATCTACAACCCGAACTCCGGCCCCCTCAACGGTGCGCTCGAAGTCGTCGGCATCCCCGGGGTGAACTGGCTCGGCGACTTCTCCACCGCCCTTCCCGCCGTCATCGTGGTGGGGGTCTGGGCCGGGATCCCGCAGACGACCGTGCTGCTGCTCGCGGGCATGCAGTCGATCTCTGCCGAGCAGCACGAGGCGGCCGCCGTGGACGGCGCCGGGGCGCTGCGCCGCTTCTGGCACATCACCCTTCCCGCTCTCCGGCCCGTCATCATCGCGGTCACGGCGCTCGACTTCATCTGGCAGTTCAACTCGTTCGGGCTCATCTACGTTCTCACCGAGGGAGGCCCGGGCGGCCGGACGATGATCCCTCCGCTGTTCACGTACCTCGAGGCCTTCCGCAACCGTGAGATCGGGTACGCCTCCGCAATGGGGGACGTGCTCGTCATCGCGATCCTGCTGATCCTGTCGTTCTATCTGGTCAATCAGTTCCGCCAGACGAAGGGGGCACGCTCATGACCAACCGACGCCCCTGGTACGCCACGGTGCTGATGTACACGGCACTGGCAGCGTTCCTGCTCTTCCTCGGATTCCCGCTCCTGTGGCTGCTGTCGGCGTCGTTCAAGTCGACAGGCGAGCTGAACTCGCTCGCGGTGAATCTGCTTCCGGCGGAGTGGGATTTCACCAACTACACCTCCGCCCTCGAGCGGCAGAATCTGCTGCCTGCCGCTGGCAACTCCCTGCTGGTCTCGATCGCGACGATGATCATCACGGTGCTGCTGTCGATGCCGATGGCCTATGCGCTCGCTCGGCTCAAGGGGAGGCTGCGGGCGGCCGGCACGGTCTGGATCCTCACCAGCCAGGTGTTCCCGACGATCCTCATCATCATTCCGCTGTTCCTCGTTCTCCGCTCGATCAACCTCAATGACACGCTCTTCGGACTGATCCTCGTCTACGTCACCTTCACGCTGCCGTTCACGCTCTGGATGCTGCAGGGCTACGTCGCCGCGATTCCCGCCGAGCTCGAGGAGGCCGGTGAGATGGACGGCGCTTCACGGATCACGATCCTGCGCACGATCATCCTCCCGCTGCTCGCTCCGGGCCTCGTCGCCACCGCGATGTTCACGTTCGTCTCGGCCTGGAACGAGTTCTTCCTCGCTCTGGTCCTGCTGCAGAGCCCGGAGCTCTACACCCTCCCGATCGCGCTGCGCTCATTCCTGGGCGCCGAGGGGCAGACCCAGCTCGGCCCGCTGGCCGCAGGTGCGATCCTCGCGACGATCCCGTCGCTCATCATCTTCAGCATCCTGCAGAAGAAACTCACCGGCGGCATGCTCGCCGGCGCAGTCAAGGGCTGACCCCGGCCCCCGAGAATCACAAATGAGAAAGGCGAGCAACATGAACAGCATCCGAGGCATCGGCGCCATCGCTTTCGCCGGCGTCGCCCTCCTTGCCCTCAGCGGTTGTACGCAGGGCAGCGCCAGCAACGGATCCGGCGACGGGGAGGACGGCGCGATCACCCTCGAGTTCCAGTCGTTGTCCGACCAGCCGGCCACCCAGGAAGCCGTCAAGAAGATCGTCGACGACTGGAACGCCGAGAACCCCGATGTGCAGGTCGAGATCGTCCAGGCCGGATGGGACGGCACCTTCGACAAGCTGATCACCCAGTTCACGGGCGGGACGGCGCCGGACATCATCCACTTCGAGGCGAGCTCGATCGTGTCGTTCGCGGCCGACGGCTACCTCGCCGACCTGACCGACCTCATCGACGAAGAGCTGAAGGGCGACATCTCGGAGGGCATCTGGGACTCGGTCACCCACGACGACCAGATCATCGCGTACCCGTCGACGCTGCAGTCGTACATGGCCTTCGCGAACGCCGATCTGCTCGAAGCGGCCGGTGTCGAGATCCCGACCGGCGACACGATGACCTGGGAGGAGCTCCAGGAGATTGCCAAGGCGACGACCACCGGCGGCACCTATGGTCTCGGCTGGGGTCTCGCTTCGCCGACCGCCGCGATCATGAGCCTGTCTATGGGCTTCGACGGCAGCTACTTCTCGGGTGAGGGCGCGGACGCATCGATCGAGGTCGGCGAGAACGAACTCGCCGTGCCGGAGCTGATCCACGAGATGGCCTACACGGACAAGACGATCGAGCCCACCTCGCTCACCCAGTCGGGGTCGGATGTGCTCGCCTCGTTCTATGGCGGAAAGGTCGCCATGACCGTGCAGGGTTCGTTCCAGGCGACGAACATCGCGAACGATGCTCCCGAGGGCTTCAACTGGGTGGCGCTGCCACCTCTCGAGGGATCGGCGGGCGCGATCCAGGCTGCGAACCCGCAGACCTACTCGGTCAACATCGATTCCGAGTACGTGGAGGAGTCCGCTGATTTCCTCAACTTCTTCATGAGCGGCGACAACCTGGCGCAGATCGCCTACGCCGACGCCCTGATCCCGTCGTCGGAGTCGGCTCGCGCCGAGGTCGAGACGCTCGCCGCCGACAACCCGGCCTGGACGCAGGTGCTCGCCTCCGGCGAAGGACTTGAGGGACCCGCCTTCCTGAAGGTGGAGAAGTACACCGAATGGAAGGACACCATCGCGACGCCCGCCTTCCAGCAGTACCTGGCGGACCAGATCACCAGCGAGCAGCTGGCGACCCAGCTGTCCGACGGCTGGGCGGACATCGCCGGCTGATGACCCGTGCGGGGGCGGACGATCTGTCCGTCCCCGCACCTCATCGACGACCAATGCAAGAAGGAGTGGGAATGTTCGTGTTGCAGGACCGAGTGGCCGGAGTGCTCGCAGGAGCCGCCGTGGGCGACGCCCTGGGAGGCGCGACCGAGGGGTGGACTCCCGAGCAGATCGAGGAGCGCCACGGCGGCCGGGTCGAGGGTATCGTCGGTCCCTTCCTCGCGGACTGGAAGACGGCGCGTCCGATCGCGCCGTACCACAAGGGCGACGGGCACGTCACGGACGACACCCTCATGACCCATGCACTCGTCGAGGTCTACGCCAAGAGGCGGCGACACCTCGACGCCTACGACGTCGCGAGCGATCTCGTCCCGCTCATGATCGGCGAGCGGCGCTGGATCCCCGAGCTCGAGGATGACGCGCTCATCCTGCAGCGCGTCTTCCTCGCCGAGAAATGGATCGTCGCGAAGCTGCACTACGGTCATGCCGACCCTCGGGAGGCAGGCGTCGGCAACATCGTCAACTGCGGCGCGACGATGTACATGGCACCCGTCGGACTCGTCCACATCGGAGATCACCGCGCCGCATACGCCGAAGCGATCGACATCGCGGGCGCCCACCAGTCTTCATACGGACGCGAGGCGGCCGGCGTGTTCGCCGCGGCCGTGGCGGCGTCCGCAGCTCCCGACGCGACCGTCGCCGACGTGCGCTCCGCCGTGCTCGACGTCGCCCACGACGGCACCGCGGCGGCCATCCGCGCGGTGTTCGACGCCGTCGACGACTTCTCATCTGCCGGCGGCTCGGACGATCCTCGCGAACTCGCCCGCGTCGTGCGGGCCGCCGTCGCCCCCTTCGACACGGTCGGCGACCAGTACCGCGCTCCGGCGATGGATGCCCGGCTGCCGTCGCGGACCAAGTCCATCGAGGAGCTTCCGGTCGCGCTGGGCTTCGTCATCGCCCGCGGTGGCGATCTGCGCGCCGCGGTGCTGGATGCCGTCAACTACGGCCGCGACTCCGATTCGATCGCCACCATGGCCGGTGCCATCTGCGGAGGCCTCAGCGGCGTCGCCGCGGTGCCCCGCGAGTGGCTCACCGGCGTGACCGAGGCCAGCCGTCTCGATCTCGACGGCGTGATCGCCACGATGACCGACGTGGTGCAGGACATCGCGCGGGCCGATGCGGAGCGCGCCGCGCAGCGCGCAGCGGCGCTCACGGATCTGCTGGGCGCAGAGGCTGCCGCATGAGACTGACCTGGGCGCAGCCGGAAGACCTCGTCCCCGCCGAGGTGGCGGCTCTGCGAGAGCAGGGAGCCGGTGAGCATGAGCTCGACTCGATCGAGCGGCGATGGGCCGACGCGGGCGGATCGACGGTGCTCGCTCCGACGGGCGCCAGTGCGCAGCCTGCTCCCCCGGCTCTTCGCGCCCTTGCTCGAACGATCCTCGACGAGCTGCACACGCTGCAGGCGCCGAGTGCGCAGGAGCCGGATGACTGGGCCGACATCGCCGTCCTGCTCCCGCCTCCGGCAGCCGCACCCGCCGGCCAGGCGTCGTTCGACCGGGTGCACGGTGCGTGGCTCGGCCGTGCCGCCGGATGTCTGCTCGGCAAACCTGTGGAGAAGATCCCACGCGAAGGCATCGAGGAGATCGCTCGCGCGACCGGCAACTGGCCGATCGAGAGGTACTTCACCGCCGTCGGGCTGCCGTCGGAGGTCGCGACCCGCTGGCCGTGGAATCGGCGTTCGGCGCCCACGTCCCTGCTCGAGAACATCGACGGGATGCCGGAGGACGACGATCTGAACTTCCCCATCCTCGCGCTCGACCTGCTCGAGTCGCACGGCGATGACCTGACCACCGACGACGTGGCCCAGGCGTGGCTGGCTGCCCTCCCGGCCGGCCGAGTCTTCACCGCGGAACGCGCCGCGTATCGGAACATCCTCGATGCGCGCCCGGTGCCCGAGACCGCTACTCACCTCAACCCGTTCCGGGAATGGATCGGTGCCCTCATCCGAGCCGATGTGCACGGCTGGGCTCACCCGGGGGATGTGCGCGCCGCCGCAGCGTCGGCGTGGGTCGATGCCCGCCTCAGTCACACGCGCAACGGCATCTACGGCGAGATGTGGGCGGCCGCGCTCTGTTCCGCATCGCTGGTCGCCGAGTCGATCGACGAGGTCCTCGATGCCGCCGACACCGTCGTGCCGCCGGCATCACGCCTCGCGGGGGCTCTCCGCCTCGGGCGTGAGACGGGGCGCTCGCTCGCCGCGGGCTCGCTGACTGCGGCTGCGGCGCTCGACGTGCTCCATGCCGAGTTCGCGGGGATGCACTGGGTGCACACGCTCAACAATGCCGCCCTCGCCGCCTGCGCCCTGCAGGCCCACGGCGACGACTTCGGGGCAGCCGTGGCGTTCGCCGTGACCGGCGGGTGGGACACGGATTCGGTCGGAGCGACCGTCGGGTCCGTCGTCGGCGGGCTCGTGGGCGCTGACGGCATCGGCGATTCGTGGACAGCTCCGCTCAAGGACAGGATCGCGACCTCCATGCCCGGAGGGCCCGAGCGATCGATCCGGGAACTCGCCGCGCGCACGCTGCGCCTGTCGGAGGTGACGGCATGAGCGTCGTCATCGTCGGCAGCATCAACCAGGACGTCGTCGCCCAGGTCGAGCGCATCCCCGGGCCCGGCGAGACCGTGCTCGCCTCGTCGCTCCTGCGAAGCGGTGGCGGCAAGGGCGCGAATCAGGCGGTCGCCGCACGCCGAGCAGGTGACGCCGCCGTCGCGTTCATCGGCGCGGTGGGGATGGATGCCGACGGCGACGCGCTCCGCGCCGCTCTCATGACGGACGGGATCGACGTCTCGGGACTCTCCCGGGTCGACGCGCCGACCGGCACGGCCCTGATCTCGGTCGACGCGACGGCCGAGAACTCCATCGTCGTCGTCCCCGGCGCGAACGCGGCATCCGAGACTCTGACTGCAGAGCAGCGCTCGGTGCTCGCGTCGGCCCGCATCCTCCTCACCCAGCTCGAGATCCCGATCCCGCTCGTCGAGGACGCCGCACGCACTCGCCCCTCCCGCACCTGGCACCTGATGAATGCCGCCCCCTCCGCGCCCTTCATCACCGCGGCCGACACGTTGCTTCCCATGATCGACGTGCTCCTCGTCAACGAGCATGAGGCGCTCGACATCACCGGCGCCGACGATCTCGAGGTGGCGGTCACCGCCCTGGCCTCGCGCGTGCGCTCGCTCGTCGTCACCCTCGGACGGCACGGATCGCTCGTCCTGTGCGACGGCGATCGAGCGCAGGTGCCGGCGTTCCCGGCGGATGCGGTCGACACCACGGGGGCCGGCGACACGTTCTGCGGGATGTTCGCGGCGACGATCGCCGCCTCCGGTCGCACGCCCGACAGCGTCGACGTCGCCCTCCTCGCCGGTGCAGCGCGAGCGGGTGCCGCAGCCGCAGCGCTCGCCGTCACTCGTCCCGGAGCGCAGGACGCGGTTCCCACCGCCCCCGAAGTGGCGGCGCTGATGAAGGAGGCGAACGCGTGAGCTCGGGCTTCGATCCGCTGCGGCCCCGCGAACTCGATCTGCCGACGGCCGTTCCCCTGCAGGCGGACCTCTCGTCGGGCGAGGCGGCGATCGCACTCGATGACGCGAAGATCTTCGCAGGTCCGAACGATCCGGCCGATGCTCCCCGGTGGCGGGCGCAACTCACCGCCTGGCGGGACGGCGCCCGACGCCGCCACGGCGAACCCCTCCGCTACGGCGACCCCGCCTCGAGCTGGGCGAGCCGATGCTTCACCGTGGCGCAGGTGTGGCTGTGGGATGAGCTCTTCTTCGACTTCGAGGCCCAGCGATTCACGCCGGAGCGGTTCCTCGCCGACGCGCGGGAGCGCTTCGGCGGCCTCGACGGCGTCGTGCTGTGGCATGCGTATCCGGTGATCGGCATCGACGACCGCAACCAGTGGGACTTCTACGACGTGCCTGGTCTCGCCGACGTCGCCGCAGCACTCCGCGCCGCCGGGGTCGCGGTGTTCCTCGATTACAACCCGTGGGACACCGGTACGCGCCGGTCGGGCGATGACGCGGCGGAACTCGCCGCGACCGTCCGACGGCTCGGAGCAGACGGCGTCTTCCTCGACACATTGAAGAAGGCAGACCCCGAGTTGGTCGCAGCCCTCGACGCCGCGCGGCCCGGCATCGGCCTCGAGGGCGAATCGAAGCTCGCCACCGAGCGCATCGCCGACCACACCCTGTCGTGGGCGCAGTGGTTCGCCGACTCCGAGACCCCGGGTGTCCTGCGCGCCCGCTGGTTCGAACGCCGCCATATGCAGCACCACATCCGCCGCTGGCATCGCGATCACGCCGCAGAGCTGCGCTCGGCCTGGCTCAACGGCGTCGGCATCATGGTCTGGGAGGTCGTCTTCGGCGCCTGGGTCGGCTGGAACAGCAGGGATGCCGCGACACTTCGCCGCATGCTGCCGGTGCAGCGGGGTCTTCACCCCTGGCTCGTCGACGGGGAGTGGACGCCCCTCGCGGTCGTCGACGGCGCCCTGGTCGGCTCGACGTTCGAGCTCGACGGAGTCACGCTGCTCGTCCTCGCGAACACCTCGGACGGCGACGCGGTGTTCCGGCCGTCCGGCACCGGGTGGATGGCGCTGCATGCGGGAGACACGGCCGACCAGATCGTCGTGCCTGCCTCCGGCGTCGCCGCGGCCGTGCGGATGGGCGATGGTGTCGCCGTGCCGGTCGAGGTGACGACGGCTCAGTCCGCTCTCGCCGGCGAATCCGTCGAGCGCGACGCGGCGTTCCCTCACCGACGCGCTCACCGCCTGACGGCCCCGCGCTGGGAGGGTCCGCTCGCACCTGCCGATCCGACACCTGCGCCGGCCGTCACCGTTCCCGCCGGCGAGCACACGCTCACCGTGCGGTTCCGCATGCGTGAGACCGGCATGTACGACGGAGCCCCCTATGTCGACGAGTGGAAGCCGCTCCCCCCGCGCCTGCACGATCCGCGCACGCTGGAGCGGACCATCGAGCTCCGCCGTCCGGTGCGGGTCGACGCGCACGAGGTGAGCGAAGCCGAGTACGCGCGCTTCCTCGACGCGATCGGCGAGAGCGCCGAAGCGCGTGATCCCGAGCGACCAGCGACAGGCGTGACGTTCGCACGCGCTCGCGAGTATGCGGCCTGGGCGGGCGGGCGTCTGCCCACCGAAGACGAATGGCAGCTCGCCGCCGGGATGCCCGGCTTCGCCCGCCGAACGCCCGAGGTGTGGAACTGGACCGAATCCGAGCACTCCGACGGACGCACCCGTTTCGTCATGCTCAAGGGCGGCAGCGCTCATCGCAGCGAAGGTTCCGACTGGTACTTCGACGGCGGAGTGAAGCCCGCGGAGTTCAGCGCCAAGCTGCTGCTGCCGGGACTCGGGCAGGATGCCTCCCCGTCGATCGGCTTCCGCATCTGCCGGGAGGAAGACGAATGAGCGCGCTCGAAGGCCTGCGAGTGGTCGATGCCTCGACACTGTTCGCCGGGCCCATGGCGGCGATGCACCTCGGCGACATGGGCGCGCACGTGATCAAGGTCGAGCATCCGAACCGGCCGGACCCGGCTCGCGGCCACGGGCCGAGCAAGGACGGCCAGAATCTGTGGTGGAAGACGCTCGGACGCAACAAGCGCACGGCGGCGATAGACCTGCACACCCCGGGCGGACGTGAGGCGTTCCTGCGGCTCGCGCGCACCGCCGACGTGGTGATCGAGAACTTCCGGCCCGGCACGCTCGAACGCTGGGGGCTGGACTACCCCGTGCTGTCGGCGGAGAACACCGGCCTCGTGCTCGCCCGCGTCACCGGATTCGGGCAGATCGGACCATACCGGCGGCGCCCAGGGTTCGGCACGCTCGCCGAGGCCATGAGCGGATTCGCGTCATCGACCGGTGAGCCCGACGGCCCTCCCACCCTTCCGCCGTTCGGCCTCGCCGACGGGATCGCCTCGCTCGCCACCGCGTACGCGATCATGGTCGCCCTGCACGCCAGGGGTCGCGACGGCAAGGGGCAGGAGGTCGACGTCGCGATCATCGAACCCATCCTCGCGATGCTGGGTCCGCAGATCACCCGGTGGGATCAGCTCGGCACCGTGCAGCCGCGCACCGGCAACCGATCGGCCAACAACGCGCCCCGCAACGCCTACCGCACGGCCGACGGCTCCTGGGTCGCGGTGTCGACGAGCGCGCAGTCCATCGCCGAGCGCGTCGTCGCTCTGGTGGGACGCGCAGAGCTCGCCGACGAGGCGTGGTTCGCTTCCGGCGCCGGTCGCGCCGAGCACGCCGACCTTCTCGACGAGGCCGTCGGCGGCTGGATCGCACGGCACTCCCGTGACGAGGTCATCGACGCGTTCGAGAAGGCCGAGGCCGCGGTCGCGCCGATCTACGATGCCTCCGACATCGTCGCCGACCCGCAGTTCAACGCGCTCGGAACCGTGCACCGGATACATGACGACGACCTGGGCGAGATGGCGATGCAGGGGCCGCTCTTCCGTCTTTCCCGGGATGATGCGACGATCGCCTTCACCGGCCGATCCCACGGCGCCGATACGGACGCGGTGCTCGGTGAGCTGGGCTACTCGGCCGACGAACTCGCGGCACTGCGGGAGGAGGGCAGTATCGGATGACACGACCGATCATCGTGGCCCTCTATGCTCCCGCCGACAGGCCGGAGCGGTTCGAGAAGGCGCTCGACGCCGGGGCGGATGCCGTCATCGTCGACCTGGAGGATGCGGTGACGGCGTCACGCAAGGCAGATGCCCGCGCCGCCCTCCCCGAGTTCGCTGCGGCGTGGCAGGCGCGGGGCGAGCGGGCGCCCGCCGTGCAGGTTCGCATCAACGGCAGCGGATCATCCGAGTACGACGCCGATCTCGCAGCCATCGTCGATCTGCCGGCCGCGTTCGGCGTGCGGCTGCCGAAGACGCAGTCCGCGGCGGACGTCGAGGCCATCCTCACCGCCGCCCCCGGTCGCGCCGTGCACGCCCTGCTCGAATCGGCCCTGTCGATCGAGCGGGCCTTCGAGATCGCCGGCGCCGGTGTCTCCTCCCTCGCCACCGGAGAGGCCGATCTGCGTGCCGAGCTCGGCGTGCCGGCGGGCAGTGCCGGCGAAGCGGGACTGGCGTGGTCGCGCAGTCGCGTCGTCAATGCGGCTGCTGCTGCGGGCCTGCCGGCG
>NZ_JAPSHY010000026.1 GCF_031179285.1 Microbacterium sp. | reverse complement strand
CCTCGCCACCGGAGAGGCCGATCTGCGTGCCGAGCTCGGCGTGCCGGCGGGCAGTGCCGGCGAAGCGGGACTGGCGTGGTCGCGCAGTCGCGTCGTCAATGCGGCTGCTGCTGCGGGCCTGCCGGCGCCGTTGATGGCGGTGTACGCCGACGTCGACGATCTCGACGGACTCGAGGCGAGCTGCCGCTCCGGCCGCGCGCTCGGATTCGGCGGCCGCACGGCCGTGCACCCCCGCCAGCTCGACATCATCCGCCGTGCGTTCACACCGGACGCGGCCGAGGTCGAACGGGCTCAGCGCGTCGTCGATCGCGTGCGATCCGCCGCGGTCGACGGCACCGGAGCGTTCCTGCTCGAGGACGGCACGTTCGTCGACATCGCGATGGTGCGGGCCGCCGAACGCGTGCTCGCCGCCGCCCGACCCTGACGGCTCCGGCGTCCCCGCACACGCGACCGGCGAGGTCTGCGGCCGCCGATCGGGTCAGCCGACCTGCCGGTGGTCTTCGATCACGGCGTCGATGGTGCGCCGGGCCTTGCGGGTCTCGGTGTCGGGCGAATGCGAGCCGGCGAATCCCGCCGCCACGATCAGCGCCTTCCAGATCGCCCACCCGCGTGCCCGTGCCCACGCATCAGCATCGAGCCCGCGGTGCTCACGGAACGCGTCACGCGCGGCGCCGCGCATGGTCGCCAGCCCGATCACGAGGTCGCAGGCGGGGTCGCCTGCACCCGAGGTTCCGAAATCGATGACGGCTCTCAGCCGGCCTTCGTCGTCGACGAGGAGATTGCCCTCGCTGACGTCACCGTGGAACCACACCGGTTCGCCGCGCCAGCGACTCGACGTCGCCGCACGCCACACATCGTGCACGGCATCCGCATCGATGCTGTCGCCGAGCACCTCGATGGCGCGAAGCGTCTCGGCCTCGTAGACCGCCGGCGAGTCGCCGCGGAAGAAGTTGTGAGCGCCCGGGAGCGGCGCGCCCTCGGCCGGCGCACGCTGGAGCGCGGCGAGGACGTCGCCGAGGCGAGCGGCAAGGGTCACGTCGGCCGCGATGAGCTCCGCCGACGGCGGCTCTCCGGGGAGCCACCGGTACACCGACCACGGGAACGGAAACCGCTCAGACGGCCTCCCGAGCCCCACCGGCTCGGGAATCGCGACGGAAAGGAGCGGTGCCAGAACGGGCAGCCAGCGCTGTTCCTTCTCGACCTGGAGCACGTACGCCTCGCTGCTCGGCAGCCGGACGCTCAGCTCGTCGCCGAGTCGGAAGGTGCGGTTGTCCCAGCCACCGGGGACCAGCTGGGTGATCGGCAGGTCAGCCCAGCGCGGGAACTGCTCACCGATGAGCGCCTCGACGAGCGCGACATCGATGGTCGGAGGCTGCTGCGGATCGGCCATTCCGTCATCATGCCAGTGCGGAACGTCGAGCAGCGGCTGGCTCTCATTCGGTGGCGGCGACCCGCCCGTCGAGGAGCCGGATCGTGTCGTCGGCGTCGCCGATCACCGCCGCGTCATGCGAGACGCAGACCACCGCTGCGCCGCGCTCGGCCTCTTCGTGAAGGACCTGCCTGATCCGACGGCTGCTGGCTGCATCCAGCCCGGTCGTCGGCTCATCGAGCAGAAGAAGATCCGCCCGCCGCGCGAGTCCTTGCGCCAGGAGCGCACGCTGCTGCTGGCCGCCGGAGAGAGACGAGAACGGATGCTTGGCGAGGGCGCCGATGTCGAGCCGCTCGAGTGCGCGGTCGACGCCGTCGCGCGCCGCCGAGTCCATGCGTCGCCACAGACCCAGGCCGCCCCAGGCGCCCACGCTGACCACGTCTCGCACAGAGACCGGCAGCCGTGGCGGGATCGACGCGCGCTGCGGCACGAACGCCACCGCACCCTCCACCCAGCGCTCCCCCGTCGACGGGACCAAGGTCCCCGCGATGACTTCGAGCAGAGTCGACTTTCCTGCCCCGTTCGGACCCGTGATGACGGTCGATACGCCCCTGAAGATCTCCGCACTGACCCCGGCCAGCGCCGGTCGGCCGTCGTACCGGACGACGACATCTGTCAGCCGTGCGACGATGACGGCGGTTATGGCGAGGGAGGTCATATCCTCAGTCTACGAGTTTGATAATCATTCTCAACTAGGTCTAAGCTCGCTGAACGTGACCCCCTCTGTTGCCATGCCGTTCGCGCCGTTCGCGCTGGAGTTCCTGCAGCGCGCGTTGATCGGCGGCGCCCTCGTCGCGATCCTGTGCGGGATCGTCGGCACCTGGGTCGTCATCCGCGGCATGGCCTTCCTCGGCGAAGCGCTGGCGCACGGGATGCTTCCCGGTGTCGCGCTCGCCACGGTGCTGTCGTTGCCGGTGCTCGCCGGGGGCGCGCTCAGCGCCATCGCCATGAGTCTGGGGATCGGCGCCCTGCAGCGGCGCGCGAAGCTGTCCTACGACACCAGCATCGGACTGCTCTTCGTGTCGATGTTGGCGCTGGGGGTCATCATCATCTCCCACTCGGGCAGCTTTGCAACCGACGCCACAGCGATCCTGTTCGGTGACATCCTCGCGATCGATCAGCGCGACATCATCCTGCTGGCGGTCGCCACCGCCCTCGGTCTGGCGGTCGCCGCGCTCTGTCACCGTGCCTTCGTCGCACTTTCGCTCGACCCGCGCATCGCGTCGGTGCTGGGTCTGCGCCCGCGGCTCGCACAGGCCGCCCTCGTCGGTCTCGTCACGCTCGCGATCGTGGCGTCCTATCAGGCGGTGGGTTCCATGCTCGTCGTCGGACTCCTGCTCGCGCCTGCCGTGGCGGCCGGCCACTGGACCACTCGCATTCCGAGTCGCATGATCCTGGCGTCGGCCTTCGGGGTGACGGCGGTCGTGCTCGGTCTGATCGCGTCGTGGTACGCGGCGACCGCCGCCGGGGCATCCGTCGCCGGTGCGGCGATCCTGCTGACCTGCGTGTCGTGGGCAGCGCGCGCCGCTCTCTCCTCGCTCCGCGGTCGCTGGGCCGTGCCCGCTCTCGCGACATGAGGCGGCACCCGGCGGGCCCCGCTGAGTCCGCCCACCGCACGAACTCGAAAACAGACAGGAACAACCCCGTGCGCTCTCGCTTCACCCTCCTCGCATCCACCGGCGTGCTCACGCTCGCCCTCACCTCGTGCGCCGGGCAGCCGGCAGCGCCCGCCTCGAGTGCACCCGACGGTGCCGCAGGAGACGGTCACGGGGCGGTCTCCAACGCGGAGGAGGTCGCCGAGCCGCAACTCGGGCTGACCGTCATCGACCCGGCCGGAGCGGTCACACATCTCGATCTGCTCGACGAGAGCGTCTCCCCGCTGGGCGAAGTCGCCGCTCCCACGGCCGTGTCGACCGACGGGCGCTACCTGTTCGCCGAGACCGACGGCGCCGTGGAGATCGTCGACAGCGGCGTGTGGACCTGGGATCATATCGACCATTTCCACTACTACCGGGCGGCTCCCCGGCTGCTCGGCGGGGTCGAGGGCGACGGACAGGCGACGGTCGCGACGACGAACCTCTCCACCACCGGGAGCACCGGCATCTCCTTCGCCGGCTCGGGCGACGCCGTGCTGCTGGACACGGAGGCCCTGTCGAAGGGGGAGGTCACCGAGAGATTCCGACTGCGGCGCGAGCCGCACGATGGCCTGGTCGTTCCCGTCGGCTCCTTCGCGCTCGTCACGGAGGCGACCGACGGAGTGGGCACGGAGATTCTCGGCTACACCGCGGAGGGCGAGAAGACCGGTCTCGAAGAGCCGTGCGTCGACCCGGCCGGAACGATCACCACACGCGTCGGCGCGGTCATCGGCTGCGCAGACGGCGCCCTGCTCGCGCACGTCGTCGACGACGAATTGCAGGTGGAACGCATCCCGTACCCGGCGGGCACCGATGCCATACCGGTTCGGGACTTCGACAACCGTGAGGGGCGTCCGACCGTCGCAGGACTCGCCGGCGAAGGCGGCATCTGGCTCCTCGACACCCGCGACCGGGCATGGACGCTGCTGCCTGCACCGACGCCGCTCGCTCACGTCACCGCGGTGGATGACGAAGACGGGACTGTGCTGGCTCTCGCCCAGGACGGACGGGTTCTCGTGCTGAACGGCACGGACGGATCCGTCACCTCCGAAACCACACCGCTCGTCGCCGGTTCGCTCGCCGCCGGCAGGGTGCCGACACTCATCGCCGATCAGCATCGGGCATACCTCAGCGCGCCGACGGAGAAGCGACTCTACGAGATCGACTACGCCGACGGCGCCCGCATCGCGCGCACCTTCGACACCGTGACCGAACCGGCGTTCGTCGCCGAGACGGGACGCTGACATGCGCTCGGCCAGACGTCTCGCGGCGCTCATGCTCGCAGGCATCGGCGCTCTCGGTCTGAGCGGGTGCGCCGCAGCGGACGACGCACGCCCCCTCATCGTGGTCTCGACGAACATCCTCGGCGACGTCGTCGAAGAAGTCGCCGGAGACCAGGCCGAGGTGATCACGCTCATGAAGCCGAACGCCGACCCGCACTCCTTCGAGATCTCCGCGCAGCAGGCGGCGACGCTGCGCGGGGCCGACCTGCTCGTCTCGAACGGCCTCGGGCTGGAAGAAGGGCTGCAGCAGCACCTCGACGCGGCCGCGACAGAGGGCGTGCCCGCCTTCGTCGCCGGCGACGCCATCGAGGTCCTCGAGTACAGCGAAGGCGACGCCGAGGGGATGCCGGATTCGCACTTCTGGACCGATCCCGCACGGATGCTCGATGTCATCGACGCTCTCGAACCCGTCCTCGCCGAGATCGACGGCATCGACGACACAGCCCTCGAGGTGGCGGTCGAGAGGTACCGCGGCGAGCTTCAGGATCTCGACGCCGAGATGACGGCCGCCTTCGAGAGCATTCCCGAAGAACGCCGCGCCCTTGTGACGAATCATCACGTGTTCGGGTACCTCGCCGAGCGGTTCGATTTCGAGGTGGTGGGCGCGGTGATCCCTGGCGGCACGACACTGGCCGCGCCCTCGGCATCCGACCTCGCCGACCTCGTCGACGCGATCGAGCAGACGGGTGTGCCGGCGATCTTCGCCGAGTCCTCGTCCCCTGACCGTCTCGTCCAGGCGCTCGCCGGCGAAGCAGACGTCCACGTCGAGGTGATCGAGCTGTTCACCGAGTCACTCACAGGCGCCGACGAGGGCGCTCCCGACTACCTGACCATGATGCGCGTCAACACCGAGCGCATCACCACCGGTCTCACTCGCTGAGACCACTCCCCCACAGAAAGAGGAATCCATGCGAACCTCCCCATTGCGCCGCGCGCTGATCAGCGCAGCGGCCATCGGCGCGGTCGTCACGCTGGCGTCGTGCTCCGCCGGCGGCGACTCCACCGCCCCCGCCTCCACCGCCGACGAGGCCTCCGGCCAGGAGGCCGGCGCCCGTGTCGCCGTCGCCTATGAGGGCGGCATCCTCGTCCTCGACGGAGAGACCCTCGAAACCGTCGCCGACTTCGAATCCGAGGAGTTCACCAGGCTCAACCCCGCCGGTGACGACCGGCACGTGATGGTCACGATGAGCGAGGGCTTCCAGGTGCTCGACACGGCGGCCGGGACCGCCGACGAGCCCGAGCTCACCGACACGATCTTCGAAGCGGAGGCCCCGGGGCACGTCGTCCGCCACGCCGGAAAGACGATCCTCTACGCCGACGGCACGAGCGACACGACGATCTTCGACACCGCCGACCTCGCCTCCGCCGACGGCAAGCCCGAGGTCGAGACGATCCCGGGCGTCGAGGCCCACCACGGTGTCTCGGTCGTGCTCGAAGACGGCACCTTCCTCACGACGGTCGGCAACGCCGACGGTCGCAACGGCATCACGGTGAAGGATGCCGGGGGCACCGAGATCGCCAGCTCCGACCAGTGCCCCGGCGTTCACGGCGAGGGGACGGCGAAGGACGAGGTCGTCGTGTTCGGATGCGAGAACGGCGCGCTGCTGTACGCGGACGGCGAGATCGTGAAGCTCGACGCACCGGATCAGCCTTATGGCCGCATGGGTAACGCCTACGTGAGCGAGACCAGCCCGATCGTCGTCGGCGACTACAAGAACGACGTCGACGCCGAGGGCTACCTGCTGAGCGCCGTGACCCTCATCGACACCGAGGCCAAGACCCTTGAGGTGGTCGAGCTTCCGGAGGGCGTCGAGTACACCTTCCGCGACGTGGTGCGGGGCCCCGACGACCTGGCTTACATCCTCAGCGCCGACGGCTCCATCCACGTCCTCGATCCCGAGACCGGCGAGGTCACCGAGAGCTACCCGGTCATCGAGCCGTGGGAGAGCCCGGCCGAGTGGCAGGACGCGCACCCGGCCATCGTCGTCGCGGGGAACGTCGCCTATGTCACCGAGCCCGCAGCGAACAGCGTGCACGCCGTCGACCTCACCACCGGCGAGGTGCTCGCCAGTGCAGAGCTCGAGGTGACGCCGAACGAGGTCGCACCGGCCGCCGGCTGATCCCCGCAGCAGGACAGATCGCAGGGACGGGCGGAGCGCTGATCACGGCGCTCCGCCCGTCTCTTTCGTTCGCTGGGCGAGGTCATACGCCCGCCACACCTTCTGGGGCACCACCATGCGCCACGCGTCGATGACGATGTCGCGAGCCTCCACCGGATCCAGGGCGGCGAGTCGCGCGTGCACCCAGTTGAAGCGCATGTCCGCCGGATCGGGCAGCTGGAACTTGTGCGGCTCGCTTCCGACGAGTCCGGGCCGGTTCTCTCTCGGGTACGCGAAACCCATCACCGACTCGTCGAGGGAGAACGCGACATAAACGAGCTGCCCGACGCGGAACTTCAGCCGTCCCCGTACGCGCACCTCATAGGAGCGCTCGAGTTCGGTCCCGAGAAACCTGACATCGTCGACTACTGCAGCCATTCGTGCTCCTTCGCGCGAGAGAAGGCTCTCACTGCTGACCGGACGGCGCCACCCGCCCGTTCGGCCGCCGCCTATCCCCACCACGAACGGATCCGGCCGGATCGGACATCTCCGCTATCGCTGAGGGCGTCGGGGGAAGAGAATGGGACGGATTTCCGAGCGGCTGTCCGATCGGGCCGGTCTCGTTCGTGGTACTGGTGTGGTACCGGCGCGGCCGGACACCGCCGCATACACCGAACACTCGTCGCCAGCAGGGAGAACCTCGATGAAATACCTCGTCTCCGTCGTCCACGACAGGGATCAACCGGACGATCCGGGTCGCAGACCCGCCATCAGCGCCTTCAACGAGCGACTGGTCAGGGAAGGCTATTGGGTCTTCGCAGGCGGGCTGGCGGACACCGACGCCGCCACGGTCGTCGACAACCGCGGAGAGGAGCCGGTGTTCAGCGACGGTCCGTTCCTCGAGTCGAAGGAGTACCTCGCCGGTCTCTGGCTGTGGGAGGTTCCCGACCTCGATGTCGCCCTGCGCCTGGCGGCGGAGGCGTCTGAAGTCTGCGACCGGAAGATCGAGGTGCGGCCGTTCGTGTGAGCGACGTCGAGAAGGTGATCGCTGCAGTCCACCGCGAGGAGTGGGCTCGCGTCGTCGCGGCCCTCACCCGCCGCTTCGGTGACTTCGATATCGCCGAAGAGGCTGCGGCTGAGGCGTTCGCGACCGCCGTCGAGCGGTGGCGTGTCGACGGTGTGCCCCCGAAGCCGGGGGCGTGGCTCACCACCGCCGCCGCGCGGAAGGCCATCGATCGTATTCGGCGTGAGAACCGCCGGGACGACAGGCACAGGGAGGCGCGGATGCTGTACGACAACCCTCCCGAGCCGGCCGGCGCCATCGAGGATGACCGCCTCCGACTGATCTTCACGTGTTGCCATCCTGCTCTCGCGATGCAGACGCGTGTAGCGCTGACGCTGCGAATGGTCGGCGGCCTGAGCGTGGCGGAGATCGCTCATGCGTTCCTCACGCAGGAGGGTGCCATGGCCCGGCGGATCACCCGTGCGAAGGCGAAGATCAGGGCGGCGGGCATCCCCTACCGCGTGCCGACCGCCGCGGACTTCCGCGTTCGGCTCTCCGGGGTTCTCGCCGTGCTGTACCTCGTCTTCAACGAGGGGTATCTGACCAGCGGCGGATCGGCGGATGCCGTCCGGCTCGATCTCACCGCCGAGGCGATCCGGCTTACGCGCCTGATCCATACCCTTCTCCCCGACGACGGCGAAGTCGCCGGCCTTCTGGCCCTGATGCTGCTGACCGACGCCCGCAGCGGCGCTCGGCTCGCGGGTGAGGGTGAACTCGTGCCGCTCGACGAACAGGACCGCCGCGCCTGGAACCGTGAGCTCATCGATGAGGGACATCGTCTGGTCCGCGCGCGCCTCGTCGCGGCCGCCGATGGCGAGCCCGCGGGTCGATATCAGCTCCTCGCCGCGATCAACGCGGTCCACACCTCTGCTGACGATTTCGCCCAGACCGACTGGCCGCAGGTTCTCGCTCTGTACGACCAGCTCGGCCGGATCGAGCCCTCGCCGATCGTCGCCCTGAACCGAGCGGTGGCCGTCGCAGAGATCCATGGCGCCGAGGCCGCGCTCCATCTGGTGGAGCACCTGTCGGGGTCGTTGGACGACTACCACCCGTACCATGCCACCCGCGCCGACCTGCTCCGCAGGCTCGGCCGGCTGCAGCAGGCGCGCCCGGCGTACGAGCGCGCCATCGCGCTTGCCGGCAACGCCGGCGAGATCGCAGCGCTCGCCCGGCGCCGAGACCGAACACTCCGAATCGAGCAGACACCATGACCTTTCCAAGCGACTCCGACGCCACCGCCCCTGCCGACCGGACGGACGCCACGACGGCATTGATGCACCGCTTCAACCGCGCCTTCACCGAACACGATGCGACCGGATTCGACGATCTCATCGCCGACGATTGCGTCATGGAGGCGGTCGCCCCCGCGCCCGAGGGCGAACGCACCGTGGGGAAGGCGGCGTGCCTGGCCTTCTGGAAGGACCTCATCGAGAACCCGAGCATCCAGTTCACGCCCGAACGCATCGATGCGTTCGGCGAGGCGGCGATCATCCGATGGCGGCTCGTTGCAGGCTCAGGTCCCGGGCATCAGATGAGAGGTGTGAACCTCATGCGGGTACGCGAGGGGCGGATCGTCGAAGCGCTGGGCTATGGAAAGGTCCCCGGTGCGGAGAGGTCTGCGACCACGCCATAGTGATCGCTCGCCCAGGTGCCCGCGTAGGGCCGATCCAGCACGCGCTCGCAGGCATCGATGCGCATGATCGAGGTGCCCGATGCGCCGCACCGAACCAGGATGTGGTCGATCTCGCGATACGGCCAGCCGGGGAGTCCGGCGGCGACCAGTGGGTTCGCGGGATCGAGCGTGACGCACGTTTCATCGGGATGCACGGCATCCCACGTGCGCACGTAGACGACGCTCGCCTGGTCGATCGGCTGCTTGCCGGTGAGGAAACGCAGGCTCGCGGCATCCGGTTCCGCGTTGAAGTCGCCGGCGATGACCATTGGCGCATCGTCGGACGACGCGAGCGACTCGAGCTCCTGCGCGACGAGTACGGCCTGTCGCTGGCGTTCGATCTCTCCGTCAGCGGCGGCCTCGGGGAAGTGATTCGCGATGATCACCGGCCCGGACGGCGTATGTACGCGAACAACGAGGCTCGCCCAGATGTATTCGTCCACCGCTCGACCGCCCGCGGTGAGGTCGATCTCGGCGACCACCTCGAGCGGCCAGCGGCTGGCGACCGAGATCCCGCTGTCTTCGTCGGCCGATCGCGCCTGTGAATGCGCGATGTTCCACTTCTCGCCGAGCACGTCCGCGGTCTGGTCGTACTCCGCGGTGAGCACCTCCTCCTGAAAGAGGACGATGTCGGGAGCGGTGCGGTGGAGCCCTTCAATCAGCACCCGCCTGCGCGAGGACCAGTCAGCACGGCGCGCATAGATGTTGTGCGTGTAGACCCTGATGGCGTCCGTCTGCTTCTCGTGAGTCGATCGTGGGGCTGTCATCCGCCCATATTCGCGCAGAGCCGGAGTGGGCACCAGATGGGGATCCCACGTGTTCCGTGCGAACGGAAAGGTGCGTACCCCACTTATTAGTGCGTTCTTGTGGCGTCCGCAGCGAGCATCGACGATCGAATCGTCGCTCGATGCGATCCACGACCTGTTATGAGGAACCAACCATGAACGCACCAACCGCCGTCTCCCTCCTCGGACTCGGAGAGATGGGCCGAGCCCTGGCCGGGGCACTCCTGCCTGGCGACCATCCCGTCACCGTCTGGAATCGGACTCCGGGGAAAGCAGCCGACCTGCTCTCACGCGGTGCGGTCGAAGCCGAGTCTGCTGCATCCGCCGTCGACACGGCCGAGCTCATCGTGGTCTGCCTGTTCGATCATGCGTCTGTGCACGAGATCCTCGATCCGATCGTCGACCGGCTCCGCAGCCGCACCGTGGTCAACCTGACCACGACCTCTCCCGAGCAGGCCCGGGAGCTGGGGCGATGGGCAGAGACCGCCGGAATCGACTACCTCGACGGCGGGATCATGGCGGTGCCGTCGATGATCGGAAATCCGGGATCGGAGATCCTCTACAGCGGCGACGAGAGCGCGTTCGAACGCTTCCGGCCGATCCTGGACTGCTGGGGCACAAGCAGCTATTTCGGAGAGGATGCCGGTCTCGCATCGCTGTACGACCTGGCCCTGCTCGCCGGCATGTATGTCATGTTCGCCGGGTACATGCAGGGGGCGGCGCTCGTCGCGACAGCGGGGGTCAGCGCCGCCGATTTCGCGGGCCGAGCCGCCCCCTGGATCGCGGCCATGACAGGAGGACTCGAGGAGTACGGGCGGGTCATCGACGGCGGTGACTACACCGTTCCCGGCCAGCAGAGCCTCGACTTCTCGGACCTGTCGAAGATGCTCGAAGCGGCGGAAGAGGTCGGGGTCGGGAGCCGGCCGATCGCCATGGTGCAGGAGCTGATCTCGGCCCAGCGCGAGGCCGGCCATGGACCCGAGGCCTTCGCTCGGATCTATGAGTCGGTGCGGCGGCGCGACTGAGACGCGAGCGGGTTCGAGTTCACTCGCGCCGCGCCGCTCACTCGCGACTGCTCAGAGGGCGTGCCCTGAGGTGCGCGCGTTCGCCGCGCCCGCCGAAGATCGTGAGCAGCTCGACAGCACCGCCGCCGGTGGACCCGAACCAGTGCGGATGCTGCGTGTCGAACTCCGCGACTTCACCGGGTCCGAGGACGAGGTCGTGCTCGCCGAGAATGAGCCGCAACCGCCCCGAGAGCACGTAGAGCCACTCATACCCGACGTGCGTCCGCGTGTGCGGCTCCGATTCCGACGCGGGGATGGTGAGTTTGTACGCCTTCGGCTCGCCTTGCGCTCGCGACAGCGGCACGATCACGCGCCCCTCGGAGCGACGGGGCTCCTGTCGCATTCGAGGGTCGACGATCCGCGGGGCCGCGACGATGTCGTCCAGCGCGACCGAGAGCGCGGCGGCGATGGGCAGCAGCAGCTCGAGGCTCGGTTTGCGTTGACCGGATTCCAGCCTCGACAGCGTGCTCTGAGAGATGCCCGTCTCGCGGCTGAGTGCGGCGAGCGTGATGTTCTTGCGCTCGCGGTGTCGCCGTAGGCGAGCTCCGATCTGATCGAGGGCTGCCTCGACCGCAGGATGCGTTGCCATCCCGCCATCAGAGCATGCCTCGGCGCTGTCGGGCAACGCGACCGGGTGGCTGCGGCCCGATTCTTCCAGTTTCAGCAAAGATTCTTTGCTGTCCGTCGTCGCCGAGTCAGAGTGGGCGCGACCAGCAGACGGAACATCCGTCACGACCGGAAGTGAGACGACACGGTGAAGACAGGCACAGAGCGGTTCCTCCCGATCGGCGTGTATGTCCTCGCCTTCAGCCTTTTCGCGATGGGCAGTGCCGAATTCCTGCTCGCCGGCATTCTCCCCGCTGTCGCCCAGGACATCGACGTGGACCTCGCGGCCGCGGGCGGACTGATCACGGCATTCGCCGTCGGCGTCGTCATCGGCGGACCGCCCTTCGCGGTACTCAGCCTGCGCTGGCCGCGGCGAGCCGCCCTGATCGTCACCCAACTCGCCTTCGCCGCTTCGATCGCCGCAGGGATCGTGGCGGGGACGTATCCGGCTCTCCTCGTCTCACGCTTCGTCGCAGGACTCGCCTATGCGGGCTTCTTCGCGGTCGCCGCCGTGACGGCGGTCGGGCTCGTCGCCTCGGATCGGGCGGCACGCGCCTCGGGGGTCGTCGTGAGCGGATTGAGCCTCGCCATGATCCTCGGTGGCCCAGCCGGGACCTTCCTCGGATATCAGATCGGTTGGGCGAGCGGGTTCTGGCTCGTGGTGACGCTCACCGTGATGGGCGCGGCGACAACCGCCTTCGTCTTGCCCCGAACAACGGCGGCGACCGAGCCGAGCATCCGTCGAGAACTCGACGCGATGCGACAGCCGCGGTTGTGGCTCATCCTGCTGGTGACGATGCTCAGCACCGCCGCCTACATGATCTCCTTCAGCTACCTCTCCGAACTGCTCCGAAGCATCTCACGCGTTCCGGACGCGTGGATCGCCGCCGTGCTCGTGCTCTTCGGTGTCGGCGCCTGGGCGGGCCTGACGATCGGCGGCCGCATCTCCGACCGCCGGCCGCACCTCGCACTCGTGACGGGAGCCGTCGGAATCGCGGCGTCCTCCGTGCTGATCGCGGTGTTCGCCGCCCACCCGCTCATCGTCGTCCCCCTGGTGCTCGTGCTGGGCGTCTTCGGGTTCGTTCTCAACCCGGCGCTCTACGGTCGCGTCTTCCGGATCGCGGGCGATGCTCCCACCCTCGCGGGCGCGACGACCGTGTCCGCCTTTCAGCTCGGCATCGGGATCATCCCCGTCCTCGCCGCGGTCGTGCTCGAGCAGGGGCTTCCCATCACCGCTGCGGTGTGGATCGGCGCAGGTATCGCCGTCCTCACGATCCCGTTGATCGTCATCGACGCCCGGCTCGGGTCAGGGGGTCGTGAGGACGGCGAACGTCAGAGCGTCAGCGCCCGAGTCCTACCCGGTCGACCTTCCGGTGATAGCGCATACCGGCAAGACCGCCGAGGATCGCACCGATGAGGGTGATGATGGCTGCCCCGACCGCCGTCAGGATGCCGGTGGCGGTAGCGGTCTCCGGAGTGACGGGAATGCGCGGGAAGCCCTGCAGATTGCCGAGGATGTCCCACTGGGCGCCCGCGATCGCCGTGACGACCGCGACGATGATGGCGACGACGATCGCCCAGAGCCACACTGCGAGGCCCTGCTTGGCGCCGCTGAAGCGGGCCATCCGACCGGCGACGTAACCGCCTGCGTAGTACGAGATCAGCAGAACGAGGCCGATCGCGATGACGGCGGCGATCCCGGCGGCGCCGAACGCGGCATCCGCGGCTTCGTCCACGGTGGTGCCGTTGCTGATACCGATCGCTGCACCGATCGCCGTGATGAGCGCGGTGAGGAGCACGGTCGTTCCCATGGCGGTGAGCCAGCCGAAGAAGGCGGAACCGAACTTGAACCCGCCGAACTCCGCTTTCTCGCGGGCGTGGACGTCATCGCGGAGCGAGCGGGTGTCGTCGGTTTCACGGGCCACCTCGGAGGCGTGGCGCGGACGCGTGTCGTGGGATGCGTCGGTGTCTCGCAGCACTTCGGTGTTGCGGGCGTCGTCGGCGTGGTCCACGGGGCGGGTGTCGTCGACGTGGTCCACAGGGCGGGTGGCGTCGCGGTCGTGGAATCGCGCGTCCGGCTCACGGGGGCTGCGGAAATCTGGGGTGCTGTCGGGGGTGCTCATGCCGTGAAGCTAGGCCCCGCCCACAGGCTGCTCATAGGTGCTTGAACTGCAGCCCGATCAGGCGTACTGTGCTGGCTCGAATCCTGCATCAGCCCTGATAACTTTATCAACCCTTGGGTGCTCTGATAAACTTATCAGCATGCGCAGCGCCCTCAACAGTCCGTTCAGCCCCGGTTCGGACAGCGTGCCCGAGGTGTGGGCCGGTCGAACTGAACAGCTGAGCGACTGGCGAGACGTCGTCAGGCCCCGCCGCATCGCGGGCCTTCCCGAACGCGGACGCACCATCCTCGGAGAGGCAGGACTCGGCAAGTCCACCCTGGTCCGTCGGATTGCGCGGGAGGCGGCGGCCGGCGGGGACTGGGTCACCCCGCAACTGCGCATCCCGTCCGGATCGGACCCGCTCAAGCTGGTCGCCGCCGCGATCCTCCGCCTGGCGGATGAAGCCGGGCTCGCCGCATCGCGAGAAGCGCGGATCAGGAAAGCCCTCGACCGGGTGCAGGCCGTCGCCGCCTCCGGCATCTCGCTGAGCCTGCGGCAGGCCGACGGCCCCGAGCCCTACACGGTGCTCACGGATCTGCTCGTCGAGGTCGGGCGGGCGGCCATCCGAGCGGGCGTCGCCGTTCTGATCCACATCGACGAGGTTCAGAACATCACCGGCGAGAATGCGCTGTCGCAGCTGCTGATCGCGCTCGGAGACGCACTGGTGTTCGAAGAACCGGTGGCGGTGCCGGGACTCGCCGCTCAGGTGCATCGTTCGCTCCCCCTCGCGGTGTACCTCACGGGTCTGCCGGATTTCGCCGACATGGCCGGGGCGCGCAAGGGCGCCACCTTCGCTCGACGATTCAAGACCACCACCCTGTCGGCGATCGACGACGACGACCTCGCCTCCGCCCTCCAGAGCTTCATCATCGACGGTTGGCCCGTTCCGGACGGGGCCGGCGGCATCGCGAAGATCCGCATGGAGCCCGGTGCCGCATCGGCCATCGTCGACCTGTGCCGCGGGGAGCCGTTCCTGTTCCAGCTCGCGGGCGAGCGGGCATGGTACGCCGGCACCGGCGAGGTCATCACGCGCGCTCAGGTCCTCGAGGGGTGGAAGGCGGCGCGATCGGAGGCGGTGTCGCATGTGGAGCGGATCCTGGAGCGACTGCCTGCGCGAGAGACCCAGTTCCTCCGTGCCATGGCAGACCTCCGCGAAGACGACCGCACCCTCACGCGGATCGCCAAGGAGATGGGGCTCGCCAAAGCCACCGATGCCGGTCCCACCTCTCAACGCCTCGACTCGGTGAGAGGGATCATCGAGCGGGGGAAACCCTATTCGTTCCGACACCGGGCCGTCGAGGCGTACCTGAGTGGTGACTGGCCGGACCTCTGACGAACGCGCCCCGCCCGAGTACAGTTGCAACCGATGCCGTTCACTCGTCGCACGTTCCTTCTCGGCGCCGGCACCGGGATGTCACTCCTGGTACTGGCGGCCTGCACCGGGCCTGAGCCAGAGCCCACGCTCACCCCGGTGCCGCCCACGCCCCGGGAGTCCGTGCCCGAACCGTCGCAGCTGTGGCGCAGCAACTGGACGAAGGACCCGCTGTCGCGTGGCGCCGTGAGCTATCTGCCGGTCGGCTCCAATCCCGAAGACCGCGCGGCTCTGCGGTCGCGATTGGATGACCGCGTCTTCTTCGCCGGCGAGGCGACCTCGGAGGCGCCGGGGACGGTGAGAGGTGCCGCGCAGTCCGGCGCGAGGGCAGCCAGGGAGGTCATGGATGCGATGGCCGATCAGGACCGCGTCGCGATCATCGGTGCAGGTGCCGCCGGAGCGGAGGCGGCGCGCACGCTCACGGCGCGCGGCATCGACGTGATCGTCATCGAAGCGCGTGATCGTGTGGGCGGGAGGATCGACAGCCGCGAGGACGACGGCGTGTTCTTCGAACTGGGTGCCTGGAAGCTCGCCGTCGACGCCGATGACTCCGTGATCGCCGACGTCGACGCCGTACCCCTCGAGGGCGCTGTGACTGTTCCGGTCTCCGAAGGGCTGGTGACGGCGACTCTTGCTGACGTCGATGCCGCGCATCAGGGCATGAGCGCCCAGCTGTCGACGTGGGCCGTCGAGCAGTCCACCGCAGACATCGACATCGAGACCGGCCTCTCGGATTCCGGTCTCGCGGCGACGGACACGACGGTGGGCGACATCCCGGCCCAGACCGTCGTGCTGTCCTTCGTGGAGGCGGCGCGAATCGCGACCGGGGCGAACCCCACCGACATCTCCACGTGGTTCCCTCCGACCGCGATCGGCGAGCCGTCGGCGATCCCGACGGGACAGCTCTCCTCGGTGGTGAGCGGCAGCCTGGGAGACGTTCCGCTCGCTCTGTCGACCGCGGTGACCGCCGTGGCCTACGACGACGACGGTGTCAGCCTGCGGCTCAGCACGGGTGAGTCTCGCAGCGTGGACCGCGTGATCGTCACCGTGCCCCTCGGAGTGCTCAAGGCCGGAGCGATCGAGTTCGATCCGCCGCTCCCGCTCCCGATGCGCAGTGCGATCGATGCTGTCGGCTTCGGCCAGGTCGAGGTCGTGCGGGTCGCCTTCGACGATCCATTTTGGGACACGGATGCTGCGGTGTGGAGCCTCGTGGGCGGCGATGCCGAGATCGCGACCTGGATCAACCTGGTTCCGCTGACCGGCGAAGCCGTGCTGCTGGGCATCGCCGGCGGCGACGGCGCTGCCGCGCTCACAGAGCTCGGCGACGATGCGCTCAGCCAGATGGTGCGACGACTGCTGGCGCCCTTCGTCGCTCAGACGTGAACGCCGCCTGCCGCGGAGGGATGGCGACGAGGACGACGCCGACGATCGCGAAGACGGCGAGCGCGGTGCCCGACAGTGCGGCGAACTCGAACGGGTCGTCCACCTGGCCGGGGTCGAGGAAGTAGTACGGATACCATCCGACGATCGGCCCGCGGATCATGGTGATGATTCCCCACACGACCGGATAGCCGACGATGACGGCGAGGACCCGGAACGATACCCGCCGCCGCCGGGGCGAGACGATCCAGTCCAGCACCGCGATCGCCGGCAGGACGAAGTGCAGCGCCACGTCCGACCAGGGCACGTCGAGTGCCAGCCCGCGAGCGCCACTTTGCTGGACGATCAGCGCGAACACGATGCCGGCAGTGACGACGCAGGCCAGAACCACGACACGAGCGACGTCCAGCCGCGGATGGTCGAGGCCCGATCTGAGCGCCACTATGCCCCCGATGGTCGCGACCACCACGAACGCCGCGCTGCTCTGAATCGTCAGGTAGGCGACGAAGTCGGGCAGGCCGACCCACGCCTTCCCTCTCTCGAACCGTGCGACCATGCTGACGACGACGATCGCCGCGCACACCAGTCGTCCGACCCCCAGAATCCATCGCTCGACGCGACCGCGAGTCATGCCCGCCGTCCCGTCATCGATCGATCCCGCCCATCGACCCATTCTCGACGATCCCTTCCGCAGACGCAGGTCGCTCTCGCGAGATACTGACTGCAGCGGGGCACTCAGTGCTTGCCGCCCGGTCGGCACCCGGCGGCCGACAGCGTGCGGACCATGACGCTCGGGGACGTGCCGCTCAGTCCGGTTCTGCCCAGGCCGCGACGGGCAACGCGAGGTAGACGCCGACGTGGTGATCGTCTGGCAGCACATCCTGCGTGCGGCGGAGGATGTCGTCGGCGCGGCGCTGTCGGTCGCCGGCGCGAGAGGCGAACCACTTCGATTTCACCTCGATGAGGACGTCGAGGTCGAACAGGTCGATGGGGCTCGCGTCATGGAAGCGCAGGATCACGTCGCCTCCCTGAAGATCACCGTCGTACGGCTCTTCGGGGCATTCGACGGCAACGGAGACACTGTGGGGCAGCGTGCGGGCGAGTTCCTCTTTGGCGCCGCGGCTCACGCGAGCCGCACAGGTGACGTCGATGATCGGCATCCCACCAGTATCGGGCCCCGGGATGCGTGATGAGGCCGAGGGGCTCGATCGGCGCTACCAGGCCGCTATGGCCGCGAACTGTTCGGTCAACGCGTCGCACAGTTCTCGTGGCAGATCCAGGACTGCGAGCACGTCGGCCGCCTCGCCGTTTTCGACCACGTTCCAGATTCGTCGTTTGATTTCGAAGCCGAGTTCGGCTTGCTGGAGCAGATCGAAGACCCCTCGGGCGTCGAACGCCTCCGCTCGCTCCGCACCGAGGATGCGCACAGTGAACCCGTCGGTGAGATCGACGACGCCCAGGTCCGCTCCAAACCCTGCCGGGGCCAGGTCCTCGGCGTCCGCGGGCAGCGGCCCGAACGCCGACATCCTGTCCTCGTCGACGGTCACCGACTCAGCGTCGTTCACACCGGGCACCCGGATCGAGACGTGCCGCTGCGCCAACGCGGCACCGGTGTGCGACACCTCGATCGTGATATCGGCGAGACCGTCCTCGCGGACCTCGAGAGTCTGGCGAAAGGTGACCAGTCCGCGGTCGGGATTGGCCGATCCATCGTCCTCGGCGAGCGTGGAGGTGCCCGTACCGGGGATCACAAGCAGTTCGAGGCTGGTCGGCGCATCAGCCGCCTGCGACATGGGATCCGCGTCCATCGGCACGACGGCACCCGCTCTCGCGAGCACGGGGTACAGCTCCAGCGTCCGGGTGAGCGCCACGTCTCGGGATCCGCGATAGCGCAGGCCCGAGAAGATGTCGACCCACTCGCCGGCGGGCAGCCAAGCGCGCACCGTCGCCAGGTGCGACGTCGATTCTCTCGGGGTGGTGATCGGCACGACCAACAGGTGCTCCCCCAGCAAGTACTGGTTCGGATGCGCGTATGCGCCGTGGTCGCGCGAAGCGTCGTGGTAGAGCGGCCGCACGACGCTCACATGCTCGGCGTGCGCGGCCCACGCGGCCGTGTACAGCATGGGGATGAGACGATGCCGCAATCGCATGTACCGTCGCATGATCGTGGCAGCGGGCTCCCCGAACACCCACGGCTCCTTCGAACTGAACGGGTTCGTCGATGAATGCAGCCGGTTGATGGGTGAGAGCACGCCGAACTGCAGCCAGCGTACGGCGAGCTCGACATCATGTGCTCCGTGCATGTGCCCGCCGATATCGTGACTCCACCAGGTGTATCCGACGTTGGCGGCGGTCGCCGTGAACTCGGGCTGGAAGGCGAGCGAGGCCCAGCTGACGATGGTGTCGCCGGAGAAGCCGACCGGGTACCTGTGGCCGGCGCGCTCGGTGAACCGGGAGAACGTCAAGGGCCTCCGACCGTGACGGGCGGATGCGTGGAAGTGGGTGTGATTCAGCATCCACAGCGGATCCAGGCCCGGCATGGCTGATTGCGCTCCGGACTGCCAGTCGATCCACCAGAAGTCCACACCCTGGTCCTCCAGCGGACCGAGCACGTACTCCTGGTACGCGCCCATGAATCGCCGCGATGACACATCGAAGTCGATCGGGTTGCCGCCCGCAGGGTCGACCCCCATCGCGGTCGCAACCGCCGGGTAAGCGGCCTCGTGACGACGGATGCCGTCTGCGGGATGCAGGTTGAGTGTCACGGCGAGCCCCTGTGAGTGCAGTGCCTCGAGAAATCGTGGCGGATCGGGGAAGAGTTCGCTGTTCCAGGTGTAGCCGGTCCAACCGGTGCCGAGCGCCGGATCGACGTCGGTGATGTGCCAGTCCATGTCGATCACCGCGACCGACAGCGGGATGCCGTTGTCACGGAACCTCGCCATCAAGGCGAGATATTCGCTCTCGTCGTATGCCCAGTACCGGCTCCACCAGTTGCCGAGCGCGAACCTCGGTATCAGCGGGATGGGACCTGTGAGCTCGTGGAAGTCGCGCAACGCCGCGGAGAAGTCGCGGCCATATCCGAAGAAGTAGATGTCGGTGGTGTCGCCGCACCCTTCCCGGGGGCGGATCCACCCGTCTTCGGTGAGCAGCAGCGAGGCGGAGTCGTCAAGAACGCCGAATCCATAGGTCGAGAGGATGCCGGGCGGGATCTCGATGGCACCATCGACTTCGTCGAGGGTGCGCGCCGTGCTGCCGAGGTTGCCGCGCAGCGGCGGAGTCTGAGGGTATTCCTGTGCATACCGCCAGGTCGCGTAATGCACGTCCGTCGCACCGTTCAGGAGCGTGATGGCGAGGCCGGAACTGCTGGGCTTCTGCTCGTCATAGCGCAGCTTCAAGGTGCGGGTCGTGATCTCGATACCCGTGGCGGTGCGGACGACGTCGAAGCACGGCAGCGGGAAGGTCCGGCTGACCACCTGCTGGGTCTTCTCGTCGACGAATCTCTCGTCCGGATCCCACTCGACGCGGATCAGACGGTCCGTGAGCACGGTGATGCGGTAGCCGCGCCCGGTGACGATCGCCCCGTCTGTCGCCGGTGCCCTCTCGCCATCGGAGAGCGAGATCATCGTTTCTTCCTGCATGCCTCAGCCCTTCAAGGCCGCGCTCGCAGCCCCGGCGATGAACCGGCGCTGGAACACGATGTAGACGATCATCACCGGCACGATCGCCAGCGTCGTAGCGGCGAACAACCCGCCATAGTCCGTGCCGTACTGCCCTCTGAAGGTGGTGAGCCCGACCGCGAGCACCTGCTTCTCCTCGGACGAGATCATCAGATACGGCCACAGGTAGTCCTCCCAGACCCAGAGGAAGATGAAGATCGACAGCGCCGAGATGGCGTTGACGCTCATCGGCACGACGATCCGGTGGAAGATGAACCACTCCGACGCCCCGTCGATGCGCGCGGCCTCGAGGATCTCGTCGGGCACGGCATCCATGCTCTGTCGCATCATGAAGATGCCGAACGCGCTGATGACGGCGGGGATGATGATGGACGCGTAGCTGTCGGTGAGTCCCACCTCGCGGAACATCGTGTACCGGGGGATGATGACGACCGCCCAGGTGACCATCATGGTCGACAGGATCACCGCGAACAGCGGGCCACGGCCACGGAAGCGGTACTTCGAGAACACGAAGCCGCCAACGAGGCTCGTGTAGACGGAGAGTGCCGTGATCGTCACGGACAGGAACACGCTGTTGAAGAACAACCGGAGGAAGTCGAGCTTCGTCTGGATCGAGATGAAGTTCTCGAACGTCCATTCCTTCGGGAAGAAGGTCTGGTCGAAACCGACGATCTCAGCATTGGACTTGAACGCCGACAGGATCATCCAGAAGAACGGCAGGACGATGATCAGGCCGACCACGAGCAGGGTCGCGTTCAGCGCGAAGACACGCACCTTCATGAGGGGTTCCTTTCGGAGCGCTTCGCGGCACGGCGCCGGCGCCGCGGTGTATCGAGCGCAGACTGATTCATGCGCCAGGACGCTGCGGTCAGCACGGCTGTGATGATCAGCAGGACGAACGCGATCGCGGACGCATAGCCGAAGTCGTACTTCACGAACGCCTGGTCGTAGATCATGAACGAGATGAGCTGCGTCGAGGTGCCGGGGCCGCCGTTGGTCATCACGAGCACCTGTACGAACGCCTGCAGGTAGCCGATCATCGAGGTGATGACGATGAAGAACAGCATGGGCCGCAACAGTGGCAGGATGACGTGCCAGAACCGGCGCCACGCGTTCGCGCCGTCGACGGATGCCGCCTCGAGGACGTCCTCGGGGATCGCGTAGAGGCCGGCGAGGAAGAGGATGACGGCGAAACCGAAGTCCTTCCAGATCGTCATGATCACGATCGCCAGCAGCGAGTATCGCTGGTCGAAAAGCCAGTTGATGTCGAGGCCGAACAGCGTGTTGATGGCGCCGAACTGCGGGTTGTACATGAGGGTCCACAGAAAGGCCACGGCGACGAGGGGCATGACCGTCGGCAGGTAGAAGATCGTGCGGAAGAACGTGCGCCATCGGCTGAGTTTCGAGAACAGCGCGTAGGCGATGGCCAGCCCGAGGACGACACGGCCGACGATGGCAAGGACGCCGAAGACGAGCGTGTTGGCGGAGGCGCGCCAGAACGTGGCATCCGCGAACAGCTCGGCGTAGTTGTCGATGCCGGTGAAGTCGAAGGTGCCGTTGAGCGGGTTCCAGTTGTGGAAGCTGCCGACGAAGGCGATGCCGATCGGGATGAGCAGCAACACCACGAGAGACGCCATGATGGTGCCGACGGTGAGGTTGCGCAGCCACAGTTCACTCGCCGGCTTCTTGATGCGGCGGGTGTCCTGCGTGACCGGGGCCGGCGCCTCAGGGGCGGCCGAGCGCGTGCGTGTCTGAATGGTCATGCGGGTGCCGCTCCCGGCCGCCGAGACGGCCGGGAGCGCTCCTTCCTGCGTGGTTCTCAGTTGGCGGCGTAGAACGCGTACAGGTTCTCGGCAGCGACGAAGTCCTTGCCGTCGAGGTCCTTCTCGATCGCCGTCTGCGCCGCGGCGAGTGCGTCCTCGGGGGCGACGCCGTTGTAGAGGATTTCCTCCCACATCGTCGCGGTCGAGGTCTCGAAGGTCGCCGGGACGGGGCCGGGCCAGATATAGCGCTCGATGTCGCCGAATGCCGCGAGTGCCGGGTTCTCGGCGAAGGCCGGGTCGTCGGCGATCGGCTTGTACGCCGGGAAGATGCTGAAGCTCAGCGCGAGCTCCTTCACCGATTCCTCGTCCGTCAGGTAGTAGCGCAAGAAGTCCTGTGCCACTTCCTTCTCAGCATCCGTGCCGTTCGCATTGATGCCGAAGGTCGACTCACCGTTGTAGCGGTCGAGCGCATAAGGCGTCTCACCGGCATCGGGCACAGGCGTCTGGAACGCGCTCCACGGCACGTCGGGGTAGTCGTTGGTCAGCGTGCCGGAGTACCAGCCCCAGGCGTATGTCATCGCCGACAGGCCCTGCCCGAAGCTCTCGGTGCCCGATGCGCCGAAGTTCGCGTCGCCCGAGCCGTCGGCGTAGATGTCCAGGAAGCGGTTGATGACCTCGAGGTTCGCGTCGTTGTCGACGGTGGGTGTGCTGCCATCGTCCGCGAACAGGTTCTGTCCGAGCTGGTAGGCCATGCCCATCTGCATCGCCTGCGCCCCGCCGTTGAAGTTGAACCCTGCCTGGCGCAGCTCGCCGCCCTCGCGGATCGTGAGCTTCTTGGCGACCTCGCGGAACTCGTCCCACGTGGTCGGGATGTCGGCGTCGGTCAGCCCGGCCGCCTCCCACATATCGGTGTTGTAGTAGATCGCTCCGCTCATGAGACCGAGATCGATGTAGTAGGTCTCGCCGTCGATGACGTGGGCGGCGGCACCCGTGTAGTCGGCTTCGAGATCGGCCGCGTCGATGTCGTACGGCTCCATCCTGGCGATGAGGTTGTCGTGCTGCGAGTTGTGGACATTGAAGATAGCGGGGCCGCCGTCGGACTCCAGCTCAAGCGGGAGCTTGGTCCAGTAGTCCTCCCACGGCTGGTTCACCACCTTGATCGTGACGTTCGGGTGGATCTCGCTGTAGGCGTCGGCGATGGCCTGGAACTGCTCGATGTGGCTCCAGGCCCACCACTCCAGCTCAATGGGCTTTCCATCGTTGACGAGCGTGTTCGGGTCGTAGGTGACGTTGACTCCCGCGATCGGGAGCCCCTTGTCCGCCTGCGTGTCCTCGACACCGCCGCCTCCGCTTCCGCACGCCGCCAGCGTCACCGCGAGGACGGATGCTGTTCCGATCGCTGATACGGCGCGGGCTCGCCGGCCTACTCGAATCATGTCGACTCCTTTGTCAAGGTTTACCGGTAAAAGTGTACCGGTAAACTATTGTGCGACAGGCCAGCCATCACGTCAAGGTGCAAGATGTCTCACAGATGAAAGAAGGTGTCCCACATGGTGACGATCGCCGATATCGCACGGGTGTGCGGCGTGTCGAAGATGACCGTGTCGAATGTCCTGAACGGTCACGACGACCGCGTCTCAGCGACCACGAAGGCCCGGGTGCTGAGCGCGGCAGACGAATTGAACTATCAGCGAAGCGCGGCTGCGCGATCTCTGTCCGTCGCGCGAAGCGAGATCATCTCCCTCGTCTACTACGCCGCAGCCGAGGGCGACCTGGGCCTGTCGAATCCACACGATGCGATGCTTCTCGGCGAGATCGAGCGGCACATCAGCGCCGCCGGGAAGCATCTGATGATCCACGCCGCCACCGACGCCTCCGACACTGCCCGCCGGCTCCGCTCTTGGAACGTCGACGGCGCGCTGTTCCTGGGCGTGCTGGCCGACGAAGTCGAGCAGCTTCGCCGCCACCAGGACATCCCGATGGTGTTCATCGACGCCTATGGCGAGGCCGAGATCTCCACCGTCGGGCCGGACGACGAGCAGGGCGGCTACGAGGCAACACGGCATCTGCTCGCGGCCGGCCATCGTTCGATCGCCTTCGTCGGACCGGGTGCGAGCAGCGCCGGCGTCATCAACGCCCGCCATTCCGGGTTCACTCGGGCTCTCGCCGAGGCGGATGTCAGCGACGAAGGCACCAGGGTGATCGCGAACCTCACGTTCGCCGGCGCCGAGAGTGCCGCCGACGATCTGCTGTCCCCCCGCGGCCGCTTCACAGCCGCCGTCGTGACAGCCGACATCCTGGCGATCGGTCTCATCAAGGCGTTCGCGCGTCGCAGCATCCGGGTGCCGGATGACTTCTCGCTGGTGGGCTTCGATGATCTCCCCATCGCTGAGATGATGATCCCGTCTCTCACCACGGTTCGGCAGGACATCGCCGAGAAGGCGCGCGTCGCGGTCGAACTTCTGATGGAACAACTGGACGGGCAGCGCGAACCGCGGCGCATCACGCTCCAGCCGTTGCTCGTCGAGCGGGAGTCTGTAGGCGAGCCGGTACGACTCCCGTAGATCGACCCCGCGACCGCGTCCTACCGGTCCCGGCGAAGGTCCTCGAGCACGCGCCGCGCCTGGTCGCGAAGTTCGACGGGGCAACCCCAGTAGTCGTAGATGCCGCCGCGCGACGAGTTCTGTCCGCAGACCACGAAGACGCCCGTACCCAAGCGCTGCTTCAGCACCGTGGCGAGCCACCCCACGAACCCGCTGTTGTCGGCAGCCGGCGGGAAGTGGAACGAGAAGACGGCGAACGTCTCCTCCGCGTCTGCTTCTGCCGGGACCAGCCACGACCAGCTGTTCTCGTCTCTGACGACGGCGAGCATCTCCGAGGTCAGTACCGGCGGCTGCTCGAGGGGTGATTCCTTGAACGCCCACGCCCCATCGAACTCGACGAGCTCGGCTGCGGCGATGACGCCGAGAAGCCGGCGCTCGGTCTGCTCGGGCGATTCCCGACTCACACTGACCATGCTTCAAGCTACCTCCGCCGGGACCTCACTCGGGCCGACCGCTGGCCGTCGCCTCGCGGAAATAGTCATTGACACGAATATTCACGTAAACGCATACTTAAGCCATGCTCGAATGGATGACCGCCCTTTCCGACGCCTCACGATGGCGCATCGTTCTGCTCCTCGCGGAACGCCCCCGCTCGGTCGGAGCCATCGCGACATCGGCTGACTTGCGTCAGCCTCAGGCGAGCAAGCACCTGCAGACCCTGGAACGCAGCGGGATCGCCGTTTCTCGCCGGAGCGGGCAGCGCCGAATCTATGCTCTGGAGCCAGAGGTGCTCCGCTCGCTGGCTGCGGAGCTCCAGCGGGTCGCCGACCTCGCGCATCACGGTCGTGACCTGTTCGATCAATACTCTGCTGCCGTCGACGCCGAGACGGTCGCCGCCGACCGGCCGGGCTGGGCCGACGGACGCGAGTACGTTTTCCGCCGACGTCTGGCGGCTTCCGCCCCGCTGGTGTGGCGCCACCTCGCTGACTCGGAGTTGCTTTCGCGGTGGTGGGCTCCGAGGGATCTGCGCCTGGCCGAGTTGCGATGGAGCAATCAGCCCGGCCAGGCAGTGACGCAGGTATACGTCGACGCAGACGATCGAGCGGGTGACGAAGGCGTGATCGGGGAAGCCACCGGCTTGATCGAGTCCGTCGACCCGGGTCGCCGTCTGTCGTTCGTGCTGTCCCCGAAGCTGCCCGATGGCAGCCTCGGATTCAGGGCACGCTACGACTGGCAGATCGAGGCTTCAGAGTCCGGCACCGAGCTCGAGGTGCGTCTGAGGATCGATGACGCGGCAGCACCCTCGGCGGAATTCGTCGCCGGCATCGAACTCGGCTGGAATCAGAGCCTCGATCGTCTCGCCCTGCTTCTCGCGGACACCACCAACGAAGGGAATCGAAATGTTCACCAATGAACGACGGATCGTCGCGAACATCGCTGTCAGCCTCGACGGCTACTATCAGGGTCCGGGCGGTCCTGCTGACATGGGCTGGCTCATGCCTTACGCCATCAGCGACACCTCGCGTGACCATCTGACCAGTCTCTGGAAGAACGCCACCACGGCACTGCTCGGCCGCACCAATGCGGAGGGGTTCTTCGCTTACTGGCCGACCGTCGCCGACGATGAGAACGCCGACGCTCGCGACCGGGGTTACGGCGCCTGGATGCGCGATGCGGAGAAGGTCGTCCTGTCGAGTTCGCTCGAGTCGGCTCCCTGGTCGAATACGCGCATCTTCGACGAGCCCGCGGAAGACGTCGTGAAGCGGCTCAAGGCAGAACCCGGTGGCGACATCGTCGTGTTCGCAAGCGCGAGCGTGATCAGAGCACTCCTCGCCGCCGACGCGCTTGACCGGCTGTCGCTCACCGTCTTCCCTCAGATCCTCGGCGGCGGTGAGCGACTGTTCGACGGCGCCTTTCCGCCATCCGCTTGGACCCTCGCGAACACCACGAGTGGGGAGGACGTGCTGTCGCTGAGCTACGACAGGCGACGCTGAGCGGGCGCCACTGGGCCCGTCACCCCGCTTCACCAGGGGACGGGTCCCGCGGCGCTGATGAAGGTACCAGAGGGCGCATCGGCCGGGAGCGTCGCCGCTGTCACGACGACCTGCGCTGCCTCATCGGCGCTCGTCGGGGCGTTGTCTCGATTTCCCGGTGCCAGGCCGGTCTGAACCCACCCGGGGCACACCGCCGTCACCTTGATACCGGTTGCGGACAGCTGCTTGCTGAGCCCGACGGTCAGGCTGTTCACCGCTGCCTTCGACGCCTGATACGCCGGCAGCACGCTGCCGTAATAGGGAGAACTGGGGTTCGACTGGTCGCTCAGCGATCCCATCGTCGAGGAGATGTTGACGATCCGACCGGCCGAGCTCGATCGCAGCAGCGGCAGGAAGTGCTCGGTGACGTTCGCGACGCCGAGCACATTGGTCTCGAACGTTCTCCGGAAAGCGTCGATGTCCGCGAACTCGTTGCTTCCGTCTGACGCGGCCTCCGGCAGGATGCCCGCGTTGTTCACCAGGACGTCGAGCCGTCCGTGACGCTCGGCGACGGCGTCTGCTGCGGCCCTGACGTCAGCAGGAGAGGTGACATCCATCGCGAGCGCCTCCACCGCCAGTCCCTGCCCGGCGAGCTGGTCAGCGGCAGTTTGCGCCGAAGCCGAGTCTCGCCCGGTGATGATGACGCTGGCACCGGTGCGGGCGAGCGCTTCCGCGGTGGCGAATCCGAGTCCTCGGTTTGCGCCGGTGACGAGTGCGATGGTGGGCATGAAGGTCCTTTCCGCTCGCCACGGCGACGAGCTGCCTTCATCCATCGTTGCGTCGGGAATCCGCCATGTCCGGCGGAAATCGGACCTCGCATCGGCGCTGCAGCCGGATACGTGCCCGCGCCCTAATCGAAGTCGTGGGCGAGGTCTCCCGGCAACTCCAGCGGCGCCGCAGTCGGCGACTCGACGCCGCGGGTCCGCTTCAGCAGCCGCTCCACCAACTCCCGGTCCTCGATCTCGGGCCCGGCACCATCCGCGGCTTTGGAGACGATCTGACTCGCCGGACCGATGAGGAACTTGGCCTTGACGATCGCGCCGTCTCTCTCCCGGACCGGTATCTCGACGATCTCCGCGCGGTCGTCCTCTCCCAACGCACGGCTGTACGCCAACAGTGCGCTCGCGATGTCGTCTCCTGTCAGATACTCGTCTCCGGCGTAGATGATCTTCTGCATGCCTCTTTTCTATGCCTCGATGGGCAGATTTGTGGCCACCCTTGCTCCGGCGTCGCGGGACTGCTATCGAGCACTGCGAACGATCAGCCAGGGCCGATCCGCCGGGCACCGTACGATGCAGGAATGAGTGTCGGCGCGCCCGGCGATCATCAGCGAGATGGTCGATCGTCTCGTCGTCGCGATGCGTCCGCCAGACGCGCAGCGGTGAAAGGAGGACATCATCGACGGCTCAGCCGACGTGGGGCCGGACCTGAGAGGCTTCTACGCGAACTACATCCGACGTTGCAACGTACATGGGGTCGACGACCTCGGCGAGTTCGTCGCAGAGACCGTCACGGGTTCAGCGCAGGGACTCGACGAATATCGTGACGGGCTCCGGGACGTCATCTCTGCTTTCCCCGACTATCACTGGACGGTCGAGCACCTCATCGTCGAAGGTGACACGATCGCCGTCCGGCTCACCGGGACCGGAACGCACCTGGGATCTTTCCGCGGCATCGAGCCGACCGGCCGCGTGATCCGGACTCAGGAATTGGCGATCTACCGCATCGAGGGCGGACGCATCACGGCCTGCTGGGGCGACCTGGGGTCGACGGTCCGCGACGAGCTCGTCTCCGGTTCCGGGTCTGAATGAATTTCGGGTGGCTGGTCCTCACGCCGTCGTGATCAGGTCCAGGACTGTTCCCGTGCGTCGACCAGATGAATGAGGTCTGCCGGCGACGATATCCAGAAACCATCGAACCCCGTACCGAGGTCTTCGATCTCGTCCCGGCGCGCGATCCCCGCCTCCTGCAGCACCTCGGCGGCAGCCTCGGTGTGCGGGGTCACCACTTCGAGCCAGATCTCCGCCTGCGACAGCCCAGGACAGTTGTCGATCCACAGGTTGCACTGGCCGAACTCGAACCCGATGGCATCGCCGGCCGGCCCGGCGATGGGAGGCAGCCGCAAAACGTCCTGGTAGAAGGCCACTGTCGCGTCATAGCGGTGGGGCGGAATTTTCATGGCGATATTGCGACCGCCGGAGAAGGCGGGATACTGATCGGTCATGGCTCTCCTTCGTCGGATTGGACTTAAGAGCAACCTTAGAGTTGCGTCCCGGCGATCGCAACTTGCTAGTTGCAAAACGTAGTCCGATCGGTTCCACGGTAAGGAAGATCCGCGCATCACAATGCGGAGGTATCGCTGTCTCGGCGACCGGTCGCCAATGCGCGCGCTGCGAGGTTCGGATGAAAGTCGAGCTCTGCGATCGCCGCCTCGACGCGGGCGCGGGTCGCGGGCGAAACCCGTACGGCCCCGGTCACGACGTTCGACACGGTCTTGATCGAGACACCGGCCCTTGCGGCGACATCCAGCATGCGGGCGGGGCGATCCACCGGCGCGATCACATCGGAGGCCGAAGCCTCGGGAGAGTTGCGGCGCCGCATCTTGATGTAGTTGCCGCAACCCTGCATCGAGCACCACCGCCCCGACCGATTGCGCGAAGAGTCCCAGTACGCCCACCGGCACGAGTCGCGTGAGCAGGCCTTGACCCGGGGCCAGTCGCCCTCGGAACGAAGGGTGTCGACCGCGGCGAGGATCGGCTCCAGGAACGAATCGCGCTCAGATGCGAGATGGGGCCGGCCGTCGGCACTGAACCGCAGGTGCAGCGGCGAACGCGCCAGCGCGACGTTGAGTTCACTGATCGCATCGCCGAGCGGTTCGTGTCCGGCCTGCAACAGCAGGACCTCGCGAAGACCTTCGCGCACCCTGCGCGCATGACTCAGGTGTTCGTCTGTCAGCCTTTCGCGTGCGCGACCGGCTCGCAAGTGAAGCCATGACGCCAAGGCGCTCGGCGAGCTCCAGGCCTCGTCGTCGACCTGCCATTCGACCGTGTTCACGAAATCGATGACCAATTGGGCGGCCGGCGGGATGCCGTGTCGAACGGATGACATGACACCAGTGAACATTGATTGACGGTGTCATGCAAGCGCCGACGAAGGGAGGATCTCGGCCGATCGGCCGATGCACGTTCCGCGTGGCCCGGCCGATCGGCCGATGCACGTTCCGCGTGGCTCGGGAATGCTGACTGCATGCCTTCTTCCTCTCTCAGGTTCCGAATGTCTCGTCGAGCGACGGCGCGCTGCCGCCGCCATGATGTGCCCAGCAGAGCCGAGCGGCGCTGCCCGATCGAGGGAGGCCTCTCGTGAGGGCCGTGGTGTGTCCGGCGTACGGTGCGCCGGACGTGCTGGAGATCCGTGACGTGCCGATACCCGAGCCGCGCGCCGGTGAGGTGCGGATCCGCGTGATCGCGACGACCGCGCACGTCGGCGACGCGCGCATTCGCCGTGCCGATCCCTTCGCTGCACGGCTCAAGTACGGGCTGCTCCGGCCGCACCCGGGCCTGATCCTGGGGCTCGAGCTCGCCGGAGTCGTGGATGCCGTCGGCGGTGGCGTCTCGACATTCGCTCCCGGCGACGAAGTGATGGCCTTCTGCGGTTTCGACCTGGGCGGGAATGCCGAGTACCGCTGTCTTTCGGTCGCCGGCGGCAATGCGGAGAAGTCGGGTGCGGTGGTGCGCAAACCGGGATCGTTCGGCTTCGACGAGGCCGCGGCATTGCCCACGGGAGCGGTGACCGCACTGAAGAATCTGCAGAAGGCGCGACTCGGCGCCGGCCAGAGCATCCTCATCAACGGCGCCTCGGGAAGCCTCGGCACCTACGCGATCCAGCTCGCGAAGCACCTCGGCGCCGAAGTGACAGCCGTGTGCAGCGGGCGCAACCGCGAGCTGGTGGAAGGTCTGGGGGCGGATGCCGTGATCGACTACACGACCCAGGACTTCACACGGCTCGGGCCGCGATTCGATGTCGTCTACGACGCGGTGGGCCTGTCGACGCCACGCACGTCCCGTGGCCTGCTGCGCCCGGGCGGCACTCTTGTTCGGAACCGAGGGTTGGGTCGCATCACACACGAGAACGTGGCCGACGTCGCGGCGCTCGCCGACGAGGGCGTGCTGCGCCCGGTCATCGACCGCGTCCTCCCCCTCGACGATGTCGCCGAAGCGCACCGCTATGTCGACACTGCTCGCAAACGGGGCAGCGTCGTGCTCACGCTGTGACGACGCGGCACGAGGGGTGACGAGGCAAACCCCCGCCGACCGAGGAGGTCGACGGGGGTTGCCGTACTGCGTGATGGATGACATCAGAAGCTTGCGACGAAGCTCCCCAACACGCGGTCGATCGTGGCGAGGTCCTCTTCCGTGACGGACTGGACCGCGAGAGCGATCACGTACGATCCGTCGGAGGAGTAGGCCGACAGCATGAGGTACTGCGCTCCGACGCCGCCGCAATCAGTCCAGTACGTGTACGCGCCGTCGTGCAGCCCGTCGGAGTACACGTCCTCCGATGCCTGGGTGCACCCGGACTGAGTGAGGTGCTGCGCGGCCATGCTCAACCACTCCTCGGGAGCGTAGGTCGCACTCGAGGTCGGGGCGGCCATGATCGACACGCCCGGTGTGCTCCAGTTGTCGACGGACTGGAACGCAGCGATGTCAGGGCTGGCGTCGATGTGCGCCCACTCCCCGCCGGCGGGGTCGGTCCAGACACTGGTGTCCAGTCCGCCCCAGTGCGCCGGGACGTCCACCGCGACGCTCTGGGTGTCGTCGACGACCGTCGTGTACTCGGTGTCGGCTGACTGGGCGCCCCCTTCGGTCGCGCCGGCCTCCTGCGCGACCGACACCGCCTCGACGGCGTCGCCGTTGACCTGCCCGGCGTAGTAGATCCCCTCGCCGGAGCGGAACAGCTCGACCGCGAGGGTCGCGTCGGTACCGTGGGTCTCCAGAACACTGCAGTAGTCGGCCATCGTGCCGTCGGTACCGAGGGAAACACCCTCCATCTTCGTCAGGAGGTCGCCGGGCTCGATCCCTGCCTTGTCCGCCGCAGAGCCCGAGGCGATGGAGTTGATCCAGATGCCGAGGCCCTCGCCTTCCTCGGTCATGAGAGCCGTGCCGTTGATACCCAGGCTCATGACGTTCTCGCCATCGATGAGCTGGTCGATGACCCCCTGGACCTCGTCGCGGTGAATGGCGAGGTTCTGATCATGCTGGTCGTTGCCTGCGTAGTTGACACCCACGAGCTTGCCGGCGTCATCGACGAGCGGGCCACCCGAGTTGCCTGCGCGGATGCGTGCGTCGTGTTCGATGACGTGGCTCAGCGAGGCCCACGGGGTGTCCATGGCAGTATCGGCCTTCGAGACGATCCCGCGGGTCATGGTGAACTCCGGGTCGCCGAGGGGGAAGCCCGCCGCGTACACGTCGGTCGCGGTCGGGATCTCTCCTTCGCGCCAGGAGAAGTACGGGTAGTCGTTCTTCTCGAGCTGGATGACGGCGAGATCCAGGCACTCCGACGATCCGAGGACCTTCGCGTTGAGGGTGGTGGAGGTGTCTCCGCCACGCCAGACCTTGAGGGTACCGGCGCCGACGACCACGTGATTGTTGGTCACGGCGAGGCCGTCGTCACTGATGAGGAAGCCGGAACCGCGGCCGGCGGCTTCGTATCCGCCCTCCTCGGGTGACACGAAGGTGCCGACGGCTTCGATCTGGATGGTCGCAGACTGGACGTCGTCGAACCCGACGCCCTCGCTGCTGCTTCCGCCCCCGGGGAACCCGGGAAGCGTGGGGAGGGAGCAGCCGGAGAGCACAGCGGCCGCGGTGAGGCCGAGTGCCGCTGCTGCGACTGCTCGGCGACGAGAGGTGGACATAGAAGGTCTCCTTGCAGGCCTGATCGGCCGATTGACTGGGCGACGTCAGACGGCGCCGACGAAAAGGAAGAGGGTCCAAGCGGCGCTCGCGATGACCATCACCGCGATCGACAGATAGCCGAGGATGAAGCCGACGAGCGCCTGGATGCGGCCGACGCCGTCGACCCGCTTCGAGCGACCGCGGCCGATGTGGCCGCAGATGACCGCGGCGAGTGCCAGCGGGAACCCGAACGCGGCGGACAGGTAGCCGGTGATCGGAATGACGGCCCAGCAACCGACGACCGCTCCGACGATGCCGAGGATCATCGCAGTGAGTGCGACACCGTTACTCGGGGCCGCGATCGGCTGCGGGTAGGAAGGCACGGGCTGAGGCACCGGCTGGGCCACCTGGGGCATCGCTTGCGCCACCTGGGGCATCGCCTGCGTCGTCGGCGGCAACGGCGCCGGCGAGGAAGCACGGTCGGCGGGCGGCATCTGCGGCTGCGCGAGAGGCGCGGTGTTCTGATGGGTGGTCATGAGTTCTCCTTGACGGTGTCTGTCTGTGTCACTTGATGAAGCGGAAGGCGAGGGGGTAGCGGTAGCGACCGGCCGTGTTCGCTCGGACCGCCGCGACGATGGCGATGATGAACCCGGCCAACTGCACGAGGCTCGCAGCGATGATGAAGACGAAGCCGACCAGCACGATGGCCAGGAGGCCACCGACGATGTAGAGGGCGAGGGCTGCGGCCGCGTAGGTGATCTGCGCGTTGAGCGCTTCCTTCGCTTCGCGATCGACAGCGTCGCTTCGGTCGCGGTAGATGAGCCACACGATGAGCGGTCCGACGAAGGAAAGCAGTCCGCCCAGGTGGGCGAACATGGTCCACCGGCGTTCTTCGTCCGCCGTGAGCGGGGCGACGTGGAGGGGCTGTTCAGCGGTCATGAGTGAATCCTTAAGGTCGTGGTCGTTGATGACGTAGCCACGTTATGAGCGCCCGATCCCCTCGTCGTCGTGAGAAACGAGCGTGCAACTTTGGGCTAACGTTCGCCATCCGGGTGTTGCTGGCATCCGCCGGGGCGCCATCCGTTGCCGCTCGCCTAGGCGATCGGCTTCCGCGCCGACGGAGACGAGCTCGGCACAGCGGCATCCGCGGCAGCGCCGCGTCGTATTCGCCGCGTGACAGCTCCTGGAGCGTGCTCGGTCGCAGGGATGGTGGCCCGTCCGATCTCGGCGGAACGGACGGGCCACTGCGTTGGATGTCTGGGGAGAGAGCATCCACACCAGGGACCGGCCATGGTGGTCGGGCGGTCCAGGGTCCGGCGGGGTCCGTGGGGAACGGACCAGCCACCGGGGCTACGAGGTCATGGGTCGTGCTTTCGTGAGAAGCACGGACTGACTCAGGAAACGCTACGGATCTGCATGTGCCGAGACGACAGGTCGTTCGGGGTGCAATGTTGGATTAACGCCCGGCTCCGCACCAGGATCGCCGTCCGGACCATCCGTTCAGCAGGTCACTGTTCAGCGGATCCGGCGATCATCGTCGGTGAGCAAGAGCACTCCCGAGCGCGATCAGTTCCTCGAGGGAGAATCGCGCACCTCGGTCATATGCGGCTTCGTACTCTCGTTTCGCGAGGCCCGCCGCGACGCGGTCCCGGTGCACCATCGCGTCCGCCCCTTCGGCAGCGACCGGGCTGTACGAGTATCGGCGACCGATCGCATCGACAGCGCCGAAGACCGCCGCGCCTTGCACGTGCTGCTCAACGAGGGCAGTAGCTCCGCCCAGAAGGTGGAGCAGCGCGAGCGCGCCGGGGAAGTCGCCGCCGGCGGCCGCCGTCTTCGCGCCATTGACGAGGACGGTCATCGCTTCGCGCGGCCGCTTCACCTCGATGAGGATCTTTCCTGCGACGTACTCGCTCGACGTGAGCGCCCAGGCGTGGCCCGCCCGGGTCGCCAGGCGTCGTGCCGCATCCAGGCTTTCGAGCGCCTGGGCGGGATGGCCCAGGGCCCGCAAGGTCTGACCCTGGCTCATCTTGAGCTCCGCTTGCAGCCAGTCCGGTGCACTCTCCGCCAACGACATGGCCTGCTCGATCAGCTGTCGGGCCTCGTCGGGGTCTCCGAACAGCGAACGCCCGTAGGCGGCATACGCGAGGAGGCTGGCCAGCGCCAACCTCTCGCCACCTGCCGTGGCGCGTTCGATACCGCGGGCAACGTAACCGAAAGCCGCCTCGGCATCCCCTGATTGGTAGGCGAGATTGACGATTCCGACGAGCGCACGGGCCTCGATCGACGGATCGCTCGAGCCGGGGACGACCAGGGCACGGTCGATCACTGCTCGCCCCTCCACCAGCCAGCCCCGCTTGAACCAGTGCCACGCTTGTCCGCCGGCCAGCCGCAGTGCCATGTCGCGATCCCCCGCCTCGATGGCGTTCTCTGTTGCCAGCTGCAGATCCGGCGCCAGCGTGTCGAAGACACCATGTGCGACCGCGGCGGAGTGCGTACGGATTGTCGGAGCGAGCTCATCGACGAGCGATGCGAAGAACTCGCGGTGCCTTCCGTACCACTGCACCGCTGTTCCCGGATCCCGCAGAGGCCGAACGAATGCCTTCATCGACTCCAGAAGGCGGTACCGGCGCTGGCCATCTTCGGTCTCGTCGACGGCGACCAGTGACTTGCGAGCGAGAGCAAGCGCCAGCTCGCGCGCTGAGCGGTCGCCCGGGGTGCAGATCCGTTCGACGGCGTCGAGAGTGAAGGGCCCCGCGAAGCCCGACAGCTCGACCAACACCCTCATCTCGTCGGCGGGCAGATTGTCGGTGCTCCACCGGATCGCGTTGTCCAGGCTCGCCTGCCGGGCGGCCCCCACCAGCGAGCCCGGCAAGCTCTCCCCGCGCCCCAGTGCGGAGAGAAGATCGTCGACGCTGAGAAGGTCCGTCCGCGCCGCAGCGAGCTCGAGCGCGAGCGGAAGCCCATCGAGCATCCGACACAGTCGTCGGATCGCTGCATCACTCCCGGGCGCTCGGTCGGCGCCGCCGCGCGCAGCGGACGCTCGTTCGCTGAACAACTCCACAGCTCTGTCGGCATCGTCGTCGAGAAGCCCGGCAACCCGGACGACGAACTCGCCCGGAATCGAAAGCGGCTCTCGCGATGTGACCATCACCGCCAGTCCTTCACAGGAGGCGAGGAGTTCCGACACGAGAGCACGCGTCGACACGAGCACGTGCTCCGCATTGTCGACGATGAGGAGAGTGGGCTTGCCTTCCACCCGGGCAGCGATCCCTTCGAGGGAGTGCGTGCTGGCTCCGAGGGCATCCGCCGTCGCCGGCAGAACGTCCGAGCCGTCCGGGACGGTCGACAGATCGACCATCCACTGCTCGACATCGATGGTCGACGTCGCGCGCCGAGCACTTTCCACCGCCAAACGCGTTTTCCCCACACCGCCCGGACCGACGAGCGTGACGAGGCGGTGCATCGATCGAGCTTCTTCGATACGCGCGAGGTCGGACTCTCGGCCGACCAGGCGCGTGAGAGGAACGGGAATTCCGTGACGCGCCACGGAACGCTGCGCTCCCCCGGGTCGCAAGGAGGGATCGCGGCGGAGGACCGCCTGTCGAAGCTCGAGCATCCTTCCGGACGCGTCAAGCCCTTCTTCTTCGAGCAGATGGTTGCGAAACCGGTCGATCACCGCCAGAGCCGACGGCTCCTGCCCGGCAGCGGCATGCGCTCGCGCCAGAGTGCTCACCAGGTCTTCGTCGGAGGGCTCTTCAGCCACCGCGGACACCAGCGCGGGGATGCTCGCGTTCGGTTCTCCCCGAGCGATGCGGAACTCCGTGAGCTGCCGCAGTATGAGGTGCCGCCGCGATGTCAGCTCTCGGCGTGCCTGTGCGACGAAGGGAAAACTCGACAGGCTCTCGAACGGCTCCGCGATCCAGGACTCGAGCGCTTGACTCCACATCTGAGCTGCAGCATCCTCGCGACCGCGGAGTTCAGCGGGTTCGCTGCGCCTGAGGAAGCGGATGACGTCCACGTCGTCAGGATCCACGTCGAGCGCGTAGCCTCCCCGTCCTCCCTGGAGCACCGCGCTCAGGGGACCGGAGCGAAGACGCGACACGTATACACGCAACGAACCAGCCGCGTTGGACGGGGGCTCCGCCCAGAGCGCCGAAACGAGGTGCTCAGTGGTCACGACTTCTCTGGGCGACCAAGCGAGCCTGGCGAGGATGGCGCTCGTCAGACCCGCCCGCACGTCGACGCGCCGACCGCCTATGTCGACGACCAGAGGACCGAAGAGACCGATGGTGCACCGATCGGTCACGGGTGTCTCCTTCTGCCATGGCTCGGCCGTGCGCGGCTGTCGTCTCTTCCTATCATTCTCATGCGGGCATGATCCGCACACGCTCACCCAGGCGCTGGACGACGTCCGATTCGATGTCGGCGTCGGTGATGACGCCCGCCGCCGCATCGAAGTCGATGACGCGGAATGACGATGCTGCACCGATCTTCTCGGAGGAGCCCAGAACATAGGTCTCGGCGGCGCGCGAGGTGAGCGCCCGCTTCATCGCCGCCTCATCGGGATCCCCCGTGGTGAGCCCGGCGTCCGGATGGATGCCGGTGACCCCGAGGAAGAACAGGTCTGCGGAGACACGCTCGGCGGCCTCCACCGCCGCCGCGCCACTCGCCACCACCGAGTGCTTGAACAGCCGGCCCCCGAGGATGAAGACATCCACTCCGGGGTGTTCGACCAGGGCGGCAGCGATGGTCGGGCTGTGAGTGATCACGGTGCAGCTCAGCGTCGGCGGCAGCAGGGAGATCATCGCCAGGGCCGTCGTCCCGCCGTCGATGATGACGGTGCTGCCCGGATCGATCAACTTCACAGCGGCATCGGCCACGCGCTGCTTCGCCCGGACTCCGACGCGCTGCCGACCCGAGTAGTCCGCGAGCGCGGGCGAGACCGGAAGCGCTCCCCCATAGACGCGCTGACAGAGGCCCTCCGCCGCCATCTCACGAAGATCGCGTCGAATGCTGTCTTCCGACAGCCCCAGCTCAGCCGCTACCGCCTTGGCCACGATCTTTCCGTCGCGGCGCAAGGTCTCGACCAGGTGTTCGCGTCGTTCTGCACTCAGCATCGCGCCTCCTGTTCATTCGTGTTTGTGCACGTTTTACCTTATTCTATCGACCGTGACCCAACCAATGCCCACTCATCGGGGGTTCCCGCCGATCGGACGTAGAGCGACGAGCGGGGGGCGACCCGGTGTCGACGTCCCCGATCATCGCGGTCGCACCGGTCTCGATCAGATCGGGCGGGATCTCGCGCGCAACCCCGACGTCGTCGTGCGAGACGTGGAGCTCGTCTCCGACGGCTGGCACGTGCTGCGCCGCACCACGTTCGACTATCGGCGCAGCGACGGCCGCTGGTCGCGGCTTCAGCGCGAGACCTACGACCGGGGTGACGGTGCGACCATCCTGCTCCACGATGCCGCCCGGTCCACTGTCCTGCTCACCAAACAGTTCCGCTTTCCCGCCTACGTCAACGAGCACCCGGACGGCATGCTCATCGAAACGGCGGCCGGCCTTCTCGACGACGACGATCCCGAGACGGCGATCCAGCGAGAGGTCGCGGAGGAACTCGGGGTGAACGTGGGTCCCGTCTCTCATGTGTTCACGGCGTACATGAGTCCGGGCTCCGTCACGGAACGGGTGTACTTCTATGCCGCGCCGTACACACCCGCCGACCGCACCGGCCCGGGAGGGGGAATCGCACACGAGGGTGAGGACATCGAGGTCGTCGAGCTCCCCATCACCGAGGCTCTCGGGATGATCCACGACGGCCGGATCGTCGATGGCAAGACGATCATGCTTCTCCAGTGGTGGGCCCTCAACGGCCAAGCGCCCTTACCCCGTTGACCCGACGTCGCGCTCCTGCGTGACGCCTCGAGTTGCAGCGGTCAGGCAGACATCCTTCGAATCGCATCGAAGGAGTCCGACGGGCTGCGGCACTCCGTGTCCTTCGTCAGGGACTTGAACCAACTGGCTTGCCGGGGCATGCGCGGTGCAGATCGAACGGGAGGGTCCTCCCACCGCGAGTCGGGCGAGAAGCGCGGCTCGAGCGACCCATGGGTGTTCTCCCAGCGGCCCAGGCGATCGCCATGGTCTCCTTTCTCGTGGATGCTGCGAATGATTGGAGGCCGGGGGCCCGAACCGCTGGCTCCCCGACCTCCGTGCTCACTCGTATCGGAGTGACGTCACCGGATCGGCGCGTGCGGCACGAGCCGCCGGCAGCTAGGGCAAACTGACCCGAGGGTTGTAAGGGAGGTTGGCGATTCGCAGCCTCGACGGCCGGATCACTTCAGTGCGCGAGGTGAGCCTTCAGGTGCTCGAGGATCTCCGTGCGGGCCGCCTCCGCCTGGGCGAAAGCGCCCGGCATGCTGAGGAAGGCGTGCACCAGACCGCGATACTCGCTGACCTGCACCGGAGTGCCTGCATCCGCGAGTCGGGTAGCGAAGACTCGACCGTGATCCGCAAGGGGATCCGCCGTGGGCAGCACCACCAACGCGGGAGCCAGCCCCCCGACGTCATCGGCATGGAGCGGCGACAGGGCGCGAGGATCTGCACCGGAGGGGACGGAGAGCTGCTGCACGAATCGCAGCAACGACAACGGGAGAGTCGGCCCGGCCGAGAACTCGGTGACGGAGTCGTACGACCAGGCGGAGGAAGTGAGGTCAAGCACCGGATTGACGAGCACCTGTGCGCGTACGTCGACCCCCTCATGCCTTGCCCTGAGCGCGGAGAGCGTGTTGATGAGTCCACCGAAGCTCTCACCGAAGAGAGCGACCCGGGTCGGGTCCACTCCCCAGGTCGGGGCGTTCTCGACGACGTGTCGAAGGACATCCCATCCATCATCAGCGGCCGCCGACAACGGGGTCTGCCAGTCGAGGAGCCGGTGCTCCACCGAGATCACGACTGCGGGCAGGTGAACCGCGAGGTGGCTGTTGATCCAGTCGCTCTGCGCTGCGGTACCGACGATGCCGCCACCATGCACGTGAATGACCGCCGGCAGCACTTCTCCCGAATCGGGTCTGTAGACACGGACAGGCACCGCTCGGTCAGGGAAGGCTACGCTCTCCCACCCGATCGCGGCTCCGGGTTCCGGCGCACCGGTGATCACGCGCGCCTCGGCCGACGCCCGTAGCCGGTTCTCCGCCATCTGGTACACAGCCAGCTCCTCGGGTGTAACCGTCTCCCAGTCGGGTTCCTTTGGGCGCATTTCAGCGATCTCACTCATCATGATCCTTTCGCTACTTGAGGTTGCGAAACTGAAGGTAGCATAATCCTGTATCGTGGGGACATGCCTTCTGAAGCTCCGCCGCGGCCACGGGGACGACCTCGCGCCGGAATCAATCGCCTCGTCTTCGATGCGACCCTCGACACGGTCGAGGAAGTGGGCTATGCACATGCCACGGTCGACAGGATCGCCGCCAGGGCCGGCATCGCGAAGACCACCATCTACCGTCGGTGGCCGACGAAGGGCACCCTGATCGTTGATTGCCTGATCGATGCCATCGGGCCCGCCCCGTTTGAGGGAGCCGACCGCCGGGAGAAGCTCGCGTCAGCAATTCGTTGGGCAGCGGACAAGCTCGGTGAGCCGGGTGTAGGAGACGCCTTCGCCGGCGTGTTCAGCGATGGCGTCAGCGACCCTGAGCTGCGCCTCGTCCTCTCCTCGCGACTGCAGGAGCCCTACCGTCTCGCCGTCCAGACGGCGCTCGACCAACCCGAAAGGGAAGCGCTCCTCTTCATCGATATCGTCGTGGGTACGCTTCTTCACCGCATGGGGATGACCGGCCGGCCGATGGTCGAAGAAGACGTCGAAGCCCTCATCGAACTTGTCACCTCGTACTTCCACTGAAGATGGCTGCTCCTGAGGGCCCAAACCCTATGACGACGTGCCCGTCTGACAGGGAATGACAATTGGCCTCGCTGTCAGTGTTGTAGACGACCCACTACCGGAGCCTCATGCCCATCTTCCTCACCGTCGCCGGCGTCCTCCTCCTCATTGTCGGGGGCATCGTCTTCGTCGCCCGACGGACGATGCACCCTCCGGTCCCGCGCCCGATTCCCGGCAAGATCACCGTCGCCGCGATCGGCGACAGCAACACCTATGGCGCAGGTGTACTACTCAAGGGCCGCAACAGATGGTCCTACCCGGCCCAACTCGCCCGACTCCTCGGCAGCCGGTACCAGGTGCTCAACTACGGACTGAACCGGCGAACGCTTCAGCGCGACGGCGATTGGCCCTATGCGGCGAACCGGTTCGCCGAGGCGTCGCTCCGGGCGCGCGCCGACATCGTGCTCATCATGTTGGGAACGAACGACGCGCGGGGCGAGAACTGGAACGCGGAGGCGTACGAGTCGGAGCTCGCCGATTTCGCCGCCCTCTACAGCGCCGACGGCACATCCACCGTGTACCTTTTGACGCCGCCGGTCGCGTTCCACAACCGCCGGGGTGTCTCCGCACCAACCGTCGCGGCAGGGGTCGTGCCGATCGTGCGTCGCGTCGCCGAGCGGGAGAGCCTCCCGCTCATCGACATCTTCGATGTCACCGATCGTGGAGTCGCGGCTCACCGCGACGGCATCCACCTCGATGCCGACGCGAGCAGACTCGTCGCGGAAGCGATCGCGGCCGCCATCGTTCCTGAACAGAACCGGACGAGCAGATGACTCACCCAAGACACCGGCGGATGCTGCTCGCGAACCCGCGCCACGGATGATGCGGATGCCTGCACGGTTGTTCACGCTGCTCAGCGCCGCGTTCTTGTCAACGCCACGCGGATCGCAGCCGTCATACGCGTGGACATGGCCCGCGTTGGGGTGAGCCGGGATTGCGCCCGACTCTGCGGCCTCTCGATCGCGGTGGTGGCGGCACCTCGCCCGTTGAGCGCTGGCGTACGAGGATCGGCAGGCTCGCTGCTTGTGCGATGGTTGCGACATGACAACACATCCTCTGTGGCGACCTTTCACCCCCGGCGCGAATGCCGCCCGCCAGGCAGAGCGAGTTGCATCCCGGCAGACAGCCCCCGGCGCCGTACAGGCACACGACGAGGGCTGGCGAGAGCAATTCGAGGAGATCAGCCGCGTGCTCACCGAGTCGATCGGAGATCTCGCTTTATCGATTCACCATGTCGGCTCCACGTCGGTGCCCGGCCTTGCCGCGAAACCCGTCATCGATGTGGATTTGACCGTTCCAGACGTCGAGGACGAACACAGATACTTGCCTCGATTGGAGGCCGCTGGGTTTCGCCTCATCTTCCGTGACGTCATGAGCGGCGACCCTCACCGCCAACTCACGTTCGCGAGACCGAACACCAACCTCCACGTCTGGAGTCCCAGCGCAATCGAACCGCAACGGCACACCGTCTTCACAGACTGGCTCAAGAAGAACCCGACAGACCGGCATCGATACAACGCCGCGAAGGCGGCCGCTTCAACAGCTGACGGGACTGCCCGCTATAACGATCTGAAAGCGGCAGCGGTGTACGACATCTACGAGCGAGCCTTCATCGCTGACCCACGGCACGACCACGACCCGCACCCTCGACCTGGCCGAGTAGCTGGGGCCGCCTCGGGGACATCCGTTCCGCGCACCGAAACCGATTACGGAAGGCTATTTCGGGGAGACGCTGCGCACCTTCGTGAATATCCGACAGGTTCGTGAGATCGGACAGACACGGACGCCGGGGTCAACTTCCGTAATCAAACCGTTGCATTCGTTACCCGGCCGTTATACAGTGATCACACGGTGAATGTTTGCTGTGGCATCCACCGCATGTGATTGCAGGACACTCTTGGTGCAAGGGAACAAGGGCCGGTCGGGAGCCTCTCCGACCGGCCCTTTACCATTCCCACTATCCTGTGAGCATGACCGATCGCAAGCTCGCCCTGGAAGCATGGGAGAGCCTGTTCCGCGCGCAGCATGAGCTGTTCGAAGAGATGGAAGCCGACTTCGACCACAGCCATCTGGCTCAGGCGGAGTACGACGTGCTCCTCACTGTCACACGCGCTCCCGAGATGACCGCCCGACTGCGCGACATCACCGCCAACATGCTCATCAGCCAGCCGAGCGTCTCGCGTCTGGTCGATCGGATGGTCCATCGCGGACTGGTCGCGAAATGCCCGGACCCTGACGACAGGCGCGGTGCGCTCATCCGTGCGACGGATGCCGGCGCGAAGGCATTCCGCAGCCTTGCCACCGTGCACGGTCGCTCGATCGCCGCCCGGATGTCCCGCCTCGACGACGACGAACTGCGCACGCTGCGCGACCTCACCGAGAAGCTCCGTCGCGGCTGAGGCCGCGTCGCCTTCCCCGATCTGGCAGGGTGGGTGGTGAACGCGCGAGACCGCGCGTCACAGACCACCCCCTCGGGGGAAAGGGAGGTCATCAATGGAGATCGCCGGAATCGTCGGCATCCTGGTCATCGTAGGAATCGCGGTCGCCGTCGCCGTCGTCCTACTGCTCATCCTGCTGCTGTTCGCGCGCAGCTGGATCAAGGTCGCCCGCGCCGACGAGGCGCTCGTGATCTCTGGTCGCAAGCAGAAGGTGCAGCGGGCCGTCATCGCCGCCGACGGCTCGAGCAGCTCCGAGATGTCGGAGTCGCCCGTCACCGTCATCGTCAACGGCAAGTCGCTCGTCAACCCGATCACGCAGCGCCACGAGATCATCTCGCTGCGCTCGCGTCAGGTCTCCCTCAACGCCGAAGCCCAGTCACTCGACAGCGTCACCCTGAACGTCGACGGCGTCGCGATCGTGAAGATCGGCTCCGACCCCCTCTACGTGCGCCGCGCCGCCGAGCGCTTCGCCTCGCAGGACAAGGCCATCGAGCAGTTCACCACCGAGCAGCTCGAGGGCGCACTCCGCGGCATCGTCGCCACCCTGTCGGTCGTCGAGCTCATGCGCGAGCGCAAGAAGTTCTCCGACCAGATCGCCGCCGATGTCTCGCAGGAGCTCGCCGAGCAAGGCCTCATCCTCGACTCGTTCCAGATCAAGGGAATCACCGACAAGGTCGGCTACATCCAATCCCTCGGCGCCCCCGAGATCCAGGCGAAGCGCCAGTCGGCGGAGATCTCGCAGACCAACGCCGACCGCGCGATCAACCAGAAGTTCATCGCCAACCAGGAAGCCAACCTGATCGAGCAGACCGCGCTCGACACCAACACGGCCAACTCGAACGCCGGCATCGGCCGCGCGCGCGCCGAAGCGGAGCAGGCGGAGAACCTGGCGCGCGAGCAGGCTCAGCAGGCCGTCCTGCAACAGCAGGCCGAGAACCGGCAGGCCCAGCTCGACGCCGACGTCAAGCGCGTCGCCGACGCGCAGCGGTACGAGGCCGAGACCCGCGCACAGGCCGAGCTGTACACCCGCGAGCGTGCGGCCGAGGCCGCTGCGATCGAGCAGGTCAAGCAGGCCGAGGCGCGCACGCGCATCGCCGAGCAGCAGGCCCAGGCCGACCGCGCTCAAGCCGCCGGGGAGGCTGCGGCCGCCGAGGCCAGGGCGACCGGTGAGGCGAACGCGC
>NZ_JAPSHY010000025.1 GCF_031179285.1 Microbacterium sp. | reverse complement strand
CCCCTGATCTTGTACGTCATCTCGGCGTGCTCGCGCGCATCCAGCTGAACGACGACGAGGTGACGCGGCTCACGAGCCAGCTCGACGCCATCGTCGACAACATCGCGAAGGTGTCGGAGGTCGCGACAGCCGATGTGGCCGCCACGAGCCACCCGATCCCGCTGAGCAACGTCTTCCGTCCCGATGTGGTCGGGCAGGCGCTCACTCACGAGCAGGTGCTGCAGAATGCGCCGGATGCCGCGGACGGCCGTTTCCGTGTGACCGCGATCCTGGGAGAAGAGCAGTGAGCGACATCGTCCGCCTGACGGCAGCAGAGCTGGCGGCGAAGCTCGCTGCGCGCGAGATCTCCAGCGTCGAGGCGACGAAGGCCCACCTCGACCGCATCGCGGCCGTCGACGGCGAGATCCACGCTTTCCTGCACGTGAACGAACGCGCTCTGGATGCCGCGACGGCCGTCGATGCACAGCGCGCCGCCGGTGACGAGCTCGGCCCGATCGCCGGCGTACCTCTGGCCATCAAGGATGTCCTCGTCACGACCGATCAGCCGACGACCAGCGGCTCGCGCATCCTCGAGGGCTACCGGTCGCCCTACGACGCCACGGTCGTCGCCCGCTCGCGCGCAGCGGGCTTGATCCCGCTCGGCAAGACGAACATGGACGAGTTCGCCATGGGGTCCTCCACCGAGCACTCGGCCTATGGCCCGACTCGCAATCCATGGGCCCTCGACCGGATCCCCGGTGGGTCCGGCGGTGGGTCGGCGGCGGCCGTCGCAGCTTTCGAGGCGCCCCTGGCGCTGGGCTCCGACACCGGGGGATCGATTCGTCAGCCGGCGCACGTGACCGGCACCGTCGGGATGAAGCCGACCTACGGCGGCGTCAGCCGCTACGGCGCCATCGCGCTGGCTTCGAGCCTTGACCAGGTGGGCCCGGTGACGCGCACTGTCCTCGACTCCGGTCTCCTGCACGACGTCATCGGTGGGCACGATCCGAAGGACTCCACGTCGCTGCAGGACAGGTGGCCCTCGTTCGCCGACGCCGCTCGCGAGGGTGCGCGTGGCGATGTCCTCAAGGGGCTCAAGGTCGGCGTGATCCGCGAACTCCCCGACAGCGGTTTTCAGCCGGGCGTCGCGGACTCCTTCCGTACGGCGCTCGCACTCATGGAGGCTCAGGGGGCGGAGATCGTCGAGATCGGCGCCCCGCACTTCGAGTACGGTGTGGCCGCGTACTATCTCATCCTTCCCGCCGAGGCCTCCAGCAACCTCGCGAAGTTCGACTCGGTGCGTTTCGGCCTCCGGGTCACGCCTGCCGGCACCCCGACGGTCGAGGACGTGATGTCCGCGACCCGCGACGCCGGATTCGGCGACGAGGTCAAGCGACGCATCATCCTCGGCACCTACGCGCTGTCAGCGGGGTACTACGACGCGTACTACGGCAGTGCCCAGAAGGTCAGGACGCTGATCCAGCAGGACTTCGCGAACGCCTTCGCCGAGGTGGACGTCATCGCGACGCCATCGGCGCCGACCACGGCGTTCAAGATCGGCGAGAAGGTCGACGACCCGCTGCAGATGTATCTGAACGACATCACGACGATTCCGGTGAACCTCGCCGGCGTACCGGGGATCTCGATCCCTTCGGGCCTGGCGGAGGAGGACGGACTGCCCGTCGGCATCCAGTTCATCGCTCCGGCCCGGGAAGACGCGCGCCTGTACCGCGTGGGTGCGGCACTCGAGGCGGTCCTGCTCGATTCCTGGGGTGGCCCGCTCCTCGATCGTGCGCCCGCTCTCGGACAAGCTCAGGGATCGATGGGAGGAACCCGCTGATGGCCGCTGCCGCCAAGCTCATGGACTTCGACAAGGCGCTCGAGCTGTACGAGCCGGTGCTCGGGTTCGAGGTGCACGTCGAGCTCAACACCAACACGAAGATGTTCTCCGACGCGCCCAATCCGGCCAATGAGCTGTATCACGCCGCCGAGCCGAACACGCTGATCGCGCCCGTCGATCTGGGGCTCCCGGGCTCCCTTCCCGTGGTGAACGAGACCGCGATCCGGTCGTCGATCAGTCTGGGTCTCGCGCTGGGATGCTCGATCGCCGAGTCGAGCCGCTTCGCCAGGAAGAACTACTTCTACCCCGATCTCGGCAAGAACTATCAGATCTCTCAGTACGACGAGCCGATCGCGTACGAGGGTTCGGTGGAGGTCGAGCTCGAGGACGGCACGGTGGTGCAGATTCCGATCGAGCGCGCGCACATGGAGGAAGACGCCGGAAAGCTCACCCACATGGGCGGCTCGACCGGGCGCATCCAGGGCGCCGAGTACTCACTGGTCGACTACAACCGCGCCGGCGTTCCCCTCGTCGAGATCGTGACGAAGACGATCTTCGGCACCGAGCACCGCGCACCGGAGGTCGCGAAGGCATACGTCGCCACCATCCGGGACATCGTTCGCAGCCTCGGCATCTCGGAGGCGCGCCTCGAGCGGGGAAACCTGCGCTGCGACGCCAATGTGTCGCTACGACCGCGGGGCGAGACGAAGCTCGGCACGCGGACGGAGACGAAAAACGTCAACTCCATGCGTTCCGTCGAACGCGCGGTCCGCTACGAGATCCAGCGGCAGGCGCAGATCCTCGCCGACGGCGGATCGATCACGCAGGAGACCAGGCACTGGCACGAGGACACCGGCACCACGTCGCCCGGACGGCCGAAGTCGGATGCCGATGACTACCGCTACTTCCCGGAGCCGGATCTGCTGCCGGTTCAGCCTGCTGCTGAGCTGATCGAAGAGCTGCGCGCCGCTCTTCCCGAGCAGCCGGTGGCGCGACGGCGCCGGCTCATGGCCGAGTGGGGCTTCACGGACCTCGAGTTCCAGGATGTGCGCAACGGCGGTCTGCTCGACGAGGTCGAGGCGACCATCGCCGCGGGTGCGGCACCGGCCGCTGCGCGCAAGTGGTGGACCGGCGAGATCTCCCGGCTGGCGAATACGCAGGACAGGGATGCCGCCGGGCTGATCGCCCCGGCGAATGTGGCGGCTCTGCAGCTGCTCATCGATGCCGGCACGCTGACGGACAAGCTCGCCCGTCAGGTGCTCGAGGGTGTCATCGCCGGCGAGGGGACCCCCCAGGAGGTCGTCGACGCACGCGGACTCGCCGTAGTCTCCGACGACGGTGCACTGATCGCCGCCATCGACGAGGCCCTCGCGAACCAGCCCGACGTCATGGCGAAGATCCGCGACGGCAAGGTGCAGGCCGCGGGCGCGGTCATCGGGGCGGTTATGAAGGCGATGAAGGGGCAGGCCGATGCGGCGCGCGTCCGTGAGCTCGTCCTGGCGCGCGCGAGCGAGCCCGAGGCGTAACCGACCCGCGACGCCTCGCCGATGGTCACCGCTGAGGGAGCACCGACGAGCCGGCGATCCGGGCGACAATGGGTGCATGGGTCACGGTGATGGCAGGGGCCGGGTCGTCTCGCCCGAGGGCGCGGACGACACCGGCACCCGCATCCTCCACGTCGACATGGATGCCTTCTATGCCGCAGTGGAGGTGCTCGATGACCCCACGCTTCGAGGGCTGCCGCTGATCATCGGCGCCCCCGATGGGCGGTCGGTGGTCTCCAGTGCGTCGTACGAAGCCCGCCGCTACGGAGTCAGGGCTGCCATGCCCGTCTCGCAGGCGCTGCGGCTGTGCCCGACGGCGCGCATCGTCCCGCCTCACTTCCACCGGTACCAGGAGGTGTCGCGTCAGGTGATGGCGATCTTCGAGTCGATCACACCGCTGGTCGAGCCCCTGTCTGTGGATGAGGCTTTCCTGGACGTGCAGGGCGTCCGTCGGCTGTGGGGGAGTCCCGCGCGGATCGCGCAGATCATCAGGGAACGGGTGCAGGCCGAGGTCGGCATGTCGTGCAGTGTCGGGGTCGCGGCCACCAAGCATGTCGCCAAGATGGCGTCGACGATCGCTAAGCCCGACGGCATGCTCGTGGTGGCGGCATCCGACACGCTGGATTTCCTGGCTCCGCGCCCCGTGCGGGCGATGTGGGGTGTCGGCCCCAAGGCCGCCGAAGCGCTCGAGAGCCGTGGCATCCGCACCATTCGCGACATCCGCGAGTCCTCGGCGGAGATGCTCGACAGGGCCGTCGGTCCCGCACTGGGTGCGCGCTTGGCGCAGCTGGCGCGCGGGGAAGACCCGCGGCACGTCGAAACAGAGCGCGTGGAGAAGAGCGTCGGGCACGAGGAGACCTTCGACCACGACATCGTGGACCGCGAGTTCCTCCGAGCCGAACTGCTGAGGCTCGCCGACCGCGTGGCCGCACGCCTGCGGCGGGCGCAGTGGGAGACGGGCACGATCTCGATCAAGATCCGGTTCGACGACTTCCGCACGCTCAGCCGTTCACAGACGCTGCCCGAGCCCACAGCGGTGGGCCAGCGCATCGGCGAGGCAGCGCAGGGGCTGTTCGACCAGATCGAGCGGCGCGATCCGATCCGACTGGTGGGCGTCCGAGCCGAGAACCTCCGCCCGGCCGGCGCCGGCGGCATCGGCTTGTGGGATGACGACGAGGACTGGCGGCGCGTCGAGGGAGCCGTGGACGATGCGGTGGCCCGATTCGGCAGCGCCACGATCACCAGGGCGCGACACCTCGGTCGCGGCGACGGACGCGGCTCTGCCCTGCACCCGAAAGCTCACGGAATCGATTGATCGATGGCGACTCCCGTGCGTGGGCTAGCGTGGAAACATGCCGAACATCGCGTTGGAACTCGGGAAACAGGCCTCTGCCTTCGGCGTGAAGAGCGCCTACGGCGAACCGCAGGACGTCGACGGAGTGAGCATCACGCCCGTGTCGCTCACCTGGGCAGGCTACGGCGGGGGCTCCGACCAGGAGCGTGACGGCGGCGGCGGGGGCGGCATGTCCATCCCGCTCGGCGTGTATGTCCGACGCGAGGAGGGCCTTCGCTTCGAGCCGAACATCGTCAGCCTTCTCGCCGTCGCGATCCCCCTCGTGTGCGTCACCGGGCGCGCACTGACGCGCATCATCCGTGCACTCAAGAAGTGATGACCCGGTCGCCGCGGCACTGCGGGCCGCGGCGGCGCGGATCGTCGATGATGTGAGATCGATCGCCGCGGCGAACCCGGTCGTCGTGATCGACGGGAGAAGCGGCGCAGGAAAGACATCCCTGGCGCGCTTGCTCGTCGAGCACTGGCCCCTCGCGGGTCGCGTGCAACTGATCGCGCTGGATTCGCTGTACCCGGGGTGGGACGGGCTCGATGCCGGCGTCGACCGCGCGACCGACGGCATCCTCCGGCCGCACGGCCGGGGCCTCATCGGAACGTGGCGGCAGTGGGACTGGGAACACGAGACCGATGCAGAGAGCCACGCCGTCGATCCGGCGCTCGGCGTCATCCTCGAAGGCTGCGGCGTCCTCACTCCGACGACGGCGCCGCTGGCGGACGTCCGCGTCTGGGTGGAGGCGGCGGAACCGGCCCGCAGGTCCCGCGCGCTTCAGCGTGACGGTGAGACCTATCGACCGCACTGGGATCGGTGGGCGGCGCAAGAGCAGCGTCATATCGAACGCGACGACCCACGTTCTCTCGCGACGCGGATCGTCGAGATCCCCTGATTCAGTCCTGTCCCTCTGCGGCCTGGACGAGGACTTCGAGGCGATAGCCGAGCCAGTCGTACATGGCGAAGCGGGGATCGTCCGTGTCGTGCCGATCCTCCTCCGCGATTCCGAGTCGCGACGCGAGCACGAGCCGGAGCGCAGTGAGGGTGCGAAGCCACGAGTCGATGTCGTCGGCGTCTATAACGACCTCGGACGATCGCATTGCTTCCGCCTCGGTCAGAGACTCGGGATCAGCGTCGAACCGGGCGAGCGCGGAGCGAACCACCGCCGCATCCGTCGACCTCCGATCCAAGAGGTCGTTCCTCGTGCTCTCCGCGAAGGCGGCAGAGGCCTGTTCATCGTCGGGGTACGGGGAGGGGGTGAGCCGCAGGATGGCGGGGTCGGTGCTGTCATGGGTGCTTCCGATGAGCTCCTCGAACTCATCGACGAGGCGCCCGAGGTGGATACCCTCGATGCGGGCGAGTCGGAACCGGACGCTGAGCTCAGTCATTGCGGCGCCCTGCGGACAGTGGCCCACAACCCGAAGTCGTGCATGGCCTGAGCGTGCACCTCCATGGTCTCCCGCGGACCTGTGGCGACGATCGCGTGGCCTTCGTGGTGCACGGCGAGCATCAGTGCGGTCGCATGCTCATGGGAGTATCCGAAGTATGTCCGGAAGACGCGCACGACGTAGCTCATGAGGTTGACGGGATCGTTCCAGACGACCACCTGCCATGGTTCGATCGGAGCGGCAGAAAGCTCTGTCGCCTCATCGAGGTCGGGCGTGGCAGGTGGTGCGCTCATGCCCACCCCAGCTCGTGCAGCTGCTCGTCATCGATCCCGTAGAAGTGCGCGATCTCGTGCACGAGCGTCGTGTGCACCTCGTCGCGCAGCTCTTCTTCGCCCTCGCACTGCGCCAGATGAGGCTCGCGGTACACGATGATGCGGTCGGGGAGCTCGCCCATGCCGTACTGGGTGCGTTCGGTGAGCGCCAGTCCGTCGTAGAGACCGAGCAGGTCGAGTCCGCCGTCTTCAGGGCGGTCCTCGACGACGAAGACGACGTTGTCCAGGCCGTCCACCATCTCGTCGGGCAGACGATCGAGCTCGTCGATGACGAGTTCTTCGAAGGTCGTCGCATCCATCTCCATCACGGTCCAGCCTATTGCCGCCGTCGGCGGCTCGCCGATCAGTGCACGAACATCAGCAACGCTGCCACACCGATGAACAGGGCGCCGAACACGGAATTCAGCGTTCGCTGACCGCGTTCGGAGCGGGTGAGGCGACGGAAGGGGCGCGCTGCCGCTGCGAAGAACCCCCACATGACGAAGACGTCGACGACGATCACCGTGCCGACGAGCGCGAGGTACTGGGGGAGCGGTTGCTCGTCGAGACGGATGAACTGCGGGATGAACGCGAGGAAGAACACGATCGCTTTGGGGTTGAGCAGGTTCACCCAGAATCCCCGCCGCATCATCGACCATCGACTCTCAAATGTGATCGGCGCGGTCGGGTCCTCGGCCGGGAGCGCCGGACGTGCGACGATGAGCCGGATGCCGAGATACACCAGGTACGCGGCGCCCGCGTACCGGATCGCGTTGAAGAGGAACTCGGAGCGGGAGACGACCAGGCCGACTCCCGCAGCGACGATCGCGACATGCACGATCAGCGCGAGCTGCTGTCCGATCACCCCCCAGATCGATCGCCGCCACCCCTGGCTCAGCGCGTTCGACATCGTGTTGATCGCGCCGGCACCGGGAGTGAAGCTGATGACGACACAGGCGGTGAGGAGGGAGAGCCACACCGTCAACGACACCTCGACAGTCTAGGTCGCGGCGGTGACCGCCCGTCACGCAGAAGAGGTCCGAACCGGATGGTTCGAACCTCTTCCTGCTGGGGTGAGTAACGGGACTCGAACCCGCGACATCCGGCACCACAAGCCAGCGCTCTACCAGCTGAGCTATACCCACCATGTGCTCACCGGGGCGAGCGACCACACGAGTCTATTACATGTTCGGTGTGAACTCCGACACGGTGCGGGCGGCGAGTTCGCGGGCTTCGTCGCTGGAGGGTCCCGGCTCGGTGACGAAGACCGCTTCACGGTAATAGCGCAGTTCGCGGATCGACTCGAGGATGTCGGCGAGCGCGCGGTGGCCGCCGTCTTTCAGCGGTGCCTGGAAGAAGACACGAGGGTACCAGCGCCGTGCGAGCTCCTTGATGCTGGAGACATCGACGTTGCGATAGTGCAGCCACTGATCGATCTGAGGCATGTATTTCGCGAGGAACATTCGGTCGGTCCCGATCGTGTTCCCGGCGAGTGGCGCTTTCCGCTCCAGCGGAACGAATCGCCTGATGTAGGCGAGTGTCTGCTCCTCGGCTTCGGCGACGGAGACGCCCTGCGGGATCTCGTCGATCAGCCCGGAAGCCTCATGCATCTTCGTGACGAACTCGTTCATGTTGGCCAGTGCCGAGTCGCTGGGCCTGATGACGATCTGGAAACCCGGGTCGATGGGCTGGAGCTCGAAATCGGTGATGACGACGGCGATCTCGACGAGCTCATCGACCTGAAGATCGAGCCCCGTCATCTCGCAGTCGATCCAGACGAGTCGATCGTTCTCGGACGCAGATACCATGACGTCATCCTATCGACGGCGCTGACATCGGCTCGGTCCCCCAGGCACGATTCGAACGTGCGACCGGCGACTTAGAAGATCGATGCTCTTCCGCTGAGCTACTGGGGGTCGACGTCCAGATTAGCGACATTTTCAGTGCCCTTGGTGTCAGACCCGGCGACGCCTGCATCGCGGCGCTGTCGAGCTGAGGCGCGAAGTCGCCGAGCGTACGCGTTCCGCTGCTGACGACAGGCTTCGCAACGGCAGCCGCGCCGGCCCTTCGTGCCGCCACCATGCGGCACCTGCACTCGCTGACTTTCCAGCCGCTCCGGAGATGGCACAGGTGCTCCGGCCGACACGAGATACTTCCGATGTCCGGCCCGACGCGCGGTCCGTCGCCGGTGACAGTTGGCGCAGACGACTTCACACTTCTCGATCTCGGCCGAGATCGTCGCCTACGATCGGGTGGACGCATTGATCGCTCGAGCGATCTCGAACTTCTTCGGCCGCCCCGGTAGATGATCGAAGTCGAGGACCACCGGGTCGCCCTCGCCGCAGTCGGTGCAGGGATGGGTCAGCAGGTAGTCGATCATGCGCGAGAAGTTCTGATGCCGGTGCCAGGCCTGCATCGCTTTCAGACGCTCCCCGGAACTGGGCATCGCTCACGCGTATCGCAGTGTCGCGACGGCGTCGTCGGGTCGCCAGAACTCGCCGACGATGCGGAAGGTGCCCGTGGCCAGGTGCAGCCGTTCGGCCCGGTAGCGAAGACCGAGCGGGTCGGCCACGATACGGAGGTGGCCGAGAACGCGGCCGGCCCTGTCTTGAACGCGCCAGAGGTGGTCGGCCGCTCGGACGAGCACCTCGCGAGAAGAATCGAGGCGCGGCGTGGCATAGGGGACGTCTGGCAGGGACGTCGTCAGGCTTTCGGACATCGGAACTCCTTTCGCATTCGAACATATGAGCGACCACCGACATTCGGTCCTCTGACGGATCGCACCCGGTGGCGACAGCTCCTGCACTGACAGCGACTTCCCTCTGCTGTCCACGGATCGTGGCCTGCGAAGGCTGCGCCCGCTCGGGGGTGCTCCACGCTGGAGCGATCCGGACGTCGGTTCCGGCACTCAAGAGGAGAAGAGCATGTTCAACACCCTGACGATCGTCGGCAATGTCGCCACCGACCCCGTGCTGGGAACGACCGCCGGCGGCGTCGCCGTGACCAACTTCCGCCTTGCCAGTCCGCAGCGGCGGTTCGACTCGGCGACGCAACGGTGGGTCGAATCGGGCACGAACTGGTACTCCGTCGCCGCGTACCGGCGCCTCGCCGAGCACGCGAAGGCGTCGCTGCGCTCGGGCGACAGCGTGATCATCACCGGTCGACTCAAGATCCGCAACTGGGAGAGCAACGGAAAGCACGGCACGAGCATCGATCTCGATGCCGACGTCATCGGCCACGATCTGCGTTGGGGAACGAGCGCCTACGCGCGCGCTGCCCGCGCCACGTCGGAGGACCGGCCGCAGGCGCCCGTCGATGACAGGAATGACGACGCGGGCGCCGAGGTCGACGCCGACGAGGCGATGGCGCTCACCGCGGCGGTGTGGGCGACTGCTGACGAGAACGCCGGCGAGGGAGCCGCGCTCGGGCTCGCCGATGCGGAGACCACTCCGTATTGACGGCCTGCGTTGTGCCCGGCATGCTCAGCCGCAGCTCCCGGCGAGCGCGTGGACGACGTCGAGCCCGGCTCGGTCGGTCGTCGAGGTCGACCCGTAGACTCGGATCGTGCTTCGACGACCGCCCACCTCCGCCGCGCGCTCAGTCGGGTCGGTCGCGCTCGCGGCGACGCTCGCCCTCCTGCTCGCGTCCTGCTCACCGGGACCAGCTCCCTCCGCTCCGCCTTCGGAGGCCACGGGGGTGCCGACGGCGTCGCCCGCTCCGGAGCCGGCGACGATCAAGCCTGACGGCACCGCCGAAGAGAATCTCCCGGTCTTCACCGCTGTCACCGCTCAGGTGTGGGCGTCGGAGCAGCGCGGCTCGGGCCGGGCCTACATCGATGCGCTCGTGGCTGCGGGCTTCGACCGCTCGATGATGCAGGTCACCCAGGACCAGACCACTGTGGGCAATCCGGTGGAGAGCCTGCAGTTCTCGGTGCGGTGGGGCGAGGACAAGTGCCTGGTCGGCCAGGTCGGCCCCTCGACCGGTGAACCGGTCACCGCGGTCATGGATCAGCTCGCCGAGGGGCGCTGCCTGATCGGGGCGACGAGACCGATCGACTGGTGACCCGTCGCGGTACGCGCTGAGGGCCGAGCTGCTGTGACACGAAGACCCAGCGTCTGGCGCGCACTGACCGACGGCAGGCACCGCGAAGGCCGGTAGGCTGGAGTGTCGATCTTCGACGCAGATAGAAGGAGCGGTTTCCGTTGGCTGAGTACATCTACTCCATGGTTCGTGCCCGCAAGGCGGTGGGCGAGAAGCTCATTCTCGACGATGTGACGATGGCGTTCCTCCCCGGCGCGAAGATCGGCATGGTGGGTCCGAACGGTGCCGGTAAGTCGACCATCCTGAAGATCATGGCGGGTCTCGACACGCCGTCCAACGGCGAGGCGAAGCTGTCGCCGGGATTCAGCGTCGGCATCCTGATGCAGGAGCCGGAGCTCGACGAGTCAAAGACGGTGCTCGAGAACATCCAGGAGGGCATCGCGATCAAGGCGAAGCTCGATCGGTTCAACGAGATCTCGGCGCTGATGGCGGATCCCGACGCCGATTTCGATTCACTGCTCGCCGAGATGGGCACTCTTCAGGAGGAGATCGACGCCGCCGACGGCTGGGACCTCGACTCCCAGCTCGACCAGGCCATGGACGCGCTTCGCACTCCTCCGGGCGACGCCGCGATCGCGCCGCTCTCCGGTGGCGAGAAGCGCCGCGTGGCCCTCGCCAAGCTGCTGCTGCAGAAGCCCGACCTGCTTCTTTTGGATGAGCCGACGAACCACCTCGACGCGGAGAGCGTGCTGTGGCTCGAGCAGCACCTGCAGGCGTACAAGGGCGCGGTGATCGCGATCACCCACGACCGGTACTTCCTCGACCACGTGGCCGAGTGGATCGCCGAGGTCGACCGCGGGCGCCTCATCGGCTACGAGGGCAACTATTCGACCTACCTGGAGAAGAAGGGCGAGCGCCTGGAGATCCAGGGCAAGAAGGACGCGAAGCTCGCCAAGCGCCTCAAGGAGGAGCTGGAGTGGGTGCGATCCAGTGCCAAGGGACGTCAGACGAAGTCCAAGGCGCGACTCGCACGCTACGAGGAGATGGCGACCGAGGCGGAGCGGACGCGGAAGCTCGACTTCGAAGAGATCCAGATCCCGGCGGGCCCGCGTCTGGGCAGTGTCGTGATCGAGGCGAAGAACCTGAAGAAGGGGTTCGACGGCCGGTCGCTCATCGACGGCCTCAGCTTCAGCCTTCCGCCGAACGGCATCGTCGGCGTGATCGGCCCCAACGGCGTGGGAAAGACCACCCTGTTCAAGACGATCGTCGGACTCGAGCCGCTCGACGGCGGAGATCTGAAGATCGGTGAGACCGTCAAGATCAGCTACGTCGACCAGTCGCGCTCGAACATCGACCCGAACAAGACGCTGTGGGAGGTCGTGTCCGACGGACTCGACTACATCACGGTCGGCAAGACCGAGATCCCGTCGCGCGCTTATGTGTCGAAATTCGGCTTCAAGGGACCGGACCAGCAGAAGAAGGCCGGTGTGCTCTCCGGCGGTGAGCGGAACCGTCTGAACCTCGCCCTGACGCTCAAGGAGGGCGGGAACCTGCTTCTGCTCGACGAGCCGACGAACGACCTCGACGTCGAGACGCTGAGCTCGCTCGAGAACGCGCTTCTGGAGTTCCCCGGTTGTGCGGTGGTCATCACACACGACCGGTGGTTCCTCGACCGCATCGCGACGCACATCCTCGCGTACGAGGGCACCGATGAGAACCCCGACCAGTGGTACTGGTTCGAGGGGAACTTCGATGCATACGAGGAGAACAAGATCCAGCGACTCGGGGCGGATGCTGCCAAGCCTCACCGCTCGACGCACCGCAAGCTGACGCGTGACTGACGCCGGCGAAGATCAGGTCCGCGCGAGTGGCGTGAGGCTTCACATCCCCATCCACCTGCGCTGGGGCGATCTCGACGCCTTCAACCACGTCAACAACACCTCGATGCTGAAGCTGCTCGAGGAGGCGCGTGTGCGCGCCTTCTGGCGCGCAGGCCCGGGTGAGGAGGCGCCGTCCACCGCGGTGCTCGACTCCGGGATCGACGAGGGGATCCTCACTCTCATAGCCCGGCAGGAGATCGAGTACCTCGCGCCGGTGCCCTATCAGCGGCATCCGCTCGAAGTGCAGATGTGGTTCGGCAAGCTCGGCGGCTCGAGCATCGAGGTCTGCTATGAGGTGTACAACCATCCGGGCGCTGAACCGCGCACGCTGTACGCACGGTCGACGGCGATCATCGTCCTCGTCGACGCGGGATCCGGACGCCCGACCCGTCTCACGGCGGAGATGCGGGAGGCCTGGGAGCCCCACGTCGGGGCGCCGATCGAGTACGCCCACCGCTGACCGTATCGAGTCAGGGCGCGTCCGGCACCCGCACCATGATCTCTTGCGCGACGCTTGCGACGAACGTGCCGTCCTGGCTGTAGATCCGCCCGGTGGCCAGTCCTCGCCCGCCCTTGGCGTTCGGGGACTCCTGGACGTAGAGAAGCCACTCGTCCACCCGAGCCGGACGGTGCCACCACATGGCATGGTCGAGGCTCGCGACCTTCAGCCCCGGTAACGCCCAGTAGACGCCGTGCGCGCGGAGGATCGATTCCTGGATGGTCATGTCGCTGAGGTAGGCGAGCGCTGCCCGGTGCAGCCGCGGGTCATCGGGCAGGGGCGCCCGCATCCGCATCCACACGCCCTGGTGCGGCACGCGGTCGTCGTCGTTGGGGAGATACAGCGGCGACCCGACGTGCCGGATGTCCGCCGCGCGCTCGCTGAGCATCCGCATCGTGCCCTCGGGAAGGCCTGTGACGCGATCCTCGTCCGGGGCCAGGGCGTCGGGGGGCGGCACGTCGGCGGGCATGGGCACGGCGTGCTCGACGCCCGGGCCGTCGTCCTGGAACGAGGCGATCATCGAGAAGATCGGCACCCCGTTCTGATATGCCTGCGAGCGCCGCGTGGAGAACGATCGTCCGTCATGGATGCGGTCCACCGCGATCGTGATGCCCTGCGAGGAATCACCCGGGCGGAGGAAGTACCCGTGCATCGAGTGAACGACCCTGTCCTCGGGGAGGGTGCGCTCAGCGGCGATAAGGGACTGCGCGAGCACCTGGCCGCCGTAGATCCTCCCCGTCGGCATCGGGTGCGAGGAGCCGGTGAAGATGTCCTCCGTGGTGCGCGCTCGCGTGAAGTCGAGGTCGAGCACATCCAAGAGGCGATCGACGGTTCTCCTGGCGTGGGTGTCCTCGGTCATGACTTCCTCTCCGCGACCGCCCGTGCCGCCTCGGTTGGTAGTTTAGATGGCGTGCCGCTTCCTCTCGTTCTCGCCGATGCCGAGACATCCCGAGACGTGCTGACCTTCGTCGGCCGCGCCAATCGCATCTCGGACGAAGGCGTCAGACTCCAGGCTGCGAACGGCGTTCTGGCGCTCAGCGCGGCAGCTCTCTCACCGCATGGATTGTTCGACCAGACACCGACGATCCTCGCGATGCGCATCGTGCACGCTGATCCCGAACTCGAATGCGACATCGTCGTGCAGTCTCTCGGTGAGACCGATGACGCCCGCATGCTCGAGCTTCCTCCGACGGGATTGTCTCCCGCATGGGCGGGTATCGCGCCGCCGCGTGCCGGCTGGGAGGAGACGACGACCCTCCCCGCAGCCGTCATCGCGCAGCGTGCACAGTGGGGCATCGCCGCCGTCGCCCGCGGGGCCACGCCGGGAGCCGGTGAGGAGGCCGTCCGGGCGCTGCGGGCAGCGATCTGGGGAGAACCCGACGAAGCTCTCGCCGGGCTTCCGAGAGGCGTGGCGTTCGCTGCGGACGCCTTCGGCTTCATCTCCGGTGAGGAGGACGTGCGTGTCACCCGCACGAGCAGGTGGACCCGTCTCGCCTTCCGCCGCGGCCACGTGCTGGTCCGGGGGCCCGTCGCGACAGGGCTGACCGCCGTGCGAGGCACGGGTCCCGCTGCATAGCGGCTCCTAGACAGGCCGTCACCGAGCGGCTGCTGCTCGCCCGGCCTGCCGTCCCGAGAAAAGGCACCCGCCGAGGAACGTCCCTTCCAGTGCGCGGTAGCCGTGTACGCCGCCGCCGCCGAACCCGCTGGCCTCGCCGGCAGCATAGAGACCGGGGATCGGTGCGCCGTCGCTGCCGAGCGCACGCCCGTCGAGGTCGGTCTCGATGCCGCCGAGTGATTTCCTCGTCAGCACGTGAAGCTTCACCGCCACGAGAGGCCCGGCCGCAGGATCACGCAGGCGGTGGGGAGCAGCCGTACGGATGAGCTTGTCACCGCGATAGGAGCGCATGGAGCGCAGCATGCCGATCTGGGCGTCCTTGGTGAAGTCGTTGTCGATCTCCCGGTCGCGCGCGATCACCTCGCGGCGAACCCGATCGATGTCGAGCGCCTCACCGCCGGGGTGACGGCGCATCTGCTCGAGCAGGGAATCCAGATCGTCCTCGACGATGAAGTCCTCGCCTTCGTCGAGGAACGACTGGACCGGACCGGTCGGGCCCTTCGCGAGGCGTGACTTCAGCAAGAGTCGCACGTCTCTTCCGGTCAGATCGGGATTCTGTTCGCTGCCCGACAGCGCGAACTCCTTCTCGATGATCTTCCGCGAGGTCACGAACCACGAGTGGTCGTGACCGGTGGTGCGCAGATGCGTGAGTGTTCCGAGGGTGTCGAATCCGGGGAACAGCGGGACGGGCAGGCGGGCACCCGTGGCATCGAGCCAGAGCGACGAAGGGCCGGGAAGGATCCGAATGCCGTGGGCCGGCCACACCGGGTCCCAGTTTGTGATCCCCTCGACGTAGTGCCACATCCGGTCGCCATTGATGAGACGGGCGCCGGCCGCCTCGCTGACGAGCTGCATCGAACCGTCGACATAGGCGGGAACACCGGACAGCATGTGGGCGGGGGGACTCCCGAGGCGCTTCGGCCACGAGGCGCGCACGAGATCGTGATTGCCGCCGATCCCGCCGGACGAGACGACCGTCGCTCCGGCGATGATCTCGAAGTCGCCGACGGGTGTGCGTGAGGACGGAATGCCCCGCGCGCTGCTCGACGGTTCGAGGATGTCACCGCGCGCCCCCGCGACCGCGCCGTCGGCGACGACGAGCTCGGACACACGGTGACGGGGGAGCACCACCAGCCGCCCCTGCGCTTCGGCCTGTCCGACGCGCTCGGCGAACGGGGCGACGATGCCGGGCCCGGTGCCCCAGGTGATGTGGAAGCGCGGCACCGAGTTGCCCGGGCCGATCGCACCGTATCCGCCGCGCTCGGCCCATCCCACCACGGGGAAGAACCCGACCCCGCGCTCCCGCAGCCAGGCACGCTTCTCGCCGGCCGCGAACTGCAGGTACGCCTCGGCCCAGCGACGCGGCCACTCGTCTTCGACGCGGTCGAATCCGGCGTTGCCGAACCAGTCCTGGGTGGCGAGTTCGAGCGAGTCGCGGATGCCGAGGCGGCGCTGTTCGGGGGAGTCGATGAAGAAGAGTCCCCCGAAGGACCACCATGCCTGGCCTCCCAGGTTCGCTCTCGGCTCCTGGTCGACGAGGATGACCTTCCGGCCGGCGTCGAGAGCTTCACCGGCGGCGACGAGCCCCGCCAGACCCCAGCCGATGACGAGGACGTCTGCGGACAGGGGAGCGGGGCGCTGAGTCATGTGTTCTCCGTTGAATCCTGACGTGCTGTCGCCTCGAGTGTTGCACGGCCGTCGGATGCGGGACCGATGCCGGACGGCTCGAATGTGTTCACCATGGCATACGCCGCCCGCTCGAGGTAGTCCCACAGCGTGGATTCGTGGAGCGGCGACAACTTCGCCTCATCGACGGCGGTGCGCATGTGCTTCAGCCAACGATCTCGCGCATCGGGGTCGATGTGGAAGGGCATGTGACGCATCCGCAACCGCGGGTGACCGCGCCGCTCGCCGTAGGTCGTCGGGCCGCCCCAATACTGCCCGAGGAAGAGGGTGAGCCGCTCTTCGGCCGGCCCCAGATCCTCCTCGGGGTACATCGGTTTGAGCACCGGGTCATCCGCCACCTCGCGGTAGAAGACCGCCGCGATCCTCGCGAACGTGTCATGGCCGCCGACCTCGTCGTAGAACGTCACTTCGCGGTGCTCCCGTCGTCGGTGTGCTTCTTGCGGCGCCAGATGCCGCGCTCGGGAACAGCCGGGACGCCGGTGACGGCATTGGGGCGGGTGCGGGGTGGATTGGCACCGCGGACACGGCGGGCGCCGTCCTGTCCCGTCGGCATCACGGCGGCCATGCTCGGGACCGAGATCTCCTTCTCGAGGAGTGCAGTGCGCAGCCGCTTGCGCAGCTCCTGCGCGACGTCGTCCTTCGCGTTGGCGCGCGCCTTGATGACGACACGGACGACAAGCGCCTCGCCGCCGATCGATTCCAGGCCCCACACTTCGGGCTTCTCGACGATGCGGGTCCGCCACTTCGGGTCTTTGGCCAGCCCCTGCGCCGTCTCGAGCATCGTCGCCTCGACGACGTCGAGGTCGGCGTCGACGGGCACCCCGAGGTCGATGATGGCCCGTGCCCAGCCCTGAGACATGTTGCCGATACGGGTCACTTCGCCGTTGCGGACGTACCAGAGGGTGCCGTTGACGTCGCGGACCTGCGTGATCCGGACGCTGACGTACTCGACGACGCCCGTGGCGAGGCCGAGGTCGACGACGTCGCCGATTCCGATCTGGTCCTCGGCGACGATGAAGATGCCGTTGAGGACGTCTTTGACGATGTTCTGCGCGCCGAAACCGAGCCCGGCGCCCACGGCGGCGGTGAGAAGCGTCAGCGAGCCCAGGAGCGTGGGAGAGAGCTGATTGACCACGAGAACCAGGGCGATGACGACGAGCATCACGTTGACGATGTTCTGCAGGATCGAGCCGAGGGTGCGGGTGCGTTGCACGAGTCGCATCTCGGCCAGAGGGGAGCGCTCCAGCGCCTGCGTGTCGTCGACCGCGGCCTTGTTCTTCGCCGTGTCGACGATGCGGTGCACGACTCGCCTGATGACCAGGCGAAGCAGCAACGCGATGACGACGCAGCTGGCCAGGATCGCCACCACGGCGAGAGCCTTGCCGCCGATGACCACTAGCAACGCAAGCAGATCCGTCCACCACTGGGGATCCGTGGGGGGCAGAGGCGGATCGGTGGTTTCGAAGGGGAGAATCATCGAGTCCGATCCTACCGATCGGGCCTCTGCGTGGGCTGGATGCAGCGCGGCAGAGGCCCGATCGACAGGGACTCGCGTCAGCGCTCGGAGTCGCGTGCCTGTGCGGCGAGAGCCCGTTCGACGTCGGCGAGGTTCTCGAGCACCAGACGACGCAGCGCCGGAGCGGCATCCTGATTCGCCGAGAGCCAGGCGCGCGTCGCGTCGCGCAGTTCGATGTTCGCCAGCGCCTTCGGGTACAGACCGGTGATCAGATACTGCGCGATCTGGTACGTGCGGGCCTCCCAGATGGGAAGCAACATGTCGAAGTAGGCGGGCACGAACTCCCCGAGCACGTCCACGCCAGCGGGATGGACGAACCCGAGCGCCGCAGAGCGGACGATTGTGTTCGGTGCGTCATCGCGCTCGATCAGCGATTCCCAGGCGGCGCGCTTGGAAGCGGCATCCGGGAGCGCTGCGCGCGCCTGCGCCGCGAACTCGCCGCCCTTGGCGGTGTTGTCGGCCGCCAGAGCCGCATCGATCGATGCGGCGTCCGTGGCTCCGATCGTGGCAAGGCCGACGAGCAGCTGCCAGCTGAGGTCGGCGTCGATCTCAAGACCGGGGAGAGTCTCCTCGCCGGCGCGCAGGCGACCGATGATGCCGGCGTGCTCGGGAGTGACGAGAGCGTTCGCGAAGGCGGTGACGAACTGCAGCTGACTGTCGCTGCCGGCCTTCGCGTTCTCTGCGAGCGACCAGAGTCCGTCGGCGACCTTCTGGCGCGCGGCGTCCCGGTCGGCCGGAGCGACGTAGAGCTGCGTCGCCGTCAGCAGTTGCGCGAGCGTCGTGCGGACGGTGGTCGATTCGCTCTCGCGGCCGATGTTGCCGAGTACGAGGTCGATGTAGTCCGATGCTGCGCTCTCTGCGTCGCGGGTCTGGTCCCATGCGGCGCCCCAGACGAGTGATCGCGCCAGCGGGTCAGAGATGTCGGCGAGATGCGCGATCGCGGTGGCGAGCGACTTCTCATCCAGCCGGATCTTCGCGTACGCCAGGTCGTTGTCGTTGAGCAGAACGAGATCGGGGCGCTTCAGCCCCTGCAGCTCAGGGACCTCGGTGCGGTCGCCGTCGACATCGACCTCGACGAAGTGCGTGCGGGTGAGCGCGCCGTCCTGCAGCGTGTAGAAGCCGATCCCGAGGCGGTGCGGGCGGATGGTGGGATAGTCGGCCGGCGCGGTCTGCGTCACCGCGAACCGGGTGATCGATCCGTCGGCATCCTCGGTGATGAGCGGTTCGAGGGTGTTGACCCCCGCGGTCTCCAGCCACTTCTTCGACCACGAGCCGAGGTCACGGCCGCTGGTGGCTTCCAGCTCCACGAGCAAGTCGCTGAGCTCGGTGTTTCCCCACGAGTGCTTCTGGAAGTACTGAGACACTCCGGCGAAGAACGCCTCGATGCCCACCCATGCGGCGAGCTGCTTGAGCACGGAGCCGCCCTTGGCATAGGTGATGCCGTCGAAGTTCACCTGCACGTCTTCGAGATCGTTGATCTCGGCGACGATGGGGTGGGTCGAGGGGAGCTGGTCCTGGCGGTACGCCCAGGTCTTCTCCATGGCGTTGAAGGTGGTCCACGCCTCGGTCCATTCCGTGGCTTCAGCCGTGGCGATCGTCGAGGCCCACTCGGCGAACGACTCGTTGAGCCAGAGGTCGTTCCACCACTTCATGGTGACGAGGTCGCCGAACCACATGTGGGCGAGCTCGTGCAGGATCGTGACGACGCGGCGCTCCTTCACGGCATCGGTGACCTTGCTGCGGAACACGTACGACTCGGTGAACGTCACCGCCCCCGCGTTCTCCATGGCACCGGCGTTGAACTCCGGCACGAAGAGCTGGTCGTACTTCGCGAACGGGTAAGGGACGCCGAACCTGGATTCGAAGTACTCGAACCCCTGGCGGGTCTTGTCGAAGATGTAGTCCGCGTCGAGGTGCTGCCAGAGGCTCTTGCGGCCGTACACGCCCAGCGGGATGACCCGACCGGAGGCACTGGTGAGTTCGGAGAACGTCGCTTCGTAGGGCCCGGCGATCAGCGCGGTGATGTAGGACGAGATCCGAGGAGTCGGCTCGAACCCCCACGTCGCCGTCGCGTTGTCGTCATGGACGATCGGTTCGGGCGTCGGCGAGTTGGAGATGACTTTCCACGCGGCGGGAGCGGTGACCGTGAATTGGAACGTCGCTTTGAGATCGGGCTGCTCGAAGACGGCGAAGACGCGGCGGGAGTCCGGAACCTCGAACTGCGAGTAGAGGTAGACCTCGTCGTCGACGGGGTCGACGAAGCGGTGCAGGCCTTCACCGGTGTTGGTGTATTCGCAATCCGCGTCGACGACGAGCACGTTCTCGGCCTGCAGGCCGCTCAGCGCGATGCGGGAGTCGGCGAAGACCTCCTGCGGATCGAGCTGCTCTCCGTTGAGCGAGATCTCGCGCACGTCGCGGGCGATGAGATCGATGAAGCTGAAGCTCTCGGGCGTGGCGGTGAATCGCACGACGCTCCGCGAGCCGAAGACCTCGGCGCCCTTCGTCAGATCGAGTGCGACCTCGTACGACTGCGTGTCGATGACGTCGCGGCGCTCCTGCGCTTCGATGCGGGTGAGGTTCTCTCCAGGCAAAGCTGTACTCCCAGGGGTGAGGGGATGTCACCGCGATCCGGCGCAGTTGGCGCCGACGGCAACCCTGACAGCCTACGCCAGGAGCGGGCCACGACGCGTGATCACGGGATATGCATTGGATGAGATGAAATGATGAGGGAGTGAGTTCGATCGAGTCGAGTGCCGTTCCCTTCGCTTCCGTCGCCGCCGCGACAGGCGAGCCGTACGTGACCACCCCCGTCGCCTACGATGCTCTGCTGCTGGCGGGATTCGGAGGACCCGAGGGGCAGGACGATGTGATCCCGTTCCTTCGCAATGTGACCCGCGGCCGCGGCATCCCGGACGAGCGCCTCGAGGAGGTCGCGCATCATTACCGCCACTTCGGTGGCGTGAGCCCGATCAACGGCCAGAACCGGGCGCTGAAGACTGCCCTGGAGGAGGAGCTCACCGCTCGCGGGCTCGATCTTCCCGTCTACTGGGGCAACCGGAACTGGGCACCGTACCTCGAGGACGCCGTGGCGGCGGCCGCGGCAGACGGACACACCACACTGCTCGCCTTCGCGACCAGCGCTTACAGCTCGTTCTCCAGTTGCCGGCAGTACCGCGAGGACTTCGCGCGCGTGCTGACGGAGACCGGTCATGGCGACACGATCACCATCGACAAGATCCGCCCGTTCTACGACCATCCCGGATTCGTCGACGCATTCCAGAGCGGTGTGCGCGAAGCCATCGAGGGCTTCCTCGCGGACGGCATCCCGGCGGGCGAGGTCCAGGTGCTGTTCTCCACCCACAGCATCCCGACGGACGATGCCGAGCGCTCCGGACCACGCGACGTCGACTGGGGTCCCGGCGGGGCGTATGCCGCGCAGCATGAGGCCGTCGCCGCATGGGCCATGGACCGGGTGACGCGGCTCGTGCCGGCCGCGGCCGACGTCTCCTGGGAACTGGTGTATCAGTCCCGCTCCGGTCCGCCGTCGCAGCCGTGGCTGGAACCAGACGTGTGCGATGTGATCGCCGACCTTCCGTCGCGGGGGCGGAAAGCGGTCGCCGTGGTGCCCGTGGGGTTCATGAGCGACCACATGGAAGTGCTGTGGGATCTCGACACCGAAGCGGCTGAGGCTGCCGAGACCGCCGGCCTGAGTTTCGTGCGCACCCCGACCCCCGGGGTGTCGCCGTCGTTCATCGCCGGGATCGTCGATCTCATCCAGGAGCGACTCGAGGGGCGGGCGCCGGAGGAGCGCAAGCGAGCGACCGGCGTCGGTCCGAGCTTCGATGTGTGCCGACCCGGATGCTGCGAGAACATCCGCGCCGGGTTCAAGCCCGCGGCCGCAGGCGTCGCGCCCTGACCATCGCCGCAGTCCCTACCGGCTTCTAGGATGGTCGCATGCGCATCCATCTCGCCACCGATCACGCAGGACTCGATTTCTCCACGAAGCTGCAGGACCATCTGCGCGAGGCGGGCCACGCGGTCGTCGATCACGGCCCGATCGAGTATGACCCGGTGGACGACTACCCGGCGTTCTGCATCCGCGCAGCCCAGGCCGTCGTCGCCGATCAGCAGGCGGGAGTCGATGCGCTCGGCGTCGTCTTCGGGGGCTCTGGCAACGGTGAGCAGATCGCGGCGAACAAGGTGCACGGCATCCGCGCCGCTCTCGTCTGGAATCTGTCGACGGCGGAACTCGCGCGCGAGCACAACGACGCCAATGTGATCGCGATCGGTGCACGGCAGCACTCGTTCGACGAGGTGACGTCGCTCATCGACCGCTTCATCGAGACACCGTTCTCCGGCGAGGAGCGGCATGTGCGACGCATCCGTCAGATCGCGGAGTTCGAGGCAGATGGTTCGCTCCTGCCGGATCCGAGGGGCTGACGATGCCCGAGGGTCATTCGGTCCACCGGATCGCGCGGCAGTTCGACCGGAACTTCATAGGAAAGCAGCTCCGTGCGACCAGCCCGCAGGGCCGGTTCGCGGAAGGCGCGGCCGTCCTCGACGGCCGAGAAGCCGTGAGCGTCCAGGCCGTCGGCAAGCAGATGTTCCTCGAGGTCGAGGGAGATGTGTGGCTGCGGGTGCATCTCGGTCTCTACGGCGCCTGGGACTTCGCCGGTGAGATCCTCCTCGACCCGACCATCGCCTCCGCCAACGGACGCATGGGTCAGACCAACCAGCGCGGCACCGATCTCGATACGCCGATCCTCGACGACGCGGGGGAGAACTCGCTCTCCTCGATCGGCGCGCCGCGGCGCGCCCGCGTGCACGTCAGGATGTCCGAGCAGACGCAGGGTCTCACGGACGACGGCGAGCAGTGGCCGCCTCCAGTGGTCGGGCAGGTGCGCCTGCGGCTGATGACCGACATCACCGTCGCCGACCTGCGCGGTCCGACCGCGTGCGTACTGCAGACTCCGGAGGAGATGCTCGCCAGTGTCGCGAAGCTCGGACCAGACCCTCTGGTGGGCGATCCGGTGACGAACGAGGCGAGATTCGTCCAGGCGGTGCGGAAGAAGCCGACGGTCATCGCCCTGCTGTTGATGGATCAGTCCGTGGTGAGCGGCATCGGAAACGTGTATCGGGCCGAGATGCTGTTCCGGCAGCGCCTCAACCCGCACACTCCCGGGCGCGACGTGCCCGAAGAGATCGTGCGCGAGCTCTGGCGGGACTGGGTGCGGCTGCTCGCGATCGGCGTCGAGACCGGACAGATGATGACGATGGACGATTTGGACGCCGAGCAGTATCGCGCTGCGATGGCGAGCCGCGACGATCGTCACTGGGTCTATCGTCGGGCGGGCCTTCCGTGCCGGATCTGCGGCACCTCGATCGCGATGGAGGAGATCGGGGCGCGCAAGCTCTACTGGTGCCCGCGCTGCCAGGCCTGAGCATTCATCGGCGAACACGCGGAGTCGTGACTACCGAAACCCGCTGTCTGTGAATATGGTGAGAACGCCATTCGCACAGCCGCGCAGAAGGAGCCGCCATGGATCTCACCGGATTGCAGTCGTTTCTCGAGAACGTCAGCGGGATCATCTGGGGCCCGTTCTTCCTGATCCCACTGCTGCTCGGAACCGGACTGTATCTCACCATCCGGCTCGGCGGCCTGCAGTTCACCCGCCTCGGGTCGGCGCTCCGGCTCGGAATCATCACTCGGAAGGACCCCGGCTCCGACGGCGACATCTCGCAGTTCCAGGCACTGACGACGGCGCTGGCGGCCACCGTCGGAACCGGCAACATCGTCGGCGTGGCGACGGCCATCGGCATCGGTGGGCCGGGCGCGCTGTTCTGGATGTGGGTGACCGGCCTGCTGGGGATGGCATCGAAGTACTCCGAGGCGTTCCTGGGCGTGTGGTTCCGCACCACGGACGCGGCGGGGGAGAAGTCCGGAGGGCCGCAGTACTACCTCGAACGAGGCATCCCCGGGCCGTTCGGCAAGATCCTCGGACTGTCGTTCGCCGTGTTCGCGGTGATCGCCTGCTTCGGCATCGGCAACATGACGCAGGGCAACTCGATCGCGACGAACCTCGAGTCGAGCTTCAGCGTTCCGCCGTGGGTCACCGGGATCGCGCTCACTGTCTTCGCACTGGTCGTGCTGGTGGGCGGAATCAAGTCGATCGGTCGGGTGACTGCCGGTCTCGTGCCCATCATGATCATCTTCTACGTGCTCGGCGCCCTCTACATCCTGATCGTGAACGTGGGAGAGATTCCGGCAGCGTTCGCACAGATCTTCACCGACGCGTTCACAGGTACGAGCGCCGTCGGCGGCTTCGCGGGGTCTGCGATCATCATCGCCGTGCAGTTCGGGGTCGCCCGCGGCATTTTCTCGAACGAGTCCGGCATGGGGTCGGCAGCGATCGCCGCCGCTGCGGCCAAGACGAGCCACCCGGTGCGCCAGGGTCTGGTGTCGATGACGCAGACCTTCATCGACACCATCATCGTCGTCACCTGCACGGGGCTTGTGATCATCGCCACGGGCACGTGGTCTCAGGTCGACCCGGAGACCGGTGAGCAGCTGAGCCCGGCGCTCATGACGGGGGCCGCCTTCTCGAACGGCCTCCCCGGCGACTGGGGCCACTACATCGTCACCATCGGTCTCGTGATGTTCGCCGGGTCGACGATCCTGGGCTGGTCGTACTACGGTGAGCGCAACATCGAACGACTGCTCGGCCGGCGCGCCGTCATGCCGTTCCGGATCCTCTTCTCCCTCGTTGTCTTCGTCGGGTGCACCGTTCAGCTCGGGGTGGTGTGGGCTTTCTCGGACGCGATGAACGGACTGATGGCGTTGCCGAACCTGATCGGGCTGCTGGTGTTGTCGGGGCTCGTCGCACGTGAGACGAAGAGATACCTCGACAACGACCCGAAGCTGCGCGCGAACCGTGACGAGATCGAGTCGTTCATGCAGGGAACGCCCGGCTGGGAGGACTGGAAGACCCAGGCCATTCCGGTCGTCGGCAAACGCACGAGACGGTGACGGGTCGTTCGGATCTGTCGACTCGAGTATTCGGGGGATGCATGAACAGCACGACGACCCTGTCCGCTCTGGTCGGGGAGATGCGCACATGAGCGGACCAGGATGGTACGACGACGGCTCAGGTCGTCAGCGTTGGTGGGACGGGCAGCAGTGGAGTAACCACTACGCACCCGAACCCCAGCGGCCATCTGCGCCGCCTTCTGCGCTGCCGTTGCAGGGCGCCAGCGCGTACCAGGGCGCCAGCGGGTACCAGCGTGCCAGCGCGTCCGAGGTCGCCCCTGCCACCAGGACCCGACCTATCCTCGGGTTCATCGGGCTCGGGTTGGCGGTGTTGGGAACTGTCCTCGCCTTCTTCCCTCTCACGTTTGCATTCGCGCTCATTATCTTGTTCGCCGCATTCGTGGTGTCACTCATCGGCCTGTTCAAGAAGAACACCGCGAAGTGGCCCGCCATCGCGGGGATGGTTCTGCCGCCCATCAGTGCGGTGGCCGGGTTGGTGGTCGTTCTCGCGGTCATCGCCGACGGCCTGGCGAACGATCCCTCGGTCGAGGCCGGTCCTGGCGCAACCGCTACTGCTGCTCCAGACGCGGAGAGCACGACGGAGCCTGAGCCCGGTGACCACGGGTTCCCCATCGGTGAGGGTTACACGATGGAGGTGAGCATCGAGTCGGTGCAGCTGGACCCGCCGCCCACCATGGATGGCGGGGAGCCATCGCAGCTTGAGTATGACGTCTACTGGGACAACGCCCAGGAGACCGGGGGTCACCTCGCAGTTGTCACTATGACCATCCACAACCACAATGACAACGCGGACACGAGGACCCCGATCACGGTCAACATGCTGAGAGCGGACCTGACAGAGATTCCGAGTTGGGGTGCCGTGGAGAAGGGGTACCTCTTCCCCGTTTTCAACCTCGAGGCCCCCGCAGGTGCGTCGCAGACCGTGAAGATCGGCTTTGTCCTCCCGGCAGCCGAGATTGACACCGTGGTCGTGGAGACCTTCTTCATGGAGGACATCGGGGAGGGTCATCGTGTCACGGCCTACCAAGACAACACCGGCGAGGGGTGCAAACAGCTGGAAGGCGAAGAGGGCGATGGCGTGAAGCTGTGGTCCTGCCTGCAGAAGAAGTAGCGTCCACCGTAGGCTGAGAGGATGCGTCAGAATCCCAGCTTCGCCCTCGCTGATGTCGCCGAGATGCGCCGAGTGATCGATGCCAACCCGTGGGCGACGATCGTGAGCGACGGACCCGAAGGGCTTGTCGCCTCGCATTACGCTGTGCTGCTGGATGAGGAACGGGATGATCTGACGATCGTCGCTCACGTCGGGCGCCCCGACGACCTCGTCCACGGACTCGGCGAGCGAGAGCTCCTCGTGATGCTCCAAGGGCCGCACGGCTACATTTCGCCGGGATGGTACGGCGACGTCGCGGCCGTGCCGACGTGGAACTACACCGCCGTGCATCTGGCCGGCATCCCGGAGATCCTCAGCGATGAGGAGAATCTGGACGTGCTCGATCGGATGGTCGCTCGGTTCGAAGGGCGGTTGCCGGATCCGCGGGGCATGTGGGAACGGCCGAACGACGAGGCTTTCGTCACGCGCCTCGCCGCCGGTACCGTCGGGTTCCGTCTGACCCCCACGCGGGTCGCGGGCAAGCGCAAGCTCAGTCAGAACCGTTCCGCTGATGTCATCGAGTCGGTGATCACAGAACTGTCGTCGGACGGCCCGTACGCGAACGCTGCCTTGGCGGCCGAGATGCGACGGGCTCAGGACGCACGCTCGGGGGCCGGGCGGTGACGCACCTCGGCGCACGGATCGGCATGATCCGAGCGGCGCGGGTCGCGGGTCCCGGGCGGGAGTTCCTGCTGTCTGACGAACCCGTCGACATCCACATGGCCGACGGGGTCATCGCGGACATCGCGCCCAGCGGCGCTCTGCCGTCTCGAGGCGAGGTGCTCGAGGCCGACGGCGCCTGGGTGATCCCCGGCCTCTGGGACAATCACGTGCACACCGTCCAGTGGGCGCTGGCCGCGGAACGAGAGCCGCTGGGCGATGTCTCGTCCGCAGCGGAGGCCGCGCTCCGGATGGAATCCGTGGCGGCTCTGGCCGATGGGCGCCGCGTCGGAAGCGGGTTCCGTGACGCACTGTGGGCCGATGCGCCATCGCTGGAGGCGCTGGATGCCCGCACCGGCGAGGAGCCCACGTATCTGATCAACGCCGACGTGCACAGCGTATGGCTGAATTCGGCAGCGCTGCGGCGCGAAGGCTTCACGAGCCCGGACGGAATGCTCCGCGAGGAGGAGGCGTTCGAGATCTCACGCCGACTCAATGCCGTCGATCCCGAGCACGCGGATCGGGCGGTGAGGCTGGCGGGGGAGAGGGCAGCGGCGCGGGGGATCACCGGACTGGTCGACTTCGACATGGCCTGGAACGCCGACGCATGGCCCCGCCGTATCGCCGCGGGGTTCGCCCAGCACCGCGTCGAATTCGCCGTGTACCCGTTCGACCTCGAGCGAGCGATCACCGAGGGGCTGCGCACCGGCGAGCTGTGGGAGACGCATGATGCCCCGGCAGACGGCCGCGGCCTGGTGCGCGTCGGTTCTCTGAAGGTGATCAGCGACGGCTCGCTCGGCACGAGGACGGCGGCATGTTCGCACCCGTACCCGGGCGATGATGAGAACTTCGGCGTGCTCACCGTGGAGCCGGAGCGGTTGATCGAACTGCTCACGCGAGCCACCGGTGCGGGACTCGCCGCCGCCGTTCACGCCATCGGTGACAGGGCGACGACCGCAGCTCTCGATGCGTTCACGATCACTGGCGCGTCCGGCACGATCGAGCATGCCCAGCTCGTCCGGCACGCGGATCTCGCGCGGTTCGCCCGGCTCGGCGTCGTCGCGAGCGTGCAGCCGCAGCATGCGCTGGACGATCGAGATCTCGTCGACGGCTACTGGGCTCACCAGACTGCGATCGGCTATCCGCTTGCCGCGCTACGCGATGCCGGGGCTGAGCTTCGCTTCGGCTCCGACGCGCCGGTCGCGCCGCTCGATCCGTGGCTCGCGATCGCCGCAGCGGTCTCGCGTACGGACGACCGACGTGGGGCATGGCATCCGGAAGAGCGCCTGAGCGTGGACGACGCCCTGCGCGCGAGCGTTCGGTCATCGATCCGACCGGGCGAACCGGCGGACCTCGTGCTGTGCGGGCGGTCTCCGGCAGCCTCGAGCGGGGCGCAGCTGCGGGAGATGCCGATCCTGGCGACAGTGCTCGGCGGACGGATCACGCACTGCAGATGACCTGGGAACGATGGAGGGCACGGGGATGAACCCCGTGCCCTCCATTCGTGTTCGGCAGCTGTTACGCGGCGATGTGCGACACGAGGAACCAGCGATCCTTCTCCAGGCCCCGCATGATCTCGATCGCGACATCCTGGCTGGTGAGGTCGACCTCGTCCAGACCGTCGATGGCGGCCTTGACGTCGACGAGGATGGCGTCGATGTCGGCGATGACGGCACGAACGAGCTCGTCGGACTGCGTGAATCCAGCAGGCACGGCCGTGGCGCCCGCCTTCTCGGCAACGGTGCTCAGTCGCGCATCGATCGGAAGGCCGAGGGCGACGATGCGCTCCGCAGCCGTGTCGGCGAAGTCGCCGGCGTGGGCGACGATCGTGTCGAGCAACTCGTGGACGCCGACGAAGTTCGCGCCGCGCACGTGCCAGTGCGCCTGCTTCCCGTTGACGGTGAGAGCCTCGAGTCCCAGCACGACCGGCGAGAGGAACTGGGCGGCGGCAGCTGCCACGGTGGGGTCGCTGGCGGTGGTGGGAACGATCTGGACCTTGCTCATCTTGTGCTCCTCCGGACGGGCCTCTTCATACCTGATGAAGACAACGCTACTCAGCCTCCCGCATTCCGCAAGCAAGCTGAGCCTGGGCTAACCGCCCCGGAATCACGCGGAATTCCGGGAGTGCGACGGTAGTCTCGCGTTATGAGCATCGCGTCCGGAGCATCCGTCATCGCCCTGCGAGGCCGTGTCCCGCACATCGCCGACGGGGTCTTCGTCGCGGACGGAGCGAGGATCGTCGGCGACGTCGATCTCGCCGACGGAGCGAGCGTCTGGTATAACGCCGTGCTGCGGGGTGATTCCGCGTCGATCAGGATCGGCGAGCGCAGCAACGTGCAGGACAACGTCTCGGTTCACGTCGACGCCGATCACCCCGTCGCCATCGGTGAGGATGTCTCCGTCGGTCACAATGCCGTGATCCACGGCTGCACGATCGGCGCCGGCTCTCTGATCGGGATGGGGGCGGTGATCCTCAGCGGAGCGGTCATCGGCGGGGGTTGCCTCGTGGCGGGCGGCGCAGTGGTGATCGGCGGGACGATCGTTCCTGATGGGTCGCTCGTCGCAGGTGTCCCGGCGAAGGTGCGAAGGCCGCTCACCGAGCAGGAGCGGGCAGGACTCCTCGCCAACGCCGGCATCTACCTCCGGCACGCGCAGGCCCACGCCGCTGCCACATCGATCTGATCTCGGCGAACGCTGCTCCTCGCCGCTAGGCTGGAGGCTCCGGGGCGGTGGCCAAGCTGGTCAAGGCAGTGGGCTCATAACCCAACGATCGCGGGTTCAAGTCCCGCCCGCCCCACATTTCGTCGCTCGGATGCCCGCGGGAGCGGCTGCGGAGCGTGTCAACCCCCTTGCCGGTTCGTTCGACCTAGGGGAATCTGAGGCATCGCAGCGCCCGTGCTGCGCGAATCGGGAGGGACACCATGAGCATCGGCACTGGAGTCGTACTTTTCGTGATCGGGGCGATCCTTGTGTTCGCCGTCAACGTGGAAGTCGAGTTCGTCAACCTCGACATGGTGGGTTACATCCTCATGGGGGCAGGCGTCGTCGTGTTCCTCATCGGGATCGTGCTGCTCGCCCGCCGCCGCCGCACCGAGGCCGTGACGCGCACGAGCGTGGACCCGGCCACCGGAGAGCCGTTGTCGCGGCGGACGGTCAGCTCGACGAACGACGACGTCATCTGACACTCGTCATCTGATACACAGAGCGAGCTGCGCCCTCGGGTCGCAGCTCGCTCTGTTGTGCGTCCGTTGTCACACGGGGACAGATGCCTCCAGATGCTCCTCGACGAGCATGATCCCGCCGCTGGAGTTCGCGGAATGGGCCAAGTCTTCGATCCACTGCCGGCTCAGTTCGGGCGGCTCGGGCTCCTGGAACACGAATCGCAGGGGGATCGAAGGGTGCAACCAGATGGTCGAGCGTCCGGGAGCGTCCCCTTCTGGATGCCGCCACGAGAGCGTGAAGCTCTCATTGCGGCGAAGCTTGGTGGCGATCACGATCTTGAGATGGGCGAGTGCCCGATCATCGATCTGGATGGGGGGTGCCTCGTCGGCCCCGTAGTACAGCCGTCCCACCGTTCAGCTGCTCCTTCGGTCGGGCGCGAATGCGAACGCGGGTTGATGTCGAGATTTCTGCACGGTTCTCCTCAGGCTGAAAGCGGTGGCGAAGGGGGCCGAACCACGCGATTCGCTGCGCCTGATTGGAATCTACGGCCCGCGGAAGTGGCCGCCCGACGTCAGGGACGGGACGCGCCGTGAGCGCCACTATTCTGTGCGCGTAGTGTCATCGTCCTCGTCGCCCTGATGCTTGCGCGGGGGTGATGCCGTATGCCGCTCGATAGGCTGCCGCGAACCGGGACGGATGGGCGAATCCCCATCGTCGAGCGATCGTCGCGATCGGTGCCGGGTCCCCGGCGCGGAGATCACGATGGGCTCCTTCCAGCCGAGCTCCCCGGAGGTACTCCACAGGAGTGAGATCCAGCGACCGGCGGAACGCGTACTGCAGCCCGCGGGTCGAGATGTGTACGGCGGCAGCGACATCGTCGACGGTGATGGGGCGGTGGGCGTTCTCCTCGATGAAGACAAGCGCCCGTCGCACCGTTGCCGGAGCGGCGGCGTTGCGGGCGGGCGAGCCGACACGGTCGCGGAACGTGGTAGCGAACGCGGAGAGGGTGACGACGAGCGCGTGCCGCTCCAATTCGGCGCGCAGGATGGCATCGGCGGGCCCGAGGTCCGCCAGTGCGGTCTCGAGGTAATCGAACATCCGCTCCCAGCGCTGACCGATCGCCGGAGCGTCGCTCGGCTCGGCCGCGCGCAGGAGCAGCCCGTCGTCGCCGGTGATCTGGCGTGCCATCCGCTCTGCTTCGCGCCGATCGAAGATCAGGGCACGCACTGTGGCACTTCGATCCCAACGGGCGTGCACCCGCGTTCCGTCTGAAAGCCACGGCAACCGCGCATCGACATCGCCCTTGTCGGTCCAGACGCGCGCGTCCGCGCCGTCGACGCGGCAGGCGAGCAGCTGATCGTGCGGCTCGGCGGTCGAACGCACCTCTGCGGCGAGTTCGTAGCGCACCAGGCTTGCGGCCTCCATCTGCTCGGAGTGCCAATCGAACCGGAACCGTTGCGGGTCGACGCTGTGGAGCACGGCCGAAGGAACGAACTCCCGCCAGGTCGTCTCGACGCGCGCGAGGTCGCGTGACCGAAAACGCACTCTCGAGCTCCTCTCTCACCCGTGATCGGGCATTCGAGGAGAATATCCGACGTTCCTGACACTGATATGGGCAGCGTCCACCGTAGCGAGGAGATTGTTACCCGAACGCGATCCACAGTGTCAAGGGCGTCGGCTTTCGATACCAGCAGATCCGTCTTGTCCGGGCGACCTTGCGCCGTGAGCGGGCAACCGCACGGGCCATCGGCCGTCGACGGTCTCCTGCCGTTCGATCCTTCCGATTCGTACGAAGTACTCGGTGAGGCTCTCGGCCTGTGACCGCGCCCACGCGATCTGCCGCGCGTGGAGTTCGCGTGCAGAACCCGGCATGTCGAAATGCCGCGCGAGCTGCTGCGCGACGCGGCCGGCGGCGACAGCATCCGCCGACGCCTCGTGCGCATCGTCGAGGGGCACGGCGTAGTGAGCGGCCACCACCCCGAGCGTCCGTTTGCCCGGACGATAGCGATCGAATGCCCTGTCGATCACAAAGGGGTCGATCACGGGGGAGGGATCGATCAGCGGAGTGACTCCGTGGCGGACGGCTTCGTGCGTCAGCAGGGAGAAGTCGTAGGAAGCGTTGTACGCGACGATGGGCACCCCCAGAGCGAGCAGCGCGCGCAGCGCAGCCGTGATCTCGGCCACCACGGCAGCGGCGGGCCGACCATCGCTCCGAGCGTGCTGGGTCGTCACCCCATGGATCGAAGCGGCAGCGTCAGGTATCGGGATGCCGGGGTCGGCGAGCCACGACCGCGCCGCGATCTCACGCCCGCTTCCGTCGAGGACGCCGACGTGCGCGGTCACGATACGGTCGGCGGTGACGTCGACTCCGGTGGTTTCGAGATCGAAGACGCCGACGCGGGTGAGCCACGTGGGCGGGGTGGGAGCGAGGGGCATGACGCCACCGTAGGACCGGGTGCCGACACCGTGGGCTCCGTTGCGGCAGCACTCCGTAGACTCGGAGCATGACCGTCCCCTCGCCCTACGACGAGCGTCTCAGCAGACTTCCTGTGCAGAGACGTGAGGTGGCCGTTCGCGGAGGAACGACCGCCTACTGGGTGTACGGTCCCGCTGAGGCGGAGACGACGGTCATCGCCGTCCATGGCTTCCGCGGGGATCATCACGGACTCGAACCGGTTCTCGCCTTCCTTCCGGAGGTGCGGGTGATCGCTCCCGACCTCCCGGGCTTCGGAGAAACCGCGCCCACCCCCGGCCGTCGCCACGATCTGGACGAGTATGCCGCCTGGCTCACCGACTTCGCAGCAGCTGTCGCCCCGGGTGCGACGATCCTGGGGCACTCTTTCGGATCGATCGTGACCTCCGCCGCCGTTGCCGGTGGGCTGGCCACCTCCCACCTGATCCTGCTGAATCCGATCGGCGCTCCGGCGCTTGCGGGCCCGAAGGGCGTGATGACCCGACTCGCCGTGCTCTACTACGCGCTCGGCGCCCGATTGCCGGAGCGCGTAGGTACCGCTCTGCTTCGCAATCGTCTCATCGTGCGGATCATGAGCATCACGATGGCGAAGACGCGGGATCCTGCGCTGCGTCGCTTCATCCATGGCCAGCACGACGCCTATTTCTCGCGCTTCTCCGATCGCGACGTTCTGCACGACGCCTTCGTGGCGAGCGTCTCGCACGACGTGCGGGAGTTCGCCCCCGCCATCACGGCGCCCACCCTGCTCGTCGCCGCTGACCGGGACGACATCACACCCATCGAAGCGCAGCGGGAACTGGTGACACTCTTCGATGACGCCACGCTGGTCGAGATCGCCCGCGTCGGGCACCTGATCCACTATGAGACGCCGGCCGAAGCCGCCGGCGCGATCCGACGCTTTCTCAGGGTTCCCGTCGAGCGAGACCGATGAGCCCGGCGACGCGGAACGGGATCACCTCGCCCATCGCGAGCGACGTCTCGGTGCGCTCGACACCCTCGATCGAGAGGATGCGCGCGTCCGTGTCGAACAGGTGACGCGCGTCGCGGCAGGCGACCCTCGCGAGCAGATCGACCGATCCGCTCAGTCCGTGCGCCTGAACGATCTCCGGGATGCGGGCGAGTTCGCTGATGATCCGCGGGAGCTCCGTCTGGCGTACGCCGATGCTCACGAAAGCCTGCAGGGGAAAGCCGATGACGTCGGTGGAGAACGAGCGCTCATACGACAGGAAAACCCCCGTCTGCTCCAGACGCGTCATCCGCGCCTGGATGGTGTTGCGCGAAAGGCCGAGGCTTTCGGCGAGGGCGACGATGGTGATGCGCGGGTCGTCGGCGAGTGCGGCGAGGAGCTCGAGATCTATGCGGTCAAGTCCAGGCATAGTGCCAAACACTAGCAGGCGGTACGGCGACGAAACTGAGCAACATGCTCAAGGCTGCTTTGATTGCTTGAGCGAGGTGATGAACAGACGTACCCTCGGAGCAAGCCGGTGACGACGCCGGCGGCAGCGTTCAGCGCCTCACGAGGGCTGCTGAGACTTGGAGGACGATGATGTCACCGCAGATCACGCCTATCGCCGACACCGAGCAAGACCTCGAACTCACCGAGCGCATCCTGTCGCCGGACGGTACCCGCATCTCGAACCCTCAGCTGGACCCCCACGTCCAGGACGTGGACGCCGATCAGCTGCGCGCACTGCACAGGGATATGGTGATCCTGCGCCGCATCGACTCGGAGGGCGTGGCGCTGCAACGCCAGGGCCAGCTCGGTCTCTGGGCCCCGTGTCAGGGGCAGGAGGCGGCGCAGATCGGCACCGCTCGCGCGCTCGCGCCGCAGGACTATGTGTTCCCCAGCTACCGCGAGACCGGTGTGATCTACGCGCGCGGCGCAGCTCCCGCGGACTACGTGCGCATGTGGCGCGGCGAAGAGGGCGCGGGTCATGACCCGGCGGCACTGCGCGTCGCTCCGCTTCAGATCATCATCGGCGCGCAGACCCTGCACGCGGTGGGCTATGCCCTCGGTATCCGTCACGAGGGCACCGACGAGGTCGCGGTGACCTATTTCGGTGACGGTGCCACCAGCCAGGGAGATGTGAACGAGGCGATGATCTTCGCCTCCTCGTATCAGGCACCCGTCGTGTTCGTGTGCCAGAACAATCACTGGGCGATCTCCGAGCCTGTGTCAGTGCAATCGCACTATCCCATCGCCGGACGCGCTCCCGGCTTCGGCATCCCGAGTCTCCGCGTCGACGGCAATGACGTACTGGCGTGCATGGCGGCGATGCGATGGGCGCTCGCCCACGCCCGAGCGGGCAAGGGGCCGGCGTACATCGAGGCGGTCACCTATCGTATGGGTCCCCACACCACGGCGGATGATCCGACGCGGTATCGAGACAGCGCCGAGCTGGAAGCCTGGCGCGGGCGTGATCCGATCGCCCGTCTCGAGGCGCACCTTCGCGCGTCAGGGAACCTCAGCGACGAGCAGATCGCAGAGACACAGATGGCAGCCGACGAGGTCGCCGGGCAGATGCGCGCGGCCTGCCTCGGGATGGTCACCCGCCCCGCCCTCGCCGTGTTCGACGGCGTGTACGCGGAACCGCACACCGGTCTCGAACGTCAGCGCGGCGAGTACGCCGCCTACATCTCCTCCTTCGACGGGGAGGCGTGACGATGACCGAGCTCACCCTGGGCAAAGCTCTCGGCGCGGGCCTGCGTCAGGCGATGCGCGACGACGACCGCGTCGTGCTCCTCGGCGAGGACATCGGCAAACTCGGGGGAGTGTTCCGCATCACCGACGGTCTGCTCGACGAGTTCGGGGCCTCCCGAGTCATCGACACGCCGCTGGCCGAGTCCGGCATCGTCGGCACCGCCGTGGGGCTCGCGTTCCGCGGATACCGGCCGGTGGTCGAGATCCAGTTCGACGGCTTCGTCTATCCGGCCTTCGATCAGATCGTCGCCCAGGTGGCCAAACTCCACTACCGTTCGCAGGGACGCGTGAAGATGCCGATCACGATCCGGATTCCATGGGCCGGCGGGATCGGCGCCGCCGAGCATCACTCCGAGTCACCGGAAGCGTATTTCGTTCACACCGCAGGACTGCGGGTCGTCGCGGTCTCGAACCCGGAGGATGCGTACCGGACGCTCCGCCAGGCCATCGCCTCGGATGATCCGGTGATCTTCTTCGAACCGAAGCGGCTGTATCACCACAAGGGCGAGGTGGACCTGGAGGCTTCGCTCGCGGACGCGCCCCCGATGGGCCTCGCGCGGGTGCTGCGCGAGGGCACGGATGCGACGCTCATCACATACGGCGCCATGGTGACCACAGCGCTACAGGCGGCCGAGGCCGCATCGGATGAGGGCACATCCATCGAGGTGATCGATCTGCGCTCGCTCTCACCGGTCGACTATGACTCCGTCGCAGCGTCCGTCCGAAAGACGGGCCGTGTCGTCGTGGCGCACGAGGCTTCTCGAGAGGCGGGAGTCGCCGCCGAGGTGATCGCGAGCATCACGGAGCGCTGCTTCGAGTACCTCGAGTCCGCGCCCCTCCGAGTGACCGGCCACGACATCCCCTATCCGCCCGCGAAGCTGGAGAAGTTCCACCTGCCGGATCTCGATCGCCTTCTCGATGCCGTCGACCGCGTGCTCGATCGGCCGCACAGTCTGACAGGAGCGGAAGCATGAACGCGCAGTTCCGGTTGCCCGACCTCGGCGAGGGGCTGACCGAGGCCGAGGTGGTGCAGTGGCTGGTCGGCCCCGGTGACGCGGTCGCTCTGAACCAGACCCTCGCGGAAGTCGAGACGGCGAAAGCGGTCGTGGAGCTGCCGTCCCCGTACGAGGGAACCGTCTCGGTGCTGCACGCCGAGGCCGGCCAGACGATCGCCGTCGGTGCGCCGCTGATCGACTTCGATGTGGCAGGCGAGGAGCCGCCTCCGGCGATGTCAGCGCAGGGGGAGGAGAAGGCGCAGCCGAACCTCGTCGGATACGGAGCCGCCCCCTCATCATCCTCGCGACCTGCCAGACGAGCGAGACGGACGACTACGGTCGCCGCCGCCGCGTCGGACACGGCTGTGCTCGAAGCGGCACCTCACGACGCCGCGCCCGCCCCAACCGTGAAGACCGCGCTCGAGCGGCCGCGGTCCACGCCCCCGGTGCGGGCCCACGCCAAGCGACTCGGAATCGACCTGGTGCTCGTCGCGGCCGAGGTCGGCGACCGGGTCATCACCCGAGCCGATGTCGACGCCTACGCGGCCAGGGTCGGCTCGATCGGGGCACCCGCCGAGGCCGAGCACAGGGATGCGGTCACTTCACCTGCCGCACCGCTGACGGCGGCGGCGCTCGCACCGGAGAAGCGCGAAATCCGTATCCCGATCCGCGGGGTCCGCAAGCACACCGCGGCGGCCATGGTGCACAGCGCCTTCACCGCGCCCCACGTCACCGTGTTCCACACGGTCGATGTGACCTCGACGATGGAACTGCTCGCCTCGCTGCGCGAGGACCGCGCCCTCAGCGCGCATCGCATCGGACCGCTTGCGGTCGTCGCGAAGGCGGTGTGCCTCGCCCTCGGGCGCACCCCCGGACTGAACTCACGATGGGACGAGGCCGCGGGAGAAATCGTGCAGCATCGATTCGTCGATCTGGGCATCGCCGCGGCGACGGATCGCGGGCTGATCGTGCCGAACATCCGCGATGCGCAGCGACTCACCCTGCCTCAGCTCGCCGACGCGCTTCGCGACCTCGCCGAGACCGCTCGATCCGGGAAGACGTCGCCCGCCGAACTCGCCGGCGGCACGTTCTCGATCTCGAACATCGGCGTCTTCGGTGTCGATGCCGGCACGCCGATCCTTCCGCCGGGTCAGTCGGGCATCCTGGCTGTCGGTGCTGTTCGCCGTCAGCCGTGGGAGTACCGCGGCGAGATCGCCCTTCGCCAGATGATGACGCTGAGCCTGTCGTTCGACCATCGGCTGGTGGACGGTGCGGAGGGTGCGCGTTTCCTCAAGGACGTCGCCGACATCCTCGAGCAGCCGGGGCGGGCGATGCTGCTGAGCTGAGCTGAGCTGAGCTCAGGGCAGAGGGACAGCGGCGGCCTCGAGCAGGCGCAGGGTTCCGGGCGACGCCTCGAACCGATGCACGGAGCCGTTGGCGAGAGGCGTACCGACCAGAGGAAGCGTCCCACCGGAGGCGTGATCGATGAGCGAGCGGATGACCCCGCCGTGGGTCACGACGATCACGGACTCCGCGGCCGGCGCCGAGCGCCGACGCACATCGCGGGCGATCGCGTGCAGCGCCGCCATCGCGCGCACGCAGACCTCGTCGAGGGATTCGGCACCGGGAACCTCGGCATGCCAGTCGCCGTATGCCGCCATGTAGTCGGCGACGAGCATGCCTTCGCCGTCGCCGAACTCGCGCTCTCGAAGGTCGGGAACGACGGCCGACGGCACCAGTCCGAGCTCGTCCGCGATGATCTGGGCGGTCTCCCGGGCGCGCAGCAGCGGGCTCGAGTAGATCGCGTGATGGGTGGTGCAGGACAACTCCTCGGCGGCGCGCCGTGCATCGGCCCGGCCGGTGTCGTTCAGGGGGATGTCGGTGGTGCCCTGGATGCGGCGCGCGAGGTTCCAGTCGGTCTGCCCGTGACGAACGAGGGTGAGAAGTGTCATGCCAGCAGTTCCTGAAGGGCGGGGAGCACGTCGCTCGTGCCGCCGGCGATCGTGACATCCGCCCAGGCATCCGCGCGAGTCGGCTCGCGGTTGACGATGATGAGAGGGATGCCGCGTCGGCGAGCGCGCTCGACGATGCGCACCCCGGAGTTCACCACCAGAGAGGATCCGGCGACGATCAAGGCGCTGCTGGCGCGAAGCAGCGATTCGGCGGCTCGGAAGCGGTCCTGCGGCACATATTCGCCGAAGAAGACGACGTCCGGTTTGAGCATGCCGTCGCACACCGTGCAGGTCGGAATGATGAAACCCTCGGTGCTCTCGGGGAGGACGTCGCCGTCCGGCGCGAGCGCGACGTTCTCCGGCACAGCGATCCAGGGGTTCGCCTCCTCGATCTGCACCGCGACATCCCGGCGGTCGAACACCTGCCCGCAGTGCAGGCAGAATACGCGGCGCATCGTGCCGTGCACCTCGATGACGTGCGAGCTTCCGGCACGAAGGTGGAGCCCGTCGACGTTCTGCGTGATCACGCCGGTGACGACACCGGCGGCCTCCATCTCAGCGAGTGAGAGATGCCCGCGGTTGGGTGACGCGCTCGCGAATGCACGCCAGCCGAGGTGTCCGCCCACCCAGTACCGGCGCCGCGCCGCCTCATCGCCGAGGTAGGTCTGGATCGTCATCGGGTCGCTGCGGGTGCGCACGCCCTCGCCACGGTACGCCGGAATCCCGGAGTCGGTGGAGACACCGGCTCCCGTGAGCAACGCGATCCGATGCCCGCGAAGAATGCTCGCGGATTCGACGATGCGAGCGTGAAGCTCTTCGTCTGTCATCGTGGTCACGGGACCTCCCCGAGCGAGTCTACGACGCCTCGACGGCCACACGGCGCGGTGCGGACGCCGCGCGACCCACCCGGCCCGGTGCGAAGCGGATGTCGCGGGATGGCACAGTGGAGGCCATGGAACTCGTGCACGTCGATGAGGCCGACGATCCCCGGCTCGACGACTACCGCTCGCTCACCGATGTCGCGTTGCGCCGTGTCACAGAACCCGCGGGAGGGCTCTACATCGCCGAATCCGCGAAGGTGATCGAACGCGCTTGCGCCGCCGGTCACCGGCCGCGCTCCGTCATGGTTCAGCGTCGGTGGGTCGACGGCATCCGTGAGATCCTCGGCAGCGCCACGGTGCCGGTGTACGTCGTCCCGGACGAGGTGGCCGAGCGCGTCACCGGTTTCGCCGTGCATCGCGGCGCTCTCGCGTCGATGCACCGGCCTCGGCTGCCGCCGGTGGCCGAGCTCATCGGCGGGGCTCGGCTCATCCTCGTCCTGGAGGACGTCGGTGACCACACCAACGTCGGCGCCGCGTTCCGCGCGGCGGCAGGTCTCGGCGCCGACGCCGTGCTGGTGTCGCCGGGGTGCGCGGATCCGCTGTATCGACGAAGCGTACGAGTCAGCATGGGCACCGTGTTCCAGGTGCCCTGGACGCGGATCGGGGAGTGGGGCGACGCGATCGATGACCTGCGGTCGTCCGGGTTCGACATCGCCGCACTCGCACTCGCAGACGACGCTAAGGACCTCGCCGATTACGCAGCCAGCCGGCCGGAGCGCGTGGCGCTCGTGCTCGGTTCGGAGGGCGACGGTCTGTCTCGACACGCGTTGGAAGCGGCAGACACCGTGGTCACCATCCCGATGGTCGGCGGAGTCGACTCGCTCAATATCGCGTCTGCCGCGGCTGTCGCGCTGTGGGCTCTGAAGACCTGAGAGATCAGGTCATGGCGAGGTCAGTCGGCGTCGGCGGACCAGACGATCGGCGCGGGGGCGGGGCGCTTGGCGGCGACGTTGTCGCCGGATGACTGATGCCGCAGACGTCGAAGCACCCACGGCACGAGATGCTCGCGCGCCCACCCGAGATCCTCGGCGCGCGCCTCACGCCACGTGCGCACCGGAAGCGGTTCGGGTGACATCGAAGTGAGGTCATTCGGCACGTTCAGTGCACGCAGCACCATCCGAGCCACCTCGTGATGCCCGAGCGAGTTGAAGTGCAGCCGATCGTCATCGAAGAAGCGCATGTCCTGCACGACCTTCAGCGCCCACTGGTCGGCGACGATGCAGTCGTGTCGATCGGCGATCGCTCGGATGTTCTCGTTGTAGATGGCGACCTTGCCGCGGAACGGACGAAACACCGGGGTGAAGCCGGTGTCGATTCCCGTGAACAGCACGATGGCCGCGCCGGTGGAAGCGAGACGTGACACGGCGTCCTCCAGCTGCAGCGCGATCGCGTCCGGGTCGGTTCCGGGGCGGATCACGTCGTTGCCGCCGGCGCAGATCGAGATGAGGTCGGGGTGCAGCTCGATGGCCGGTTCGATCTGGTCGGCGACGATCTGTGCGATGAGCTTGCCTCGTACCGCGAGGTTGGCATAGGCGAAGTCGTCGACCTGCCGGGCGAGCACCTCCGCCACCCGATCAGCCCACCCGCGGTGTCCGCCCGGCACGGCCGGATCGGGGTCGCCGATTCCTTCGGTGAACGAATCGCCGATCGCCACGAAGCGACGCCAGGGGTGGGTCGTGGCGTCGATTGCGTGGGGGGTCCGAGTCGAATCCTGCTCGGTCATCCAGCTCTCCTTCGCGAACGGCGCGCGGCGGTGGCCACGGCGCAGTGACAGAGCCTACTCGCTGGTGCACGGGGCAGCGACGCCACGCGTCGGATGTCGCCGACACCGATTATCGTTGAGTCGATGCTCTCTCCGTCCTTCCCGCAGCGCGCCCCGTGGGGGACAGCCGACAAGCTGCGTGCCTGGCAGCGGGAGGCCCTGGACGCCTACTTCCAGGCGGATCAGCGCGACTTCCTCGTGGCGGCGACACCCGGCGCCGGCAAGACGACCTTCGCCCTGACCCTCGCTGTCGAGCTGATGCGCATGGGCGAGGTCAACCGTGTCATCGTCGTCGCGCCGACCGAGCACCTGAAGACCCAGTGGGCGGATGCTGCGGCACGTGTCCATATCCGACTCGACCCGCGCTTCCGCAACAGCCACTGGGCGCCGGCTCGCCACTATCACGGAGCGGTGGTGACCTACGCGCAGGTCGCCGCGAAGTCGTCGGTGCATCGGCATCTGACCGAGGACGCGAAGACCCTCGTCATCCTCGATGAGGTGCATCACGGCGGCGATGCGCTCAGCTGGGGCGATGCGATCCGCGATGCGTACGGGCCGGCGAAGCGACGGCTGCTGCTGTCGGGCACCCCGTTCCGCAGCGACACAGCGCCGATTCCCTTCGTCGAGTACCACCCCGACGAATCCGGCGCCCGCGTCTCGCGCACCGATTACAACTACGGCTACGGCCGGGCCCTCGCCGACGGCGTGGTGCGTCCCGTCCTCTTCCACATGTACGCCGGGAAGATGCGGTGGCGCACGACATCGGGTGACGAACTCGAGACCCACCTCGGACAGGACAACACGAAGGACGTCACGTCCCAGGCGTGGCGCACGGCACTGGACCCGGAAGGCGAATGGATGCCGGCGGTGCTCTCGGCCGCCGACCGTCGTCTCACGGAGATCCGGCACCACGTGCCGGATGCCGGTGGGCTCGTGCTGGCGACGGACCAGACGGTCGCTCGCGCCTACGCGAAGATCCTCCACCGCCTCACGGGGCAGCAGCCCACCGTCGTGCTCTCCGACGATGCCACCGCGTCCGAGCGCATCGAGAAATTCAGTGCCAGCCAGGATCGGTGGATGGTGGCGGTGAGGATGGTGTCGGAGGGGGTCGACGTTCCGCGTCTCGCCGTGGGCGTCTACGCCACGTCCTCCTCCACGCCGCTGTTCTTCGCGCAGGCGATCGGCCGGTTCGTGCGAGCCCGTCGTCGTGGCGAGGCTGCCAGCGTCTTCCTTCCTCAGGTCCCGGTGCTCATGGGACTCGCGAACGAGATGGACAAGCAGCGAGACCACGCCCTCGACCGGCAGTCCCAGGACGACGAGGGTCTCGATGACTCCCTGCTCGACAGCGCCAACCGTGAAGACGAAGCCTCCGATGCGCTGACGCAGGAGTTCAGCTATCAGGCTCTCTCCTCGGTTGCCCATTTCGACCGCGTGGTGTTCGAGGGCAAGGAGTTCGGTCAGCTGGCCGAGCCGGGAACGCCCGAGGAGGAGGAGTTCATCGGGTTCCCCGGTCTGCTCGAACCGGAACACGTGCATGAGCTGCTGATGCAGCGCCAGACGCGCCAGTCGCGCCTGCGACAGGAGCGGGAGGCGAAGGCGGACCCCACCGAGACGACGACGCTCCCCGCGCCCCTTCACCGCACGCTCAAAGAGCAGCGTCAGCTGCTGAACAGCTTGGTGGGCCTCTATGCGCGGCAGAAGGGCGAGCCGCACGGGGCTGTGCACGCCGAGCTCCGGCGCATCTGCGGCGGACCCGCCGTCGCGCAGGCCACCGTCACGCAGCTCCAGTCGCGCATCGACGTGCTGCGCAAGCGCGTTCGGTCGTAGCGAGGGTCTCGCCCCTGGGTGCCACCCGCTTTGACCTGACCCGCCGGATCACCGCCGGTTCGGATTCCCGAAATGCTGGCAATCCATGACGCGGTGCCTTTGACTCACGAGGGCGCGGCTAGCGTGGAACGGTTGCCCGCACCGCCGGCTCCGTCACATCTGGAGGATCCCCATGACCGCGCCTGCCGAAGCAGAGTCCACACCCGCTGATCGTCGACGCTGGGCACGGTACCTCGTGGAGGAGCGCGCCGAAGGATCGGTGTACCACAAGCTCGCCGCCAGACGGACGGGGGAGGAGCGCGAGATCCTGCTGAGCCTGGCCGACGCCGAGCGACGTCACGAGCAGCACTGGCTCGACCTGCTGGGCGGCGAACCGAAGCGGCTGCCCCGCGCCGGCATCCGCTCCCGCCTTCTCGGGTGGATGGCCGGTCGGTTCGGATCGATCTTCGTGCTGGCCCTCGCGCAGAGCGCCGAGGCGCGTTCTCCGTACGACGCCGAGCAGTTCGCGACACCGGCCATGCGGGCCGACGAGAAGATCCACCACGAGGTCGTACGAGGGCTCGCGGCCCGTGGTCGCCGTCGGCTCTCCGGGTCGTTCCGTGCGGCCGTCTTCGGCGCGAACGACGGCCTGGTGAGCAACCTCGCCCTCGTGCTCGGGATCGGCGCCACCGGAGTGAGCTCCGGCTTCGTGCTGTTCAGCGGCATCGCCGGACTGCTCGCCGGCGCCTTGTCGATGGGCGCGGGAGAGTTCGTGTCGGTGCGTTCGCAACGGGAGCTGCTCGCGGCGACCGAGGCGAACGAGGACGCGGCGGACGCGGCGGCGGACCTCGACATCGATGAGAACGAGCTCGCACTCGTCTACCGCGCCAGAGGGATGGGTCAGGATGAAGCGCTCGCCCGCGCCCGACGGATCGTCACCGCAGCTCAAGCCGGGGTGCGCGGTTCGGTGACTGGCCCCGTGCGAACACACGCCGCCGTCAGCGACCGCGACGTGGTCGGCAGTGACTGGACCGCTGCGATCTCGAGCTTCCTGCTGTTCGCGTCGGGTGCGATCGTTCCCGTGCTGCCATGGTTGTTCGGACTGGACGGCGCGACAGCCGTGATCGTCGCGCTGGTGCTCGTCGGGGTGGCGCTACTGTCGACTGGAGCGATGGTCGGGATCCTGTCAGGCGGCCCGCCGCTCAAACGCGCACTGCGTCAACTGACCATCGGGCTCGGTGCCGCGGCGATCACGTATGTCCTCGGGCTGGTGTTCGGCGTCGGCGCGGTCTGATCCGGACGCGCCTTCAGCCGACCCGGATGATTCGGTCGTCGCCCTCGGCCGGCTCGCCGCGCCCGTCGGTGTTGTTCGTCAGCACCCACAGCGTGCCATCCGGCGCGACCACGACATCACGCACTCGACCGTGCACCGCGGTGAGGTGTTCCGTCGAGGTCGTCGGCGAGGAGATCGGAACGACCCGCAGGCGTTCGCCGCGGAGATTCGCGATGTACACCGCGTCGTCGTGCACGGCGATGCCGCTCGGGCTCGCGTCCGACGGCGCCCACTGCTGCACCGGGTCGAGGTACCCCGAAGCGTCGGCGATACCCTCGGCCTCGGGCCAGCCGTAGTTGCCGCCCGCGACGATGATGTTGAGCTCGTCCCAGGTGTTCTGCCCGAACTCGGAGGCATACATCGTGCCGTCTGTCGACCAGGCGATGCCCTGCGGGTTGCGGTGACCGAGGCTGTACACAGGAGACCCCGCGAACGGGTTGTCGGCCGGAACGCCGCCGTCCGGCGTCAGCCGGAGGATCTTCCCGCCGAGCGAGTCGATGTCCTGTGCTGACTCCGGAGAGCCGGCATCCCCGACCGTCACGTACAACATGCCGTCAGGCCCGAAGGCGATCCGACCGCCGTTGTGGTTACCGGCGGCCGGGAGACCGTCGATGATGGTCTGCGCGCGTCCGAGAGCGAGCTCCCCGGCATCCCCGATCAGCTCGAATCGCTGAATGCGATTGCCGTCGCCGGCGGTTGAGTACGCGAAGAGGTGCGCCTCGTCGTCCATCACCAGCCCGAGGAGCCCTCCCTCACCTCGAGCCACGACGCCGTCCACGGTTCCGATCACACGAGAGGTGCCGTCGGCGAGGATCTCACGGATGTCGCCGGTGTCGCGTTCGCTGACGATCGGGACTTCTCCCGCGAAGACGATCGACCAGGGGGCCGCAAGCCCGGATGCGATCACATCCTGCGCCGCCGGCGTGGCGCGATCGTTCCGAGCGGCGGAACATCCCACCAGAAGCAGGGCGCAGGCCGCGAGCGGCCCGAGGAGTGTGCGTCTCGTTCCGGACATCGCGGCTCCGATCACCCGTGGATATGAAGAAGGCCCCCTCTCGAGGGCCTTCTTCACTCTGTGCGCGGAGGGGGACTTGAACCCCCACGCCCTTACGGGCACTACGACCTCAACGTAGCGCGTCTACCATTCCGCCACCCGCGCAGGTGTTGGATGATCGTTGCCGACCGAAGAACGAGACTAGC
>NZ_JAPSHY010000047.1 GCF_031179285.1 Microbacterium sp. | reverse complement strand
GGACGCACTGGGCCGCTCAGGGCCCGGACTTCAAGATGAGCGCCGCCCTCGTCGACGGTGAGATCGTCGGCTTCGTCGGCTCGGGACCTGCCCGCGACAAGGACGCCCCCGCCTTCCGCGAGCTGTATTTCATCTATCTGCTCGACGCGTTCCACGGCACCGGGATCGGCCAGCGCCTGTTCGACGCCGCGGTCGAGAAGGACGAGCCGCTGTACCTGTGGGTCGCCGAGGACAACCCGCGAGCGCACCGGTTCTACACGCGCAACGGGTTCCATCTCGACGGCGCCAAGCACACCGAGCCGTTCCTGGGCGAGACGCTCACCGAGGTCCGCTTCGTCCGCTGAGCCCCGGTCGGGCTGCGCGCGAGCGCAACCCGGTCGTTGAGCGACGGCGGCGCAGCCGACGGAGACGAAACGCGCTCAGCGCCCGCCGACACCCCGGTCTGCGAACCTCCGCAGCGCGGGGTGTCGACGCGTACCAGGGGCCGGTGTTGCTGATTCATCAGAAGACTCAGGAAAACACGTACTCGAAGCCCCCAGTCCATGCCCATGCTCGCTTCAATAGAGCGTGTATCCACCGTCCACGACGAGGACGGTTCCCGACATGAAGCTCGCCGCGTCCGATGCGAGGAACACGATCGCCGGCCCCAGCTCATCCGGCGTGGCGTAGCGCTGCTGCGGGGCGTCCTCGATCCAGTAGCGCTGGAAGCGCGGTTCGTCGACCGGCGACATGTCGGTCTTGATGTAGCCCGGGGCGAGCGCGTTCACGCGCACGCCGCTCGGCGCCCATTCGGCCGCCAGCGACTTCGTCAGCTGGTGGACGGCCGCCTTCGAGGCGTTGTAAGCCGGCTGCATCTGGGGACGGTTCACGATCAGACCCGAGATCGAGCCGATGTTGACGATGTTCCCGCGTCCGCGCTCGACCATGTGCGCACCGACGGCCTGCGACATGTACCAGAGGGCCGTCACGTTCGTGTCGATGACGTGCGCCCACTCGTCGTCCGGCACCTCCAGCGCCGGGCGGTGGATGCAGGCGCCGGCGTTGTTGATGAGCACGTCGACGGCACCGGCCTGGCCGATCGCATCGGCGACGAGCGCATCGACGGCAGCGCGGTCGGTGAGGTCGCCGAACACGGCGTAGGCCTTGCGACCGAGCGCTTCGACCTCGGCGACCACAACCGCCACCGCATCGCGATCGCGTCCGTGGACGACGATGTCGGCGCCGGCTTCGGCGAGCGCGGTGACGAACGCACGGCCGAGGCCGCGGGTGGCGCCGGTGACGAGGGCGACTCGTCCGGTGAGGTCGAACCTGTCGAGAACGGTCATCGTGGATCTCCTTTGGATTGAGGAATGGGGAACTGCGGTCAGTCGCGGCTGACGAGCAGGTCGGCGCGGTGTCGCGTCGCCTGCACGAGCGCCGCGTTGGGGTCGTCGACGGATGCCGTCCAGGCGGCTGCCTCTTCGACGCTGCGGCCGTACCTCTGCTGGCGGATGATCAGGCGGTCGCGGCGGATGTCGTCGTCGATGTCCAGGAACCACACCTCGTCGAGCAGCGGCCGGACCTTCTCCCAGCCGGAGGCGTCGTGCAGCAGATAGTTGCCTTCGGTGACGATCAGCGGTGCTGTCGCCGGAAGGTGGAGGGCATCGGCGATCGAGGCGTCGATGCTGCGGTCGAACAGCGGAGCGTCGACGTCCTCTGCCGCTCGGATGCGGGCGAGGGCTGCGACGAATCCCGAGACGTCGAAGGTCTCCGGGGCCCCCTTGCGGTCGCGGAGGCCGAGGCGGTCCAGCTCATCGTTGGCGAGGTGGTAGCCGTCCATCGGCAATACCGGATGCCCGAGGGACTCCGTGATGGTCGATTTGCCCGCGCCCGGAGCACCGACGATACCGAGCACGAAGGGACGGCCCGCGCGGCTTCCGGCGAGGAGTTCCGCCCGTACGACGGCTTCCCGCTGTGTGATGGTGCGCACGGGCTGTCCTTCCGGTGCTCTGATGGGTGAACGTTCTGAGAGGAACGGCGGGGGCGGCTCGCACCGCCCCCGCCATCCGGACTACTTCTTGATCAGACCGGCTTCCTTGTACAGGTCGATGTACTCCTGCACGTTGTCGGTCGTGATCAGCGGGTTGTCGATGTCGACGTTCACCGAGTCCTCGGCACCGGTCAGCAGGTCGTGGACGGCCTTGAGGTTGAGCACAGCGAGGTCACGAGCGCTCTGCAGCGTCGTCGCGGTCATCTGGCCCTCCTGGATGAGCAGCGTCGCCTCAGGGGTTCCATCCACGCCGTAGGCGAGGATGCCGTCGAAGTTCGACTTGCCCTTGACGGCCTCGAGCGCACCGGCCGCCATGTTGTCGTTCATCGAGATGATCGCGTCGATCTCCGAGTTGGCCAGCGACCAGTCCTCCATCAGCCGGAGCGCCTCGTCCTTGTTCCAGTTCGCGATGTTCTCCTCGACGATCGTGACGTCGGGACGCTCGTCGAAGAACTCCTTCTGCCACGCGGCGCGGCGCTCGGTGCTGTGGAAGTTGCCGCCGGGGCCGTTCAGGACGACGACCTTGGCGTTCTCCGGGATCTGCTCGAGCGCGAGCTGTGCCACGACAGCACCCTGGTCGTAGGGGCTGGCGTCGACGGAGGAGGCGCCTTCGATGTCGTCGACGCGCGGGTTGGTCGTGATCGTGACGATCCCGGCGGCGACCGCCTGCTCGATGTACGGCCGCTGCGCTTCGCCGTTGTTGGCCTGGATGATGATGGCGTCGAACTTGTTGGCGATCGCGTTCTCGATCATCTTGTTCTCGATCTCGTCGTCGGCCTGGCCGTCGAAGACCTCGAGGGTGATGTCATCGTAGTTCTCCGCCTCGGCCTTCATCTCGTTGGCCAGCCATGCGGCGAACGAGTCGACCTGGGCGCGCGCGATGTACGCGACGCGGTACTCGTCCTTGGGTGCGCGCTCTTCCGAGCCGCCGCCGGAACCGGGGTTTCCGGTGGTGACGGCGCAGCCTGCGAGGCTGATGGCTGCCGCGGCGGCGACGCCGAGGGCGATGATCCTGCGGGTAAGAGTCTTCATTGTGCTCTCCTTCGTGGTGTTCGGATGATGGATGGGGTCAGTGCTTCTGCCGGTCGGCGGATGCCGCGGCCGATCTGTCGAAGCGAGCGGCCAGCACCTCGCCCTTCGCGTCGGACTTGAGGATCGCGGTCTTCGCCTTCCCGCGCTTGCTGAAGACGTCGTAGGCGACGGCGACGACGATGATGAGACCCATCACGATCTGCTGGATGTACGAGCCGATCCCGATGAGGTTCATGATGTTGCCCAGGACGCCGACGATGAGCGCACCGGCGAGGGTGCCCAGCACGGTGCCGACGCCGCCGGAGAAGCTGGTGCCGCCGATGATCGGAGCGGTGATCGCCTGCAGCTCGTAGCCGACACCGGCGTTGGGAAGGCCGGCGTTCACACGGGACATGAAGATCACGCCTGCGATGCCGACCAGTACGCCGTTGACGAGGAACGCCTGGTACTTCACCCGCTCGACGGCGATGCCGGCAGCACGCGCGGCTTCTTCGTTGCCGCCGACCGCGTAGACGGCGCGACCGTAGCGGCTCTGGTTCATGAGGTACCAGATGACGACGGTGACCACGATCAGGATGAGCACCGGGATCGGCATCCAGCCGAGGTTGCCCTGGCCGATGAGGATGAAGTCCCCGAGCTGCAGGATGTTCTGGCCCTGCGTGAGCTCGAGCACGGCGCCTCGGGCCATCAGCATCATTCCGAGAGTGACAATGAAGGCCGGCGTGCGGAGGGTCGCGACCAGGAACCCGTTGATCAGGTTGCAGATCACGCCGACGGCGACCGCCGCGAGGATCGCGATCAGCATGTTGCCGCTCGACTTGTAGACCATCACCGACACGACGCCGGCGAAGGCCATTACGGCGCCGGCGGAGAGGTCGATCATTCCGCCAATGATCAGGGTCATCGCCCCGTAGGCGAGTATCGTGATCACCGCGACCTGCCGCAGCACGTTGAAGATGTTGTCGCTGGACAGGAAGTTGGGGCTGAGGAAGCTCGCCGCTACGACCACCACCAGCAGGATGATGAAGATGGAATAGCGGCTCGCTTCGAAGGATTTCAGCTTGGACAGCATTGTCATGCCACCTCGATTTCATTCATGGCGTACTTGAGGATGGTTTCCTGCGAGAACTGATCGGGCGTCAGTTCTGCGGTGAGCCGGCCGGCCGACATCACGTAGATGCGATCGCACATGCCGATCAGCTCCGGCAGCTCGGAGGAGATCATGAGGATGCCGCGGCCCTGCTTGGCCAGCTCGGTCATGATCTTGTAGATCTCGAACTTGGCGCCCACGTCGACTCCGCGCGTGGGCTCGTCGAGCAGCATCACTTTGGGGTCGGCGATGAGCCAGCGCGCCAGCAGCACCTTCTGCTGGTTCCCGCCACTGAGGTTCGCGATGCGCGTCTGCAGCCCTGGAGCCTTGACGTTCATCTTCTTGAAGTACTCGGCGACGAGCTTCTCCTCCTCACGGTGGTGGGTGTATCCGCCGCGGATGACCTTCTTGAGGCTCGCCAGGGTCGCGTTCTTCATGATGCTCAGCTGCGGGACGATCCCGACCAGGCGCCGGTCTTCGGAGAGCATCGCGACGCCGACCTTGATGGCCTGGGTGGGGTTCTTGATGACCACCGGCTTGGTGTCCACCTCGATCGAGCCCTTGTCGAGCTTGTCGAGACCGAACACCGCCCGGATGACCTCGCTGCGCCCGGCGCCGATGAGACCGGCGAGACCGACGATCTCGCCCGCCTTGATCTCGAGGTCGATGTCCTCGAACATCTGCTCGGAAGACAGACCGGTCGCCTTGAAGACGGTCCCACCGATCTCGACCTTCTCCTTGGGGTACGACTGGTGGTCGAGGTCGCGACCGACCATCTCCGAGATGACCTGGGCGGGGGTGATGTCCGCCGCCCGCTGCGTGCTGACGACGGTGCCGTCGCGCAGGACACTGATGTCGTCCGCGAGTTCGAAGACCTCGTCCATCTTGTGCGAGATGTAGATGATCGACTTCCCCTGCGCACGCAGATCGCGGATCTTCGCGAACAGCGACTCGACCTCCTTGTGCGCGATCGCCGACGTCGGCTCGTCCATGATCAGCACGTCGGCACTGTGGTAGACGGCGCGGACGATCTCGAGCGTCTGGATCTCGGAGACGGTGAGGGTGCTCAGCCGGCGGTTGATTGAGAAGTCGAGGCCCTCCTCCTTCAGGATGCGCTTGGCCTCCTTCTTGATATACCGCCAGTCGACTTTGCCGAACTTCATCGGCAGCCGGCCGAGGAAGAAGCTCTCCGCGATCGTCATCTCCGGGACGTAGTTGAGCTCCTGCGCGATCATCGCGATGCCGTTGGCGCGCGCCTCGATCGGGTTCTTGATGCGCACCTCCTCGCCGCGGATGCTGATCTCGCCGGCGTCGGGCTGATAGATGCCGTTGATGATCTTCATCAGCGTCGACTTGCCCGCGCCGTTCTCCCCGCACAGTGCGTGCAGGGTTCCCGGCCGGACGTCGAACGAGACGTCGTCGAGCGCCTTCACTCCGGGGAACGATTTCGACACGCCCCGGACCGACAGCAGCGATTCAGTCATGAGCCGCACCAGCCACCTCGGTGACCTCGGCCCTGGCGACGCCGGGGAGGACGATGCGCTTCAGGCCGCCGGGCGCGCCCTCGCCGGAGAGCGCCTCCTCCGCTTGCTCGATCCCGTAGACGTGTGTGACCAGCGAGTCGACCTCGACGGCGCCGGACTCGAGAAGGGCGCGGGCGATGGGCCAGGTGCCCGTGTACCGGAAGATCCCGGTGACGTTGAGCTCGCGCATCGCGACCTCGGGAACCGACAGCGGGATCTCGTCTGCGCTGCCGACGAGCACGACGGTGCCACCGGAGCGCACCGAGCGGATGCCGTTGAGGATCGCCGGAGTGGCGCCGGAGGCGTCGATGAAGACATGCGCCTTGAGGTCGAGCGTCGACTGCGTCATCGGGTCGACGACGCGCACGCCGTAGCGCGAGACGAGCTCGCGACGGCCGGCATCAATGTCCGCCACGACGACGTCGACCGCGCCGAACGCACGGGCGACCTGGGCCGCGATCACGCCGATCGGCCCGCCGCCGGCGATGAGCACCGTGTCGCCGACCTTGATGCCGCCCTTCTGCGCGGCGGCGATGCCTACCGACAGCGGCTCCATGAGTGCTGCAGCGTGGTCGCTGATCTCATCCGGGACGTCGTAGGCGAAGTCATCCTGGATGACGACGTACTCGCAGAAGGCGCCGTCGATCGGCGGCGTCGCGTAGAACTCCATGTCCGGGCACAGGTTGTAGGCCCCGCTGCGGCAGTAGTCGCAACGACGACACGGTCGCTGCGGCTCGACGGCGACGCGCCGGCCGATCCGGGCGGGGTCGACGTCGTCACCCACGGCGACGATCATGCCGCTGAGTTCGTGGCCTAGGATGAGCGGGGATTCGACGACGTAGTCGCCGATCCGGCCGTGCGCGTAGTAGTGGACGTCGGACCCGCAGACGCCCACGCTGAGCACCTTGATCAGCACCTCATCGGCGGCAGGCACGGGTACGGGTCGCTTCTCGAGAACGACGTCCTTGATGCCGCGGAGCACGCTTGCGGTCATCGTCGACGGAATGTCGGTCATGCTCTCCTCTTTCTGTTCTTCCTGTTGCATGAACGATCGAGGTGACCCTCGATCGAAGGGACTGGCGGGTGCCGTCTAGAAGCTCTCGCCTGCCGACTGGAGGTCGGCCAGGCGCTCGTATCGGTCCCAAATGCCGGTGCGGTCCGCTCGCGGCTCGGTCGTCGAGGTGACGGCCGGCGCCCAGTCGCGCGTGACCTCGGAGACGCTCAGCCCTCTGGCGACGGCGGCTGCCTGGATCGCCGCGCCACGGGCGGTGCCCTCCGGGGCGTCGACCATGACGGCCGGACGTCCGGTGAGGTCCGCGATGATCTGGCGATTGGCCTCGGCCCGCGCGCCCCCGCCGAGAAGGATCGTCCTGCCGTCGACGGCGATGCCGTTGGCGGCGAAGCGGCGCTCGCCCCGCACGAGTCCGAGCGCCACGCCCTCGAAGGCGGCGAGCGCGAGCTGCTCGCGACTGGTCTCGGTGCTGAGACCGGCGAGCATGCCGCGCGCCCAGGGGAGGCGCGGCGAGCGCTCGCCGTCGAGATAGGCGGCCATCACCGGCCGCTCGGTGCTTAGCGGCGCCGACAGCGCCAGGCGGCTGAGCTCGGCGTGATCGACGCCGAGCCACCGGCCCATGACGTCGGTCACCTTCGTCGAGTTCAGGGTGCACACCAGCGGCAGGTAGCCGCCGGTGACGTTGGCCACGCCGTCGATGGCTCCGGTGCGATCGATCACAGGATCGGGGGTGGTCGCGAACACGACGCCAGAAGTCCCGAGGCTGTAGGCGACGTCGCCGCGACCGAGGCCGATGCCCTGGGCCGCGAGGTGCTGGTCTCCGCCGCCGGCGCCGATGACCGCGCGCTCGTCAATGCCCAGTTCCGCCGCGGCCTCCGCCGTGAGCGAGCCTGCGGCCTCATCGGGTCCGAGGACGGTCGGGAGCATCGGCTCCCACTCGCGGTCGCCGATGACATCGCGCAGGATGTCGGTGCGCCAGGTCAGCGTGTCAGCGGAGAAGAACCCGGTGCCCGAGGCATCAGAGCGGTCGGTGACATGCCGTCCGCTGAGACGGAGCGTGAGCCAGTCGTGGGGCAGCGCGATCCGGCGCATCCTCGCGAAATGCTCGGGCTCGTTGTCGCGGAGCCAGGCGAGCTTCGTGATGGTGATGGCGGCCGATGGCACGACGCCGATCTGCTCTGCCCACCAGGCGGTCCCGAAGCGCTGAACGAACTCGCTCGCGTACTCCGCAGAGGTCGTGTCGTTCCAGAGCTTGGCCGACCGGATGACCTCGCCCCGCTCATCCAGCACGACGAGCCCGTGGCACTGCGCGCCGACGCTGATGCCCTTGACGCGGACATCGAGTCCGGCCATCGCCTGGCGCACGGCGCCGACCAGCGCCTGCCACCAGTCGTCCGGATGCTGTTCGCTCACCGGCGGGTGTGTGACGGGGTGCGGGGATCGTCCGGTCGCGAGCAGCGCTCCGGTGGTGAGATCGCGCACCTCGACGGTGCAGGACTGGGTCGAACTGTCGACGCCGATCACGACATCAGTCATGCTGCGTCTCCTTCCGATCGTCGAGGGCGGGGATCGACAGCGGCGCGAAGTCTCGCGGAAGCTCGTCGAGCTGGCCGACCGCGCCTGCGGGGTGCGTCGACATGAACTCGGCCCAGGTGTATCCGCGGCCGCGCATGAGCACCTCGGCGAGCGCGTCGCCCCAAGCGGACTGTGCGAGCGTGACGCCGGTGGCGATGACCCCGCCCAGCTCCGCACGGCGGTCTACGGCGACCACGCAGCTGTGGTCCGCTATCCGCGCGAGGGGGGTCTCGTGGCTGCGCGTCAGTGCGATGACCGCCGCTCCGCGCCGGGCTGCGATGCGCGCCGCCTTGATGACCTCGTCCGACGCGCCGCCGTTCGAGATGAGCAGAACAGTATCGTCCGGGGTGATCGCCCCCGAGGCGCCGTGCAGGCTGTCCATGGGCGAGAGGAAGAGCGAAGGAGTCCCGGACACCGAGAAGACATGGGCCATCCGACGCGCTACTGTCCCCGATGTCCCGGAGCCGCCGATGAGGACCTTTCCACGGCAGGACACGAGCAGCGAAGCGGCTCGGATGAACGAGGCGTCCAGCGTAGGAATCAGTGCACGAACGGCATCTGCCTCGGCGTTCAGCCGCTCGGATGCGACCTTCAGGATGTCGTCATCGACACTCACGCGTTACTCCTCGTCGTTCTGGCTTCCGGTCGAATGTGCGCTCATATGTGCACGATATTGACCCAGATATGTACATGCGAGCGTAGCTCGGGTTACTCTCCGTCGTGAACGGCGTTTGATCATCCGTGACCAATTCTTGACCGTTCTGCACATCTGAGCATCCGCAGTGATGGGCTCTCAAGAAAATTACGGCCCGCAGAGATCCTCGACTAGAGCACTTGCCGCCCATCTCTGATACTTTCTTGCGCAGATGCCGCCCGGGCGGAAGCTCACGGCCCGCTCCTTGGAGGTCCAGTGGACAACTCGCAGGCGCCCGGCGCGCGTACGACGCCGGCCGAGAAGTTCATATCCCTGCCCGCAGCGCGCGAGGTGATCCCGCAGGATCCCCGCTACTCGACCCGGTGGCACCACCACGACGACCCCGGCCCCTTCGCCCGCTGGAACTTCCACCCCGAGTACGAGATCCATCTAGTGAATCAGGGAACCGGCCGGTTCATCGTCGGCGATCAGGTCGGCAGCTTCGACGAGGGGAACCTGGTCCTCGTCGGGCCAGAGCTGCCGCATCACTGGATCGTCGACCAGCGCAGTGACGGCGAGATCCCTGGACACTACACGGTTCTTCAGTTCCACGACCGCTGGATCCGATCGTGCATCGCCCTGATGCCGGAACTCATCGAACTGCGGCCGATGCTCGCGCAGTCCACCCGCGGCATCGAGTTCCTCGGCGAGACGGCCGCGCGCGGCGCCGCCCTGCTCACTGAAGTGGGTGCGGGGACCGGCACGGACCGCCTCGTCAGCACCCTGGCACTCCTCGGCACGCTCGCCACCGCGCCGGACGAGGATCGTCGCTACATCGCGAACGAGTGGATCCCGGCGGATGCCGATCCGGCATCCGCCGACGTCGTCAACCGCACCCTCGAGTACATCTTCACCAACATCAGCGACGACGTCCGGCTGTCCACAGCCGCCCGGATGATCGGCATGTCGGAGTCCGCGTTCTCCCGGTACTTCAAACGGGCCAGCGGCCACACCTTCACCGACATCGTGCGCAGACTGCGCATCGCGCACGCCTGCAAGCTCCTGGACAGCACCACGACCGCCGTCGCCACCATCGCGCAGGCGGTCGGCTACCGGAACCTGTCCAACTTCAACCGCCAGTTCGCCGCGGATACGGGATTCACCCCGACCGGGTACCGGACGCGCGAGAACGACGGCACCGCCTGACATGGCCGCTCGAATGAGCATTGATTCTCACGGATGCTCACGGGTGAGCATAAGATGTGGTGTGGAGGGCGGCGAATGTCTGGGACAGGTGAGTTCGAAGCGAAGGCGAACGAGGTCGGCCGCATGATCGAGGGCGACCGCGGTGTGCTGGCGGCGATCGCGCGCGCCCACTACATCGACGAGCTGTCGCGCACGGAGATCGCGGAGATGCTCGGCATGTCTCGTTTCAAGGTGTCCCGTCTCCTGACGCGGGCCCGCGAAGAGGGCATCGTCAGCATCCGGATCAATGACAGCGGACTGCCGGACCCGGTGCTGGCCGAACGGCTGAAGAGCGAGCTGGGCCTGGAGCACTGCGACGTCATCCGCACCTTCGGCGACGGCGATTCCGCGCGTCAGCAGATCGGCGCTTCCGCGGCCACGCTGCTCAGCAGCACTCTTCGCGAGAACGAGGTGCTCGGCGTCTCCTGGGGCCGGACGCTCACCGCGACCGCTCAGCAGCTCGAGTACCTCCCTCGGCTGTCCGTGGTGCAGCTCACAGGGTTCGTCGCCGGCGACCTCGCCGCCTCGCCGATCGAGGTCGTCCGGCACACCTCGGCGAAGTCCGGCGGAGACGTGCACCCGATCTTCGCGCCGCTGTTCGTGCAGGACGTGGAGACTGCGGAGGGCCTGCGCAAGCATCCGGACATCCACGCCGCGATGGCGCTGTTCCCCCGGGTCACCACGGCCCTGCTGTCCGTGGGCTCCTGGGAGCCGCCGGACACGCAGGTGCGCGACGTCCTGGCGATCGACGATCTCGCGGCCGCGATCTCCGGCGGATGCGTCGCAGACATCGCGGGCATCCTCATCACCGGCGAGGGGCAGCCGGTCGACACCGATCTGCAGAAGCGGAGCATCGCGATCTTCTACGATCAGCTCCGCAATGTCCCCCGGGTCATCGCCGTGGCCGGCGGGGCATCGAAGGCCCGAGCCATCCGGACCGTGGCGAGGGCAGGACTCATCACCGAGCTGGTGACCGATCATGAACTCGCCCTCGCGATCCTCGGGGACGCGCGTGCTTGAGATCGCCGGATCCCTGTGGTCCGTCCCACCCGCGCAGCAGCGCGCCTCCGTCGAGCGGCTGGCTGCTGCCGGTCTCCGGCGACTGCATTGGGACATGACCGATGGCCGCTTCGCCCGTGCGGGCGGATTCACCGCTGCCCGGGCGGCCGAGATCGCAGGGTCGGGCGGGCTGGTGTCGGAGGCGCACATCATGGCCACCGACTCCGCCGGCGAGGTCGACCCGTGGACGGACTTCTGCGACCTCGTGGTCGTGCACGCCGAGAGCGACAACTGGGCCGAGGCGCTCGACCGGGTAATCCGACGCGGGGCGACGCCGGGCCTCGCCCTCTCCCCCGGGACGCCGGCTTCGGCCGCCCCGGCGGACGTCCCGGTGCTGTGCATGTCAATCACTCCGGGACAGGCGGGGAGCACGCTCGATGAGGCGGTCTTCGACAAGATCTGCGCGCTCCGCGACGCCTCACCGGAACGGCGCATCGGACTGGACGGCGGATTCCAGCGGCAGTACGTCGCACGCGCCATCGAAGCGGGCCTGGACTGGGCCGTCGTCGGCACCGACCTCTTCCTCTACGACGGCGAGTCTCGCTGGGCCGACGTCCTGGGTGATTCACGTTAGCGAAGGTCAGCGCCCGGAGACGGTGCCGAACACCCTCGCGATCGGCGCCAGCACGAGCGGACGCGCGGCGATCCAGCCGGCGGCGACCACGACCAGCGAGGCGATGAACACCCAGAACCCGGTCCACGTGACCGCGTCCTGCGACGCGT
>NZ_JAPSHY010000024.1 GCF_031179285.1 Microbacterium sp. | reverse complement strand
CCATGGCCTCGCACTCGGCGGGCGACGCCGCAGCACTCCGGCGTCCGCACACCTCGAAGCGCACGGTACCGGCGGGCACCAGGTAGCCGGCATTCAGCGCAGAGGCGCCGTCGACGGCATCCAGCAGCGCGGCGATCCCGCCGCCCGCGTAGGTCGGATGCGGGCCGTTGATCGCGGCGAAGTACGCGCTGGCGTAGGCGCCGTCGCCCGGCGCGTACGACACGCCATCCTGCCCGCCGATGACGGTCGTGACCCCCTGGCGCAGCAGCGCCCTGGTGACCTCGGGATCCTGCAGCATGCCGTCGACGTGCGAATGCGCGTCGATGAACCCGGGGAGCACCAGGCGGCCGACCGCGTCGACGACGCGGTCGTCATGCCGCGCCGCGACCTCGCCGACCTCGGTGATGACATCGCCGTCGATGGCGACATCCGCGGCGAGGACGCCGTCGGGGGTGACGACGGACCCTCCCCGGAGAACTGTGCGACCGGACATGCTGCTCCTCAGAACCAGGTGCGGATCAGATCGACGACGACGCCCGACTCGATCGAGTCGACGACCGGCAGCACCCGCCACTTGTCGAACGCGGTGCACGGGTGGGACAGGCCGAAGCGCACCACCGAACCCAGGGCGAGCGGTTCGGCCGACCGCACGTAGGAGTGCTGATCGTTCATCGCCGAGACCGTCGCCTCGACCGGATGCCAGGGACCGATGAGCTCATCGGCCGCAGCGCGCGGGATCGGCAGCCCCTCGTCATAGGGCAGGTCGCGCTTTCCCGCGTCCACCAGCGCGAGCGCCGATTCGGGGCGGGAGACGACTCTCGCGATGCCGTGCATCGCGTTGACGAACCGCGGGCCCTCGCCGGTGCCGCCCCCGTCGAACGGAGAGATGCCGCGATAGAACCCGTCGTCGTGCACGATGTAGGCGCCGGAGCGCAGGATGAAGCGGGTGCGGCCGTCGCGCTCCGCGCCCGACCACACGTCTGCGACGATCTCGAAGTAGGCGCTGCCGCCCGCGGTGACGTAGATCTCGCCGTCGTCGTACAGCGGGGCGATGGCGCGGTGCAGCTCGAGCTGCGCCTCGAGGTAGGAGCGGACGGCGTCGAGGCCGGGCGCGGAGCGGTCGTGCGCGAGGCTCCCCTCGTATCCGGCAACACCCGCCAGTCGCAGCACGTCCGAATCGGCGAGACGCTCGGCGATCTGCACCGCTTCGGCGATCGAGCGAGCGCCGGTGCGGCCGCCCTCGGCGCCGAGCTCGACGCACACGTCGACCGGGCGGGGCACGCCGACCGCCCGCAGGCCGTGCTCCATCGCATCGACGGTGGCGAGCGAGTCCGCCCAGCACACGAACCGGAAGGCAGGATCCGCGAGTTCGCCGGCGAGCCAGGCGAGAGAGCGCGGGTCGACCGCCGCGTTCGCGAGCATGATCGAGTCGAGTCCGAGGTCGCGGCCGGTGCGCACCTGACCCATGGTGGCGAGCGTGATGCCGAGGGCGCCGGCGTCGAGCTGGCGCTGCCACAGCGTCGGGGCCATCGTCGTCTTGCCGTGCGGCATGATCTCGAGGTTGTGCTCGGCGCACCAGCCGGCCATCGTGGCGACGTTGGCGCGCATCGCGGCGTCATCGAGCACGATCAGGGGCGTCCAGAATTCGTCGAGGCGCGGCTCCGTGGCGAGGAAGGCGGATGCCGTCATACCGATCGCCCTCTCAGGGATGCCCTTGTCGCGCGCCGTCAGCAACTCATCGCTCATCGATCGTCTCCTCGCTGTGCATATAGTGCAACGCGGATTGTGATCTGTGCACACGCCGCCTCATCATGGTAACCATGGCCGATACATCCGCACCACGCCTGATCACCATCGGCGAGACGATGGCCCTCATCGCACCCGCTCGGCCCGAGCCCCTCGCCACGACGCGGGAGGTGCGGCTGCTCATCGGCGGCGCCGAGTCGAACGTCGCCATCCACGCAGCGCAGCTCGGCATCCCGACCGCCTGGGTCAGCGCCGTCGGAGACGACGCGCTCGGCGAGCGCGTGCGCGAGGGAGTCGCCTCGCACGGTGTCGACGTCGGCTGGGTGACCACCGATCCGCACGCGCCGACCGGGGTGTACTTCAAAGACCCCGGCCGCGGCGTGCTCTACTACCGGCGCGGTTCTGCGGCGTCGGCGATGACCCCGCAGTCGATCGCCGCCGTGCCGCTCGAGCAGGCCGACGTGGTGCACGTGTCGGGCATCACTCCCGCACTCTCGAGTACCTGCGCCGCGCTCGTCGACGCCGCCATCGATCGCGTGACCGAAGACGGCGGCATCCTGAGCTTCGACGTCAACCATCGCCCTGCGCTCTGGCAACCGGGAGCGGCCGCGGCGACCCTCCTCGCCCTGGCCCGCCGCGCCGATCTCGTCTTCGTCGGGCTGGACGAGGCCGAGGGCCTCTGGGGAACCGCCGACGCCGATGCGGTGCGGGCACTCCTCCCCGAGCCCGCTCTGCTCGTCGTCAAGGACGGCGACATCGGCGCCACCGAGTACGAGCGACGGGGCGGTGCCGACGTGCGCACCTTCGCGCCCGCGATCAAGACCGAGGTCGTCGAGGCGGTCGGCGCCGGCGACGCGTTCGCCGCCGGATACCTGGCTGCTCGCCTCGAGGGCGCCGGCGCCGAGGGGCGCCTGCTCGCCGGCCATCGACGCGCGCACCTCGTGCTGCAGTCGACCGGCGACCTGCTGCCTGACGAGACCCCTGCCGACGAGGCACACGAGACCCCCACCGACGACACCCCCGACCGAGCCTGAAAGGCGATCGAACATGACCGACAACTCCGTCTTCGAAGACATCTTCCAGGGGGTCCCGCTGATGGCGATCCTGCGTGGAATGGGGGTCGAGCGCTCGCTCGCCACCGCGACCCGCGCCTGGGATCTCGGCATCACCGCCGTCGAGATCCCCGTGCAGACACCGACCGATGTCGAGGCGCTGCGGGCGGTGGCCGAGGCGGGCCGCGCGCGCGGCCTGACGGTCGGCGCCGGCACCGTCGTGACGCTCGAGCACGTGCGCCAGGCCGCCGACGCCGGCGCCGCGTTCACGGTCAGCCCCGGACTCGACATCGACGTGGTGCGCGCCTCGCACGAGGCCGGCCTCCCCGCCCTCCCCGGTGTCTCCACCGCTACCGAGGTGCAGCGCGCACTCGGCGAGGGACTCACCTGGCTCAAGGCATTCCCCGCATCGCTGCTCGGCACCGGCTGGTTCCCGGCGATGCGCGGCCCGTTCCCGCAGGCCCGCTTCGTCGCCACCGGAGGAATGGACTCGGGCAACGCCCGCTCGTACCTCGACGCCGGAGTGCGCGTGGTCGCCGTCGGTTCGGCGCTCGAAGACGAGTCGCAGCTGGCGGCGCTGGCCCAGCTGCTCGCCTGAGCGCCCCGAAGCGGCGCCCCCCCCCGCAGGGGGGGGGCGCCGGTCCGTGCGTGGGGTGTTGCCGGCGCAGGACGCGGGGCGCGCGCGGGCGGCGCCGCCCCCGCGGCCCCCCTCCCCCCCCCCCGCCGCCCCCCCCCGGGGCGGGGGGGCGCCGCTTCTCCGTGCTTGCGGCGTTGCCGTCGCCCGCGCCAATCGCAGCGTCGAGAGCACGACACGTCGCCGAGTGCACCGCCCTTTCGCGTGAAGGGGCCGTGCACTCGGCGACATCATGTACTTTCGACGCACCAGGGTGTCAGGAACCGACCGGCACCCGCGGCGTGACGGCGAGGGCGTGGAGGCGACCCGCCCCCTCCACGTCGGGGCGGACGGACGCCATCATGGTGGCGATGACGCCCACGATCGCGATCACCGCGGCGTAGACGACCACGGGCCAGAACGCCCCGCCTGCAGCCGCGACCAGAGCCACGCAGATGAACGGGGCGAGGCCGCCGCCCAGCGTGTTGGAGATCTGGTACCCGATGTTGACGCCGGTCGTGCGGGCCTCAGGGTCGAACATCTCGGCGAGCATCGTGGCGAGAGTCGCCTGCATGGCCACGCCGAACACCACGAACCCGAGGATCTGACCGAGCCAGATGAGCCACATGTTCCCGGTGCTGAACAGCGCGAACGCGGGGTACACCATGGCGGCGAAGCCGAGGCATCCGATGATGTAGACCGTGCGGCGGCCGATGCGGTCGGAGATATGGCCCCACAGCGGCGCGACGACGATCTGCAGGAGACCCACGATCATGGTGCCGGCGAAGCCCATCCAGGCCGGAAGGCTCTTGTTCGAGACCATGAAGCTCAGGCCGTAGGTGAGCACGATGTAGCCCGCGATCGACTGCGGCAGGCCGATCAGGATGCCGAGGATGGTGTTCTTCGGGTGACGGAACGCCTCGACGAGCGGGTTGTGCTTCTTTCCGGTGGCCGCGATCAGCAGAGTCTGCGTCTCGGTGAACTCCTCCGACTCCTCGAGGTGGCGGCGAAGGATCACCGCGGCGATCGCGAGCACGATCGAGAACACGAACGGGATGCGCCAGCCCCACTCGATGAACCAGGTGCCAGGGGTCAGCCCGAGGCTGGCCATCAGACCGCCGGAGACGACGTTGGCGATGCCGGCACCGCTGATCAGGAAGGCGCCGTACAGGCCCTTCTTGCCGATCGGAGCCGCCTCGACGACCATGGTCGCCGCTCCCCCCATCTCCCCGCCGACGAAGAAGCCCTGGCAGAGCCGGAAGAAGAGCAGCAGCAGGGGCGCTGCGATCCCGATCATGGCGTCGGGCGGAATGAGGCCGATGCCGGTCGTGGCGAGGCCCATGCCGACCACGGTGCTGATCAGCACGACCCTGCGGCCGACGCGGTCGCCGATCATGCCCCAGACGATGCCGCCAACGGGCCGCAGGAAGAATCCGACGGCGAAGGTCGCGAACGACGACAGCTGGGCGATCACCGGGTCTTCGGTCGAGAAGAACACGGCGGGGAAGACGGCGGCCGAGGCCAGACCGTACAGGTAGTAGTCGTAGTACTCGATCAGCGTGCCGATCGCACCACCGGCGACGGTCCTGCGCTGTTTGGGCGTCAAGCTGCGCGTGGCGACTGTGGCCATGGGGAGCCTCCTTGCTCTGCGAAGGTGAGGATTCGGGTTGAGGTTGTCACCCTCGACGGGACGTACGGTCGACGCTAAGATAGCCGAGAAACGGACAGAATGTCTAGACAGAAGATTTTTTGTAAAGCTGAACAGTTTGTAGGTGGACGATGACGACACAGACGGCGATGAAAGAAGCGGCGAGGGCGCTGGCACAGGATTCAGCACGCCAGACGTACGAGAGCGCCGAAGAGATCCTGCGGCTGTACCGGCCGGTCATGCGAGCGCTCGCCACGGCCGCAGGGCCCTCCGTCGAGGTCGTGCTGCACAATCTCGACGGCGCCGACGTCGACCTGGGGCACACGATCATGGCGATCGAGAACGGGCACGTCACCGGGCGCGCGGTAGGCGGCCCGTCCACCAACCTCGGCCTCGATGTGATGAAGGACCGGCAGAAGGATCACGACGCGTTCGGGTATCGCGGCGTGACCAGCGACGGCCGTGAGCTGCGCTGCTCGTCGGTGTACTTCCACAACGCCGCCGGTGACATCATCGCGTCGTTCTGCATCAACGTGGACCTCAGTCCGCTTCAGCAGGCCCGCAACATGCTCGAGGCGCTGCTGCCCGCGCCCGCCACGCAGGGCGATGCTCCGCAGGAGCACTTCGGCACCGACATGGAGTCGGTGATGGATCAGATCATCGCGGAGGCGATCGCTGAGATCGGCCGCCCGGTCGCTCAGATGACCCGCGACGACCGGATCCTCGTGCTCGACAAGCTCGATCAGCGCGGCGTGACCCAGATGCGCAAGTCGATTCCGACGATCGCGAAGCGCCTGAACATCTCACGGGTCACCGCATACTCGTACCTCGACGAGGCCCGCAGCCGTGGCTGAGGCCGAGGCGGGCACCGAACCGTCGGCGTCGATCGCCGCCCGGCTCGCGCATGTCGACGCGCGCCTCGCCTTCGAGATCGACGTGGTCGCCGCGGCGGCGGCCGTCGCAGCCGGCGAGGCTGTGCTCGTCGACACGCGGCGCCGGGAGTCGTGGGATCACGGTCATATCGCCGGAGCCCTGCACCTGCCGAAAGAGACGCGGGATGCCCGGATCGCAGAGCTCCCTCGCGACCGCACGCTCATCGTCTACGGGTGGGGACCCGGATGCAACGGCGCGACGGTTGCGGCCCGCGAGCTGCTCGCGGGCGGTCTCGACACCCGCGAGCTGTTGGGCGGCTACGAGTACTGGGTGCGCAACGGCTTCGCCATCGAAAAGGGTGACGTGACCACGCACCCGACACCCGACCCGCTGGTCACCGCCGAGACGCACGGCGCCGAGTCCAGCGGCGAATCACATCGCCCGGATGCTGCGGCGTCCGCGGCATCCGGGCGAAGCCCTGCGTGATTACTCGGTGACGACCCAGTCGAAGTTGGCGCCGTGCTCGTCGAGCCAGGCGTCGACAGCCTCGGCTTCCTTGCCCTCGCCGTACTCGTTGACCACGAGGTCCTCGAGTGCGCCGTACTGGGCGTCGTCGAGCTTGATCTTCTCGATGAGCTCCGCCGCGTCGGGGTTCTCCTCGGCGAAGCCCTTCGTGCCGAGGAAGTGCAGGCCTTCGGCCTCACCCATCGCACCCTGAGGGTCTTCGAGGTCCTTCAGCGGGAAAGCATCGTTCGCCCAGAACGGACGCCACAGCGTCACGACGATCTCCTCTTGGGCCTCGGTCGCGGACTTCAGTTCGGTGAGCATCGCCGCCGTCGACGAGGTGACAAGCTCGAACTCGCCGTCGAGGCCGTACGCGGGCATCATCTTCTGCGTCTGCGCGGTAAGGCCGGCACCGGGCTCGATGCCGTAGATCTTGCCGTCGAACTGCGCGCCCTTGCCGGCGAGGTCCTCTATCGAATCGATGTCGGAGTACTCCGGAACCGCAATCGTCAGCTTGGCGTTCTCGTAGTACGCCCCGAGGTCTTCGATGTCGTCGCCGTACTCGTCCATGTACGACTTGTGCGTGAGTTCCGGCCATGCCGACGGATAGATGTCGACGTCGCCCTGAGCGAGGCCGGTGTAGAGCGGACCCGCCTCGGTCAGCGTCTTCATCTCGACGGTGTAGCCGATCTTCTCGAGCTGGTCCTGCAACAGGTACGCCGTGCTGAGGCCGTCGGTCCAGGAGGGGAGGAAGCCCAGGGTGATCGTGCCCTTGTCCGCCGAACCTGAACCCGCGTCGTCGCCGGAGTCGCCTCCGGTGCCGCCCATGCCGTCGCCGCTGCATCCGGCGAGAGCGAGGGATGCTGCGGCGCCGATCGCCGCGATGGTCAAGAACTTCTTCTTCATGATGATCTCTCTTGTTCCGTATGTGTGTATCTGTGTGAGTGGTGCTGCGGGGCCTCTCCGACACCGTCCCGATCCCGGGGGGGTGACGACGAGATCCCGCGGAGGGAGGGTCAGTGCACGCCACCACCGACGGGCGCGCGACGCGGTGCGGCCTTCGAGCGTTCGGCCTCGTCGACGGCGTCCTGCGACGCATCGACTCCGGCTTCGGATGCCGGTTCCCGCCAGGGCTCTCGCCGGGAGCGCTGCCGCGTGAGCAGCGCCGACAGCGAGGAGCGGTTCTGGCCCGGCGTGCCGAGCGCCGCCGTCACACGGTCGAGGAACACCGCGATGAGCACGACGCCGAGTCCCGCCTCCACGCCTTTGGCGATATTGATGGTCGAGATCGCCTCGACGACGAGCTTTCCGAGACCGTCGGCTCCGGCGATACCGGCGATGACCGCCATCGACAGCGCGAGCATGATGACCTGGTTGACGCCGGCGAGGATCGTCGGCATCGCGAGCGGCAGTTGGATGCCGCGTAGGATCTGCCCCGGCTTCGCTCCGAACGCCTGGCCGGCCTCGACCGTCTCGGAGTCGACGCCGCGGATGCCGAGTTCGGTCAGTCGCACACCCGGGGGCAGGGCGAAGATGACCGTGGCCACGACGCCCGGCACGACGCCGATGCTGAAGAACACGATCGCCGGGATCAGGTACACGAACGCCGGCATCGTCTGCATGAAGTCGAGGACGGGCCTCAGGACGGCGCTGACGGTCGCGTTGCGCGATGACCAGATGCCGAGCGGTATCGCGATGACCACGGCGATGACCGCGGCGACGAGGACGAGCGCGAGGGTCTGCATCGCCGGCACCCAGAGGTTCATCGCCACGATCAACCCGAAGGAGATCACGGTGACGATCGCCAGCTGCCACGACCGCACGAGCCAGGCGATGAGTGCTGCGACGGCGATGATCACGGCGAAGTGCGGCGTGAGGAGAGCGCGGGTAAGGCCGTCGACGAGGAAGGCCACGCCGAACGAGATGCCGTCGAGCAACCCGTCGAGATTGTCTCTCACCCAGTCGACGCCGGTGGCGACCCAGCTGCCGAGGGGGATGCGGAAACCGTCCATCAGTGCACCCCCTCGGCCGTCGCGGCCGATGCCGGCGGTTCGGCAGTCCAGCCGTCGTTCAGCACGGCGTCGACCTCGGCCTGCGGCATCGGCAGGAGTGGCAACGTCAGCTCGCCCGTCGCATTCGGTCCCGGCCCCAGAGCCGCGAGCAGGGTCACCCGCGGGATGACACCGGCCAGCCGGCCCTCGGCGTCGGTCACTGCCAGCGGCAGCGGTGATTCGACGGCGGGCACGAACAGGTTCATCAGGACCTCGTCCTCGCTCACGCTCTGCGGAACGGGCTTGATGATGTCGCGCAAGGTCGAGACGCCCGTGCGCACGAGCTTCACGGCATCCCTGTCGGTGACGATGCCGACGAGTTTTCGGTCGCGGCCGACGACATAGGTCGCCGACATATAGGCATCCCGCATCTGACGAAGGGCCGTGCGCGGACCCGCCCCCTCGGCGACGACAGGGCGCGGACGCTCCATCACGTTGCCCGCGGTCAGCACGCGGGCGCGGTCCACGTCCTGCACGAACTGCTCGACGTAGTCGTTGGCGGGGTCGGTGAGGATGTCTTCAGGCGTGCCGATCTGAACGATGCGGCCGTCGCGCATCACGGCGATCCGGTCGCCGAGGAACATCGCCTCGTTGAGGTCGTGAGTGATGAAGACGATGGTCTTCTGCAACTTCTGCTGCAGCTCGAGCAGCTGCTCCTGCATCTCGCGGCGGATCAGCGGGTCGAGGGCGCTGAACGCCTCGTCCATGAGCAGGATGTCGGTGTCGGCAGCGAGCGCGCGGGCGATGCCGACGCGCTGCTGCATGCCGCCGGAGAGCTCGGAGGGCAGTTTGTCCCCCTGGCTGTCGAGACCGACGAGCGCGAGGATCTCCGCGGCCTTGGCGAGGCGCTCCGACTTCGGCGTGCCCTTCAGCTCGAGCGGATACGCGACATTCGCCGCGACCGTTCGGTGCGGCAGCAGCGCGAAGTGCTGGAAGACCATCGACACCCTGTCGCGGCGGATGTCGCGCAGACGAGCCGCGGGGATGCCCGTGATCGAGTCGCCGCCGATCGTGACCGTGCCGGAGGTCGCATCGTGCAGGCCGTTCAGCATTCGGATGATGGTCGACTTGCCCGACCCGGACAGCCCCATGATCACGAAGATCTCACCGCGGTTCACGGTGAAACTCGCATCGATGACGGCGGCGGTTCCGGAGTCGACCACGTCGGAGCGGGTCTCTCCGGCTTTCAATCGACGGACGGCGTTGCTCGGATTCCTTCCGAACACCTTGTACAGACTGCGCGCAACAAGTGCGGTTTCGGACACGTTTCCCCCGGCAGCTCACCGATTCTTCGGGTCTCGGGAGCTGGCTTCGGTCACGCCCGGGTGATGTTCACATGGCCGTTTCGAACGTGGCTGCACATGGCGCGGGCAGAGGATTTCGGATCCTCTGCACAGAACATCGACCGTACGTCCACGCCTCTTCGGAGTACAGCTGAATCGAGAGAAGGACGCGGCCGCGGACTGGTCTTCGGGCCACACGGCCCGCAATCCAACGTAACGAAATGCCAGATCAGGGGCAAATCCTCACCCTGCGACATGCGCGAGATTCGCCGCGTGAACGGGGGATTGCCCGCCTCTTGCCTGATCTGTGTCAGCGGCGGACGCTGCGCGTCACGGTGAACTTCGGGGTGCGATGCACCTGCTCGGTCGGACCGACGATGCGGGTGAGCGTGCTCTTGTAGGCGAGCGAGGAGTTGTACACCGTCCAGAGCTCTCCGCCCGGGCGAAGGAGTCGTGCCGCGGCCTCGAACAGACGGGTGGCGGCGGCGGTGTGGATGCTGGTGCCGAGGTGGAACGGCGGGTTGAGCAGCACGGTGGCGGCGCAGCCGTCCGGAAGCTCGGAACCGGCGTCGTCATGCGTGACGGTGATCCGGTCAGTCAGCCCGTTCGCGGCGACCGTCGCCCTCGCCGACGCCACGGCCGCGGCCGACCGGTCGGTGGCGACGACCCGGGCGTCCGGGTGGGCGAGAGCGTACGCGACAGCGAGCGCACCGCTGCCACAGCCGAGGTCGACGACGAGGTCGGCGCCCGGGTCGGTGCGCACAACTCCTCCGGAATCGGCACCGTCGGCCCCACCGGCGCCCGATTCGCCCGCCGCCTGCCGATTCTTGAGGAGTTGTGAACCGTCGAGCCCGAGCACCTCGAGCAGCACCCTGGTGCCGATGTCGAGGCGTGCGCCCGCGAAGACGCCGCCGTGCGCGACGAGGGTGAATCCGTCGTGCTGCGTCGACACCGGAAACGGCGTCTCCGGCGGGACAGGGCGCGGGCCTGAAGCGACGATGAGCCGTGACTTCCGCTCCGCCCGCTCGGCCTGCACCTGACTGAAGAAGCGCTCGAGCACGTCGTTCTGCGCGAGCGTCATGTGCTTCACGCGCCCGCCCGCGACGACCACGACGTCACCGGCAGCCCAGCGGGCCACGGCGTCCGCGATCTCCTCGAGCTCGGCGAGCGACTTCGGCAGCTGCACGAGCACGAGCCGAGCGCCCGCGAGCAGTGACTCATCGAGCTCGTGCGAGCGGAAACCCTCGAGTGAGAGCTCCTGCGCATTGCGAGCGAGGGCGCGGCGACCGGTGGCGAGGTCTTGATGCACGCGGATGCCGGCATAGCCGGCATCCGTCAATGCCAGCGAGATCGCCCCGTAAGCGTCGCCGATGACGGCGATCTTCGTGCCGTCGGGCGCCTGCGACGGGGCGAGCGCGAGAGCCCGGTCGACGAGCAGCACGTCCGTGGCGTCCCACGCCTGGAGCTCCGGGGACTCGACGTCAGGCCGGCGTCTCAGGCGGTGGTACGGGAACGGCGGCACCAGCCCACTGTACGTGCCGGCCGGACTCGTCTCACGCGCGCATCGGCGACACCGGGCCCGTGGAATCTCTCACGACGAGCTCGGTGGGAAGCGGCGGCATGGCAGGCGCACTCTCATCGCGCAGCAGCGCGAGGAGCATGCTCGCGGCTGCTTCACCCTTCGCATCGATGTCTTGCCGGACCGTGGTGAGCGCCGGCGACACCCGCCTGGAGAGCGGGCTGTCGTCGAACCCCACGATCGACAGCCGGCCCGGCACGTCGATTCCACGTTGTTTCGCCTGCTCCATCACTTCGAGGGCGGCGAGATCGGAGAACGCCAGCACGGCGGTCGGGGGATCCTCCAGCATCGTGCTGATGCGCGCGCGCAGAACGTCGTCGACGAAGCGGCCGGGCGTTCCCACGATCCGCGGCACGATGCCGGCTTCGTCGGTCGCTCGCATCCATCCGCGAAGTCGCTCGGCCGTGGTGACCGGGGCCGGCGCCAGCGCTTCATCAGACGGCGGCTCGTCATCGGCATCCACCATCGCCACGATGAGCGCGATGTCGGAGTGCCCCAGGTCGATGAGGTGCTTCGCGGCCGCGTAGGCGCCGCTGTGGTTGTCGATGTCGACCCGCGGGGCCCCGTCGATCGCCGCCCCCTCGACGGTCACGATCGGCAGTCGGCGCTCTCGCAGAGCCGTCACCGCCTGCGTCCGCGGAGTACAGGAGTACATGATCGCGCCGTCCATCGCCACGTTCCGCGCCGGATCGACCCCGTCGTGCGACGAGGAATGCAGCAGCACGAGCGAGTAGCCCGCGTCGGCGAGCGAGCCGGCGACCGCGCGGACGAAGCCGACGGCGACGTCATCGGTGAACGCATCGCGGGGTGAGTTGGTGAGTACCATCCCGACGACTCCGGTGCGCCCGGAGACCAGAGCCCTGGCGGCAGGGTCGGGCCCGGCATAGCCCAGCGCTTCGGCGGCGTCGAGGATCTTGGTGCGCAGCTCGGCGGACAGCTGATCCGGGCGCGAGAAGGCGTTGGAAACCGTCATGCGACTGACGCCGACCTGCTCGGCTATGGTCTGCAGCGTCACGCGCGCCATGACATGCACCTCCGTGATCATTCTGCCCGACTGTCCCTATGCGCGTTCGGGAACGGGATCACAGGGCCGCGGGGGCTCGATCGCCGACGCTGCACGGTGAAGTGCACCCGCGAGAGCCTCGCGGACTCTCGTGCGTAGCATCGCTCGACGCCGAGCGGCATCTCGCCTCGAGCGAAGGATCAGCGCTTCGCGTCGACGCTCATCACGAGGATCCAGCTTCTCGGCGTCGCGTTCTGCGAATGCGAGCGCCGCGATGGTGGCGTGGTCCATGATCATCTGCCTTTCTGTATCGGTATAGAAGACGATACTGTACCGATACAGAAGGTGTCAACCCGGATCGAGATGGTGCCCTTGACACCTGACCCGGTTCTGTGGTTACTTAGTCAAGTAGGTAACCCACCAACCAGCGGAGGACATGTGATCGAAGAAGGCAAGCCGCTCTTCCTCCAGATCGCCGAGGGAATCGAGGACTCGATTCTCGACGGCTCGCTCGAGGAGGAGACGCAGGCGCCCTCGACCAACGAGCTCGCCGCGTTCTACCGCATCAATCCAGCCACCGCAGCGAAGGGAGTCGCGATGCTCACCGACAAGGGAGTGCTGTACAAGCGCCGGGGAATCGGCATGTTCGTCGCGGCCGGCGCCAAGGAGGTGCTCCTCGGCGAGCGCCGATCGGCCTTCGCCGACCGGTACATCGATCCGCTCCTGGCCGAGGCCCGCACGCTCGGACTCGGCCCCGACGACCTCGCGGCGCTGCTCAAGGAGCGCGCTGCACAGACCACCATCACAGAAGGGAAGAACCCGGCATGACCGCCGTCATCGAGGTGCAGAACCTCACCAAGCGCTACAAGGACAAGCGAGCGCTCGACAACGTGTCGCTCACCGTCGAAGGAGGAGCGATCTACGGCCTGCTCGGCCGCAACGGCGCCGGCAAGACGACGCTCATGTCGATCCTCACCGCTCAGAACTTCGAGTCCAGCGGAACCGTACGCGTCTTCGGCGAGCACCCCTACGAGAACGCTCATGTGCTCGGCCGCATCTGCTTCGTGCGCGAGAGCCAGAAGTATCCGGACGAGGCCTACCCGAAGCACGCGTTCAAGGCCGCCAGCCTGTTCTTCCCGAACTGGAACCAGGCGATGGCGGATGAGCTGATCGAGCAGTTCCAGCTGCCGATGAAGCAGACGATCAAGAAACTGTCCCGCGGGCAGCTCTCGGCGGTCGGCGTCATCATCGGGCTCGCCTCGCGGGCCGAGATCACGTTCTTCGACGAGCCGTATCTCGGACTGGATGCGGTCGCGAGACAGATCTTCTACGACCGCCTCGTCGAGGACTACGCCGAGCACCCGCGCACCATCATCCTGTCGTCGCACCTCATCGACGAGGTCTCGAACCTCATCGAGAAGGTCATCGTCATCGACAACGGGCAGATCCTGCTCAACGAGGACACGGATGCCGTGCGCGACCGCGCAGTGACCGTCGTCGGCGATGCCACGAAGGTCGACGCGTGGGCGGCCGACCGCGAGGTCCTGCACCGCGAGGCTCTCGGGCGAGTCGCCTCGGTCACCGTACTCGGAGCGCTCGCTGCCGAAGAACGAGCGGAGCTCGTGTCTTCCGGGCTCGACCTGGTGCCGGTGTCACTGCAGCAGCTCGTCGTCCGGCTCACCCAGAAGGCGGAAGCGAAGTCTTCCGTCGCGAAAGAGGAGGTCCGCTGATGCGTCGCACACTCAATGTCATCCGCCTGCAGCTGATCAACAAGCAGACGTTCATCTGGACACCCCTGATCATCCTGGGCTCCGCGACGGTGCTGTCGATTCTCATCTACGCGATGATCCCGGTCGACACCCCCAAGTACGGCGGCGGTGGGCAGGCACCACTGTGGTACTTCTTCGCGATCGGTGTGGGCGCGATGGCGTACACGTTCCCGTTCTCACAAGCGATGAGCATCACCCGCCGGGAGTTCTTCCTCGGCACGATGCTGACGGCGGTCATCGCCAGCGTGTTCATGGGAGTGCTTTTCCTGATCGGTGGGGGGATCGAGGTCGCCACCGACGGCTACGGCGTGAACGGCTACGTCTTCTATCTGCCGTGGCTCTGGGAAGCGGGGCCGCTGGGCGCGTTCATCGTGTACTTCACCCTCGCGCTGTTCTTCTTCGTCATCGGGTTCACCGGCACGACGATCTTCAAGAGCTGGGGGCTGATGGTGCTCACGATCACATGGGTCGCGGTGGCAGTCCTGCTGATCGGTCTGGCCTTCCTGGTCACCCGGCTGGAGCTCTGGGGCCAGGTGGGCGCCGGCATCATGGACCTCGGCGCGCTCGGAATCGCGCTGTGGGGCCTCGTGGTCGTCGCCGCGCTGATGCTCGTCTCCTTCTTCGCGTTCCGCCGGGCCATTCCGTAGGCACGACGCGCTTCAGAGAACGATGCCGCATCCGCACACCCGTGCGGATGCGGCATCCGTTCGTTCGCGGTGACAGCCGTCGTCATCAGATCTGATCGTCCGCGGCGAGCAGGTCGATCTGCCAGAGCCGAGCATCCGGGTCGTCGCGCTCGTGTGCTTCCTCCGCGGCATTCACCGCATGCGCGATCTGCTCCATGAGAGCTTTGAATTCGGCGGAGGTCAGCCGGATGTGCTGCTGGGTGAATGTGCCGTGCACCTCGGACTCACGACCGGTGACGTACTCGGAGGACCACGCCAGTGCTCGGCGCAGGAGTTCCTGATGGTCCTCTGCGACGGCCGCGAGCACAGCGTTGCCCAGTTGCTCGTCGGCGACCGGCGTTCGGGGATCGCCGAGATTCAGTGCACTCTTGACGTGCGTCCAGACACGGTCACGGCGGTCGCGCGCGCGTTCGGGCGCCTCGCGGATCAGTCCTGCGTCAGCCAAGGCCCGCAGGTGGAAGCTCACGCTGTTCGCGGGGACGTCGAGCTCGGCGGCGACGTCGGCCGCCCGAAGGAATTCGCGTCGCGCCAGGAGTCGGAGGATCTGACGTCGCAGGGGGTGCGAGTACGCCTTGAGCATCGCCGAGGTCATCCACGTGACCTCACCTTCACCCCCGCGTGCCTCGGTCATGCCCCGATCCTACCCACCACCGCAATTGCGCAATAGATGTTGCGCAATGATTGGTGCGCAACTATGGTCGACGTATGACGATCGCGCCGACCTCGCACCGCCTCTCTCGCAACACTCGCTACGTCACCTGGTTGATCAGCGACACCGGCAAGGGTCTCGCCGCCGCGCTGTTCGGCTTCGCGATCCCGCTGCTCGCTCTCATCGTGACGAACGACCCCGCTCAGGCCGGGATCATCGCCGGCGCCGGCATGGCCGCACGTCTCGTGACGACTCTCGCCGGCGGGGTGCTCGCCGATCGACACCGTCGGATCGCCCTGATGCTGCTCGGCTCACTCATCGGTGTCGTGCTGTCGGCCGCGTTCACGATCCTCGCGCTGGGCGGCGCGCTCACCTTCACCGTGCTGCTCGTGCTCGATGTGCTGCTCGCCACGCGCAGCGGGCTGTTCGACGTGGCCGGTGAGAGCGCGATCAAGGAGATCGTGCCGGACGAGGCGATGGGTCGTGCGCAGGCCGCGAACCAGGCCAGGGATGCCGCCATGCAGCTCGCCGGCGGACCGCTCGGCGGCCTTCTGCTCGGCGTCGGTGGCTGGCTGGTCGGGCTGGTGATGACGGGGTGCCACCTCGTCGCAGCGGCAACGGCATGGATGCTGGGCCGCGAGACGCGCCGCGCCGGCATCCACGACTCCGAGGCGGATGCCGACGCGGACAGAGGTGAGGACGCCGTCGCCGCGCGCAACGCGTGGGCCGAGATCCGCGAGGCGTTCACCTGGCTGTTCTCGCGCCCCGACCTCGGCGGCGTGCTCGTCATCATCACGATCGTGAATCTCGGCTTCAACGCCGCCATGACCACCGTGGTGTACTCGCTGCAGCAGGCCGGACACCCGGAGATGGTGATCGGCGTCCTGTCGGCGGCGATCGGGGCGGTGATGCTCGTGGGCGCGATCATCGCTCCGCTGCTCGTACCGCGAGTCGGCGCCGGCACTCTCACGATCATCGGCCTGATCGGCATCGCAGCTGGTGCCGGCGCGGTGTCGATGGTCACCGACCCCTGGGCCATCGCCGTGGTGCTCGGGGCGGCCGTGCTCCTGCTGCCCGCATTGAACGCGTCCATGATGGGATACTTCATGGTCGCGACCCCGACGCAGCTGCTCGGCAGGGCGAACAGCGCCGCCGGCATCCTCGGGATGGGGGCTCTGCCCCTGGCACCGCTGATCGCCGGGTTCGGCCTCGCGTGGCTCGGGCGCGAGGGGACCATCCTGGTGAGCGCCGAGCTCTGCCTCATCGCCGCCGCGCTCGCCGTCGGCAACCGTGCGCTGCGCGCTCTGCCGGTCGAGTCCCGCTGGGCGGAACACGCGAGTCAGTATGAGACGACCGGACGGGATACCTGACCCTGACACGGTGTGCGGCGGGACCAGCCGCGAGGTGTGATCGCGGGACGAGCCGGAGGATCAGTCCGACGGCGACGCGGCGGTCATGTATCAGGAAGCCCTTGCCGTGCTCCTGGTGGTTGTGATCACAATGGGCTTCATGATCGACGGCGTTCCCGACGACGCCACTCTCGATCCTGCACCGGACGGCGGCGCACGCTGGCAACGCGCCGCCGAGCTGTTCTCGGCGTGGCGAGAGGGCGACAGCCGCGCGATGGATGACCTCGTGCGGCTGATGACGCCTGTGCTGTGGCATGTGGTGCGTGCCTACGGGGTGGAGCGCGCTCTCGCCGAAGACGTGGTGCAGACCACCTGGCTGCGACTGGTGCGCGGCCACGCGTCGATCGCCGACCCACGAGCGGTGTCTGCCTGGCTGACCACGACAGCGCGACGCGAGGCCTGGCGGGTGGGCAAGGCGCATGGGCGCGTCGACACGGCGGAGCCCGACGACCTCGAGATCCTTCTTCCGAACCAGGTCTCGGCAGAGGATCGCGCGGCGACGAGCGAAGAGAATCGGCGCCTCTGGGGCGCCGTGGAGCAACTCGCCGAGCGCTGCCGACGACTGCTGCGGGTCATCGCCTTCGCGGAGCGTCCGGACTATGCCAGCCTCGCGGCGGAACTCGCGATGCCGGTCGGCAGCATCGGCCCGACCCGTCAGCGCTGCCTGGCCAAGCTCCGCACTCTCCTCGAGGGCTCGGCTCCGAGGGGAAGACCATGACAGACGCGGATGACGCCGCGATGTTCGCCCGCCTGCGCGAGCTCTGGGAGGACGTCGATCCCGTGCCGGCGACGCTCATCGACCGGATGGTCGCGGCTGTCGCGGCGGAGGGACTCGCGCACGAGTACGCGCTGCTCACTCTCGTCGAGCACCGCGGCACCGCCGTTCGCAGTGAGACCGACGCCCTCACCCTGCAGTTCAGCGACGGCACCAGCAGCATCCTGCTGCATGTCACGACGACGGCCGACGGTCGCCGGCGGGTCGACGGCTGGACCGACGCCGATGCCACGGAGATCCGGCTCGCCCAGGGTGAGCGGTCGAGCACGACGTCTCCGGCAGAGCACGGGCGGTTCGCGTTCGACAGTGTGCCCGCAGGGCTCACGCGGGTGCTCGTCACGATCCGCGAAGGATCGGAACAGCGCACGCTCTCGACACCGCAGTTCGAGTTGTGACCACGGCGCGGCCGATGGCATGGGAAGGGTGAGCGATGGAGCAGCCACGGGGCTGGAGCTGGCAGGACCGCGCGGAGGGGTCCATCCGCCGAGGCGCTGCGCTCGACCCGAGCGTGGAGCCGGTGGACGGCATCCGCGCCTTCCCGACCGCGTATCTGCCGCAGCGGCTGCTCATCACCAGGGCTCCGGACGGCGAGACCGACCTCTTCGATCGGGAGATCCGGACCCTGCGGGACGCCGCAGGGTCGTTCGGATGGAACCTCGAGGTGGAGCGCGGCGACGATGAGCAGCAGCTGATCCCGGGCGTCGCGGGGTTCGTCCGCGCTCGACTGACGACACCGGACGAGCCGGGACAGGGCGAGTCGCCGGTGGCACCCGATGCCTGGCGGGTGCTGCAGCGGGCGCGGCGGATGTCGCGTTCGACGATGCCCCGCACCAGTCTCGAGCACGTACTGTCGATCGACCCGGTCGGCCTCAACCCGTTCACGCGGACCAATCCGTTCACGCGGACGAATCCCTTCACGCGGACGAATCCGGTGCGAGGCGCAGGCGTCGGCGGCAGTGACGATTACCTCGAGCCGGGCCGCGGTGCCCGGCAGCCGGTCACCTGGCTGGGTCCGGCGCCGCAGCGCCGGCCAGATCCGAAGCGCGGCAGACGCGCCGTCGTCGCCGTACTCGACACCGGATGCGGCGAGCACGACTGGCTCCCCGACGACATCGTCACCCGCCACATCGAGCTCGACGGCATGCCGGTCGGGCTCACCGATGACGCCGACCCGGAGCGCTACCCCGATCTCTACGGGCAGCTCGACGGCGAGATCGACGCCGTCGCCGGGCACGGCACGTTCATCGCCGGAATCATCCGCCAGGCGGCACCGGACGCCGACATCCTCTCCGTCCGCGTCGCCGGCGCCCTCGGCGTGGTGGATGAGGGCACCTTCCTGCACTCGCTCGCCCAGGTGGTCGAGCTGCTGCGACGGTATCGCGAGAATCCGAAGACCGGCCACCCGATCGACGTGCTCAATCTGTCGCTCGGGTACTACCACGAGACGCCGGTCGACGGACTGTTCAGCCGCACCCTTCACGACCTGCTGACGGCGGCGCGTGAACTCGGATGCGTGGTCGTGTGCTCGGCGGGCAACGACGCGATCGACCGGCCGTCGTTCCCCGCATCCCTCTGGGCGTGGCCGGGGGCCGACAACGGGATCGCCCCCGACGAAGCCGCCGCGCACGTCTCGGTCGGAGCACTCAACCCCTCGACGCATTCGCTCGCGCTCTTCTCGAATGTCGGACCCTGGGTGCGCGCGTATGCTCCGGGAGCCGCGGTGGTCAGCACGTCGCCGGCGTTCCTCGGCGGAGCACAGTCGGCCACCCGCGCCGACTTCGACGGCCTGCGGCGCGAGACGCTCGACCCCGACGACTACCGGGGTGGCTTCGCGATATGGAGCGGAACCTCGTTCGCCGCGCCCTACGTCGCCGGTCTCGTCGCGGCACGGCTGGGCGTCGTGACCGCATCCGACGTGGCCACGGTGACGGATGCCGCAGCGAACGCGGTCGAGAGCGTGCTGAAGGCGCTCCCCGACGCGACACTTCGCGTCTGAGCGGCCGCCCGCGAAGCCGCTCTTTCGCACGACGACCGCGCGCGGCATCCTGAGAGGATGCCCCTGACTGCGAGCGAGCTGCATCGTCGCGGCATCGAAGCAGCCAATGCGCGCCGATTCGCCGCCGCGCGCAGAGCGCTCGCTCAGGCGTCTGTGCGGACGGAAGATGTCGACCTCCGCGCCCGCATCGACGGCACGACGGCCTACGTGCTCGCCCAGACCGGTGAGCCATCCGCCGCCGAACAACTCTGCCGTCAGGCGCTCAGCCGCCGCGGATTGCACGACGGCACCGTCGCGGTGCTCAGCGGGCAGCTCGGCGTCCTGCTCATGCACGCGGGCCGGCTCGCCGACGCCGAGCGCATGCTCACCCGGGCGATCGACACGATGGGCGCCGCGACCATCGAGCTCGCCAACTGCCTCATGAACCGCTCGGTGGTGCGGATGCAGCAGCACCGGCTCGATGTCTGTCGAGCCGACCTCATGCGAGCGGTCGACATCTATGAGCAGAACGCGCAGGAAGAACCCCTGGCCGAAGCGCGGCACAACCTCGGCTACGTGGCTCTGCTGGGCGGCGACCTCGTCAGCGCTCTCGCTCTGATGACGCAGGCTCGACCCGTGCTCGCGCAGATCAGTCACGTCGCCGCCGCGATCAGCGACCTCGACCGGGCAGAGGTGCTGCGTGACGCCGGGCTCGACACCGAGGCGGAGGCGCTGCTCGCCGAAGTCGCCGCGCGGTTCGGGGCGCACCGGATGCGTCAGGCCAGAGCGGAAGCCGAGTTCCACCTCGCACGCTCGCTGCTGCGGCGTGATCCCGCGGCCGCGGAGCGGACGGCGCGCACCTCCGCTCGACGGTTCTCCGCTCTCGGGAGCGACGGATGGAGGATCCGTGCGGAGGCCCTCCGCCTGGAGGCCGCCGTCCGCGCGCACCCGAGAACTCCCCCGCCCCGAGAGGCACTCGACCGGACCGCGTCGGCCCTTCGACGGCGAGGGTTGGACACTGAGGCGACCGCGCTTCGACTGACGGCCGGGCTCATCGGACGCCGTCGCCTGCCGCACATCCCCGTGGACGCGCCGACACCGCTCCGGCTGCGCGAGCATGAGGTTCTCGCGACGCGCGCAGCCTCGGCCGGCCGTGACGCCGAGGCTCGCCGCATCGCCGCCGCTGGGCTCGGCATCCTCTCCGCCTGGCAGCAGACCTTCGGAGCTCTCGACCTGCAGGCATCGGTGGCGATGCACGGCACCGATCTGGTGTTCACCGGACTCGCGGCGGCAGCCCGCACCGGCGACCCGGACGTGCTGTTCGACTGGTCCGAACGCGCCCGCCATCTCAGCCAGCAGGTCGCTCCGCTCCGCCCGCCGCACGACCCTCTCCTGGCCGCCGATCTCGCCGAGCTGCGCATGCTGCGCGCCGACCTCGCCGGCAGTGACTGGACCGCGGACCCGACGGTGCGGCTGCTGCGCGATCGGGTGCGCGAGCGGCAGTGGTCGACGGTCGGCGCCGGCGAGACCAAGACCCACGTAACCGTGCCGGAGATCCGATCGCAGCTCGATCCTCAGACCGCGGTGCTGTCCTACGTCTACACCGGAACGGAACTGCTCTGCGTCGTCGTGACGCGCGGCGGCGCCGACCTCGTCACGCTGTCCTGGCGCCGGGTGCAGGAGGTATTGCGGGGACTGCGCGCAGACCTCGACGTCGCCGCCCTCACGCGGGGCGGACCGATGCACGCCACCATCGCGCGAGCGCTCGATGCGCGACTGCAGCGCCTCGACGCTGAACTGTTCGCGCCCGTACTGGCCACGGCGGGCGACGCTCGTCGTTTCGCCCTCACCGTTCCCGGCGTGCTCGGCGGCATCCCGTGGGCGATGCTGCCGAACATGGCGGGCCTCGCCTTCACCATCGCCACATCGATCTCGCGCTGGGTGCCGGAGCACGTCTCGCTGCGAGACGCGCGCGTTCCGCCAGACCCCGCGTCGGCGCCGGCACCCCCTCTGAATGACGTCGGCGGCGAGCGGTCTGAGCACGCAGTGGCGGTTTCAGCGCCGGCGGTGCGGAGGATCGACGTCGGCTTCGCCGCCGGGCCCCGAGTGCCGCGGGCGGAGGAGGAGGTGCGGCGGGCGGCATCCGCCTGGCCCGCGACGGAGGTGCTCGGCAGCGATGCGGCGACGGTGGCGGGAGTCACCGAACTCGCCGGACGCGTCGATCTCCTGCACATCGCCGCCCACGGACGGCACTCGGCGGACAACCCGCTCTTCTCGGGGTTCGAACTCGCCGACGGGACCCTGTTCGGGTACGACATCGATCTGATCCCGCAGCCGCCAGCGACCGTCGTGCTGTCGGCGTGCGAACTCGGCAGGTCGTCGGTGCGCTGGGGTGAGGAGGCGATCGGCATGACACGGGTCTGGCTGCACGCGGGCAGCCGATGCGTGATCGCCGCCCCCGCGGTGGTGGCCGATGACATCGCCTGCGAACTGCTCGGTGCCGTGCACGCGGGCCTGGCCGCAGGGGCGGCGCCCGCCGTGGCACTCGCATCAGCCGCGGAATCGGCCGGTCTGCGGGCGCCGTTCCAGTGCCACGGCGCCGGTTTCTGAGGTTTTTTCCATTCGATGTATCATGTGAAGGATGCCTTGCTCCTGACTTCCAGAAGGTGTCAGGCGAAGGGCTTCGGAGGGTGGGCGAAGCGCGAGGGAGGCGCTGTCGACTGGGGACTCGCACGCTGGGGAGCGCGGGGGCGACAGACACCGACTGCTCCGGGGGTGCTGCGGGACGCCGCAGCACCCCCGTCAGGAGCGTGGATGGCGCATCACACCGCCGCGGCCGTCACTGCGCCGCCGACCTTCGCGATCGTGCCGCGGGCAGACGACTCGTATGCCGCGAGGATCACTCCGAGCACGTCGATCCCCTCCACGTGGGTCTGGATCGGCCGGCGCCCCTCTCGAATGCACTCGGCGAAGTGCGCCACCTCAGCGGCGAACTCGTGCACCTGGTCGAACGTGACGGTGACGGGCTCTTCGCCGCGGATGCGGGAGATCAGCGTCGTCCCGTCCGAGCTCAGCGAGCCCTTCTCGCCGACGAGCGAGAACTTCTCGGTGCCGACGGCGGGCTGATAGGCCCAGCTGGTCGTCACATGACCGACCACGCCGTTGTCGTAACGTACGAGCACCTGAGCCGAGTCCTCGCCCTCCATGAAGTCCAGGCGATGGCGCGACAGCATGGCGCCGACCTCGACCGGTGTGCCACCGGCAAGATGCTGCAGGAGGTACAGCGGGTGGTACCCGGTGTCGATGAGTTCGCCGCCGCCGGCCGTCGCGGCGTGCGCACGCCACCCCATGCTCTCGACGGTGAAGTCGTTGTAGAAGCTGTCGGTCGTGCGCACCTCGTACACGCGGCCGAGGGCTCCGCTCGACACCAGCTCCTTGGCCGCGGCGACCGCGGGCATGAACAGCTGGTTGTGCGCGCACATGACGGTCACGCCGTTGCGCTCGACGGCCGCGGTGATCGCATCCGCCTCCTCGAGAGTGAGGCACAGCGGTTTCTCGCAGAGCACGTGGAGCCCGGCATCCGCTGCCGCGATGACCGCCTCGGCGTGCAGGTGGTGCGGCAGGCAGATGTCGACGGCATCCAGCCCACCCGCGGCGATCATGTCGCGATAGTCGGCGTAGATCCGCACATCGGCGTCATCGCCGCGGCGCTTCTCAGCGTTCTCCGCGACCGGGTCGGCGATCGCCGCGAAGGTCACGGTGTCGGGGTTGCGGCGGTAGCCGGCGACGTGCGCCCCGGCGATGCCGCCGGCCCCGATGAGGCCGATCCGTACTCTGTCTCTGGCGTTGCTGGTCATGCCTGTCCTTTCGCATCGACGTCGACGGCCTGACCGGACGCCGCTGACGTGTTGGCGGCGACCACGAACCGAGTGAGGTCGATGGCCGCCTGAAGGTTGTCGGTCGGGTCGGCGTCGCCGCGGATCGCGTCGACCCAGAGATCGAAGGGGCTCTGTGCGCCGGGCCCGGAGGGCACGGCGGTCCAGGCGTCGCCGAACCGGCCGCCCTTGCCGATGAGCTGTTCGCCGCCGAAGCCGTAGAGCAGCGACGCCTCGGTGCCGCGCAGTTCGAACGCGAAGGCTCCGGGGGTGGTGACGAAACTCGCCTCGGCGACGCCGACAGCCCCGTTCGGGTAGCGTGCGACGACGACCGCGTTGTCCTCCACGGCCCGGCCGGTGACGCTGCCGTAGGTCGCGCTGACGGATGCCGGGGCGGCGCCGAGGAAGCGCTGCACGAGGTACGCCGGGTGGCAGCCCAGGTCGGCGAACGCACCCCCGATCGCCGCGACCGGATCGGCGAACCGCTCGGGCAGCCATCCCTTCAGCCATCCGTCGTGCGCCATGCGGACGCGGGCGTAGGTCACGTCGCCGAGGGCGCCGGTGTCGACGAGCCCGGATGCCGTCGTGATCAGCGCTTCCGACAGGCGCGGCAGCGAGACGACGAGCGCAACGCCCTTTCGCCTCGCGGCGGCCACGAGTTCCTCGGACTCTGCGACGGTCGGGGCGAGGAGCTTCTCGGTGAAGACGTGCTTGCCTGCCGCGATCGCCTGCGAGATGACGGCGGTGTGCTCGTCGGTGGCGGTGGTCACCGTGATGGCGTCGAGGTCGGGGCGGGCGAGCAGGGCGTCGAGGCTCTCCGCCGCTTCGAGTCCGAGGTGTGCGGCGCCGTCTCGGCCACGATCGACGTCGGGATCCCAGGATGCCACGAGGCGTGTGCGGGGATGCTCTGTCACCTCACGTGCGTAGTCATTCGCGTGGACATGCCAGAAACCGGCGACTCCGACGCCGATGATGTCGTCAGTCAACCGTGCACTCCTTCGTGGGTTCGTCGATCGGCGCGCTCGGCGGCCGGACAATTGTGGCAACGTTACCACACTCTTCCATTCGGGTGGAAGGATGTCGGGCGACGGCATCCGTATCTGTCCGGCCGGCCATCGTCGGCGTCCTCGGCGGCGCGACGATTCGAGGTAGGAATGACGATTCCCGGAGTCGACGCCGGAAGACTCACCTCGAATCGTCCGACCCACCTCGAATCGTCGGCCCCATCCGGCCACACCCCCCGGTTTCTGCGACGATTCGAGGTAGGAATGACGATTCCCGGAGTCGACGACGGAGATCTCACCTCGGATCGTCCGACCCACCTCGGATCGTCGGCCTCACCCGGCGGTGATGACCTCGTACCCGGCAGTGCGGAGGGCGGCAACGGCCTCGGCATCCGCCCCCGAATCGGTGATCACCGTCGAGAACTGCTCGACTCCGCCGACGGCGGCGAACGCGACGGAGCCGAGCTTGCTGCTGTCGGTGACGATCACCGCGCGACGCGCGCGTTCGGCCATGATGCGGTTCACCGCGGCCTCACGCTCGTCGTGCGTGCTGGCGCCGGCTTCGGCATCCATCCCGTTCACCCCGATGAAGGCGATATCGAGCCGCACGCCGCGCAGCAGCTGCTCGACGAACGGGCCGACGAGTTCATAGCTGCGCGAATGGATGACGCCGCCAGTCACGACCACCTTGATGTCGGGACGCGTCGCGAGCTGGGCTGCGATGTTGACGGCATTGGTGACGACGGTGATCCGGCTCTCGGCCAGGTCATCCCGCGCGGCGAGCGCCGCAGCGATGGCGGTGGTGGTCGTGCCACCCGACAGGCCGACCACGGTGCCGGGAGCGACCATCGCCGCTGCCGCCTGCGCGATGCTGCCCTTCTCCTGCGTGCGCAGGTGACTCTTGTAGCGGATCGGCAGCTCATAGGCCACGGTCTGAGCGACGGCACCACCGTGGGTCCGGGTGAGCAGACGCTGCTCGGCCAGGCTGTCGAGATCGCGCCGCGTCGTCGCCTGCGACGAACCGAAACGCTCGACGAGCTCTTCGACGGTGACCTCTCCTGCCGCGGCCAGCAGGTCGAGGATGGCGTTCAATCGCGCCGCCCGCTTCACCGCACACCCGCCTCGAGAGCGAAGAGCCGCAGCATCCGCCCCGCCTCCGCGGCCAGCGCATCGCGGGCCGGCGCGAGGTACTTGCGGGAATCGACCAGGCGTTCGTCCGAGGCGAGACGATCCCTCACCGCCCTCGTGAAGAACCCGTTCAAGTGGGTGGAGACGTTGATCTTCGTCATGCCGGCTCGCACGGCATCGGCGATCACGGCGTCAGCGACTCCGGACGAGCCGTGCAGCACCAGGGGCACATCGGCGCCGCTCGCCCCCCTGCCCCGCAGCGACGAACGCAGCCGCGAGATGAGATCGAGATCGAGGGATGCCGTCCGATCGGTCATGGCGTGGGAGGACCCGACCGCCACGGCGAGCGCGTCGACGCCGGTCGCCGCGACGAACGCGCGCGCCTCGTCCGGGTCGGTGCGGACGCCGGGCGCATGCGCGCCGTCCTTCCCGCCGACCTCGCCGAGCTCGCCCTCGATGAAGACGCCTGCCGCGTGCGCACGCTCCGCGACCGCGGCCGTCAGCGCCACGTTCTCGTCATAGGGCAGCGCGCCCCCGTCGAACATCACCGAGCCGAAGCCGAGAGTGATCGCCTCATCGACGAGCTCGGGCCGTTCGGCGTGATCGAGGTGCACCGCCACCGGCGTCGCTGCGCGCCGGGCGATGGCGAGCGTCGCCAGCGCGATAGGCTCGAGGCCACCGTGATAGTCGGCGCAGTTCTGTGAGATCTGCAGGATCACCGGCAGCTGCGCCTTCTCGGAGGCCCGCACGAGGCCCTCAGCGGTCTCGAGGTGGATGACGTTGAACGCCCCGATGCCGGTGCCGGCGGCTGCGGCATCCGTCACGAGTTCACGACTGCTGACCAGTGTCACGCCTGTTCTTCCTCTCGTCGCCCAGGGAGGACGGAAATCTCGACGCGCTGCTCGAGCTCGGCCCAGCCGGCGTCGATCTCGCCGGCGAGAGGCATCAGCACCGCGGCCGCCGACCAGGCGGTAGCCCGCCGGAGGATCTCGGCGGGCTCGCGCACTCCCGCCGCGAGCAGCACCGCACAGGCTGCGACCGCCGCGTCACCGGCACCGGTCGGGTTCCCGATCAGCGGCTCCGGCAGCCGCGCACGATGCAGGCCGGATGCCGTGACTGCGAGCATCCCGTCGGCGCCGAGCGAGACCAGCACGAGTTCCGCGCCCCGGTCGATGAGCTCGCGAGCCCCGTCTGCCGGGTCGGTGCGGCCGGTCGCTTCGGCGAGTTCGACGGCATTCGGCTTCAGCACGGTGGCCCCGGCATCCGCCGCCTGCAGCATTGCGGGCCCCGAGGTGTCGACGATCACGGGCACCCGCGCGCGGCGACCCCCCTCGATCAGGGCGGCGAGCTCGGCCTCGGGGGCGCCGGGCGGGAGGCTGCCCGAGATCACCAGGACGGATGCCGTCGGCAGCGCGCCGTCCACCGCTCGGTGCAGCGACGCCCATTCCTCGTCCGTCGGGTTGAGGCCGCGTTCGTTCACGATCGTGGTATCGCCGAGATGCAAGTCGACCAGCGCCGCGCTGCGGCGGGTCGGCGCCTGAACCGGCACGAGGACATGCGGGGCGCCACTGGCTCGAAGCTCCGCGGCGAACTCCTCGCCGGTGTTTCCACCCACGGTCGTGATCGCAAGCACGTCGGCGCCCTCGGCGTGGGCGACTCTGGCGACATTCAGGCCTTTGCCGCCGGCACGGACGGCGCCGGCATCAGCCCGATGGGTCTGCCCGATCGCGAGCGCCGCGACCTGCCAGGTGAGGTCGAGCGCCGGGTTCGGGGTGACGGTGACGATCATGCGAGCTCCCTCGCGCGCAGTGCTGCTCCGAGGAGGCCGGCATTGCCCGAGAGCTCCGCGGGCACGAGCCGGGGGATGCGGTGGAAGCTGAGGCGCTCGGCGAGCCGCGCGCGCAGCTCGTCGAACAGCGCACTGCCGGCCCGGGAGAGCCCGCCACCGATGACGACGGCCTCGGGTGCGACGACGGCGGTGAGCTGGGCGAGCGACATCGTCAGAGCGTCGAGGGCGGAGTTCCAGATCTCGGCGGCGACGCGGTCTCCGGCGGCCGCGCGGGCGATCACGTCCCTCGCGCCATCCGGTGTCACGCCGGTCGCGTCGCGGTAGCGGCGGGCGATGGCTCCCGCCGACGCGACGGCTTCGAGGCAACCGCGAGCGCCGCACGCGCATCGCGGTCCGTCGGCGATCGGCGAATGACCGATTTCTCCCGCATAACCGCCGGCGGTGTAGGGCACGCCGTCGACGAGAAGCGCGCCGGCGATGCCGGTGCCGACGACGAGAACGACGGAATTCGCGAAGGAGCGCGCGCCGCCGAGTCGGTGCTCGGCGAGGCTGGCGGCACGGACGTCGTGATCGAAGGCGACGGGAAGGCCGAGCTCTGCCGCAGCGAGGTCACGGATCGGGGAGTCGTGCCAGCCGAGGTTGCTGGCGAAGACGCCGCGCCCGGCATCCGCATCGACGATCCCCGGCACGACGAGTCCGGCCGCCTGCGGGACCACATCGGGGTGCGCTGCTCGCAGCTCCGCCGCGAGCACGCCGAGGCGATCGATCACGACGGCGGTGCGGTCTCCGTGCGCCATCGGCGTCGGGGTGCGCCCCAGCCCGAACGCAGTGCCGGCGGCGTCGATCAGCGCGGATTTGATGTCGGTGCCCCCGACGTCGAACGCCAGTACGGGCGCTCCGTGCCCGAGCGACCGCGGCCCCGGCGACGCGGGTCCCGGCGATCCGGGCTGAGAGACGGCATCCGGTCCCGGCGACCCCGTCCGAGAGACGGCATCCGCGCCCGGCGAGTGCGGCTCTTCGCCACCCTCGGGGCGGGAAGACGCCGGCTCGCGGTCAGGGGCGGAGGCCATCAGGCATCCAGGATGACGGATCGGGTGAGATTCCGGGGCTGATCGGGGTCGAGGCCGCGGCCGAGGGCGCGGTCGAGGGCCACCCGGTGCAGGCGCACCAGGTCGGCCATCGGATCGATCAGCCGGTTCTCGAAACGGGCACCGGTCGCCTCGACCTGGGCTGCCAGACCGTCGGGTGCCTCGCCGAACTGCCAGGTCACGCGCCCGGGTGCGGCGATGGCGATCGGGCCGTGGCGGTACTCCATCGAGGGGTACGACTCGGTCCACGACTGCGAGGACTCGCGCATCTTCAGGGCGGCCTCGTGCGCGAGACCGACCGTCCAGCCGCGCCCGAGGAAGGTGTACTGCTCGGCCGAGATGAGCGCCTCGTCATCGGAGCCGGCGAGCACCGCGCGGGCATCGGCGATCGCCGCGGAGAGGTCTTCCCCGAGCGAGGCGCGGAACAGCGCCAGCGCCGTGGTCGCGAACCGGGTCTGCACGACGGACTGCTCGTCGGCGAAGGGGAGGAGCACGGCATCGTCGACCAGCGACACGAGCGGGGACGCCGCGTCGCCGATGACGCCGATGGTCGGCAGCGTGCCCTTGATCCGCTCGACGAGTTCGAGCACTTCACTGGTGGTGCCCGAGCGTGTGAGTGCGACGACGGCATCGTAACCGCGGTCGACGAATGACTCGGATGCCGCGAACGCATCGGTCTCGCCGAAGCCGGCGCTCTCTCGCAGCGCGGCGTAGGACTGCGCCATGAACCATGACGTGCCGCAGCCGACGACGGCGACCCGCGCGCCCTTGCCCGGCAGGATCCGCTGTTCGTCGCGCAGGTCGGCGGCCCTCGCCCAGGTGTCGGGCTGCGACACGAGTTCGTCGCGCATGTGGGTCCCGGGCTGTGTGTGCGGCATGTGAGAAGCCTTTCGCAGAGAATGATGCATAGTTGTGATTGTTTACTGCCCGTTTCGATCATAGTATGTCGCAAGAAGCAACCAATGGCGAGAACTTCTTGATTTGTTTGTTCGCCTGACAAATAATCTAACAAGCTCCACCCGCCTGGCCGCCGATTCGTCGACGGCCCGGCTCCCGGGCATCGCCCGGACGATCACGCCCCCTGCGGCGGGGTCACACGCACCGTCGCGTGATGTGTTTGCGACCGTGCACCACCACCTTCGAAGGACCGGAAGACGCCTTCTTCGCGAACGGCACGCGATCCGGCGAAGGAACCAATCACAGTGAGGATGCAACACACATGAAGAAGTCACTGCGAATCGGCGCGGTCGTACTCGCGGCCACCGCCACGCTCACGCTCACCTCCTGCGGCTTCGGCGGCTCCGGCGGCGGCGAGGGCGGCGATGCCGACGGCAAGACCACGATCGACCTGCTCGTGCCCAGCTACTCCGACGCGACCAAGGGTCTGTGGGAGGACGTGATCGAAGGGTTCGAGAAGGAGAACCCTGACATCGCCGTGGAACTCGAGGTGCAGTCGTGGGACAACCTGGAGAGCGTCGTCTCGACGAAGGTCCAGGCCGGAGAGGCACCCGACATCTACAACGGCGGCCCGTTCGCCGGCTTCGCAGCCGATGATCTGCTGTACGACGTCGAAGAGGTGACCAGCCCCGAGACGTTCGCGGACTTCCAGGAGTCGTTCATCGCGAACGAGCAGCTCGACGGCACCACCTACGCGCTGCCGTTCATCGCATCGGCCCGCGCACTGTTCGTCAACAACGCGCTGCTCGCACAGGCAGGCGTCGAGGCTCCGACGAACTGGGACGAGCTGCTGGATGCCGCCACGAAGGTCTCCGCCCTCGGCGGCGGCGTCGCGGGTTACGGCATGCCGCTCGGCTCCGAAGAGGCGCAGGCCGAGGCGGCCGTGTGGCTCTGGGGCGGCGGCGGCTCGTTCGGCGACGAGTCGGAGATCACCATCGACACCCCGGAGAACCTCGCGGGCGCCGAGCAGATCAAGAAGATGATCGATGCCGGCGCGACGCAGGCCGATCCCGGATCGACCGACCGCTCGCCTCTCATGGACATCTTCGTGCAGGGCAAGATCGGCATGCAGGTCGGCCTGCCGCCGACCGTCGGCCAGATCGAGGAGAGCAACCCCGAGCTCGACTACTCCATCGTTCCGATCCCGACGAAGGACGGATCCCCCTTCACGCTGGGTGTGGCCGACCAGCTGATGGCGTTCCAGAACGACGGAGACAAGGCCGATGCGATCACCGCGTTCTTCGACTACTTCTACTCCGCTGACGTCTACGTGCCGTGGGTGCAGGCAGAGGGATTCCTGCCGGTCACGAAGTCGGGCTCAGAGCAGCTGTCCGGCGAGGAGGCGCTGAAGCCGTTCCTCGACGTGCTGCCCGACGCCCAGTTCTACCCGTCGACGAACGAAAAGTGGTCGGCTGCGGACGGCGCCTTCAAGTCGCTGTTCGGTCAGCTGCAGACGCTGCCGGCCGCCGACGTGCTCGCACAGATCCAGGCGCAGGTCGACGCGGGCTGAGCCCGCTGATCGGAGAGGTTCGGGTATTCCCATGAGCCAGACGAAAGAGTCCTCGAACCTCACGGGGGCGGCCACCGGCCGCCCCCGTACTCCGGGCACCACCGACGCCCGCCGCGGCAAGCCCGGCGGCGGCGGCAAGGATCTGCTCCAGGCGCTGCCGTGGATCGCACCGGCCCTCGTGCTCATCATCGGCGTCGTGCTGTTCCCCGCCGGGGTGATGTTCTTCAACTCGACGCGCGACATCTCGCTCTCGGGCCTCGACAAGGGTTCCGTCGGCTTCGACAACTTCGCCACGGTGTTCGCGTTCGCCGAGTTCTGGCCGATCTTCGGCCGCACCATCGTCTGGGTGGTCGCCGTGGTGACCTTCACCGTCGTGATCTCCCTGGGGCTCGCGCAGATCCTCAACAAGGCGTTCCCCGGCCGGCAGATCGTGCGCATGGCCGTGATCGTGCCGTGGGCGGCATCCGTCGTGATGACCACGATGGTGTTCTATTACAGCCTCGAGCCCTACTTCGGGGTGTTCAACAAGTTCCTCTACGACATCGGCCTGAGCTCCGACTCCGTCGGCTACGGCTGGACGAGGAACCCGACGACCGCCTTCGTCTGGTCGATCGTCGTCGCGATCTTCGTGTCGCTGCCGTTCACGACGTACACGATCCTGGCGGGACTCCAGTCGGTGCCTGCCGATGCGATCGAAGCGGCGAAGATGGACGGCGCGGGTCCCGGCCGCACCTACTGGTCGATCGTGCTGCCGCAGCTGCGCAGCGCCCTGGCCGTCGCGATCCTCATCAACATCATCAACGTGTTCAATTCGCTGCCGATCCTCAAGGTGATGACCGGCTCGATCCCCGGCTACGGCGCCGACACGATCATGACGATGATCTTCAAGTACATCGAGCTGCAGAAGAAGGTCGATGTCGCCAGTGCGCTGTCCGTTGTCGCCTTCCTCATCGTGATCGTGATCGTCGCGATCTACGTCAAGGCCGTCAAGCCCATGAAGGAGGTCTGACGGTGACCGTCACCGAGACCCGCGTCGTGACCACCGCCACCGGCGACCGCGCTCCGCGCATCAACGGACGCAAGCGCCGGTACACCGCCGATCAGGTCACGCTGCCGCGCGTGATCCTGCGCACCGCTGCCGGCTTCCTCGTGCTCGCGATCTTCGTGCTCCCGTACCTGATCATGTTCTTCGGCTCCGTGAAGACGAAGCCGCAGATCCGCTCGGTCGACCCGACGTACTTCCCCACAGAGTGGCACTGGGAGAACTACTTCACGATGTGGTCGACCCCCGAGACTCCGCTGCCGTACAACCTGATCTCCACGATCGTCATCGCGGTGTTCGCGACGCTGCTCGTGCTGCTCGTATCGCTGCCGGCCGCCTACTACACCGCGCGCTTCAAGTTCCCCGGGCGCATGGTGTTCCTGTTCCTCGTGATCGTCACGCAGATGCTGCAGCCCGCGGTGCTCACCTCCGGCCTGTTCCGTCAGTTCACGGTGCTCGGCCTCAGCGACACGTGGGCGGCGATGATCTTCATCAACGCGGCGTTCAACCTGTCGTTCGCGGTGTGGATCATGCACTCGTTCTTCGCCGGCATCCCGAAAGAGGTCGACGAGGCCGCGCAGATCGACGGAGCCGGACGGCTCACCGTGCTGTTCAAGATCAACCTGCCGCTCGTCTGGCCCGGCATCGTCACCGCCATCGTGTTCACCTTCGTCGCGTGCTGGAACGAGTTCGCGGCCTCTCTGGTGATCTTGTCCACCGACAAGAACCAGCCGCTGTCCGTCGCCCTGACCAAGTTCGTCGGTCAATACGAGACCAGCTGGCAGTACGTGTTCGGAGTCTCGATCGTCGCGATCCTGCCCGTCGTCATCCTCTTCATGCTCATCGAGAAGCGACTCGTCGGTGGGCTCACCGCCGGCAGCGTGAAGTGACGAGAACGCCGGTCAGGAAGACGCGGACGGCTGCGCTCGGAGGAGCTGTTCGGGACTCCACCGCACACCGAGCACCGCGGTGAGCGCGGCCTGCGCCGCTCCGGTACAGGTCGCGACGCGGGCATCGGCGTAGCGGATGGGCACCCGCACGGTGCCCCTCGCCGGGTAGTCGGTCTCGGCCTGCACCCGATCGAGGAACCGTGAGCCGAGCAACCACGCCGTGCCTCCGATGATCGCCTCTTTCGGATCCAGCAGGGCGCCGATGAGCTTGATCACTCGCGCGAGCGCGCGAGCACCGTCATCGATGCGCTCCTGGTCGGCGTGCGCGACGAGGGTGCGGATCTCGTCGACGTCCATGGCGTCGGAGAACTCATCGCCCAGCATCGCGCCCATCGACGCCGCCGCCTCCAGACATCCGCGTCCTCCACAGCGGCAGTCCTGCGCCGCGTCGCCGAAGAGCACCTGCACATGGCCGATCTCACCCGCACGATCACGCGGCCCCGGTGCGAGTTCGCCGTCGAGCGTGACCGCGGCCCCGAGCCCACCGCCGATGTGGATGAAGAGGCGATAGCCGGCTGGATCCTCGTCGACTGCAGCTTCGGCGATCGCCTCGGCATCCACATCGTTGATGAGGAGGACGGGAACCTGCAGGATCCGCTCGAACCGTTCGGCCAGCGGAACGTCCTGCCACTTCAGCTGCACGCTCTCCAGCACCGAACGCCCGTCGGTCGTGCCGGGCACCTGCACTCCCGCCGCGAGCAGGCGACCCGCGTATGTCGTGGCCGCGTCGGCGACGGCGTCGTCCAATGCCCGATCCCGGTCGCCGAGCGCATAGGTGAGCCGATTCACGGCGACCTCCGAGCCGTCGAGCGCGACCAGGCTGAGTCGCGCGCTCGTGGGCCGGATCACGAGCACCAGGATCAGGTGGTGGGCGGCGTCGACGGTGAGCGTCGTCGCCCGCTTGCCGCCGGTGCTCGCGGCCTGCTCGCCCTCGGCGACGAGACGGTTCTCGATGAGCTCGGCGACCAATGAGGATGCCGTCGCGGCGGTGAGGCCGGTCGCGCGCGCGATGCCCGCTCTCGTCTGTCGCCCCGGATCGCGGAAGACGAGCTGCAGGGCACGCCGCAGGTTCGCCCGCCGAAGCGACGCCTGGGTGTCGAGAGCGTCGTCGCTCTTCAGCATGGCTTCGTTCCGTTCTGGAGCGCGGGCGGGATCGTTGACAGATTACGCGGAGGCTCGTACCATCTCATTAGTTTATTCATTGAACTTAGTCGCGAGTTCGCTTACGCACATGTGCTCCGGACGGGCGAGTGCTGCACACACCGTCGCCCGTCCGGCTTCCTTCGGCGCACCCCGTTCAGCGCCCTCCGGCCGCCTCGGTGTGGTGACGGATGACCTCCGCCACCACGAAGTTGAACCACTTCGCAGCGAACTCCGGATCGAGGTGAGCCTCCTCGGCGAGTGCACGCAGGCGTGCCACCTGCTGCTCCTCGCGAAGGGGGTCGGATGCCGGCATGTCGTGCTCGGCCTTGAGTTGTCCGACCTGCTGCGTCGCGCGGAAACGCTCCGCGAGCATGAAGATGAGGGCGGCGTCGATGTTGTCGATCGTGGCACGCAGGCGAAGCAGCTCCGCCTTCGGGTCATCGGCTGCTGTCATGCACCCACTCTAGGAGGTCGGTCGGCGCCCGGCGGCGAGGTCTGCACCGCTATCGTGATGCCATGAGTGACGACGAAGCCACGGCATCCGGGGCGCCCGACGACACCACGTCGTCTGTCGAATCGCCGGAGGACCAGCCGCCGGCGGTCGTCGTTCCTCCGACAGCGATCGATGCGGCGCCGGTGGCCGCTCCCGCGGCATCCCACCCGACGGTCGATGAGCCGATGCGGCCGAGCAGGTCGTTCTGGACGCGCATCGACCGGCCATTCGTCTTCGGGTTCCTCGTGACGCTCGGCGGGCTCGCCGCGGTCCTGTTGGGGCTCGCCCTCTCGAACCTCGCGACCGTTCTCATCTACATCGCGCTCGCGCTTTTCGCAGCCCTCGGCCTCGACCCCGCCGTGCGATTCCTCGAGCGCCGAGGGCTCTCGCGCGCGATATCGGTGATCATCGTCATCCTGGGGCTCATGGGCGTTGTCGCGCTGGTGCTGTGGATCGTGCTGCCGGTGGTGATCGATCAGGTCGCGAGCTTCGTTCGCTCGGTGCCGTCGATGATCCGCGAGTTCGCCGCGAGCGATGTCTACGCCACCCTCGAGAAGCAGTTCGGCGATCAGTTCGAGAATCTCATCGCCGATGTGCAGAAGTTCCTCACCGATCCGGGCAACATCGCCACCATCGGCGGCGGCGCCCTGCAGATCGGCGCGTCGATCGCGACGGCGATCTCGGGCGTGATCGTCGTGCTCGTGCTCACGCTGTACTTCGTCGCGACCCTGCCAGTCATGAAGCGGGCCTTGCTGCGCCTTGCTCCGGCGCGGGACCGTGCCCGTGCCGGCGACATCACCGAACAGATCACCGACTCGGTCGGCGGATATGTGATGGGCATGGTCGTGCTGGCTTTCCTGAACGCCATGCTGACGTTCCTGCTCTACTTCTTCCTCGGCCTGCCCTTCCCGCCGCTCATGGCGACGATCGCCTTCTGCATCACGCTGATCCCGCTGGTCGGGTCGATCCTGTTCTGGATCATCGGAACCGGCCTCGCCCTGTTCTCCGATCCCCTGGCGGCTCTCGTGTTCGCGCTCGCCTACCTCGTCTACATGCAGATCGAGGCGTACGCGATCACCCCGCGCGTGATGAACCGCGCGATCTCCATCCCCGGCTCACTCGTGGTCATCGGCGCTCTCGCCGGCGGAACCCTGCTCGGACTCCTCGGCGCGCTGGTCGCGGTGCCGGTGGCGGCATCGATCCTCATCATCATCAAGCAGGTGTGGATCCCCCGGCAGGACGCCCGGGTCTAGCTGGACTTCTCATTCGCATCGCACCACGCAGAAGTGCCCGGGACCTTCCGGCTCCGGGCACTTCGCGACGACGGCTCAGAGAAGGTCGTTGTCCTCGAGCCACTGCGCGGCGATGTCTTCCGAGGACTTCTCGTCGACCGTGCTCTGCACATTCAGCGCGACCAGCTCTTCGGCGGTGAGCTTGGCACTGATCGCGTTGATGACGTCGGCGATCTCATCGGCGATGTCGTCGGATGCGATCGGCACGACGTTCGAGGCCAGGATCATGCTCTCCGGGTCTTCGAGCGCGACGATCTCCTCGGTCTGGAACGCCGGATCGGCCGAGTAGATGTCGGCGACCTGGATGGCGCCGGCCAGCAGCGAATCCAGCGTGGTCTCGCCGGTGGCCGAGAAGGTCAGGTCGACGCCGTAGACCTCCTTGGCCGCGGCCGGCCCATACGGACGCTGCTCGAACTCAGGGGCGGCGCCGATCGTGACGGGGGTCGGAACCTTCGCGAGATCACTGATGCTGGTGAGTCCGTGCTCATCGGCGAAGCTCTTGAGCACCGTGTACGTGTCCTGATCCGACGCCTCGGCATAGTCGAGCGCGGCGAGCCCGTCGGGCAGCACCTCGCCGAGCGCCGCATAGACGTCCTCCGGGCTGGTCGCCGTCGCCTCGTCGTCGAGATACTCCAGCAGGTTGCCGGTGTATTCCGGGAAGAGATCGATCGCCCCCGACTCGATCTCAGGCATGTAGGCGTCGCGCTGGCCGATGCTGAAGTTGCGCTCGACCTCGTGGCCGGCGTTCTCCAGTGCCTGGGCGTAGATCTCGGCGATGATCTCGTTCGAGTAGTAGGCCTGGGAACCGATGACGATCGTGTCGCCGCCCCCGTCTCCCGAGCCCTCATCCGTTGGGGTGTCGAGCGGGTTGCTGCTGGCGCAGCCGGCAAGGACGACGGATGCGGCGAGCGCGATGGAACCTGCGAGGGCGAGCCGTGACTTTCGTGCGGTGAACATGATGTTCCTCTCTGGGGATGCTGTGGACGGAAGCGAAGATCAGGCGGACGAGGATGCCGGCGCCGCCGATCGGGCGGAAGCGGATGCTGCACGCCGGAGTGCACGACGCGACGGGGTGCCGGTCTGGGCGACTCGGACACCCGCGGGGACGGCGGCGTGCTGCGCGATGGCGAGGAGGAGGTCGACGATGAGCGCCAGCAACGCGACGAGGATGGCGCCGCCGAGAACCTGATCGAACCGGCGCAGCGGGATGCCCTGGATGATCGGCCAGCCGAGCCCGCCCAGATTGACGTAGGCGGCGATGGTCACGGTGGCGATGACCTGGAGCAGAGCGGCGCGAAGGCCGCCGACCAGGAGCGGCAGCCCGAGCGGCACCTCGACCTTCCAGAACACCTGCCACTCGGTCATGCCCATCGATCGGGCAGCATCCAGGACGCGGCGGTCGATCGCCTCGAATCCGGTGTAGGCGCCGGCGAGCAGCGAGGGAATCGCGAGCAGCACGAAGGTGAGGATGGCCGCTGCGGGAATCTGCAGCACGCCGAGCAGGAGAACGAGCAGCACGAGGAGACCGAAGGAGGGGATGGCGCGCGCGGCGCCCGAGACGGCGACGGCGATCTCGCGTCCGCGACCGGTGTGCCCGATGAGCCAGCCCGCCGGCACGGCGATGAGTGCGGCGATCAGCACCGAGATCACCGTGTAGAACAGATGCTGGCCCAGAAGTGTCGGCAGCGCGTAGGTGCCTTGCCACCTTTCGGGCGACAGCAGCCAGGCGAGCGCTTCCGTGAAGACGTTCATGCGGGAGCCCCCGCCGGAACGCTTCGGGCGGCGGCCGGACGCCCAGTGGCGCGGGTCCAGGGCATCAGCGCCCGGCCGGCGAGCAGGAGGAGAAGGTCGATCAGAAGCGCGATCACCACGACCGCCACGACACCGGCGAGGACCTCCGCGATGATCCGGCGCTGCAGTCCGTTGGTGAACAGGTATCCGAGATTCGTCACGCCGATGAGGATGCCGACCGTGGCGAGCGAGATCGTGCTCACGGCCGTCACCCGCAGGCCCGCCAGGATCACCGGGCCGGCGAGCGGCAGATCGACCGTCCAGAATCGGCGGAGGGGCGCGTAGCCCATGGCCGTCGCCGACTGGCGCACGGCGTCGTCGACGGAGTCGAGTCCGTCCGACACCGCCCTGACCATGATCGCGACCGCGTAGATCGTGAGGGCGACGATGAGGTTGGTCTGGCTGATCGCCGAGTAGCCGAGGACCGCCGGCATCAGGATGAGCAGCGCCAGCGAGGGGATCGTGTAGAGGAGCCCGGTGAGCACGATCACCGGACCACGCACGAGCCGGTAGCGCCATGCCACCCAGCCCAGTGGCAGGGAAAGGAGGAAGCCCAGCAGGATGGGCGCCACGCTCTGCCGGAGGTGGATGACGGTGAGCTCGAGGATGAGCCCGATGTTGTCGACGACCCAGCTCACGTCAGGTGCCGTCCTCGCCGAGCGCGGTCGACCCCTGAGCCAGTTTCAGCGCGACCGCGGGGTCGATTCCGTGGTCGTGCCGGATCGGGGTCGCGTCGACCAGCGCACCCTGCGTGCGACCCTCGGAATCCACGACGACGACGCCCCGAGGGGTCTGCTTGAGACGCAGCGCGCGGCGGCCGCGGTCGGCGCCGATGAACGCCGTGACGAAGTCGTTTGCCGGATTCTCCATGATCTCGCTCGGCGTTCCGACCTGGACGATGCGCGCGCCCTTGTCCAGGATGACGACCTGGTCGCCGAGGATGAACGCCTCGTCGATGTCATGCGTGACGAAGACGACGGTCTTGTCGAGTTCTCGCTGCAGCCGGCTCGTCTCCTGCTGCAGTTCGGCGCGGACGATCGGATCGACCGCGCCGAAGGGCTCGTCCATGAGCAGGATGTTCGGGTCGGCGGCGAGGCCGCGGGCCACACCCACCCGCTGCTGCTGCCCGCCCGAGAGCTGACTCGGGTAGCGTTCGGCCAGACCCTGAGCGAGTCCGACCGTGTCGAGCAGTTCTCTCGCGCGGGCGTGCGCCTTCGACTTCGACACGCCGTTGAGACGCAGCACCGTCGCGACGTTGTCGATCACCGAGAAGTGGGGCATCAGACCGGAGTTCTGCATGACGTACCCGATACGGCGGCGCAGCGCCACCGGGTCGCCGGTGAGCACGCTCTCGCCGTCGATCTCGACATCGCCCGAGGTGGGTTCGACCATGCGGTTGATCATCCGCAGCAGCGTGGTTTTGCCGCTTCCCGACGAGCCTACGAGGACCGTCGTCTTGCGAGACGGCAGCACCAGGCTGAAGTCTTCGACGGCGACGGTGCCGTCGGGGAACCGCTTTGTCACGGAACGGAACTCGATCATGGGTGATCTCCAGTCGATCGATTCGACGCGCCGACTGCCGAGGCGGCAGCGACGGGCGCGGTGCCAGCGACTACGGGCCGACCTCGACGCGGGGGTCGAACGCCACGTATCCTGCGAAGTCCTTGCCGACGCGATCGAACGCGGAAGGATAGGGATTCGGGTACGACCAGGCGTAGTCGGTGTGGAGCTCTCCCGCGGTCTGCACCGAGAAGTACTGGGCAACGCCCTTCCACGGACAGGTGTAGGGCGTGGGGCTCTCGACGAGCACGCCGGGTGCGACGGAAGCGGGCGGGAAGTACCAGTTGCCCTCGATGCGCACGAGATCGCTCTCGTCTGCCTCGGCGATGATGTTTCCTGCGAGTACAGCCTTCATGGTCGTGCCTCCTCGGATTCGAGTTCGAGCGTATAGGGGATGACGGACATCACGATCGTGTTCGGAGCGGGATCGCGAACGGATTGCACCGGGAGACGGGCGGATGCGTGGTTGCGGATCCTCACGCTGACTCCCGTCCGTACGCCTCGAGCAGGCGCAGCCAGGTCTCACTGATCGCAGGGTACGACGGCACGGCGTGCCAGAGCCGGGCGATCGGTACCTCTCCGACGATCGCCACGGTGGCGGCGTGAACGAGTTCGGCCACCTCTGGCCCGACGAACGTCGCGCCGACCACGACGTCGCGGTCGGTGTCGATCACGAGTCGCACCTGGCCTTCGAAGCCGTCCTCGTACACGCTGGCACCGGCGATCAGGCCCAGGTCGTAGTCGACGGCCTTCACGGCGATGCCGGCCTTGATCGCCTCGGCCTCGGTGAGTCCGACGGAGCCGACCTCGGGAATCGAGAACGTGACCTGCGGGACGGCGGCCTGGTCGGCGGTCGCGACGTGGCGACCCCATGGGGCATCGAGGACGTCTTCGCCCTTGGCGCGCGCGACGATCACATCTCCGGCAGCCCGAGCCTGATACTTGCCCTGGTGGGTGAGGAGCACTCGACCGTTCACGTCGCCGACCGCGTACAGCCACTCTGAGCCGGGGACGCGGAGCGTGTCATCCGTCGCGATCCAGCGGCCGGGCTCCAGCCCCACGACGTCGAGGCCGATGTCACCGCTGCGCGGGGACCTGCCCGTCGCTGCGAGCACCTCGGTCGCGGTGATCTCCTCGCCGCCGTCGAGGGTGATGGTCACACCGTCGGCGCCACGGCGCACGGATGTCGTTCCGGTTCCGGTGCGCACGTCGGCGCCGAGTTCCTTGAGGCCCGCGGCGACGCGTTCGCCCGCGAAGGGCTCCATTCCGCCGAGCAGTCCGCTGCGGGCGATCACGGTGACCGTTGAGCCCAGCGCCGCGTAGGCGGTCGCCATCTCGACCGCGACGACCCCGCCACCGATCACGGCGAGCGATTCCGGCAGCTCCTTCGCGCTTGTGGCCTCTCGGCTCGTCCACGGGGAGGCTTCGCGGAGGCCGTCGATCGGCGGAATCACCGCGTCAGAGCCCGTGCTGATCGCCACCGCGTGCCGAGCTCGCAGCACCGTCGTCGTGCCATCAGGACCGGTGACGGTGACCTCGCGTTCACCTGTCAGGCGGCCGTGGCCCCTGACCAGATCGATCCCGGCGGAATCGAGCCAGGCGACCTGACCGTCATCGGACCAATTGCTCGTGAACGAGTCGCGGCGAGCGAAGACGGCGCCGACATCGAGCCGGCCGGTGACGGCCTCGGTGGCACCGGCGACATGCTGCGCGGCGCGGAGGGCCTGAATCGGGCGAAGAAGCGCCTTGGAAGGCATGCAGGCCCAGTACGAGCACTCGCCGCCGACGAGCTCGCTCTCCACGATCACAGCGGTCAGCCCGCCCTGAACGGCACGGTCCGCGACATTCTCACCTACCGGCCCTCCGCCGAGCACGATCAGGTCGTATTCGTCAGTGCTCATCGGCGTCGCCTCTCTCGGATCCGGCTGCAGAGCCAGTCTCGTAGGTGTGCAACGCCGAGTCACGAAGTTTGTTCCGCGCTGACGCGTCGAGCGCCGCGTCTACGGGATCAGGACGACCTTCCCCTGCTGTCGCCGCTGCTCGATCGCCGCGTGTGCGGCCGCCGCCTCAGCCAGCGGATACTCGTCGACGGGCGGCGAGACAGTGCCATCGGCGACGGCCGCGAGAGCGCGCTCTTCGATCACGCGCAGCTGCGCGATCCGGCGTCCGAGTGGAACGGTGACCGTGAGCGAGCGGGCGATGATGTCGTCGGTGTCGATGCGCACCGCATCGCCGCTCGACCATCCGATGATCACCACTCGCGCGCCCCGCCCGAGTGTCTCGAGGGCAGCCCTCGCCGTGGCGCCACCGACGCCGTCGATCAGCAGCGACGGCTCCCGGTCGCCGAGCACCGCCGTCATGTGGCGCGGCCAGTCCTCATCGGTGGCATCCAGAGCGATGAATCGCGCCGCATCCCGCTCGTCGTCGGGTGCCAGGCGGTCGACGACGTCGCGTTTCGCCTCGCCCCCGTAGAGGGCGACGACGGTGGCTCCGAACGACAGGGCGAGCTGCACCAGCTGGCTGCCGAGCCCTCCGGAGGCGCCGGGGATGACCACGACGTCGGTCTCCTGCATGCCCGCGCTCTCCAGCACGTACTGGGCGGTGCGGCCGGTGCCGATCGCGGCGACCGCCTGCGGGAACGGAACCGGGTCGGGGAGGACGTGAAGCGCCGCTGCCGGCGCGAGCGTGTATTCGGCGTACCCACCGTTGAGGAAGCCGACGTGAGCGACCACGCGGGTGTCGAGGAGTCCGGCATCCACCCCCGCCCCGACCGCGTCCACGGTGCCGGCGATTTCGCGGCCGGGTGTCATCGGAAGTGCGGTCTGCGGCATGGACGGCGGTCCGCCGCCGCGTCTGATGTCGGTGTCGACCGCGTGCACGCCGGCCGCCGCGACACGGATCCGGACCTGACCCTCCCCCGGCTCCGGACGGGGAACCTCCTCGATCGCCAGCACCTCGGGCCCCCCGACTTCTCGCTGGACGATCGCCCTCATCGTCGCGGTCGCCGCCGGCTCCGTGCGCGCGTCGTGTTCCTTGTCCGCCACGGTCATCTCATTGCTCGTCATGAGGACGACGCTAAGACCTCAACTTCGGTTGAGGTCAAGCCGACGGCGGTCGGGCGCGATCGCCCCGGCCGCCGTCTCTCGGCTGTCACGCTTCGGGCGCCTCCTGCAGCGCGCGGACCTCGATGCGGCTCTGCAGCGCCGCGGATGCCTGGGTCGCCCATGCGACGGCGGCATCTTCGTCGGCTGCTTCGATCAGCCAGAATCCTCCGACATACGAGGCCGCCTCGACGAACGGCTCATCGAGCACCTGCGTCTCGCCTGAGGTCGCGTCGACGGTCTTCGCGGTCGACGGCGGGTTGAGCCCGCCCGCTGTCACGAAGGCCCCGGCCTCCTTGAGGGCGGTGTTGAACGCGTCGACCGCTGCCATCACCGCCTCGAGTTCGGCCGGGTCGAACTCCTGCATCGACGCCATCGTCGGTTCGGTCGCCGTGTCGTGGGGCACGGTCAGGAAGTACTGGGTCATGATCGGATCCTCTCGTCATCGGGCCACTTCTTGTCGCCCCTCACCACTACGTCGAACGACGATGACACCGATCGACATCGCGTCGAACGTTTTTCGTCGAAGGGTGGCGGACGATGCGGGCCGCGCGATCAGCGCACCGGCAGGAAGTGTGTCGGCGTCGGCGCCGCGGTCTCGTGACGGATGCCGAGGGGCACTCCCGTGCGGTCGTCGAGGTCGAGCAGGGTGACGCTGTCGGAGCGCTGACCGGCCACGAGCAGCTTGCCCTCGTGCACGAGGTGGTGGCGCGGCCAATCCACTCCGGATTCGGCGAGCGCCACCGACTCGAGGGATTCTCCGCCGCCGCGGACGCGAAGGGCGGCGATCGTGTTGCTCCCACGCAGGGCGGTGTAGAGGAAGGCGCCGTCGCGGGTGCGGGCGAGCTCTGCCGGGAAGTCGAAGCCGACCTGAGCGATGGGCGCAGCGATGGTCGAGGAGACGACGCTCCACCGGCCGTCGGGGCCGGCGGCGAGGGTGAAGACCTCGCAGGAGTACTCGGTGACCACATGCAGGTGACCGCTCGGGTGCACGACCATGTGGCGTGGCCCGCTGCCGAAGGGCAGCACGACCTCATGGTCGAGCGCGAGGCCGCTGCCCGTCAGTCGCCAGATGCGCACCAGGTCGAATCCGAGGTCGGTCGTCGCGATGCGGCCGTCGTGCAGGAACGCGGCCGAGTGCGCGTGCGAGGATCGCTTCTCGCCGGATGCCGCATACGGGTCGGATGCCGCAGCTCCCGTGCCCGCCGGAGCCTTCTCGTCGGCCGGCGCACCACCGGCCGAATCGTCGGGGCCGAAGAGGGCCTCGCGGAGTGCGGCCGCCTTGTCGACGGCATCGCGGATCGGCCTGCCCGCGGCGTCCAGCCCGATGCGCACGACCCGGCCGTCGCCGTAGCAGCTGGCGATCAGTGCCGAGCCCTGCGGCGACACGGTGACATGGCACACCGAATCTCCGACGGGCACCGGCTCGCCGAGCGGCGAGAGAGACGAGTCACCGGTGCGCGCGAACGCCTGCACAGCGGCATCCCCCTCGAGAGCCGCGTAGACGACGTCGAGGGTCGGATGCTGCGCGAGCCACGACGGCGAGGGCGTATCCGTGACCGCACCCCGGTAGGTCAGCGAGGTGGCGCGACCTTCATCTCCGGCGAGCAGCCCGATGCCGGCTGCCGTTCCTTCCATACCCGAGCCGTAACCGCCGAGCCAGAAACGTGTCATGCCGTCATCCTCCGTCTGTCGCGTCGTATGCCGTTCATCCGCGCCGACGGTCGTCGGCGGACCGCCGTGCTCTCAGTCGAGCAGGTCGTGCCGGACGATGACCTGATCGCGCTCCGGACCGACGCCGATCACCGAGATGCGGGTGCCGCTCATACCCTCGAGGGCGAGCACATAGTCCTGCGCGTTCTTCGGCAGGTCATCGAAGGTGCGCGCCTTCGAGATGTCCTCGCTCCAGCCGGGGAAGTACTCCAGCACCGGCTTCGCGTGGTGGAAGTCGGTCTGGTTCACCGGCACCTCGTCGAAGCGCTCGCCGTCGACGTCATACGCGACGCACACCGGGATCTGCTCGAGCCCGGTGAGGATGTCGAGCTTGGTGAGCACGAGGTCGGTGATGCCGTTGACGCGCGTGGCGTAGCGGGTGATCGGGGCGTCGTACCAGCCGACTCGGCGCGGACGCCCGGTGGTGGTGCCGAACTCGAAGCCGCGCGAGCGCAGCCAGTCGCCCTGCTCGTCGAACAGCTCGGTGGGGAACGGGCCCGAGCCGACACGCGTGGTGTACGCCTTGACGATGCCGACGATGCGGTCAAGGCTTCCCGGGCCGACGCCCGATCCCGTCGCCGCCCCGCCGGCGGTCGCCGACGACGAGGTCACGAACGGGTAGGTGCCGTGGTCGACGTCGAGCATCGTCGCCTGGCCGCCCTCGAACACGACGACCTCGTCGCGGCCGAGCGCCTCGGCCAGCAGGTAGCCGGTGTCGGCGACCATCGGCCGCAGCCGCTCGGCATACGAGAGCAGGTCTTCGACGACCTCGTCGGCGGTGATCGCGCGGCGGTTGAAGATCTTCACCAGCAGGTGGTTCTTCTGGTCGAGCGCGCCCTCGACCTTCTGGCGGAGGATGTTCTCGTCGAACAGATCCTGCACGCGGATGCCGACGCGGTTGATCTTGTCGGCATAGGCCGGGCCGATGCCGCGGCCGGTGGTGCCGATCATGCGCTTGCCGAGGAAGCGCTCGGTGACCTTGTCGAGAGTGCGGTGGTACTGGGTGATGATGTGCGCGTTGGCGCTCACGCGCAGACGCGAGACGTCGATGCCGCGGGCGCCGAGCGCCTCGAGCTCGCTGAAGAGCACTTCGAGATCGATGACGACGCCGTTGCCGATGACGGGGTTCACACCCGGCGAGAGGATGCCGGAGGGAAGCAGGTGCAGCGCGTACTTCTCGTCGCCGACCACCACCGTGTGACCGGCATTGTTGCCGCCGTTGAACTTCACCACCCAGTCGGTGCGCTCACCGAGCAGATCGGTGGCCTTGCCCTTTCCCTCATCGCCCCACTGCACGCCGACGATCACGATTCCTGGCATGGGTAACCCCCTGGGTCTCTGCCGCGTAGCTGCGCCCGAACGGGCA
>NZ_JAPSHY010000073.1 GCF_031179285.1 Microbacterium sp. | reverse complement strand
GGTTCTCGCGTATGTGTTCACAGCACCATCGGATACTCGATCATGCGACGCTGCACGCCTCCACCTGCGCAGACTCGGGTGCCTTGCGCACTGTGGCGCGCGTCGCGATCCAAGCAGTGAGCGCCAGCGCGAGCACGGCGGGAAGGAGCGCCCAAGCGGCAAGATCCGCGGCTCCAACGCCGGCAGTCAGCAGTGCGGCGCCGAGCGCCGCGCCGACGGCGGAGCCGAGGTACATCGCAGCCATCTGGAACGCGATGATCGGCATCGCCTGCGTATGCCGATCCGCCGTCAGCGCCTGCTGGAGTGTAGGAACGCTCGCCCAGCCGGCCGCGCCCCAGACCACAGCCGCAATCAACCACACGATCGGCGACGAGAACAGCCATGCTACGGCGAAGCTCAACGCCAGCAGGGCGGGCAATGCGATGAGCAGGGGCTTGGGGCCGAAGCGGTCGAGGGGCCGGCCGATCAGCGCGGACCCGGTGACGCCGCCGATGCCCCATGCCCAGACCAGGGCGAAGCCCAGGCCTGCAAGCCCTCGATCCTCGGCCATAGGCAGCAGGTAGGTGTAGAGGCCCAGACTGGCCACACCCAGCAGGAACGCTGCCGCGACGCCGACGCTGGTCCGGCTCGATCGCAGAACCGCGAAAGCGGTTCCGCCAGCAGACGCGTCGAGACGCGGGAGCGTCTTCGCGCGGATTGCCAGCGCCGCCATGCTGATTACGCCGATGAGCACGACCAGGGCCATGGTCCAACGCCATCCGGCGCTCTGGCCGATGAGCATCCCGACCGGCACGCCGGCAACGGTGCCAGTGGACAGGCCGAAGGTCACCAGCGACATGGCGCGGCCCCGCTCATGGTCGGCGACCATGAGCGGGGCCGTGGCGGTCGCGACGGCCGTGAGGATTCCTGCGCCCACTCCGGCTACGACGCGCGAGGCGAGGAAGACTTCGATTCCCGGTGCGAGGGTTGTGATGAGGTTGCCGAGGTTGAACAGCCCAAGCGCGATGAGCAGCGCCCGTGCCGTGCTGCCGCGGGTGAGCCGCCCCGACAGCAGCGGACCCGCGAGAGCGTACGCGGCGGTGAATGCGGTGACGCCCAGGCCGATCATCGCCACTGTGGTCGTCAGCGAGTCGGCCATCTGAGGGAGGACGCCGGCGAGCACGTAGGCGTCGATCCCAAGCGAGATGGCGGCAATGACGAGCGGCCATACCTTGCGGATCATGCGTCGGCCTCCTCGTGGTCGTCCTCGGCGCTCCCGTAGCCGCTGAGCACCGTGCCGAGCAGGCCGGGGAAGCGCGCCTCGAGGTCCTCGTCGCGGAGCTTGATCATGCACTTGCGTCCCTCGGCGCGGACGAAGACCACGCCGGACTCGCGCAGCAGGCTCGTGTGGTGGGTCAGGGTCGAGCGCGGCAGATCGGGTCCGAGGTCGATGCTGTCGGTCTCTCCCTGTTCGGCGAGCGTGCGCACCATGTTCAGGCGCAGTGGCTCGCTGAGTGCGAAGAGGACGCGCGGGATCACGATCTCGTCGGTGTCGGGGTGGTGGTAGGTCCTCGGTGACAAGGCCTGGCCTCCTATCGTTCGAAAATAGTCGCACGATCATAGTTCGACAATTCCCGCACGATCAAGTCGGCGGAACCTCGTTCGATGGCGTGACCTCTCGTAGAGTCGTGCGCTTGTCAACCGACGAGCTTCTTCGGTCGTGACCGGCGCGGCTATCACCGGGATGTCACCTCGCGTCTGGTGGACTTGAAGATTGAGCGACGGACGGAAGAAAAGGCGGAGGCGCGGTGGTCGGTGTAAGAGTGCTGCTCGTGGAGGACGAGGTCAGGCTGGCCGAGGCGCTGCGCCGCGGGCTGGCCGGCGACGGGTTCGAAGTCGACGTCGTGCACGACGGCGCGAGCGCGCTGAGCTACGTCGACCGCAGCGCCTACGAGCTGATGGTCCTGGACAGGGATCTGCCGGTGCTGCACGGCGACATCGTGGCGCGCACGCTGCGCGACTCCGGCAGTCCCATCAGGATCCTCATGCTGACCGCATCGTCGCAGACCAGCGACAAGGTCGACGGGCTCAGGCTCGGGGCGGACGACTACCTCGCGAAGCCCTTCGAGTACGACGAGCTGCTGGCCCGGCTGATGGCCATGTCGCGGCGCATCCGCGGCCAGGCCGGGGCGTTGGAGCGGGCCGGCCTCCGGGTCGACCCGGTGGCCAAGCGCGCATGGGCTGACGACGCAGAGGTGCGGCTGCGCCCCAAGGAGCTCGGCGTCCTCACGGAGCTGCTGCGCGCGGCCGGCGGGGTGGTCAGCCCGTCGGCCCTGTTCGACACCGTCTGGGAGGGCTCGGACGACGTCGACGAGGCGGTCGTGAAGACGGTTGTGCACTCGCTTCGCAAGAAGCTGGGCACGGCCAGCATCGAGACCGTGCACGGCTTCGGCTACAGGATTGCCTCGTGAAGGCGTCGCTGACGCCGAGGTCCTGGACCTCGCGGGCCCGACTCACGGCGGCGATCGCCATCACGCTCGCCGTCGGCGGGACCTTCCTGCTCGTCGCCCAGTATGCGCTGTTCACGGCGCTGCTGAACCGAGAGGTCGAGGCGAACCGGGCGCAGGTGGACCAGGCGCTGGAGTCGGTGCCGGGCCTCGGCCCCGAAGACTTCGAGGTGCTCTACGACGGGTCGCACGGACCCGCGGGGCTGAGCTCCGACCCGGTGATCGCGCAGGCGCTGCGCAACGGCCTGGGGTGGTCGGCGCTGCTGCTCGGGGTCTTCATCGCAGTGGCCGTCGGCTGGGCGTGGTTCCTCTCCCGTCGGTCGCTGCGGCGGATCTCCCGGTTGACCTCGGCGACCAGCGAGATCACCGAGCACGACCTCTCGCAGCGCCTCGCGCTGCAGGGCCCGCCGGACGAGATCACCCAGCTCGGCGACACGATCGACTCGATGATCGAGCGGCTGGAGCAGGC
>NZ_JAPSHY010000023.1 GCF_031179285.1 Microbacterium sp. | reverse complement strand
TCCAGTGCCGGCCGCCAGCGGCACCGCCGAGTACGCGGTGACCTTCCCTGCGGCCACCACCACCAGCGAGACCTACGCGCGCTTCCGGCTCTTCCCGGCCGGCGTCACCGAGTTCCTGCCGACCGGCTCTGCCACAGCCGGCGAGGTGGAGGACTACCCGGTCGCGGTGCTCGATCAGGAGATCACGATCGAGAAGACGTCGACCTTCACGGCCGACTCGCGCCCGGGCGACACCGTGACATACACGGTGACCGCGACGAACATCGGCACCGACGACTACACCGCAGACGACCCGGCAGCCGTCTTCGACGACCTCGCAGGCGTCGTGGACGACGCGGAGTACAACGGTGATGCCGCGGCGGTCGCATCCGATGGATCCGCGATTCCGGCGCCGGCGTTCATCTCGCCGACACACATCTCCTGGGCGGGTCCGCTCGCTGCGGGCGAATCTGTGGAGATCACGTACACGGTGACCCTCGCGGGGGGCGGTGACGGTGTCGTGCGCAACGTCGCGTGGCAGCCGAACACGCCGTACGTGCCGGGTGGCCCGCCGCCCGCGACCCCGCTCTGCGACCCCGCAGGTGAGGACGGAACAGACCCGGTGACGGGTGAGGCGTGTGCCTCCGTCGAAGGGGAACTGCCCCGCCTGTCGGTGACGAAGACCTCTGATGTGGCCGATCTCCCCGTCGACGGTGGCGAGGTCACCTACGAGGTGACGGTCACGAACGAAGGTCCCGGTGACTACACCGCGGATGCTCCGGCGATCGCCACCGACGACCTCAGCGAGGTGCTCGACGACGCCGAGTTCGGCGAGATCGTCAGCCCGGCCGACGGTGCGGTGTTCGACGCCGATGCGCAGACCCTCACCTGGTCCGGCCCGCTCGCCGCGGGGGACAGCGTGACCGTCTCGTACACCGTGACGTACGACTCGTCTGCCGGAGACAACGTCCTCTACAACGAGGTGTGCGTCCCGGCCGAGCAGACGGAACCCGGCGCGGACAACTGTGCCGACGTCCGGATCCCCGGTGCCGAGCTCGACATCACGAAGTCCGTCGATCCGGCCGATGGTGCAGCCGTCGAGGCGGGCCAGACGGTCACCTACACCATCAGCTTCGCCAGCAACGGCGAGACGGCGGCGGCGGTCGACAAGATCGACGACCTCTCCGACGTGCTGGATGACGCCGCCCTCGTGGACGGCTCGATCTCGGTCTCGGATGCCGGCTTGACCGCCGAACTCGACGGCACCGACCTCGTGATCACCGGATCCGTTCCCGCAGGGACGATCACCACGGTGACGTACTCCGTCGTCGTGGCTGCCTACGCCGACCAGGAGAACCACCTGCTGGCCAACGTGGTGCAGAACGCCGACGGATCGTGCGAGGTGGAGGGCTGCCCGGAGACGAGCAACCCGATCCGCCACTTCTCCGTGACGAAGACGGCGACGCCGACCGACGGCGTCGAGCCGGGCGACGTGATCGAGTACACGATCACCGTCACCAATGACGGGGAGGCCGCATACACGCTGTCGGCTCCGGCGGGTGTGACGGACGACCTGTCGGATGTGCTGGACGACGCGACCTACAACGGTGATGTGACCGCGGTCGCGTCGGACGGTTCATTGGTTCCCGCTCCCACCTTCGGCACTCCGGTGCTCTTGTGGTCGGGTCCGGTCGCCGTCGGCGAGTCGGTGGAGATCACCTTCACCGTGACGGTCACGAACCGCGGAGACGCCGACCTCGTCAACGTGGCGACGCCGGTGTGCGGTGCCGGTGTGATCTGCGACCCGCCGACTCCCCCCGTGGAGATCGTCATGCCGCGCATCACTCCGCAGAAGTCGTCCGACCCGGCCTCGGGCTCCGACGTCGCGGCGGGACAGGTCGTCACCTACGCGCTGACGTTCATCAACGACGGCCAGGCCACCGGCGCCATCGACACGACTGACGATCTGTCGGGCATCCTCGATGACGCCGACCTGACCACGGCGCCGGCATCGAGTGTCGAGACCGTGACGGCCGTGTACGACGCCGATGCCGAAGCGATCCGTATCGAGGGCGACCTCGGCGTCGGCGAGACGGCGACCGTGACGTACCAGGTGACGATCCGCCCGGATGGCGAACGCGGTGACAACATCGCCACGAACGTCCTCACCCCGGATGTTCCGCCATACGTGTGCGCGGATGGCGATGCGACGTGCCCGCCCTTCGTGCCGCCGATCACCGAGCACTTCATCGGTGCGCTGGATGACTGGAAGACGGTCGATCCTGCTGCGGGCGCCACGGTCCGGCCGGGACAGGTCATGACGTACACGCTGCACTTCGAGAACACCGGCACCGCTGCTGTGTCGGTCGACCGCGATGACGTGCTCACCCAGGTCCTCGATGATGCGACGGTGACCGCGGTGCCCACAGCATCCGACGTCGCGCTGCTCGTGTCGGAGATCACTGACGGCCGCTTCTCGGTGACCGGTGCGCTCGAACCGGGCCAGCTGGTCACCGTCACCTACGAGGTGACCGTGAACGCGGACGGTGCGCGCGGCGACGACCGGCTCGGCAACTTCCTCGTGAACGCGGGGGAGGAGCCGCCGGCGGAGTGCGTGCCCTCGGATGATGAGCGCCCGGACTGCACGATCAACAACGTCTCCAACGTCGTGGTGACGAAGTCGGCGAACCCCGCGTCCGGTGCGAACGTCGCAGAGGGCCAGCGGATCGTCTACACGCTGACTTTCACCAACGTCTCGACGAACGCGGCGGCGGACGACGTGCCGGTCGATTACACCGACCACATGGCCGCCGTCCTCGATGACGCGACCCTCACGGGTCAGCCGACGGCATCCGCTGACGGGATCACCGCGACGGCCTCGGGTTCGACGATTCGCATCGTCGGCGCCGTGCCGTCGGGCGAGATCATCACGGTGTCGTACGCGGTGATGGTGAAGTCGTGGGCGAACCAGGGCGATCACCGGCTGGGCAACGTCGTCGCGATCACCGGCGAAGAGCCGATCTGCGCCGCGGGCAGCCAGCTCTGCACAGTGCACGATGCGATCGAGCCGGACCCGCTCGCCGTCACCGGCGGCGATGTGGCCTGGGGCATCGTCATCGGCGGAGTCCTGTTGCTGCTCGTGGGCGGGGCCGTGCTGATGATCGCCCGTTCGCGTCGCAACAAGGCGGACGAGTCCTCCTGATCCACAAGTGCGCGGCAGCTGCTGCTGAATGATCGAGGCCCCCTCCGCGAGTCGGAGGGGGCCTCGTCCGTTCGGGAGCCGACCCCGCTAGAGTGGCCGCGTGACCGACCACCCCTCGTATGCTGCTCCTCCGGCTCCCGTTCACCCCGCGCCGGGCCAGAAGCCGCCCGTCCGAGTCGCCGACGTCGTCGTTTCGGTGATCCTGATGGTGCTCGGGGGGATCGTCATCGCCGGCGTCGCCTTCTTCAGTCTGTTCCTGTCGATGATGTCCGACGGCTGCGGCGCGGACGGAGCGTGCAACTACGACCTGCTGGGCGCCGCGTTCTACGCGGCTCTGCTCGTGCCGCCGCTCGTCTATCTCGGGGCGGTCGTGTGGGGTGTGGTGCGCATGGTGCAGCGCCGCCTGTCGTGGTGGGTGCCGATCGTCGGGCTCGTCGCCGCGCTCGGCGTCTGGGGTATCGCCGTCTGGTTGATGAGCGTCAGCGTCGGCAGCTGATCAGACCGCGTCGAAGCCGGGGCCGCTCACGCCGGCCCGAGCCGCAGCACGTCGGGCGACTCCCCGCCCGCGAGATCGTCGGCGATGCGGATGCTGCGCGCGAGGTCGTCCAGAGCGCCCATGAGCGTGCCGAATCGCTCACGGTCGCTGCAGATGGCGGTGACGGTGACGAGGTGCGTGCCCGCATCCCAGGTGTAGGTGGCGAAGGGCGGCGCCGCCGGCGACGGCGGCACCGGAACGACGAGCTTCTCGCCCACGCCGAGCCCGGTGCTGCGGAACGACTCGGTGTCGTCATAGTCCATCGGCATCGATGCACGCGCGATCCGCAGGTCGAGGGTCAGGGCCTGCGCGGTCGCCATCACGACGATGAGCTCCGGCTCAGCCTTCCACGTCCACACCAGCACCCGCCCGTCGGCCTTGCGCATCATGAGGGGCGCTGCCTGGCTCATCGCCCAGGCTCCGAGCCGGGAGCCCGGACGTTCGACGGCACCCATCGCCCCGTTCACCTGGCTCAACAGCATCCGGATCGCGGCCTTGCGATGCCGCCTGCCCCGCCACCCGAACGAGTCGGTCACGGGGATCCAGAGCGAGGGATCGGCGTCGGCAGTCAGTCGCATGCCTCCACGCTACGGGCAGAACCCGCGAGTTCGATATGTGCGAGCGGATGCCCGCCTCGAGAGTTCTCCGGAATGGCTGATCGGCGTCCGCTGAGCCCTCGGGTAGAGTGGCCAGCGCCCGATCCGGGCTCCTATTCCGTGGACGCCGTACCGTAAGGCAGCATCTGTGACCTCCCCCGACGATCCGATCCCTGCGACCGCACCGTCGAGCGCGCCCTCCGCCGGTCTCCCCCTGAAGATCCTGATCGGCTGTGACACCTTCGCCCCCGACATCAACGGAGCGGCCCGATTCGCCGAGCGCCTCGCCGCAGGACTCGTGCAGCGGGGCCACGACGTGCACGTCTCCGCGCCCAATCAGGCGTACCGGCGCGCGCAGCCGCGCACCGAGGTCATCGAGGGCGAGCCGATGACGCTTCACCGCCTGCCCTCGGTGAGGTGGACCCCGCACGACTGGCTGCGTTTCGTCTGGCCATGGCGCTCCAAGCACTATGCGCGGAAGGTCCTCGACCGGGTGCAGCCTGATGTCGTGCACATCCAGTCGCACATCATCATCGGTCGCGGCCTCGCCCGGATCGCGCATGAGCGCGGCATTCCCGTCGTCGCCACCAATCACGTCATGCCCGAGAACATCCTCGATCACTCGATCTTCCCGGACGTCGTCGACCGCAACATCGTGAAGTTCGCCTGGGGCGATGCCCGCCGCACGCTGTCGACGGTCCGGGCGGTGACGACGCCGACCAGGCGCGCGGCCGACTTCCTCGAGCGCACGGTCGACATCAAGGGCGTGATCCCGGTCAGCTGCGGAATCGACCGCTCCCACTACTCCCCCGTGCTCGGGCAGCGCGAGAAGAATCGTGTGATCTTCGTCGGGCGGCTGACGGCCGAGAAGCAGATCGACGTCATCCTGCGGGCGATCGCGAAGCTCGATCCCGCGCTCGACGTCACGTTCGACATCGTCGGCGGCGGCGATCAGCGCAAGAGCCTCGAGCATCTGACCGCCGAACTCGGGCTGTCGGAGCAGGTGACCTTCCACGGTCGCATCTCCGATGAGGAGCTACGGGCCCTGTACTCCCGGGCATCGGTCTTCGCCATCGCCTCGATCGCCGAACTGCAATCGATCGCGACGATGGAGGCGATGGCATCCGCCCTCCCCGTCGTCGCAGCCGATGCCGTCGCCCTCCCGCACCTCGTCCACGACGGCGAGAACGGCTACCTCTTCCAGCCCGGCGATGTCGATGAGCTCACGGCGCGACTGACCGACGTCCTCACGGCGGAACCCGCCGAGTACGAGCGCATGCAGCAGGCGTCGCTCGACGGTGTGGTCATCCATGACATCAACCGCACTCTCGACACATTCGAGGCGCTGTACCGCGACGAGCCGCTGCCCGCCTAGTCATGCACATCGTCTTCTTCGGCGATCAGCATCTCGATTCGCTCGGGGGTGCTCAGGTGTCGATGCGGCTGCAGCGCAAGTTCCTCGAGCGCGCCGGTCACACCGTGACGGTCGTCGGGCCGCGGATGCACGGCCCGCGCGCGTCGGCCGCGGATCCCGCGTCCGTCGACCTGCCATCTGTGCCGATCACCCCGGACCGCGAGTACTCGATGAGCTGGCCGGGCCGTTCGGCCGACCGATTCCTCGATCACGCGCTCACCCACCGGCCTCGGGTCGATCTCGTGCACGTACAGGCGGACTTCTGGGGCGCCTTCATCGGCCACCGGTTCGCGCGGCGCCACGGCATCCCGGTGGTGCACACCATGCACAACCGCGTCGATGTCGGCATCCGCGCCGTCACTCGGCTGCATCGCCCCGCGCTCGCCGCCCTGAACGCTTGGCGACGGTGGTCGCTGCGTGGCGGCGCCGCGGGCGCCGGATCAGACGGCTGGGCGTATCTGCGCGGTCTCGCCGCCGGCGCCGATGCGGTCACCGCGCCCTCGACGCACTTCGCGAAACGCCTCGAGCGGCATGGCGTGTTCGCGGACGTGGACGTGATCTGGAACGGAATCGACGACGACCTGCGCGACGCGACACTCGCCGCGGCCGCGGTCGAGCGGATGCCGGGACCGCCGCGCTTCGTCTGGCTGGGGCGGATGAGTCCGGAAAAACGATTGCTGCCGTTCCTGGAGGCTTATGCCGCATCAGGCGTGGAGTCCGAACTCGAGATCATCGGCGGCGGAGCGCAGCGCGCAGCCGCCGAGCGGATCGTGGCCGGCCTCCCAGGGGTGCGGTTCGCCGGCCGGCTCACCTATCCCGAGACGCTCGCCCGGATCAGCGCGGCCGACGCTCTCGTGCAGACGTCGATCGGATTCGAGACCCAGGGCATGACGCCGTTCGAGGCGGCGACGCTCGGGACGCCGTCGGTGATCAGCGACCCCGACATCGCGGCAGAACTCGGCGGGGGTCTGTGGGCCGTCCCCCCGGTCGAAGGCGCCTCGACCGGCGACCTCGACGCGCGACGTGCGGAGGCGCTGACGGAGACGCTGCGCACGGCGGCATCCGACATCAGGGCGGGCACAGCGCCGTCGCCACTTCCGGAGGTCGCCGAGGCCTTCCTTCAGTCGTCGCGGACCGCGGCGATGCTCGAAGTGTACGAGCGCGTGCTCGACTCGCGTCAGATGAAGCTGTAGAACAGTCCGGATATCCAGCCGAACACGATGCCCAGCACGGCGGCACCCGCTATTCCGACGGCGATTCCCGCCAGCAGGTTCGCCCTTTCGCGGCGGAGAGCCACGATGCCGAGGACGAGCGCCGCAGCGAAGCCCGCGAACGTCAGCAGCCGCACGGCGGTGTTCAGGACGTCGGCGACCTCCATCTCGCCCGTGCGATAGAGGATCGGCCACATGAGGATCGAGAGCAGTTCGACCGCGAGGGTGATCGCCGCGACGATGAACGCGACGCGACCGAGTGAGTTGCCACCGCCGGCCCGGTCCCTTGCGTAGGACGGGTAGGGCTGCTGGCCCGGAGACTGCTGCATCGTGGGAGGGTAGGGCGGCTGCGGCGCCGCCTGAGGCTGATGCTGCGCGGGGTAGGACTGAGGTGCCGGATGCGCGGCGACCGGCTGCGCGGGTTGCGCCGGTTGCGCCGCGGGGTGCTGTTGCGGTGCAGCTGCGGGCGGGGCCGGCGGGAGCGCGGGCGACACCTGCTCGGAAGGCGGGACGGGAGGCTGCTGCGGCTCGCTCATGTCGATGAGCGTAGTCCTGTTCGACGTGGTGTGGTGAAGATCGCCGCTCGCGCCGGCCGACAGCTCAGCTCTTGGAGCCCGTGAGCGCCATCGTGCCGCCGAGACCGATCATCATCGCGCCTCCGGTGCCCGACAGTGCCACGATGCGACGAGGGGAACGGGCGAACCAGGCTCGTGCCGTACCGGCCGCGAGGGCCCAGACCGAGTCGCAGACGAGCGCGAGAGCCTGGAAGGAGAGCCCCAGAAGCAGCAGCTGGGCCCAGACGGCGCCGGATGCCGGGGCGACGAACTGTGGCAGGACGGCGACGAAGAACGCGATCGTCTTCGGATTCGTGAGTCCGACGATGAAGCCCTGACGGAGCAATCTCGCGGCAGAGGACGGCGCACGGTCGGACGCTGCGGTCGACGCGTGGCGGTGCCGGATCGCCTGGATGCCGAGCCATACCAGGTAGGCGGCACCGGCGATTTTGATGATCGTGAAGGCGACGACGGACGAAGCGACGATCGCCCCGACGCCGAAGGCCACCGCCACCACCGCGGGGATCGTGCCGAGGGCGTTGCCGATCACGCTGAGCAGACCTGCGCGTCGGCCGAGGGCGATCGATCGGCCGATCACGAACAGCACGCTCGGCCCGGGGATCACGATGATCACCACCGAGGTGACGAGGAACGCCAGGAGGCTGTCGATCGGGATCATGAACAGACCCTACCGGGCTGACGCCGAGCTCGGCGCTCAGCGGTAGGCGTGCCCGGACTCGGCACGGTGGAGCACGTCGCGCTCTGCGACACGGCTCCAGTCGGTCGGTTCCTGGCGGTATCCGTCTCGACGGATCTCGATGATGCCCGCGACGATCGCCCAGATGGCGGTGGCGGCGAGGAGGATGATGAGTATCATGGCAGAAACGCTACGACCGAAGTTCTTCCGCCACGAGTGGCAGGAAGGACGTTAATCGTAGAAAAACTGCCAAGCCCCGGGAGTGCCCATGAAAACCGTCGCCTGTGTCGTTCAGGATGGATTCGCGCCGTTCGAGTTCGGTGTCGCCTGCGAAGCCTTCGGCCTCGACCGATCCGATGACGGTGTGCCGAACTTCGACTTCCGCATCGTCGCCCCGGAGGCGGGCGTCGTGCAGTCGAAGCTCGGCTTCTCGATCAACGTCGAGAACGACCTCTCATTCGCGTACGAGGCCGACCTGGTGGTGTTCTGCCCGGTGCCGAGGCCCTATTGGGGAAGGATCGACCAGCGGCTCATCGAACTCGCTCGCGATGCTGTTGCGCGGGGCGCATGGGTGCTGACCGTCTGCAGCGGGTCGTTCATCCTCGCAGCGGCCGGCGTGCTCGACGGGCGCCGAGCCACCACGCACTGGATGTACGCCGACGAGATGTCGGCGATGTACCCGCAGATCGACATCGATCCCGATGTGCTGTTCGTGCAGGACGGGCGGATCATCACCAGTGCGGGCACGGCGGCCGGCCTCGATGCGTGCCTTCACCTTCTGCGCCTGGAGGTCGGCGCAGAACTCACCAACCGGATCGCCCGGCGTATGGTGGTGCCGCCCCAGCGCGACGGAGGCCAGGCGCAGTTCATCGACAGGCCGATCCCGGTGGTCGCCAGTGATTCACTCTCGGCGGTCGCCGACTGGGCGGTCGAGCACCTGCGAGATGAACTCAGCGTCGATCAGCTCGCCGCGCGAGCACTCATGTCGCCGCGCACCTTCGCCCGCCGGTTCAAAGCCGAGTACGGCGCGACACCGGCGGCCTGGCTCGCGCGCCAGCGGATCATCCACGCGCAGCGGATGCTGGAGCGCACCGACCTCGGTCTCGATCAGGTCGCCGAGGAATGCGGTTTCGGATCGGCCGCCGTTCTGCGGCAGAACTTCGCGCGAGTGCTCGGCGTGACGCCGACGGCGTACCGCGCCCGGTTCTCGTGCACGGACTCGGAGATGCCCGCGGCGTAGCCGGCCAGCATCGGCGAGCGACCGCTCACGCCGACCAGTGGCCCGGGCGGGGGAGCGCCTGGTCGCGCACGTCGATCCCGGCGGGCCCGACGGATGCCACGCAGTAGAGGAGCGACTGGGTGGGGTAGCCGTGCGGGCGGTTGTCGCGGATGATCGCCCTGTCGTCCTCGGGCGACAGGTGCGCGCTCGATGCGAGCAGCGTCGTCCACCGGTCCACCCAGTCGCGGTCTTCACCCGCCTCCTCGAGAGCGCGGAACTCCGGCAACCACGCGGCGATCCGCGGCGTGGCCGGATCGTCGAGATCGTCGTGGGCGATCATGTGCACCCCGGCCGGAATCGACGTGTCGCGCAGCACGTCGCCATCCCACGACAGCACGCGCGCGCCGTCCGGGCCGACCTCGAGCAGATTGAAGCCGTGCATCGGCAGGGGGGCCACGGGGGATCGGCCCACGACGGATTCCAACGCGAGCGAGCCTCTCGATCGCACGTGGTCGGGCGGAAGCCCGAGCACGTCGGCTCGATTGAGCAACACGGCCAGTCGCCTTTCGGCGCTGTTCACGGCGAGCCAGGCGCCGCCGGCCCGGCGGTCGCGGATGCCTGATACTCCTGGATACTGCTCCGGCCACCACGCGCCCAGCGCGTCCCACTCGCGCAGTGGATCCTCATCGCGCACCGCGAGCAACCGCGCCCGCCCCACATCCTCGACATCGATCACGACCGTGCACACGACCGCCAGTCTAGGTGCGCGTCGGACGCGGAAGGGCGGCCCACGGCGTCCTCCCCTGGGGCAGAATCAAGGGGTGAATATCGTCGTCGGAGTGACCGGTGGCATCGCCGCCTACAAGACGGTGCACCTCGTGCGCCTGCTCATCAAGGCGGGGCATGATGTGACCGTCATCCCGACGGACGATGCGCTGCGCTTCGTCGGCACGCCGACGTGGGAGGCGATCAGTCGGCATCCTGTCACGACCAGTGTTCACGACGACGTCGCGCGCGTGCGACATGTCGCGCTCGGCCAGGCCGCCGAGCTCGTGATCATCGCGCCGGCGACAGCGAACACGATCGCCACGATGACCGCGGGTATCGCCGACGACCTGCTCGGCACGACGCTGCTCGCCACCACCGCCCCCGTCGTCATCGCTCCGGCCATGCACGCCGAGATGTGGCAGCACCCGGCGACCCAGGCGAACATCGCGACGCTGCGCGAGCGCGGCGTGCGCATCGTCGGTCCCGCCGAGGGAGAACTCGCCGGCGGCGACTCGGGACCGGGGCGCATGGTCGAGCCCGAGGAGATCGTCGCGGCCGCGCTCGCCGTGTTCGCCGCACGAGACCTCGACGGACTCCGCGTGGTCGTCTCGGCCGGCGGCACGCGGGAGCCGATCGATCCGGTGCGCTACCTCGGCAATCGCTCGAGCGGCCGGCAGGGCACGGCTCTCGCCGTCGAGGCGGCGGAGCGGGGAGCCGAGGTGCAGCTGGTGGCCACGAACGTCTCGCGGGATGTGCTGCAGGATGCTGGGCGGCATCCGAACATCCGCATCCTGTCGGCGGGCACGGCGGCCGAACTCGGCGCCGTCATGGCGGAGGCGGCCGCGGCATCCGATGTGGTGGTGATGACCGCAGCCGTCGCGGACTACCGGCCGGCCACGGTCGCGGAGCGCAAGCTCACCAAGGAGGCGGGGCCGCTGACCTCGATCGAGCTCGTCGAGAACGAAGACATCGTCGCCGGTCTCGCCGCTGCACGTCTGGCCGGCCGGGCGCCTGCCGGCCAGGTCATCGTCGCCTTCGCCGCGGAAACGCCGAACGACGAAGCTGAGCTCCTCGAGCGTGCGCATGGCAAGCGTCAGCGCAAGGGCGTCGATCTGCTGGTCGTCAACGAGGTCGGGTGGGATCGAGGCTTCGAGATACCCGACAACGCGGTGCGCATCGTCAGCGAGACCGGAGTCCTCGCCTCGGTGGCGGGGTCGAAGCGCGACGTCGCGGGTGCGGTGTGGGACGCGATCGTGGCGGCGCGCTCGTGATGCGGCATCCGCTCTGGTAAAGTTGAGTCATCACAACTCAACTTTGAAAAGGAGACTCCCAGGAGGAGCGATGACCAACCCTGCACAGGAAGACCAGCAGTCCGCGCTCGAGCAGTTCGGAATCAACCTCACCGACCGTGCCCGTCAGGGAAAGCTCGATCCGGTGATCGGCCGTGACAACGAGATCCGCCGTGTCAGCCAGGTGCTCACCCGCCGCACGAAGAACAACCCCGTCCTCATCGGAGAGCCGGGCGTCGGCAAGACCGCCGTGGTCGAGGGGCTCGCCCAGCGCATCGTCGCCGGGGACGTGGCCGAGTCCCTCAAAGACAAGGAACTCGTCTCCCTCGACATCTCGGCCCTGGTGGCCGGTGCCATGTACCGCGGCCAGTTCGAGGAGCGGCTGAAGAGCGTGCTGAAGGAGATCACCGAGTCCGACGGGCGGGTCATCACCTTCATCGACGAGCTTCATGTGCTCATGGGCGCCGGCGGCGGCGAGGGCTCGGTCGCGGCATCCAACATGCTCAAGCCCATGCTCGCGCGGGGCGAGCTGCGCATGATCGGGGCGACGACTCTCAACGAGTACCGCGAGTTCATCGAGAAGGATGCCGCTCTCGAGCGCCGGTTCCAGCAGGTCTACGTGGGAGAGCCCTCGGTCGAGGACACCATCGCGATCCTCCGCGGTCTCAAGGGTCGCTACGAGGCGCACCACGGGGTGACGATCTCGGACAGCGCACTGGTCGCTGCGGCCGCTCTGTCGAACCGGTACCTGCCGGCCCGGCAGCTGCCCGACAAGGCCATCGATCTGATCGACGAGGCGATGTCGCGGTTGAAGATGGAGATCGACTCCTCTCCCGTCGAGATCGACCAGCTCAAGCGCCAGGTCGACCGGATGAAGCTCGAGGAGCTGGCGCTGAAGAAGGAGAAGGACGCCGCGTCCAAGGAGCGGCTGAGCACGCTGCGCGAGCAGCTGGGCGAGCTCGAGAAGGAGCTCGCCGAGCTGGAGGCACGATGGGCCCGCGAGCGTCAGGGCCTCAACCGTGTCGGAGACCTCAAGAAGCAGCTCGACGACGCCATCACGCAGCGCGACCTGGCGATGCGCGAGGCTGACTACACCCGAGCCTCCAAGCTCGAGTATGAGACGATCAAACGCCTCGAGCGCGACATCGCCGAGGCCGAGCAGGCGGAGGCGGCGACCGCATCCGAGGGCCGCATGGTCAACGAGCAGGTCACCGACGAGGACATCGCCGGTGTCATCGCCGCCTGGACCGGCATCCCGGTCGGGCGCCTGCTGCAGGGCGAGGGCGAGAAGCTGCTGCACCTCGAGGCCGAGCTCGGCAAGCGGCTGATCGGTCAGAAGGACGCGGTGAAGGCGGTGTCGGATGCCGTGCGCCGCTCCCGCGCGGGCATCAGTGACCCGGGCCGCCCGACCGGCTCGTTCCTCTTCCTCGGGCCCACCGGTGTCGGCAAGACCGAGCTCGCGAAGGCCCTGGCGGAGTTCCTCTTCGACGACGAGCACGCCATGGTGCGCATCGACATGTCCGAGTACGGCGAGAAGCACTCGGTCTCGCGTCTCGTCGGTGCCCCTCCCGGATACATCGGGTACGAGCAGGGCGGTCAGCTCACGGAGGCGGTGCGACGCCGCCCGTACAGCGTGATCCTTCTCGACGAGGTCGAGAAGGCCCACCCCGAGGTGTTCGATGTGCTGCTGCAGGTGCTCGACGACGGGCGCCTCACCGACGGTCAGGGGAGGACGGTCGACTTCTCGAACGTCATCCTCGTGCTCACCAGCAACATCGGCTCGCCCATCCTCATCGACCCGATGCTGTCGATCCACGAGAAGCGCGAGTCGGTGATGGCGCTCGTGAGGCAGTCGTTCCGGCCCGAGTTCCTCAACCGTCTCGACGACATCGTGATGTTCCAGGCGCTGTCCGAAGACGACCTCGCGCAGATCGTCGAGCTGTCGGTGGATCAGCTGCAGCGCCGCCTGCACGACCGCCGGCTCACGCTCGCGGTCACACCCGATGCCCGGTCGTGGCTGGCCGAACGCGGGTATGACCCGATCTTCGGGGCGAGGCCGCTGCGGCGACTCATCCAGTCCGAGGTGCAGAACCGGCTGGCGACCGCGCTCCTCTCGGGCGGCGTGCACGACGGCGACACCGTGCGGGTCGACGTCGCGGTCGACGGGTCTGGCCTCTCGCTCACCGCGGCGACCGGCTGATCGAGGCAGCGGCGAGAGCTCGCCCGGTGAGCGACTCCTCGTGGCGGACGAGCTCTGCCGGCGGCCCGGCGAACACGAGCTGCCCTCCTTCGGATCCCGCACCGGGGCCGATGTCGATGACGTGATCGGCGCGCGCGACGACACGGAGGTTGTGCTCGACGACCACGAGCGTCGCACCCTCGTCCAGCAGATCGTCGAAGAGCCGGTTGATCGTGTCGACGTCGCTCGGATGAAGCCCCGCCGTCGGTTCGTCGAGGACGATCCGATCGGCAGGGTCGCGGCGAGGATCGCTGAGATGCCTGGCGAGGAGGAGTCGCTGCCTCTCACCGCCCGAGAGCGTGTCGAGCGAACGCCCGACCGGAACATAGCCGAGTCCCGTGCGTCGCACCCAGTCGAGCGCGGCGGCGATCTCGGCGCGATCGGGGAAGAGCTCTGCCACGTCGGCGGGCGTCGACGCGAGCACGTCGGCGATCGTCGACCCGTCCCGCCGCACCTCGAGCGCGGTCGCGTTGAATCGGAGACCGCCGCACGCCTCGCACGGCAGCGAGACGTCGTCGAGGAAAGCGAGCTCTGTGGTGACGTGGCCCTTGCCGCGACAGACCGGGCACGCGCCCCGACCGTTGAAGCTGAACCACGACGGGTCGAGCCCCGACGCGTCGGCGAACGCCTGGCGCACAGTGTCGGCGATGCCGAGGATGCTGAGCATGGTCGACCGGATGCCACCGCGCAGCGGATCCTGCCCGACGACCGTGAACTGCGGGTGCTGTCGGGGAAGCTCCACCGTTGCGAACGAACTCTTGCCGGAACCCGCGACGCCGGTGATCGCGGTGAGGACGCCGAGCGGGACGTCGACGTCGAATCCACCGAGGTTGTGGGCACGGGCATCGGCGACCCGGATGTGGCCGCTCGCAGCGCGCGGCGTAGCGGAGAGGCGCAGCGGTTCGGCCAGTAGGCGCCCGGTGAGCGTACTGCTCTGACGCAGCTGCTCGGGTGTGCCTTCGAACTGCACCGCGCCACCCGCCGTTCCGGCACCGGGTCCGATGTCGACGACGTGATCGGCCACGGCGATCACCTGCGGATGATGCTCGACGACCAGGATGGTGTTGCCCGCGTCGCGCAGGCGCTGCAGAAGTGCGACGAGGCGCTGGATGTCGGCGGGGTGCAGCCCTGCGCTCGGCTCGTCAAACACGTAGGTGACCTCGGTGAGGGCGCTGCCTAGGTGCCGCACGATCTTGACGCGCTGCGCCTCGCCGCCGGAGAGCGTCGACGACTCGCGGTCGAGGGTGAGATAGCCGAGACCGACCGACAGCAGCGCATCGAGCACGTGGCGGATGCCGCTGACGGCCGGCGCCACTCGGGCGTCGGTGAGTCCGTCGAGCATGCGGCGCAGCTCTGCCACCGGCATCCGCATCCAGTCGGCGATCGAGTGCCCCTCGATAAGGCTGTTCCTCGCCGCCTCGTTGACCCGGGCGCCGCCGCATTCGGGACACGTGTGGTGGGTGACCAACCGGTCGAGCTCTTCTCGCACCTGCTTCGACATCTTCACCGGGCGCTGTGCGAGGAAGACGTCGCGCATACGCGTGATGACGCCGTCGAAGCGAGCGCTCTGCGGGAACTGCGGGTCGGGGTCGGGGAGCTTGAGCTGATCAGCGTAGAGGAAGAGCTCCATCTCGTGCTCGGTGTAATCCTTCAGCGGCTTCTGCCGATCGAACAGACCACTGTGGGCGAAGCGCTTCCAGCGATAGACCCCCGGGCGAAACAGGCTGAATCGCACGGGCCCCTCGTCGATGCTCTTCTCGGGGTCGATGAGCTGTTCGATGTCGATGTCGTAGACCGTGCCGAGCCCCTCGCAGGTCGGGCACATTCCGGACGGGTCGTTGAACGAGTATGCGGGGGAGTAACCGGCCGACGGGGTGGCGATGCGCGAGAACACCAGGCGGATCAGCGATGCAACATCCGTCGCCGTGGCGACCGTCGACCTCGCGTTTCCGGTGAAGCGGCGTTGGTCGATCAGCACGGTGAAGGTCAGGCCGTTCATCGACTGTACGTCGGGAGCCGGCATCTGCGGCATGCGGGAGCGGATGAACGTCGAATACGAGTCGTTCACGAGCCGTTGCGCCTCGGCGGCGATCGTGTCGAGCACGAGTGAGGATTTGCCCGAGCCGGAGACGCCGGTGAACACGGTCATCACGCGCTTCGGGACGTCGAGCGAGACGTCGCGCAGGTTGTTGGTACGCGCGCGGATCACGCTGATGGGGGCGGCTCGGAGTTTCGGCCTCTGCACAGCATCCATGCTCGAACCCTAGGTCGAGCGACCGACATCTTTCGCTCGAACGGACTCAGGCGCTGAGGATCACCGTCTCGTCGATCGGGCGGCGCACGCGCGGCGCGACCTCGCGCTCCCGCAGCACCTCAGGCAGCGAGTCGACGTCGCCGAACTCGCCGACGGCGATGACCGTCAGCGCCGCGAATCGCGGCTCCAGATCGGCGAACTCGCGGATGACCTCCGGGTCGAAACCGCTCATCTGGTGCACGGCGAGTCCGTCGTGGTGCGCCTGCACCGAGAAGTGCGCGACGGCCTGACCGAGGTCGTAGACGGCGTGTGTGATCGGGGTGCCGTCGGCGGTCTCGGTCTCAGCGACGGCGACGATGAGGGCGGACGCGTTGCCCGCCCACGCCTGGTTGAAGCCCATGAGTGCGTCGACGATCTGGGCGTGAAGAGCGGTGCCACGGCGAGCGACGATGAATCGCCACGGCTGGACGTTGTTGGCCGAGGGGCTCCAGCGTGCCGCCTCGAGTGCGGTGGCGAGCCTGGCCTCGTCGATCGGGCGGTCCGCGTCGAAGGCTCGGGGACTCCAGCGCGCCGCGAGGATGTCGAGGACGGGGTGCTCGGTCGGAGCAGTGCGGTCGTGGAGGGGGGTGTTCACGGAAGTGCCTTTCAGTGGAGTGGGTCGAACTCCGTCGTCCGTTACCCCGGAGTAAACCAATTCATTCGCATGTATATTCCCCTGCGCGGGTGAAGTCACTCAGACTCGCACCCTGCGTCGAAACCCTCACTCATCGACGCAGATGATTGTGGGTCTGGGCGCGGACTGTGGGTCTCGGTGGGCCGTGTCGGTAGGAACTCAGTCGGGCAGGATGTGCGTCGCCGCGGACAGCAACGCCCGGCGCACCGCGCGGATCGAGGGAGCCGCCGCTGACACGCGCCGGGCGGACGAGAAGATCTCGCGACGCGGCTTGTCGGGGAGCGGGGTCAGTTCGACCGGCGGTGCGTCGCCCGCCCAGACGAGCTCCGGCAGCAGCCCGACCGCGAGACCGGCGTGGATGAGCCGGACGTGGGTGGTGAGATCGGCGATCTCATAGCGGACGTCCGGCTCGAAGCCCGCCGTCCGGCACAGCTGCTCCGCCCAGGCGCGCGATGCGGTTCCCGCCGGCTCCATCACCCACGGCGCCATCGCGGTCGAGCGCAGCGCGGCGACGGCATCCGCCCCGCTCGTCGCCCGGCTGCCGCCTTCGCCGTCCGGCCGGCGCGCGAGGTGGATCGCGTCGTGTGCGAGTACCACCCGATCGAGATCCGCATGGATCGGCCGGGTGCGGCCCGGGTACTGCTCGGCGAGGATCAGGTCGAACTCGCGGCTGGAGACTCCGACGAGCCCCTTCTCGGGGTCGCTCTCGGTCACTTCCACCCGCAGGGCCGGATGCTGGTCCCTCAGCGCCTCCAGCGAGCGGGGAAGCAGCGAGTGCGCTGCCGATTGGAAGACGGCGACGCGCACGGTGCCTGTCACCTCGGTCAGCGACTCGGCGACGGCGACCTTCGCGTGCTCGAGCTGGTCGAGGATGGTGATGGCCTCCGCCACGAGCACATTGCCCTGCGGCGTGAACTGCACGCCTCGTCCCACCCGGCGAAGCAGCGGCACCCCCACTTCCCGCTCCAGCGCGCTGAGCTGTTGCGACACCGACGCCTTGCTGTACGAGAGCGCGTCGGCGACGGCGGAGAGGGTTCCGCGGCGGGAGAGTTCGACGAGCATGCGCAGCCGGTTGACGTCGAGCATCCCGTCTCCAGATCGTTCAGCGAACGTGAACAGAACTCACGCAAATCGGTTGATAGACGGAGCCTAGCGAGCGGCCTGACAATGATCCAGTCGCACGCGCCCCGGGCGTGCGCCCCTACCTGGAGGTTCCTGTCGATGGCCGCCGCCGATGTCGCCGCATCCCCCTGCACCTCTGAGGTCACAGCGCTCGTCGAACGCTGGCTCTCGGAGAGTGAGACCCACCCCGTCGAACCGGCGGCGAAGCGCCTCGCCGAGGTTCTGAAGGACCCGAACGGTCTCGCCTTCACCGTCGGCTTCGTCGACGGCGTGATGCGCCCCGAAGACCTCCGCGTCGCCGGCCGCAAGCTCGCGGAGCTCTCGAGCATCACCCCGAAGCTGCTGCCGTGGTACCTGCGAAGGGCCATCGGGCTCGGCGGCGTCATGGCTCCGAAGATGCCGGGCATCGTCGTGCCGATCGCCCGGCGAGTGCTGCGGGCGATGGTCGGGCATCTGGTGCTCGACGCCACGCCCTCGAAGCTGGGTCCCGCCATCAGCAAGCTCCGTAAGAGCGGCAATCGCCTGAACCTGAACCTGCTCGGCGAGGCCGTGCTCGGTGAGCGCGAGGCGGGGCGCCGACTGCAGGGCACGTTCGACTTCCTGGCGAGGGACGACGTCGACTACGTCTCCATCAAGGTCTCGAGCGTCGTGAGTCAGCTGTCGATGTGGTCGTTCGACGAGGCTGTCGCCGATGTCGTCGCGAAGCTCACGCCGCTGTATGAGCTCGCTGCACGGTCCGAAGCAGCGGGCAGGGCGAAGTTCATCAACCTCGACATGGAGGAATACCGCGACCTCGACCTGACCATCGCGGCGTTCACCTCCATCCTCGATCAGCCGGGGCTCGAGAACCTCGAAGCCGGGATCGTGCTGCAGGCCTATCTGCCGGATGCTCTCGCCGCGATGCAGCGGCTGCAGGAGTGGGCGGCTGCGCGCCGTGCGAAGGGGGGCGCGCCGATCAAGGTGCGCGTCGTCAAGGGCGCGAACCTCGCGATGGAGCACGTGGATGCCGCGATCCACGGATGGCCGCTCTCCACCTACTCCACCAAGCAGGACTCCGACACCAACTACAAGCGGGTGCTCGACTGGTCGATGACACCGGAGCGGTTGGATGCCGTGCGCATCGGCGTCGCCGGCCACAATCTGTTCGACATCGCCTACACGTGGCTGCTCGCGCAGGCGCGAGGCGTGACGGATGCCGTGGAGTACGAGATGCTGCTGGGCATGGCCACGGGCCAGGCCGAAGCCGTCCGCAAGGATGTCGGCCGCCTGCTGCTCTACACGCCGGTGGTCAACCCGGCCGAGTTCGATGTGGCGATCGCGTATCTCGTCCGACGCCTGGAGGAGAACGCCAGCTCCGAGAACTTCATGTCGGCGGTGTTCGAGCTCGCGAGCGATGAAGAGCTGCTGCGGCGCGAGCGCGAGCGGTTCGAGCGCTCGCTCGAGGCGCTGGAGGCCGACCGGGAACTGCCTCGGCCGAACCGGGTCCAGGATCGGGCAGCGGAGGTGGCGGAGCTCGAGTCCGAGCCGCCGACGATCGAGGGATTCGAGAACCAGGCGGACACCGACCCGGCTCTTGCGGCGAACCGCGCCTGGGGCCGTGACATCCTGCAGCGCTCGGTTAACACGACGCTCGGCGTCGATGCCATCGCCGACGCCCGCATCGATTCGGACGAGCAGCTCGCCGCGGTCTTCGCTGCCGCCGAGGTCGCCGCCGAGAGGTGGGCGGCGCTGCCGGCGAGCGAGCGCGCGGCCGTGCTGCACCGTGCGGGCGTGGAACTCGCCGCGCGCCGCGGGCAGCTGCTGGAGATCATGGTGCACGAGGCCGGCAAGACGATCGCCGAGGGCGACCCCGAGGTGAGCGAGGCGATCGACTTCGCCCACTACTACGCCGAGCGTGCCAAGGACCTGGAGGCCATCGCGGGGGCAGAATTCGTGCCGTCGCGGGTGACGGTGGTCACCCCGCCGTGGAACTTCCCCATCGCGATCCCTGCGGGCGGCGTGCTAGCCGGGCTCGCCGCGGGTTCGGCCGTCATCATTAAACCGGCGAAGCTCACCCAGCGCTGTGGCGCCGTCATGATCGAGGCGCTGTGGGCGGCGGGTGTGCCGCGCGACCTCCTCGTCCTCGTCGATCTCGCCTCGCGGGAGCTCGGAACCCGCCTCGTGGCCAACCCCGTGGTCGACCGGGTGATCCTCACCGGCGCATATGAGACGGCCGAGTTGTTCCGCTCGTTCCGCCAGGATCTGCCGCTGCTCGCCGAGACCAGCGGCAAGAACGCCATCATCGTGACGCCGTCAGCCGATCTCGACCTCGCGGCCGCTGACGTCGCCCGCAGTGCCTTCGGCCACGCCGGCCAGAAATGCTCGGCGGCATCCCTGGCGATCCTCGTGGGCTCGGTCGCCGACTCGCGGCGCTTCGAGCGACAGCTGGTGGATGCCGTGACCTCGATGCGGGTGGGGCTGCCGGATGACCCGGCGACCCAGATGGGTCCGATCATCGAGCCCGCCGAGGGCAAGCTGCTCAGGGCGCTGACGAAACTGGAGAAGGGGGAGCGCTGGCTCGTGAAGCCGCAGAAGCTCGACGACGAGGGTCGGCAGTGGACGCCGGGCGTGAAGACGGGCGTCGCCGAGGGGTCGTACTTCCACCTGACCGAGTTCTTCGGACCCGTACTCGGCATCATGCGTGCGAAGGACCTCGATGAGGCGATCCGCCTGCAGAACGCCGTGGACTACGGCCTCACGGCGGGGTTGCACGCGCTCGACTCCACCGAGGTCGCAACCTGGCTCGAGCAGGTCGAGGCGGGCAACCTCTACGTGAACCGCGGCATCACCGGGGCCATCGTGCAGCGCCAGCCGTTCGGCGGCTGGAAGCGCTCGGCCGTCGGTGCGGGCGCCAAGGCGGGCGGCCCGAACTACCTGTTCGGCCTCGGAGACTGGATTCCGGCTGAGCCGCCGGAGGCGGCCGCAGGGGCCGCGGTTGCGCCAGATGTGCAGCGACTGCTGGATGCGGCATCCGCCGACCTCGACCGGATCGAGACCGACTGGCTGCTGCGAGCCGCAGCGTCGGACGAGCGGGCCTGGGTCGATGAGTTCGGAGCGGTGACCGACCGCTCGCAACTGGGTGTGGAGCGGAATCTCTTCCGCTACCGGCCGGTCGACGTCGATGTGCGCATCGCGGAGCACACCCCGCTCGTCGAGGCCGTCCGGGTGCTCGCGGCCGCGGTGCGCAGTGGCAGCCCGTTCACGGTGTCGACGCCGAAACTGCCGGCCGCGATCGAGAAGGCGCTGCGCGCGCACGGCGTGACGGTGAAGCACGAGAAGGATGCCGCCTGGATCAAGCGGTTCGCGAAGGCCGAGCGCCGCTGGCAGCGGGTGCGGCTCGTCGGCGGCGATGCATCTGCGCTGCACACGGCCCTCGGGGGATCGCCCGACGTCGCGGTGTGGTCGCACGCCGTGACGGGCGCAGGGCGCGTGGAGATGCTGCCGTTCCTGCATGAGCAGGCGATCTCGATCACGAACCACCGCTTCGGCAACCCGACGCCGCTCGCCGACGACGTGATCTGACTCGCCGCGCCGCGGTGGTCGCACAGAATGCCGAAACCCCCTCCATAAAGCCGAAAGACCCCCTGTTGCAGACGTCTGCGACAGGGGGTCTCGGCGGTGACAGGGTTCCGGCATCCGCCGGCATCCGCCGGCATCCTCAGCCGCGCAGTGCCTCTTTCAGCTTCACCCGGGATCCCATGCGCAGCAGCGAGTTCTCGTAGATCTTCGCGCCGATCGCGATGGCGGCGACGCAGGTGCCGAGCAGGATGAGCAGCGAGACGATCGGCTCCCACCACTGCGCCTCGCCGACGAAGAGGCGCATCGGCATCCCGACCGGTGCCGAGAACGGCACGTACGACATGATCCCCAGCACCAGCGGGTTGTCGTTGAAGAAGATCACCAGGAAGTACGGCGCCATCACCAGCAGCGTGAGCGGTGTGGTGGTCGCCCCGATGTCCTCCTGACGCGAGACCATCGACGCCGCAGCGGCGAACAGGGCGGCGAGCAGGATGAAGCCGAACAGGAAGAAGACGGCGAACCAGATGATGGGAGAGCCGAGGGTGGCGAGCACCTCGGTCTGCCCGGTGACGATCAGGCCCACGGTCGCGATCGCGGCCAGTGCGAGGATCTGCGCCATCGCGAGCACGGTGTTGCCGATCACCTTACCTGCCAGCAGCGTGCGCGCGGGTATCGCCGAGATCAACAACTCGACCACGCGTGTCTGCTTCTCTTCGACGACGCTCTGGGCGATCGTGCCGCCGAAAGTCGAGGCCGCCATCAGGAATACGATGCCGAAGCCGAGCGCGATGAAGTAGCGCAGCAGTGGGTTCGTCGTCGCGGGTTCGAGGATCTCGACCTCGGGCGTCTCGGCGAGTCCCATGACGATCGAGCTCGGGGCGTCGCGAAGGGCAATGACGCTGTATCCGAGCGTGCCGTCGTGGGGGATGACCGCGGCCTCGACGTCTTCGGAGCGCAGCAGCGATTCGGCTTCGTCACGATCGGCGACCTCGGTGACGGCGACGTTCGGCAGCGCCTCGACGACGGCTGCCGTCTCGGACGTCACGGCGATCTTCGTCGCCTCGGGGTTCTTGCTGACGAAGCCGCCGATCAGGATGCCGGCGAGGGCGATGAGCAGCAGGATGCCGGTGGAGATCATGAAGGCCTTGCTGCGCAACTTCGAGGTGATCTCGCGTTCGGCGACGAGCCAGATGCCGTTCGTCTCACGGATCGGGGCGGGTGAGGTGCTCACTGGATGACCTCCTTGAAGATCTGGGCGAGGGACGGATGCTGGGGGGCGAAGCTGGCGACGTCGCCGCGCTCGACGGCGGAGCGCAGCACGCGCTGAGCCGTTTCGGGGCCGTCGGCGTCGAAGAGGGCGTAGCCGCCCTCGAAGTCGACGACGGTGACGCCGGGCTCGGTGCGAAGCCACCCGGCGTCGCCCGCGGAGACCAGCTCATAGCGGTCGGAGGAGTGCTGGGCGCGCAGCGCCTCGCGCGAGCCGGAGGCGCGGACGGTGCCGCCGGCGAGGATGATGAGGTCGTCGCAGAGCCGTTCGACGACATCGAGCTGGTGCGATGAGAAGAGAATCGATGCGCCCTGCGCTGCCGCCGCCTGGAGGACGCCGGCGACGACGTCGACGGCGAGCGGGTCGAGGCCCGAGAAGGGCTCATCGAGGATCAGCACCTTCGGATCGTGCACGAGCGCCGCCGCGATCTGGGCGCGCTGCTGGTTTCCGAGCGAGAGCGACTCGATGGTGTCATCCAGGCGCTCGCCGAGTCCGAGTTCGGTGAGGAGCTCCGTCGCACGGGCGGCGGCATCCGCCTTGCCGAAGCCGTGCAGCCGGGCGAGGTAGACGATCTGCTCGAGCACTTTCATCTTCGGATACAGGCCGCGCTCCTCGGGCATGTAGCCGAAGCGGCGGCGGTCATCGGTGGTGACGGGGCTGCCTGCGAGGTCGACGCGGCCTTCGTCGGTGGCGAGCACGCCGAGGATGATGCGCATCGTGGTGGTCTTGCCTGCACCGTTGCCGCCGACGAATCCCGTGAGGCGACCGGGGGCGACCGAGAAGGACACATCGTCGAGCACGCGCCGCGAGCCGTAGCTCTTCGTGATGCCGTGGAGTTCGAGCTGGTTCATGTCTTCCACGCTAGGGAGGAGGCTTGCCGGGGGCATCCCCCGCGTGGCTGATCCTGCGGTGCGTGGCTCTGTCGCGGGCTGTCCTCCCTGTGGGGGAGATCACATCGCGGTGGGCGTCAGCGTCGGCCGGCGTCAGTGTCGTCCGGCGTGCAGCACGGTGCGCACCAGGAGTCCGGCCACGAGCGCCCAGAACGCCGCGCTTACTCCGAGGACCGCGATGCCCGATGCCGCGACGACGAAGGTGACCACCGCCGGGATGCGCTCGCCAGGGTCATCGATCGCCTGCTGCACGGCAGAGCCGAACGCGCCGAAGAGGGCGAGGCCTGCGACGGCGGGGATCACGGCCTCGGGTGCGAGCAGCACGAGGGCGGCGAAGGCAGCGGAGAAGCCGCCGAGCACGAGGTAGGAGCCGCCGGTCGAGACGCCGGCCACCCAGCGGCGATCCGGGTCGGGGTCGGCGTCGGGGCCGGCGGCCAGTGCGGCACTGATCGCGGCGAGATTGATGGCGTGGCCGCCGGCGGGTGCGCTGAGCGCGGTGCCGATTCCGGTGACGAGCATGGCCGGGCGCCACGGCACCTCGTAACCGAAGCTGCGCATCACGGCGACGCCGGGCACGTTCTGCGAGGCCATCGTCACGATGAACAGCGGCAGCGCGAGACCGACGAGGGCGCCGACGGTGACGGTCGGCATGGTGAGCTCGAGTCGAGGTACAAGCAGCCCGATGTCGAGCGGCGCGCCGCCGCGGATGAGCGAGACGGTGACGACGGCGGCCGCCGCGACGAAGGCCAGCGGCACCGCCCAGCGCGGGGCCAGGCGGGCGAAGATCAGCCAGGTGAGGATGACCGGCACGACGCCCCAGGGGTTGGCGACGATGCCGGTGATCGGAGCGATGCACAGCGGCAGCAGGACGCCCGCGAGCATCGCCTGCGCGATGGATGGCGGGATGCGGGCGATCAGGGCGCCGAGCGCGGGCCACAGGGCCGTGAGCAGGATGAGGACGGCGGTCACGAGGAACGCTCCGACGGCAGCCGACCAGCCGCCTTCGACCGCGCCGGTGGCGGCGAGGAGCGCGGCGCCCGGCGTCGACCAGGCCGAGGTGATCGGCATCCGGTATCGCCAGGCGAGAACGATGCAGGCGAGTCCCATCGTCAGACTGAGGGCGAGCAGTCCGCTGGCCGCCTGGCTCGCCGAGGCGCCGACGGCGTCGAGGCCGGTGAGCACCACCGCGAAGGAGCTCGTGAATCCGACGAGCGCCGTGACCACACCGGCGATGATCGGGCGCGAGAGAGGGGCAGTGACGACGGACACCCCACCATCATGGCGTGAGTCGCCCATCGGGCTCTTCGCTATGGGCCGGCCAGGCCCAGTCGGTGCGCGAGAACCACGGCCTGCACGCGATCACGCGCGCCGAGCTTCTGCAGGATGCGGGAGACATGCGTCTTCACGGTCGCCTCGCCGATGAAGAGCGCTGCCGCGATCTCGCCGTTGCTTCGCGCATCGGCGAGCAGGGCGAGCACCTCGGCCTCACGGTCGGTGAGAGGTTCGGCGAGGGGGGAGCGACGTGCGCCGGCGGTCGGCTGCTGAGCGCGAGGCTCGGGCACCGTCTTCGTCGGGCTCGGCGTCGCTGTCGCCGTCGTCCTCGAGGTGGCGAAGCGCGCCAGCACCCGCCGGGTCACCTCGGGGGCCAGCATCCCGTCGCCCGCCGCCAGCGCGCGAACCGCTGCGATGAGATCCTCGGCCGCGGCGTTCTTCAGCAGGAAGCCGCTCGCTCCGGCATCCAATGCCTCATAGAGGTAGTCGTCGTGGTCGAACGTGGTGACGATGGCGATCGCGGCGGCGATCTGCGGGTCGGCGACGAGCAGCCTGGTCGCTTCGATGCCGTCCATATCGGGCATCTGCACGTCCATCGTGATGACGTCGGGATGAAGAGCGGATGCCTGGGCCACGGCTTCTGCACCGGTCGATGCCTCGCCGACGACCGTGATGTCAGGCTGACTGTCGAGGATGGTGCGGAAGCCGGCGCGCAGCATGGCGTGGTCGTCGACGAGGAGGACGCGGATGGGGGAATCTGTCACGGGGTTCCTCGTTCGGCGGCGGCGGCGGGGGCGGGTGAGGTGGAGGGGGTGGGCGTCGTCGACGCGGTCGTACGCTCGCGCGTCGCGGCGTCGGTGTCGGTGTCGGGCAGCGGCACCGTGGCACGCACCCGGAAGCCACCGAGCGGGCGCGGGGTGAGGTCGATCGTGCCGCCGGACGCGATCGCCCGCTCCCGCATCCCGAGCTGCCCGAGCCCCGGCCGCACCGCCGTGACGACGCGGCCGGTGTTGACCACCTCGACTTCGACACTGCCCGCGGCGAAGCGGACGCGCACATCGGCCGTGGCGTCGGCGCCGGCATGGCGGCGCGCGTTGGTGAGTGCTTCCTGCACGATGCGGTAGAGATTGACGGCGACGAGTGACGGCACATGCACCGGTTCGCCGATCACGGAGTACGCGGTCGGCAATCCCGCTTCGTTCGATGCGTCGACCAGGTCTCGGATGTCGTCGAGCGTGAGGGTGGAAGCGCCGTCTGCGGTCTCGCCTCCGGGAGTGCGCAGTGTTTCGAGCAGCTGGCGCAGCTCATGGATCGCATCGCGCGCCGAGCCTTCGATCCCGGTGAGGATGCGCCTGGTCGCCTCGGGGTCGCGGTCGAGCACGAGTCGGGCGGCTCCGGCCTGCACACCCATGACCGACACGTGGTGGGCGACGACATCGTGCAGCTCTCTGGCGATGCGGACGCGGTCCAGCGCCACCGCTTGCGCGGCCGTCACCTCCCGCTCGCGCTCGAGTTCGACGGTGCGCTGCTCCAGGACCTCCCGTGACTGGGCCGCATGCCAGGAGCGCTCGCCGAAGTAGTACGCGCCGCCGAAGTAGAGCGCGTTCAGCAGGATCTGGATCATCATGAACGCGACGTACGGCGAGAAGGCTCCGGCGGCGACCTCCGCCTTGTCGGCCTCCGCGATCGCTTCGCCGTACATGACGATGATCAGCCAGGCAAACATCCCGAGGATGATCCCGACGCGCACGATGAGCGCGCGACGGCGGTCGTTCATCCAGGCGCCGACCGTGTAGAGCGAGACGAACATGGCGATGTTGCCGACATAGATCTCGGGGACGCGCAGGCTGATCGCGACGAAGTAGGCCAGCGCGACGACGATGGCGACGATTCCCGGCCAGCGGCGGCGAACGGCGAGCGGGGCCGTGACGACCACCGCGTAGACGAGGGCCGTCCACGGCTCTGCCTGCTCGTCGCCGTACATCTCGGCGATGGTCGAGAGGGCGGCGCTGAGGATCGCGCCCGCGAACATGACGGCCGCGAGGATGAGGTCGCTGCGCAGCTCTCGAGCCGTCGGCGTGCGGGTGAACGGTGCTGCGGGCATCCCTCCACCGTACGGCTGCGCGATCGGTGCGGCATCCCCCGCGCGGTGGATGTCTGCAGGGAACCGTTCAGCCGTGACCGTGCGATCGCGACCGCGCCGACCGGGGCCGACTCAGGCCGCGATCGAGTAGCGCGCCCGGCCGCCGAGCCGAGGGGTCCGGGCCGGATCGACATGCGGCGGCGGAATGAACCAGACGCGCGCCGCGCTGCCGGTGCCGTCGATGTCGATCTCCCAGCCGTTCTCATGTATCCGGTGGTGGCACGATTCGCAGAGCAGGATGCCGTTACTGAGATCGGTCGGGCCGGCGTCGCGCGACCACCATCGAAGGTGGTGCGCCTTGGTCAGCTGCGGTGGCAGGTCGCACATCGCGCATCCGCCGTCTCTTTCGACGAGCGCGAGTCGCTGCGCGCGGCTGAACAGGCGCCGTTCACGACCCCAGTCGAGGATCTCGCCCCGGGAATCGAGAACGGCCGGGATCACGCCGCCGCCGGCCGCCATCTGCCGGCAGGTGGCGATGCTGACCGGCTGATCCGTGCCGTCGATCGTCGCGAATCCCGTTCCTCCGGTCAGGTCGTCGAGGTTCACGCGCACGACCACGGTGGCTCCGGTGAGCGGCATGCCGTTGTTGTCACACTCGACCGCATGCGCGCAGATCGACGCGAGTGCGTCGGCCTGGATCATCGGCACGGTGCGGTGGTCGGCATCGGCCGCATCGTGATCCGTGGCCTGCTCCCTCGCTTGGAACACGGCGGTCACGTACGCCTGGATCGCCGCCTTCACCGGAGCGCCGGAAGCGACATCCGTCTGAAGCGTGAGATGGAGAGAGCCGTCGCGCTCGAACATCGTCAATGAGCGACGACCCCGCATCTCTTCCTCACGGGGTTCGACGCCGTCGGGATCGAGCCACGCTTCGGCATGCGTGACCAGCTTGCGGACGTCGTCGAGCGACCGATTCTGCGCTCGCTCGACGAGGAGCCGCTCTGCCTCCGCCACCCGTTCGATGTCGACCTTCACGCGAGCGCGGTCGAGGAGGGTGACGATCAGCGCCGCCCCGGCAGCGCTGATCGACCCGTCGCCCATCGCTGCCTGCACAGCCGGATATTTCGACGGCAGCGGTTCCCCGATCAGGTTCGTGCGCGGAGCAGTCGCCTCACCCACCTTCACCAGGCGGGCGGCATCGCCGGTGGATGCACCGGTCGTCGCCGCGATCAGCCTGGCGGGATTGCGGACCCCTGCTGCTTCGCCAGGCTGTCCGGGCCGAGCTCGGCGCGCGACTCGTGAGCGATGCTCGCCGCGATCTCGGCGTGCAGTCCGTCGACGCGGCGACGGAGCACCCCCACCCCTTCGCTGGCGGCGATCAGCTGCTGGCGCGAAAGATCGTCAGCACCACCCGCATCCGCCCATGCCCTCTCGAGGCGCGCGATGGCCTCGAGCAAAGGGGTGAGGTGCGGATTCGTCATGCTTCGAGTATAGAACATATGTTCGAGTTAGGAAAGGGCATTTCGGCATTCTCGCGCCGTTTCGCGGCACCCCTCTTGACGAGCCGCCCGGTCTTTGCGAGCATCCCCCCGACTCACCTCTTCACCCGCGAGACCGCATCCGCTTGCCGAGACCGTGGCGCAACGCCGACGTCTCGGCGCGAATGTGCAGTCTCGCGGCGGAGGAGGGCAAGAGAAGGGGAAGACCATGAGCACGGCAGACTCAGGACGCATCGTCATCGATCTGTTCACGACCCTCGACGGCGTCGCCCAGGGACCGGGCGCCGCCGACGAGGACCCCTCGGACGGCTTCCGTTTCAGCGGCTGGCAGGCGGGCTACCCGAGCCCGGGGATGGGCGATCAAGTACGCGAAGGCATGGAACGGCTGGATGCGCTCCTGCTCGGCCGCCGCACCTATGACATCTTCGCGGCGTATTGGCCGCAGCACACGGAGGGTCCTGAGGGATGGATCGGGCGGCTCTTCGATCGCGTTCCCAAGTACGTCGCATCGAGGGATGCCGCCATCACCCTCGACTGGCAGGGCTCATCCCGTGTCGGCGCCGACCTCGCGTCAGAGATCGCCGACCTGCGGGAGCGGCACCGGGAGGTGCACGTGATCGGCAGCATCGACTTCGTGCACACGCTGCTCGCCGAGGGGCTGTTCGATGAACTGAAGCTCTGGGTGTATCCGATCCTGCTCGGACGGGGCAAGAAGGTGTTCGACGATGGTGCACTGCCGTCGGTGCTCCGCCTGATCGCGCCCCCCGTCGCCGACGACGGCGGTGTGACGCTGCTCCGCTACGGGCGAACCGACCGGATCCCCGAGGTGGGGACGTTCGGCTAGCCGTTCGGGCGCCACCCCACGCACGCGGGCGCCGCCTCCGCATCAACCGAACGGTGGATTCCGGGCTCAGCCCCGAGCGCGCGTTTCGTACCCTCTCGGGCGATGGGCGTGATGAGTGAGGGCGAAATGCTGGAGCCATGCCAGTCATCGACGTCTCAGACATCTCCAAGCGCTACGCCGGGCGAACCGTGCTCGACAACGTCACGTTCTCCGTCGAGGAGGGCGAGATCTTCGGCATCCTCGGCCCCAACGGCACCGGTAAGACGACCACCGTCGAGATCCTCGAGGGTCTGCGCAAAGCGGATTCCGGCTCGGTCCGGGTCTTCGGCCTCGACCCCATCGCCGATGGCCCGCGACTGCGGCAGGTCATCGGTGTGCAGCTGCAGCACACCGAGCTCCCCGACAACCTGAAGGTGTGGGAGGCGCTCGACCTCTACGCCTCGTTCTACGAGCAGCCGCAGGACTGGCGCGAACTGATCGAGGAATGGGGTCTCTCCGATCAGCGAAACGTGCGCTTCGCCAAGCTCTCCGGCGGCCAGAAGCAGCGCCTCATCATCGCGCTCGCACTCGTCGGCAACCCGCGGATCGCGTTCCTCGACGAGCTGACCACCGGGCTCGACCCCCAGGCACGCCGCGCGACATGGCAGCTGATCAAACGGATCCGGGATGCCGGCGTGACCGTCGTGCTCGTCAGCCATTTCATGGACGAGGTCGAGGAGCTGTGCGACCGGGTCGCGGTGCTCAGCCATGGCCGCATCGCGGCGATCGACACGCCGTCCGCGCTGATCAATGCCGTCGACGCCGAGCATTCCATGCGATTCCGCGTGGACTCGGATGCCGCCACATCGATCCTCGATGCGATCCGCGAGCTGCCGTGGGTCACGTCCGCTCAGATGCGCGGCGATGTCGTCGTCGTGTCGGGCAAGAGCGACTTCGCCACCGCTGTGACCGCGCTGCTGGCGCGCGAGCACATCGTCGCCACCGAACTGCGCATCGACAAACGAACCCTCGACGACGCCTTCGCGGCCCTCACCGGCCGCACGTTCGACCTCTGAAAAGCGTCCACCCCTCATCCCCCGGAGACACCATGTCCGCCACTGCAAAGCTCACTGTCGTCGAATCCAAGCTGCTCCTGCGTGAGCCCGGATCGCTGTTCACCGTCGTGATCCCGCTGTTCATCCTCATCGCCTTCGGCAACTCGATCGGGCCCGACGACACGACCCTTCTTCCGATGGTGATCGCCGTCGCGATCGGTCTCGTGGGTCTCTATCTGATGCCCACAGCTCTCGCCGGCTATCGAGAGAAGGGCATCCTGCGTCGGCTGTCGACCACTCCGGTGCGACCGGCGAGCCTGTTGACGGTGCAACTGCTCCTGCAGGTCGTGCTCGCCCTTGTCAGCTGCGGTGCTCTTCTCGCGGTCGCGGGCATGGCATTCGGGGCGGCGCTCCCCGCCAACGCCCTGACCTTCGCCGCCGTCTTCGCTCTCGGCACCGCCTCGATGTTCGCCATCGGCCTGCTGATCGCAGCTCTCGCTCCGAGTGGGCGAGCGGCCAACGGCATCGGCGTGCTGCTCTACTTCCCCATGGCGTATCTCGCCGGAATCATGCAGCCGGCCGCGCTGATGCCTGCTACTTTGGTGACGATCGGGAAGTTCACCCCGCTCGGCGCTTTCCGCCAAAGCCTGAACGACGTCTGGACGGGCGCGGCGGCCGATCCTCTGCTGCTGGGGGTCATGGCCGTCTACGCGGTGGTGATCAGTCTCGCAGCAGCCAAGTTCTTCCGCTGGGAGTAGCCGGATGCCGTCGACGTCCGCGAAGCAGCTGGAGCACCGCGAGCAGCAACTGCTGAGACTGCTGGCGGTCGCCCCGTATCTTCTGCTCGCCACGTCGGCGACCCTGTCCATGATCACCGCAACGGACGCGTGGAGCGACCGGCTGGTCACGCTCGGACTCGTGGTGCTCGCGGTGGCGTGGATGTGGACGATGAGCACTCGCCGCACCGCGGGTGCCGTGTACGTCACCGGTCTCATCCTGCTCATCGCGCTGCTCTGCAGCCGCGACATGTGGTTCGCGGGGTTCTTCGGATTCGTCGGTTACCTCCACTCCTGGCAGTACCTGCGTGACCGCTGGCGGTTCGTCGGGCTGACGGCCACCGCCGCGATCAGCGTCACGACATTCACCGGAGGTCTTCCCGGGCCGATGCCGGCCGCCATCCTGGTGCACCTCCTGTTCATCGTCGCGATCGTGACGGCGGTGGGCCTCTTCAGCAGCATCGGCGATGTCACGAGAGAACACAGTGCGGAGCGCAAGCGCATGGTGGTTCAGCTCGAGCAGACGATCCGCGAGAACGAGGGTCTGCAGGCGCAGCTGCTCGTTCAGGCGCGCGAAGCAGGCGTGCTCGAGGAGCGGCAGCGCATCGCGCGCGAGATCCACGACACGATCGCGCAGGGACTCACCGGCGTCATCACGCAGTTGCACGCCACCGAACGCGCGATGGACGTCGGCAACGACGGGTTCGCCCGACGCCACCTCGGCAATGCCACCACGCTCGCGCGTGAGAGCCTCGCGGAGGCGCGGCGCTCCGTCCACGCCGTCGGACCGTCAGAGCTGGAGTCGACCCGGTTGCCCGACGCGATCGCGACCGCCGCCGCGGAATGGAGCCGTCTGCACGGGGTGGCCGTCGACGTCATCACCACTGGCGACGTCCGCCAGCTGCATCCCGAAGCGGAGGTGACGCTGCTGCGTGTCGCGCAGGAGGCGCTCTCCAATGCGGGCAAGCATGCGGCGGCGAGCCGGGTGGGGCTGACACTGTCGTACATGGACGATGTGGTCACTCTCGACGTTCGTGACGACGGGGCGGGGTTCGACCCGGCGCGAGCAGGCCGGGGCGGTGGATTCGGTCTGACCTCGATGCGTCAGCGGGTGGATCGCGTGGCCGGGGTCCTGGAGATCGAGTCCGAACCAGGCCAGGGCACGGCCATCTCGGCGAGCGTGCCGGCCCTCTCGCGAGGGTCTTCGGAAGAGAGGAGGACCGCCGATGACTGATGCTCACATCCGCGTGCTCATCGCCGACGATCATCCGGTCGTCCGCGACGGGCTCCGTGGCATGTTCGCCGGCGACCCGCGCTTCGAGGTCGTGGGGGAGGCGGGCGACGGGGCGGAGGCCGTCGCCCTCGCCCAGACGCTTTCGCCCGACGTCGTGCTCATGGATCTGCGGATGCCGCGGATGGACGGGGTCACGGCGATCAAGCGCCTCGCCGAACTCGGCCTGCCGACATCCGTGCTCGTTCTCACGACCTACGACACCGACAGCGAGGTGCTGCCAGCGATCGAAGCCGGCGCCACCGGGTACCTGTTGAAGGACGCGCCCGGCGACGAGCTCATGCGCGCCGTAGAAGCGGCCGCCCGCGGCGACGCGGTGCTGTCACCGACCGTCGCCATGCGCCTGATGGGTCGGGTGCGCGCGCCCGAGTCACCGCTCAGTGCGCGTGAGCTCGAGGTGCTGCGGCTGATCGCGGTGGGTGCGACGAACCGTGAGGCTGCTGCGCGACTGTTCATCAGTGAGGCGACGGTGAAGTCGCACATCCTGCACATCTTCACCAAGCTCGGCGTCAGCGACCGTGCGGCAGCCGTGGCGGTCGGGTTCCAGCGGGGGCTGCTCGAGTGACGAGCGATCGCCCCGGCCGAGACCGCCTGGCGTGAGCCCCGCACGGATGGGGACTTCTGCCCATCAGCGGAATCGACTGCGTCCGATAGCGTCGTCCATGAGCGTGGGGGTGCGGAATGAGTGCGGAGAAAGTCGTCATCGACTACGACCTCTTGACGGGGGTCAGAGAATCCATCCGATCGGCGATCGCCGAGCTGGAGGATGCACCGGAGCGCAGCGCCGACATCGGCGGTGCGATCGATCACCCGTACGACAAGGCGGAGCTCAGCAGTCTGGCCGGCGACTTCTGCGGCTCCTGGGAGCCGAAGCGCGAAGAGCTCATCGCCTCTCTCGAGGACATCTCGGCGTACATCGGCGACGTCGTCGACTCGTACTACGGACTGGACAGGTGGTTCTGACCCATGAGCGCGAATGTCGAGGCGGGAACCGCAGGCGAAGCCGCAGGCGTAGGCGAGCAGATCCGGTCGATGAAGGGCGAGCCCGAGACCGTCTTCTCGAGCGGGCGCAAGATGTCCGACCACGGGAACATGATGAGCCAGCTCGCCACCCAGCTGCGCACGATCCGGGACTCCGAGATGACGCAGTGGCGCATCACCGGGAAAGCGGCCGAGAAGCTGCGATCGTCGATCGGCGATGTCGCCGAGCGGATCGCCGTCGCCGGCGCCATCTACGGACCCGTCGGCATCGCGCTCCGCGACTACGGGTCGGAAACGTCCGGCCAGCAGGAGGCGCTGAACTCCCTCGCGGTGACGTGCCAGGAGCGGTGGACGACGCTGAAGGATCTTCAGGCCGCCTACGTCGACGGCGAGGCTCCGGTCGAAGGCGACGACGACTATGACGAGCAGGTCGAGAAGCGCCAGCAGCTCGAGGCGGACATCTGGGATGCCCAGGACGCGTGGGGCGAGGTCGCCGCGGACTGGAACAACAAGTTCGTCGACTGGCAGTCCGTGTACGACCAGGCCGTGACGTGCCTCGCCGACCCAGACCTCGAGGCGATCAGGGCCGGTGACAAGCTCCCCGGCGACGGCACGTCGACTCTGTACCCCAACGGCGATCCCGATCCCTCCGACGTCCACCAGGGGGGCGCCGGAAACTGCTACCTGCTGGCGGTGCTCGCGGGTCTCGCCGACGGCGACCCGCAGAAGATCAGGGACATGATCACCGTCAATCCGGACGGCACCTACACGGTGCACTTCGCCGACGGGGACATCACGGTCAGCAGCGATCAGTTCCTCGACAACGACCAGGCCGACTGGGTGCGCGTCATCGAAGCCGCATACGTGATCCACGAAGGCAGCTACGAGGAGTTCGACAACGGCGGGTGGCCCCACGAGGTCATGGAGGACATCTTCGGTCACGACGCCGACACGAAGGACGACGACTCCGGATTCTGGGACTTCGCGACGGGTGGAAACGACGTCGGCGACAGTTACGACGACATGAACGACGCCCTCGACGACGGGCGCCCGGTCGTGGCTGCCGCCACGCACGGTCAGCTCGGGTTCCAGGACGGCGGGCACGCGCTGACCGTGACCGATGCCTACGAGGTCGACGGCCGGCAGTACGTCGTGATCCGCAATCCGTGGGGCCACAACAACAACCACCAGACCCAGATCACCGATGCCGGTGGTGTGCTGAACGACCCCGACGACGGATACTTCACTATGAGCATGGAAGATTTCTCGGAGTCGTTCTCGGATGTCTCGATCGCGAATCGATGAACACGTCGAGATGGCACGGCCTCGCGGTGATCGTCGCCGCGCTGATGGTTCTCACCGCGTGCAGTCCAGTTCCTGAGGAGGACGCAATGCCCACCCCGCAACCGTCGACGACACAGGGCGTCTCCGATCCGAATCCATCCGAACCGATCAGCGAGCTCGTCGCCGGTGCCGACGTGATCACGTTCGGCACGGTCGAGTCCGTGGAGCCGGCGGTGGCGGATGCCGATGCAGCCGAGTTCCCCGCCCAGACCGCCATCGTGCGCGTCGATGACACGTTGAAGGGCGATGCCGCCGCGACGATCACCGTGTCGAAGCCGGCAGGCACCGCGTACTACCTCGCGGCGCAGCCCGAGGCCTCCTTCGACTCCCGGCACGAGGGGATATTCGTCCTCGCATCCGCCGGCGAGGACGGATACGAACTGTTCGGCAACGTCGGGGTGCACGACGACTGGGGCAACTGGCAGAAGTTCGAGCGTGTGATCGCCGGGCAGCCCGAGGCCGCCCCCACCGCGACGAAGGAGGAGATCGCGGCCTGGACGGCGCAGGCGGACATCATCGTCTTCGCCAGCGCGCGCGGCGCCGACCATGACATCGTCGTGCAGACACCTCGCGCCGCCTTCTCCGCGTCGGCGACCCTCACTCCGATCGAGGTCCTCAAGGGCGAGATGCCGGAACCGCTCGACGTGGTCCAGGGCCCGCAGCCCGAGGTGATCGGTGGCACGTGGGCGTTCCCGGTGAAGGATGCGGGTCAGACCGGGGTCTTCTTCATCGACACGTCCAGCGGAACGCCGACCGTGATCAACACGAGCAATCCGAGCCTGGTCAACCGCCGGAAGGTTCCGGTGGGCTGAGCGGATTCCCGTTGGGCACGCACCAGGAGCCTGAGACGATGATGCCGTCATACAGCGCCTCGAGCACCTGCCGCTTGTCGTCGGGCAACGCCGGGAACGCGACGATGAACTCGACGCCGCGCCGGCGCCCGGTACCCGGAGTCGCCAGCAGATAGCGCACGACGTATCCCTCGACGTCACCCGCCGTCTCTCGCACGCCGTGCCTCAGGATCGCCGGGTCGCCGAGGGTGGCACTGGCACCGGCGGCGATCTGCTCGTCGACCAGCGCGTCGAGTGTTCCGAACTTCTCGCCGCGAATCTGTCGCTCGATGATCGGGGCGGTGAGCGGCGCATCGCGATCCGCCGGCATCAGGATCGCCGTGATCGAGTCGCCGCGCAGCGAGCCCACCTCGCGAGGCAGCCGCGCGGTCAGGCGGGGGTCGTCCGCCGGCATCCGCCGCCAGCCGTCGTGAAGAGGCAGCCGATAGATCGGGTCTGCCGGAGCGATCAACCGGCGGAGAGAAGCGCTCATCCGGCCGGCTCCGCGTCGGTCAGCTGCGGCCAGGGCTCCTTGGCAGCGACGATTCCGGAGCCGACTTCCTCCAGAGAGCGCCACGGCTCGGCATCCGCGGCGATCACGAGCGAGGGGAGCACCGTGCTCTCCACGAGCGACCGCCGCGCCACGAGGTCGGCGAAGGACGATGCACTCAGGGTCAGATTCACGAAGAGATTCTCGTCGGCGAAGACAGCCGACCACCGTGAGGCTGATTCCCCTTCGGATGCCGGTGCGAACCATTCGAGTCCCGGACCGATATGCGGGGCGTGCACCTGGCCGACCCAGCCGCTCGTCTCGCCTCGCACGAAATCGCGCGCGAGCCGGATGCCGGAGATCGGAGTGATCTGTATCCAGAGCCCGAAGGGCGCGAAACCTTCCTGCCAGACCAGGACGACGGTCGCGTTCGCTTCGGCGGCGTCGTGCGCCATCGTTGTCAATACGCGGGTGCGCTCGGCCTCGGGTGCATCGGGGAGCCCCGCGTCTTCGAGAGCGATCTCCGCTGCCGATCTCGGCACGATCAGAACTCCGCGCGGCGGCTCGAACAGCAGTACCCGAGCGGGCACGATCAGTGCTTGCCGCGACGGCGGGCGATGCGCTCTGCGTCACGCCGCAGGTCTTCGACCTCATCTGCCGGCGGGTACTCCGGATCGGGCACCTGTGAGCCCGCCGCCTTCTTCGCCTCCAGCGCGAGATACGCGTTCAATGAATCCCGGATCCGCGGATTCGAGAAGCCCTCGGCCAGCACCTTCTCGCCGTACTCGCGCTTCCACTTGTTCAACAGGGCCTTGATCGCCTCGTCGTCGACGTCGAGGCCTCGTCCGCCGGCCTTGATGAGCTCTTCAGCCACTCCGGGAACCTGCGTGATCTTTCTCAGCAGGGCGATGTCGGTGATGGGAATGACGTTGATGCCGTCGGTGATGACGTCGCTCCACGTTCCGGTGCCGTCCAGGGCATGGTCGGCGGAGATGTAGAGGGCGACGCCTCCGGCGGTCAGAGCGACGACGCCGAGTACCTCCTGGACGCCGGGGATCGGCACGAGAGCGCCGAGGGCCGCATAGGTGGAGATCCAGGACGCCCACTTGTGGATGTCATCCGAGACCTTGTTGATGACGTCGTTCCAGTCGAGGTCACCGAGGCCGTCCTTGACTGCGGTGTTGGCCGCGTCGTGCACGTCGATCCAGCTGTTCCAGAGCACGTCGACGCGCTCGGCCTTCGTCTCCCACGCCTCGACGGCGTTGTCGAGGGCCCGGTGCGCGGCCTTCATGTCCTTCTCGGCGTCGCTGTCGGGGATATAAGGGCCGTAGCCGTACTGCTCGAAGGTGGCGGTGTACGCCTCGTTCGCGGTCGAGACCGGGGTCCAGAGCTCGTCGAGACGCTCGCCGACCCTGGCGGCGGTCGGGATGATCTCGCCGATGGCGAAGCCGTAGACCAGCAGCCCGGACCCGATCTTCGTCAGCGCATCGCTGAGCGGGCCGAGTTGCTCGGCGAACTGGCCCGCGTGGGAGCGGAGGCTGTCGAGCGAGTCACCGTCACCGAGATCCGCCTCGCTGATCTTCTTGAGGGTCGTCTGCGCGCTCTGCATCGCCCAGGCGAGCGCGATGAGCTGGGACGCCTTCTCCTGCATCGCCTCGGCCTGGGCCGGGTCGGTCTGCGAGAACGGGCGACCGAACTGATGCGTGTCCGAGGGGATGGGAGATCCGGCCTCGGTATCCCAGGGCATCCGGTCGGGCACCGCGATGACATGGGAGCCCGACTTCACGATCCCGTAGTCCGACATGCGTCAGTCCTCGCCCTTGAGCGTGGCCAGCGCCGCATCCAGCTCCGCCCAGGAGTCGCGCACGTTCTCGACCTCGTTGAAGAAGGCTGCGAGGTCGAGGGTCAACTCGGTGGCCACGTCCGTGACGGAGTCGGAGAGATCCTGCAGGGTGGCCTGGAGCGCGCCGCTCGTGTCGTCGATCGTGCCGAGGTTGCTCCAGTACGGCACGTTGGACGCCAGGTTCGTGAACGTGGTCTCGAAGTTGCTGAACAGGTCGAGTGTCTGTGCCAGCGTCGTAAGAGTCGCCGTGAGCTCCTCTTCGCTGATCTTGACACCGTCGTCTCCGCTGCCCATTAGTCCTCCCCGGAGTGCATGGGTGTAGTTCTGCGACGCCAGTGTATTCGGGTCGCGGTTCTTCAGCGATGGGGAGAATTGCCCATCCTGCACTGTTGTTCTTCCGACGAATCGACTATTCCCCTCGACCGCCTGTTGCCCCTAGATTCGACACGAACACGTTGCCGCGCGATCGGCACACTGGGCCTGAGGTCTGCGTGACAGCGGTGTCCGTGCGTCTGCGACCTTCATCCGGAAGGGATGAAACGATGACGTCACGACGAGCCGCCGGGCGCGGCATGCTCCGCACGCTGTTGGCGGGTGCCGCCGCTGCCGCACTGGTGTTGACCGGAGCTGTGTCGGCGGCCGCCGAGGACGTCGCTGCCACGGGGACGATCACGGGAGTGGTCACGAGCGAGACGGACGGAACGCCGGTGGCCGGCGTCGTCGTATCGGTGTCCAGCACCGCCGGCGGGTTCTCGTTCGGCGCTGTGACCGATGAGAGCGGTGCATACGCCGTGAGCGGACTGGCTTCCGGACAGTACACCGCTCGCTTCGCGACGGAGGGAACAGGCTCGGGGCTGCTCTCCGAGTACTGGGACGGCGCCAGCGACCACATGAGTGCGCAAGTGATCACGGTCTCGGATGCGGCCGTCGTCACCGGTATCGACGCTTCGCTGCAGGCGGGCGGGTCGATCACCGGAACCGTGACTCGCGAGAGCGACGGTACTCCGGTATCCGGCGTCGTCGTCACCGTGTCGTCGGGAACGGGAACGGCGGGCACCACGATGAGCCAGCACGACGGCAGCTACCGCGTGGATGGATTGCGGGCAGGCAGCTACACCGTCAGCTTCACGCCCTCTGACACAGGCGCGCTTGCGCGAGAGTTCTGGGACGGCGCGTACGACCCGGGCGCGGCCACGGCCGTCAGCGTCACGGGCGGCGAGGTGACGGCGGCCATCGATGCATCCCTCCGTGCTCCCGCGACCATCAGTGGGCAGGTGACCCGCGATGCGGACGGCGCTGCCGCAGCCGGCGTCGTCGAGGTCTCGACCGTCGACGGCGGGAGGATCGCCGACGCCGAGATCGGGGCCGATGGCGGGTACAGCGTCAGCGTGAACCCGGGCACGTACATCGTTCATTTCCGAGCGTTCGATGAGCGGTTGTTCGCCGAGTACTGGGACGATGCTCCGCTGAGGGAGGATGCGACCGCGATCACGGCCGCAGCCGGCGAGAGCCGCACGGGGATCGATGCGCAGCTGGCGGCCGCGACGGCCATCACGGGAGTCGTGACCGCCGCGGGGAGCCCGCTCGCCTCGGCAACGGTCACCGCATACGACGGAGAGTCGCTCGCCGGGCTGACCTACACCGACGAGGCCGGGGCGTACACCCTCGCCCTTCCACCCGGGACCTACACGGTCGAGACGCGTGCTCCGCTGAGCAACCCGATCCACGCGACCCAGTACTACGAGTCCGCGGCGGCCAGATCCGAGTCGACCCCGGTCGCGCTGGGTGCCGACGCTGACCGTACCGGTGTCGACTTCGATCTCGCGCTCGGCGGCGACATCCGCGGAGCCATCTCTCTCGACGGCGGCGGAGAGCCAGACGGCGAGGGAGCGACGGTGATCGCCTACCGGTGGGGCAGCGATGGCTGGGAGGAAGTCGCGCGGGTCCCGTCGTGGGGGGCGTTCGCATTCAGCCCGGACTCCACGATCGATGGCGGCATCCTGCCCGCCGGCACGTACACGGTCGGCGTCGAGCTTCCCGGGTACTGCACGCAGTTTGCGGGCGGGGCTACCTCGCTCCAGGATGCCGAGCAGTTCGACCTCTCAGCGGGTGAGACGATCACCGGCGTCGAATTCGCCTTGTCGGTGGAGTGCCCGCAGCCCGTACCGACCCTGGCGCTCGATGCCGCCTCGGTCAAAGCCGGCGGCGAGATCTCTGTGACGGGTGAGGACTTCGCGCCCGGCGAAAAGGTCGCCTTCGAGCTCCGCTCTGATCCGATCGCGCTCGGCACGCTCCAGGCCGACGCCCAGGGAGACCTCCGCGGATCCCTCCGCATTCCCGCGAGCGCTCCGGCCGGCTCGCATCTGCTCGTGGCCATCGGCGAGGAGTCGAACCTCGAGGTGAGCGTGGCAATCGAAGTCACTGCGGCGGGCGCGGGCGCGGGCTCGGGCACAGGCTCAGGGGCCGGGGCGCCGGGAGGTGCGGCGGGAGCCGGATCCGGCCTGGCCGCAACGGGCGCGACCGTACCGGCCGGCCCTCTGCTCGCGGGGCTGTTGCTTGCCGCGCTCGGTACGGCGCTCGCGCGTCGGCGACGCGCGGTCTCCTGACGCGGATCGGGTTCAGCCCAGCAGCCGCTCCACGACCCGCGCCACCCCGTCCTCATCGTTCGACAGAGCCACCTCATCGGCCGCATCCCGCACGACATCCGCAGCCGCGGCCATCGCGACCCCGTGACCTGCCCAGCGCAGCATCTCGACGTCGTTGAGCGCGTCGCCGAAGGCGACCACATCCGTGCGGTCAACCCCGAGGTGCTCGCACAGACGGGCGAGTCCGGTCGCCTTCGTGACGCCCTCGGCCATCACCTCGACGAACGGCGCCCCCGAGAGCGTCGCCTCGAACCCGGTGAGTCCGAGCGAGCGCAGGGTCTCGAAGAGCGCTGCGGGGGCGAGTTCCGGGTGCCGGATCACGAGCTTCAGGCTCGGCGCCGACAGCACGTGATCGAGCGGCTCCCCGCCCATCGTCTCCGGGTCTCGCTTGTGATCGGAGTGACCTGCGATCTCGGCATAGCCGTGCTGCGCGACGAATGCGTCTCCGCCCTCGCGCACGCTGGCGAACAGCAGGCCGGTGATGCTGGCGCGAAGCGCCTCGGCGAGCGTGCGGACGGTCTCGGCAGGCAGCTCTTCGGCGAACAGCATCCGTCCGTCACCCAGATGCACGGCGTACGCGCCGTTGCTGCAGAGCGCCCACCCGTCAAACGCCGCGTCGGCGGCGATCGCACGCAGGCCGATCGGCTGACGGGCCGTCACGGGCACCACGTGGATCCCGCGTGCTCGAGCCGCGTCGAGCGCGCGGCGCGTGCGCTGCGTGACCGACGACGTCGAGTCGAGCAGCGTGCCGTCGAGATCGGTCGCGATCAGCCGCACGGTCACGCGACGGCGCTCATCGGCTCACGAGAAGATCATCGGCAGGTCGTCGTCGACGTCTGCCGCGCCGAACTCGAGGTCGACCACGACGGGCACGTGATCGCTCGGCTGCTCGCCCTTGCGCTCGTTGCGGTGTATCGACGCGCCGGTGACGGCATCCGCGAACGTGCGGGATCCGAGGATGAAGTCGATGCGGATGCCCTCGTTGCGGGGGAACTTCAGCCGCTGGTAGTCCCAGTACGTGTAGCCCTCGGGAAGGAGCGGGCGCACGACGTCGGACACCCCGGCATCCTCCAGCGCGAAGAACGCCGCACGCTCGAGCGGCGAAACGTGCGTGGACACCCCCTCGACGATCGCGGGATCGCCGTTGTCATGCGGGAACGGGATGATGTTGAAGTCGCCGACCAGGGCCAGCGGCAGCTCGGGATTCGCCGACAGCTCTGCGGCAGTGGCGTTCTTCAGCGCCTCGAGCCAGTGCAGCTTGTAGACGTAGTGCGGGTCATCGAGCGACCGGCCGTTCGGCACATAGAGGCTCCACACCCTGACCCCGTCGACGATCAGACCGAGCGCCCGCGCTTCGAGCGGAGCATCCGGACCGTCATGTCCCTTGGCGTAGCCCGGCATGCCGGCGAAGGCGGTGCGCACATCGGTGACCGGCAGGCGGCTGGCGATGGCGACCCCGTTCCACTGGTTCAGGCCGTGCACCTCGACGTGATAGCCGGCCTCTTCGAACGGCGCGTAGGGAAACTGCTCGGGCTTGCACTTGACCTCTTGCATCGCCAGCACATCGATGTCTTCGCGCACGGCGAATTCGACGGTGCGGGCGACGCGGGTGCGGATGGAGTTGACGTTCCAGGTGGCCAAGCGCATGCGTCCAGCCTAGTTGCGGGCTCCGACAGCGACACCTCGCCGAATCCGGGCGTTCGCTCCTTCTACACTGGATGCCGTGACCGCACTCGACGCAGACCGTCAGACCCTTCTCGACCTCATCAACGCCGAGGCGGTGTTCCACGGCGACTTCACGCTGTCCAGCGGCAAGAAGGCCACCTACTACGTCGATATGCGCAAGCTCACGCTCGACCATCGCGCAGCCCCGGCCATCGGGCGGATCATGCTCGACCTGATCGGCGACCTCGACGCCGCAGCGGTCGGAGGGCTGACGCTCGGCGCCGACCCGATCGCGAACTCGGTGATGCACGCATCCGTCGCCACCGACCGCCCGCTCGATGCGTTCGTCGTGCGCAAGGAGCCCAAGGATCACGGACGCGGCCGGCAGATCGAGGGCGCCGACACCAAGGGCAAGCGCGTCGTCGTGCTCGAAGACACCTCGACCACCGGGCAGTCCGCTCTGAAGGCCGTCGAAGCGCTGCGCCGCGAGGGTGCCGAGGTCGTCGCCGTCGCCGTGATCGTCGACCGCAAGACCGGCGCGCAGGCAGCGATCGAAGCCGAAGGGCTGGAGTGGCGCGCCGCCTTCGACCTCGACGACCTCGGACTCGACCCGCAATGACCCGCTATGCGCTGGCCGTCGACGTCGGCGGCACGAAGATGGAGGCCGCGCTCATCGCGGACGACGGCACGCTCGTCGCCGGAAGCCGCAGCCGGCAGCCGACCGGACGCGAGGCCACGGCCGAATCGCTCGATTCGGCGGTCGCGGCGATCGTCGCGCACGCCCTGACGCTGCTGCCCGACGACGGCGAGCTCGTCGGAGCCGGTGTCGGCAGCGCCGGCCCGATCGACCGCGATCGCGGCCTGATCTTCCCTGTGAACATGCCCAAGGCCGACGGCTACCCCCTCGCGGACGCCGTGCGCATCGCCGCAGCCGCCGTGCTCGGCCGCGAGATCCCGGTCGTCTTCGGACACGACGGCGGGGCGCTCGCGCTCGCCGAGTCGTGGCTGGGAGCCACGAGCGAAGCGCGCTCATCGCTGTCGATCGTCGTGTCGACCGGCGTCGGCGGCGGGTTCGTCGTGAACGGCGCCTATATTCCCGGAGCGTCCGGAAACGCCGGACACCTCGGTCAGGTGCGCCGTGAGGGCGGGCTCACGCTCGAGCAGATCGCGTCGGGTCCGGCATCCGCCGCCTGGGCGCAGCAGCAGGGCTGGGCAGGCGCCACCGGCGAAGACCTCGCCCGGGATGCCGCTGCCGGCGACGCCGTCGCGCGCGCCGCGATCGAGCGATCGGCGAAGGCGGTGGGGGAGTCGCTGGCGGATGCCGCCACGCTCGTCGACCTCGACGTCGTCGCCATCGGTGGCGGGTTCTCGCGGGTAGCCGCCGACTACATCGACCTGGTGCAACAGGCGCTGGTCGCCAGCGCCGCCCACGACTACTCGCGCCGTGCCCGGGTCGTCCGATCGGGTCTCGGCGACGAGGGCCCGCTCATCGGCGCCGCGGCGCTCGTGCTGCGGTAGCGACGGGGAGAACATTCGGATGCGGGTACTCGGGCTGCTGTCGGGAACGTCCCACGACGGCATCGATGTGACGGTCGTGGACTTCACCGAGGCTGACGGTGCCGTGCACGGGACGGTGCTGTACGAAGACAGTGTCGCCTACGACCCGGCCCTTCGCGCCCGTCTTGCCGCGGCACTGCCGCCTTCGCCGACCACGTTCGCCGAGGTCTGCGAACTCGACACCATGATCGGTCAGGCCTTCGCCGACGTCGCCGCGGCCGCCGCAGCATCCGTCGGCGGGGTGGATGCCGTGTGCACCCACGGGCAGACGGTCTTCCACTGGGTCGAGGCTGGCGAGGCGCAGGGAACCCTGCAGATCGGCCAGCCCGCATGGATCGCCGAACGGGCCGGGGTGCCCGTGGTGTCCGATGTGCGGATCCGCGACATCGCCGCGGGCGGGCACGGGGCGCCCCTGGTGTCGTTCCTCGACGAGTTGCTGCTGCGCGGGCGCGCCGGGGTATCCGCCGCCCTCAACCTCGGCGGCATCGCGAACATCACGATCACCGGCTCCGGCATCCTCTCGGCCTACGACATCGGTCCCGCCAATGCGCTCGTCGACGCGGTCGTCACGGCCGAACAGCTGAACGCGCGCGGCTACGACGAAGACGGGCGGATCGCGCGCTCTGGTCGCATCGACCAACCCCTCCTCGGCGCGCTCCTCGCGGATCCGTACTATGCCCTGCCCGCACCCAAGAGCTCGGGCAAGGAGCACTTTCACCTCGACTACGTGCGCGAGCACCTCGCCGCGCAGACCCGCGAGATCCCGGTCGCCGACGTGGTGCGCACCCTGACCGAGCTGACGGTCCGCACGGTCGCCAATGATGTGCGTGCGGCGGGCGTCGGATTCCTCGCGGTCTCGGGCGGCGGATGCCACAACCCGCTCATCATGGATGGACTGCGCGATGCTCTCCCCGGCGTCGATGTCGTGCTCGCCGACGAGCTCGGAGCCTCTGCCGACAGCAAAGAGGCGATCCTGTTCGCGCTGATCGGCTGGTGCACGATGCACGGCGTGCCCGCCGTCGTCCCCGGCGGCACCGGCGCGCGCGAGCCGCGGATCCTCGGCACGGTCACCCCGGGAACAGGGCCGCTTCGGATGCCGGAACCCGTCGCCCGGGTGAAGAGTCTGACCCTGTCCTGAGTCCGGATACCCGCCGCGCGGTGAGTGCGCCCGCGGACGATTCGAGGTACCTCGGACGATTCCCGGAACGATCGACGGAAAGGTCACCTCGAATCGTCCGGTCTACCTCGGATCGTCGGCCCGGGATTCCACCTCGGATCGTCCGGTCTACCTCAGTCCGACCGGCCCACCTCGGATCGGGACCGGGATTCCACCTCGGGACCCTCGGACGATTCGAAGTACCTCGGACGAATCCCGGAACAATCGACGGAAAGGTCACCTCGAATCGTCCGGTCTACCTCGGAACGTCGGGCCTAGGCTCCACCTCGGATCGCGGAGCCCGTCGGCCTGGGATTCCACCCCGGTCCTTCGGGACGGGGTTCTACCTCGGGCCCTCAGACGATTCGAGGTACCTCGGACGAATCCCGGAACAATCGACGGAAAGGTCACCTCGAATCGTCCGGTCTACCTCGAATCGTCGGGCCCGGGGCCACCTCGGATTGTCGGCCCGGGATTCCACCCCGGATCGGCGGGACCGGGATGCCGGCTGCTGCCGTCCATCCACCGAACGGTGGAGGCGGGAATCAACCCGAGCCCGACCTCGGCGGCCGATGTGACGGGGTGCGTGTCCCCCGTAGCTTCACGGTATGACCGCTCTGGAAGTACGAAATCTGCACAAACGATATGGGCAGCACGTGGCCGTCGACGACGTCTCGTTCACGGTCGAGGAGGGGGAGATCTTCGGCATCATCGGCCCGAACGGGGCCGGCAAGACGACGACCGTCGAGAGCATCGCAGGCCTGCGAACCCCCGACTCCGGGTCGATCTCGGTGCTGGGCTTCGACCCGATCAAGGATCGAGCGGAGGTGCGGGAGCGTCTGGGCGTGCAACTGCAGGAGAGCAGCTTTCCCGATGCGATCACGGTCGCCGAAGCCCTCGATCTGTACAGCTCCTTCTACCGGCATCCCGCCGACTGGCGCGAACTCATGGAGCTCCTGGGTCTCACCGAGAAGCGCAACACGAAGTACAAGGCCCTCTCCGGAGGGCAGAAGCAGCGACTCTCGATCGCGCTCGCACTCGTCGGCAGCCCGAAGATCGCGATTCTCGACGAGCTCACGACGGGACTCGACCCGGAGGCGCGACGCGACACCTGGAGCCTCATCGAGCGCGTCCGTGACTCGGGCGTCACGGTCCTGCTCGTGACGCACTTCATGGACGAAGCGGAGCGGTTGAGCGACCGCATCGCCGTCATCGCCGGCGGCCGGGTGGCAGCCGTCGACACCCCCGAAGGATTGATCGCCCAGTCGAGCGCGCAGCAGCAGGTCCGGTTCCGTGTGAGCACATCGCTGGACAGGGACGTTCTCACTACCCTTCCCGAGGTGACCGATGTCGAGGTCGCCGGCGACCGCTGGCTGGTCACCGGCCGCGGTCAACTGCTCACCAGCGTCGCCGGAGCCCTCGCCAGGGCGCAGGTCGTGGCGGAGGACCTCCGCATCGATCAGCGCAACCTCGACGACGCGTTCGTGGCGTTCACGGGGCGCCCGCCGGAATCCACTGCCCGCGCCGAGAGAAGGGACCGCTGATGCGCGCGCTCATGAAGATGGTCAAGATCGAGACGAGACTCTTCCTTCGCGACTCCGCCACCGTGCTCTTCGGCGTGCTGTTCCCCACCGCTCTGCTGCTCGGCCTCGGAGCCGTCCCCGCGCTCCGGGAGTCGACGCCGGAGACCGGCGGCCTCCGCTCCATCGACATCTGGGCGCCGACCGCGCTGGTGTTCGGGATGGTGATGATCGCCGTGCAGC
>NZ_JAPSHY010000022.1 GCF_031179285.1 Microbacterium sp. | reverse complement strand
CAGGATCGACGCCGCCGTAGGCGAAGCCGTTGGTGAACACCCGGTCGAACCAGCCCTTGAGGATCGCCGGTGCGCCGTACCACCAGAGCGGGAACTGGAACACGAGCAGCTCTGCCGCCTCGAGCTTGCGCTGCTCGCGTTGCACGTCGTCGGGAACCAGTCCGCTCTCGTGGACCTCGCCCAGCAGCTCGACGATGTTCCCGGAGCGCCCGTCGAGGTCTCGCTCCGCGAGCAGGGGGTCGAACCGCTGCGCGTACAGATCGGAGGTCTCGACACGGTAGCCCGACGAGAGGGCTTCCACCCCGGCGTCGAACAGCTGGCGGTTCAGCGAGCCCGCCTGCGGGTGCGCGAAGATCCAGTGCGCGGCGGGGATGAGGTCGGTGGCCATGATTCTCCTCGGATTCGAGTGCGGTGATCGCGTCGTGGGGATAAGATTGTTACCTACCAACCGTAACTTACAGATAGTAGGTACGGGGCGCAAGGGGCGAGATGACGAAAGCGAAAGAGGGTGCGCGGCCGCGACTGTCGAAGGCCGACCGTCGAGCACAGCTACTGAACGTCGCGCGCGAGATGATCCGCACCGACGGTGCAGACGCGCTGACCCTCGGTGCCCTGGCGGAGCGAGCGGGCATCACCAAGCCCGTCGTCTACGAGCACTTCGGTGATCGCTCCGGCCTCCTCGCCGCGCTCTACCGCCAATTCGACGACCGCCAGCGCGCCTCGCTCGACGCCGCGCTCGCGCGCGCGCGGCCAGACGCCGAAGGGGTCGTCGCCGTCGTCGCCTCCAGCTACCTGGACTGCGCGCGCGCCGAGGGCGTCGAGATGGCGGGGGTGGTCGCGGCGCTCAATGGCACCCCTGTCCTGGCGCGGATGCGGCAGGAGTCGGTGTCCTCCTACGTCGAACGCTGTCGTTCTGCCCTCATCGCCGTCGTCGGCGCCGATCATGTCGAGCCGATCGCGCTGGAGGCCGCCGTCGCCTCCGCCGACGCTCTCGCCGGCGCCGTCCTCGCATCGCGTATCGACGAGAATGCGGCCCAGGACACGCTCACCCGGATCCTCCTCGCGGCGGTGACGCCGTGAGCGAGTATGCCCCCGTACGTGGGGAGGTGACGCTCGCCCCGGTCGATGAACAGCTGCTCGCGCGGTTGGTGGTCGTGGCGACCTCCGACGCGGACGTGTCGGAAGTGACGCCTCCGCTCACGCCGGGCGATGCGTGGACACCGGAGCGCCTGGCCTGGTTCGAGGACTACCACCGTTCCCGCCGCGGAGGGCTCACGAGCGCCGAGGGGGAGGTGACATGGGCTGTCCTGGAGGCGGGCGCACCGGTCGGGTCGGTGAGGCTGAAGCGCACCGAGACGGACGGGATGCTCGAGACGGGGATCTGGCTCGCGCGGTCGGCGCGGGGCCGGGGCATCGGCGGTCAGGCTATGCGTCTCGTGCGCGAGCAAGCCCGCGCTGCGGGTGCCCGCGGCATCCGGGCAGACACGACGGTGACGAACAGTGCGGCGCAGGCGCTCATGCGCGCGAGTGGATTCAGGCTTTCGCCTGAGGCCCCCGACGGGCGCGTGCACGGCATCCTCGCGGAGCGCTCGTGAGCATGGACATCCGGCTCGCCAACGACGCGTGGGAGACCCTCTTCCGGGCGCAGGCCACGCTCGCGCGCGAATTCCAGCGGCGCGGATGCTGGGAGGACATGCTTCCCCGCGAGTACGACGTGCTCTACACCCTGAGCAAGGTGTCCGATGGCCTGCGGATCACCGAGCTCGGTGAGGACGCGCTGCTGTCGGACGCCGGGATCTCGCGCCTGATCGCCCGACTCCACGGTCGGGGCCTCGTCGCGCGTCAGGAGGATCCGTCCGACGCGAGAGCATCGCGGATCGTGCTCACCCCGGCGGGCGCGGAGGCCCAGCGACGAGCCGGCCGAGTGCTCGCGAGGCGAGTCGCCGAGGCGATGACGCGAGCGCTGGACGACGACCAGCTTCGCGTGCTCCGGGAACTGAGCGGGGCGCTGCTGGCATCGGCCGAAGAGGAACACCGCGCATCTCGGCCAGACCACAAGCGCTGAGCGATGAGGGGTGCCGTTCACGACGGACCGGCACCCCTCGTGCGCGTCAGGCCGCGGCCTCGACCTCGCCGCTCTCGCGCACCTCGCTGAGTGCGTCGGACCACGCCTCGACCTGATCGAAGAGCGCGGCGACGGACGCCTCGTGGTACGCCGCCGGCTGGAAGGTGCTCATGTTCTCGAAGTCCGTCATCAGGTTGAAGGTCGCAGCGGCCGTCACCGTCGCCACCTGCAGCTGCGAGAACACCAGACGAAGGTGCTCGATCGCGCGGACACCGCCGTAGACGCCGTATCCGACGAACCCGGCTGCCTTGTTGTACCACTCGCTGCCCACGAAATCGATGGCGTTCTTGAGCGCGCCGGACGTGGAGTGGTTGTACTCGGGAGTCACCAGGATGAACCCGTCGAAGCTCGCGATGGTCTCGGCCCACTTCTTGGTGTGCGCCTGCGTGTACTGGCCCATCGCAGCGGGAAGCGCCTCGTCGAGGTGGGGGAGCTGGAAGTCCGCCAGATCCACGAGTTCGTAGTCCGCGGTGCCGCGCTGCTGAGCCTTCGCGTGGATCCATCGGGCGACGGCTTCGCCGACGCGTCCGGGGCGGGTGCTGCCGATGATGATGCCGATTCGGGCCATGGCTGTTCGTCTGCCTTTCGAGAGTGGAGCGGGGTGCCGTTCGCACCCCACCGCACCTCCAACATGTTTGCGCATGCAAGTATTCCGGCAGGCATGGTTTGTTTGAGACGAGCTCAGCGGTAGTCGAGAACCACCTGCAGTGCTGCCTCCGGGGACTGATCCAGCATCTCGAAAGCCGCCGGGGCATCTTCTGCCGGCAGGGTATGCGTGATCAGCGAACGCAGGTCCAGTCGCCGTTCGTTGGCGAGCTCGAGGGCCGTCGTCGACATGCGCAACTCGTCCCATCGATGCTGGAGCGCCGGCGCGACGCCCGAGATCTGGGAGCCGATGACCGCCACGCGATTGTGGTGGAACTCCTCGCCCAGCCGCACCGGAGTCGCCGGCCCCTGGAAGAAGCCGCCGACCACGACGCGCGAGCTGTAGGCGGCGGTTCGCACCGCCTCCTGCAGCGCGTGATAGCTGCCGCTCATCTCGATCACGACATCCGCTCCCAGGTTCGACGTCAACGCGCGCACGCGCTCGGCCACCTCGTCGGCTGCCGGGTCGAGCGTGAGCGAGGCGCCGAGGCGCTCTGCCAGCTTGCGCCTCGCCGGGACCAGGTCGACCGAGATCACGCGTGCTCCGTTGAGGCGGGCCAGCTGTGTACTCGGCCAAGGCGGTGAACGCGGCGGTCGCGCGATAGCCCGACCGCCGCATCGGATCGGATCGCCGTGCGGCTGTCGTGAGTATGCTGGTCGCAGCATCGTGCGGCCGACCACGCCCGGGTCGCCAGCGGCGGAACGTCGCCAGCACGGACGGCGGAGGATGCACCATGCCGCAGAACGACCGGGATGACCATGTGAGCTCCATCGGGATCTCGACTCCCAGAGCGCGCTCCGTGGCGCTCGTGATCGGAGTCGCCGCCGTGGCGGCGTTCATCGCCCTCCGCAGCTTCGTGGCAGCAGGCGGCCACGAGCCCCTCGCGCTCGACATCTGGTGGCACGACCTGATGCTCTCATCGGTCAGCGACGTCGGGCTCGTCATCGCCTGGGTGCCGGCGGTCGTCGGTGGCACCGTCGGCATGATCATCGTCGGCGCTGCGGTCGTCTCGCTTCTGCTGTGGCGGGGCAGACGTCGGGATGCCGTGACTTTCGCGGTCGCGCTGATCGCCGTCGTCGCCGTCGGCGCGACGATGGCCGCGGTGATCGGCCGTACGCGTCCCTCGGACTCACTCGCTGAGCGGATGGCGACGTCCTTCCCCTCGGGGCACACGGCCGTGGCGACGACGATGGCGGTCATCCTCGGGCTCCTGATACGTCGCTGGTACGTGTGGGCACTGGGCGTCACCTGGGCCATCACGATGATGTGGAGCCGCACGTACCTGCAGGCCCATTGGCTGAGTGACGTGGTTGCGGGCATGCTGGAGGGCATCGCCGTCGCCGCACTCGTCTGGATCGCTGCCGAAGCCTGGCGAGACCGTCACGCGGTTCTCGCTGTCCCCGACTCGCCCCTCGAGTCAACCGACGAAGAATCGACGAACCCATGAATGGCGACACATCAGCCTCTTCCACGGCAAGGGCCGCGCAGAACACCGCTGTCTTCCGGGTTCTCGCTCGAGTCGGATACGCCGTCCTCGGCGTCTTGCACATCCTGATCGGGCTCATCGCGATCTCGATCGCGACAGGCGTAGGCGCAAGCGACGCCGATCAGGGCGGCGCACTCCAGCAGATCCAGAGGGCGCCGGCGGGGACCGTGCTCCTGTGGATCATCGTGCTCGGCCTCGTGGCCTTGGCCGTCTGGCAGGTCGCCGAGGCGCTGATCGAGCGTCATCCCGACACGAAGAAGAAGTGGGGTCGTCGGTCCGAGTTCATCGGCACCGCCGTGGCCTACGTCGCGATCGCCGGCACCGCCCTGACCTATGCGCTGGGCGGTCAGTCCCCGTCCGATCAGTCTTCGCAGACGTTCAGTTCGAGACTGCTATCGGCCCCGGCCGGCGTGGCGCTCCTCGTGCTCGTCGGTCTCGTCATCGCCGCGGTCGGTATCGCGTTCGTCATCCGCGGCATCACCCGAGCCTTCACGAAGCATCTCGACCTTCCGTCCGGGGCCGCGCGCACGAGCATCATCGCATTGGGCATCGCCGGGTACATCGCGAAAGGCATCGCCGTCGCGGTGACCGGCGCGCTGTTCGTCGCGGCTGCGCTCACCCATGACCCGGAGAAGGCGGGGGCACTCGACGCCGCCCTTCGCGCTCTGGCCGAACTCCCTTTCGGGGCCGTGATCCTGTGGACCGTGGGCGCCGGGCTGGCTCTGTACGGCCTGTACTGCTTCGCTCGCGCGCGCTACGCGCGGATGTGACGTCGGTCAGGCGCCGAGCTTCCGGCTCGACGTGCGGCTCAGGTCAGCCGCGTCAGCCACGGGTGCCCGGGAATCGTCTGGGTCAGCCCATCCGCCAGCCACCGCCTCCGACGCTCGTCGAGGAGCGGAAGGGCCGCGGCGAAGTCCGCATCGTCATTCGCCCGCAGGCCTTTCGCCTTGTAGAGCAGCTGGATCTCCGGCTGCAGGTAGCGGATGCCGTCGCGTTCCCAGAGTGCCGACGCCATCGGCATCCGGATCGACGGGTCCCGCTTGTAGTGCCATTCGTCGGGCGTTCCGGGGCCCAGCAGAATGTCGCATTCCCATGGTGCGTCGGCGTCGGCGCCGGCGCGCAGCCAGACCTGCTCACCGTCCTCGGGAAGGACGTCGTCGGCATCCGCGCGGATGCGGTCGTCGGAACGCAGTCGCTTCACCCCGCCCGATGACGGTGCCCAGACATCGAGCGTGTCGCGGAAGTGTGCGCGAAGGAGCGGCAGATCCGACCGCAGGATGCCGAGGTCGATGTCTTCGTGTGGACGCGGGCGCCCGCTGAACGCCTCGAGCGCCCATCCGCCGGCAATCCACCACACTCCGGGATACCCGTCGAAGAGGGCGCGCATGTGTCGCGGCTCGCGCCTAGCCCATGTGCCTCCGTGCGGGAGGAAGTCGGCAGCGCTCACCTCGACACCTTAGCTGGGAACCGGTCCAGTCCACCCGCTCGGTCTTGACCTCAAGTTCGCTCGAGGTCATAGCGTGAAACGCGTGCCGCCGGTTCGGGCGGCACGGCTCACGCGCGCTCCGCCGAGCGCCACGAAAGGCGAACCGATGACCCAGACGTCGACCATCGAATGGATCGCGATTCCCGCCGGGATGCTGCATCGAGGCACCCCGGAGGATGAGCTCGACGCGGTGGCGGCACGGTATGCCGACACCGGTGTTCCCCGTTCCTGGTTCGAGAAGGAGGCGCCGCGCAGCCTCGTTCACGTCGCTGCATTCCGTATCGCCCGCACCCCCGTGACCGTGGCCCAATGGGCGCGGTTCGCAGACGAGACGGGGCGACCGCGACCGGAGGGCGCGTCCGATCACCCGATCTACGGCGTGACGTGGGCAGAGGCGCAGGCCTACTGCGAGTGGATCAGTGCCGACGCAGGGCTCGCCGTTCGGCTGCCGACCGAGAACGAGTGGGAGCGCGCAGCGCGCGGCGATGACGCGCGGGAGTTCCCCTGGGGTGACGATTATCGAGCGGGGCTGGCGAATCTCATCGACCTCGGGGTCGGCGCGACCACTCCCGTCGGCTCGTTCCCCGCCGGTGCGAGCCCGTTCGGGGTGCTCGACATGGCGGGCAACGTCGATGAATGGACGTCCACCCGGTACGCGCCGTACCCGGGTGCCCCCTCCGACGTCCCGGAAGTCGAAAGCTGGGCCTTCGACCCGCACATCACCCGCGGCGGGGCATTCCGACACGATCGCGACCTCGCCCGCTGTGCCCGCCGGCACAGCGTCTACGAAGCCGACCTGCGCGCTGTCGGCGTCGGGTTCCGCCTGGCGACCGATGGTGAGGAGCAGCCGTGATCGACGTGGAGGTCTTCTTCGATGTCCTGTGCCCGTGGTGCTACATCGGCAAGCGCCGCCTCGCGACCGCTCTGGCGTCACCCGCGCTGAAGGAAGCCGCGATCCGGTGGCGAAGTCTCGAACTCGACCCCGACGGCGACCGCATCCCAGGGCCGACCGCCGCCGAGGTCATCGGTCAGTACCAGCCCACACCCGCTCACGCCGAGGCGCGTGTCCGGCAGATCCGGGAGATCGGTGCCGGCGAGGGCCTAGAACTGAACCTTCATCTGGCGCGACCGGTCAACTCGCTGGATGCCCACCGGCTGATCAAGCTCGCGACCGCCCAAGGCCTCACCGATGCGGCCGTCGAGCGGCTGTTCAGCGCCTACCATCGGGATGCGTTGATCATCGCCGACCCCGAAGTGCTCATCAAGCTCGGCGGCGAGATCGGCCTGGACCCCCGTCGGGTGCGGGAGATGCTCGACGGTGAGGAATTCATCGGTGAGGTGCGCGCGGACGAGCAATCGGCGCGGGAACGCCACATTCACGGCGTGCCCACGATCGTCGTCGGTGGGGCGACGCCCATCTCCGCTGTTCAGGACCCGAGGATCCTCGCGTCGTACATCGAGCGGGCCGCGCGAATGTGACGGCCAGGCGCCTGCCCGGGCTCTCAATCCGTGAGACGTCGGCCCATGACCTGCACCGCGCGCTCCTCGGTGAACTGCACCGCCGGATCGACGACCGTCCACCCCAGTCCGGTGTACAGCCGCTGGGCCGCTGACGCGTCCTGGTAGCAGCCGAGAAGAGCCGTGGCGTACGGCAGATCACGCAGGACGGCATCCATCAGATCCTCAGCCATTCCTCGTCGTCGGTGGGATGCCGCGACAGCGAGCTCCGCAACGCAGAAGCACTCGGCGTCGAGCCACGCCTGCCGGGCGGCAGGCGCGAGCTCCTCCGACGCGCGGTCCCACCACCAGTCCCCGGGCCCGATGCCGGTGCCCAGCGCCAGGCCGACCACCCGGTCACCTTCCGACGCGAGCAGCAGCCGGAACTCCGGCTTCTCCGCGGCGTACCGCTTCACGCGCGACGGAAAGCCCGCGAGACTGGTCGCGCGCTCCTCGTCGTACGGCGGCTCGGCGAAGACATCCGCGTAGAGTTCGGCTGCCTGTGTCAACTGGTCATCCGTCCCGTCCCAGGAGGTGATCGCGAAGCTCATGCGAACAGCCTGGCAGACCGGACCTCCGGTTCCGTCGCTTACGTCGAGGCGATGGAAGTCGCCGACCGACCGGCCGGTCTGTTACGATCTCTCTTCATGAGCGCGACCGTCCGGATTCCCAAGGCCCTCCATGAGATTCTCGGCCGCGAGCAGTCACTGCTCGAGATCGGGCTCGTCGTGCTCGCAGCTCTCGGGTTCGGAGCAGCCCTGTCGGTGAGCGCCGCCGATGAGCTCGCCGGAGTTCCGGCATGGCGGGCAGCGCTGGCCGTGCTCCTGATCGCCGATATCGCCGCGGGCTGCATCGCGAACTTCACCCGCGGCACCGACAGGCACTACGCCGAGAACCCGAGAAGCCGGTGGGTGTTCATCGCCGTCCACTGGCACCTCGTCGCGATCGCGGTGCTGCTCGATCTGCCGGTCTTCCCGGCCCTGGTCGTCACGGCCTATGCGCTCACCGCCGCCAGCATCGTCAATCTCCTGCACGGCAGACACCTCCAGATCGCGGTCGGCGCATCGACGATGGTCACCGGGGTCGTGGGCATCATTTTCTGGATGCCGCAGAGCACACCGCCGTTCCTCGTGGCGACGTCGGCCCTCTTCGTCGTGAAGGTGGTCTTCGCGTTCGCGGTCACGCACCACGGCGTCGACGATCGCGCTCCTGAGGCGGCGTCGCCGTCGACGCGGGTGCACGCATGACGGCCGCGGACGGCTTGACGGGCCGCGAGCGGATCGTTCAGCAGTCGTTCCTGCTCTTCCTCGCGCAGGGATACGACGCCACGACCATGTCGCAGATCGTCGCGGCTTCCGGAATGTCGAAGGGCGCGGTCTACCACCACTTCGCGAGCAAGGAGGAGCTCTTCCACGCTGCCATCGACCGGTACTTCGTCGACCTCGCGCGCTCCGGGGCGTCGTCGGAAGAGGTGCCTCTCGGGTTCGGCGAAGCGGTGCGGCGTGCGGCATCCGCGATGACGGACGGCTTCGCGCACGTCGCCTCTCTCGGTGCCGACCTCACCGCCTACTACCGATTCATCTTCCACGCCATCGACAAGCGCCGCTCCGAGGTGGCGGCGGTGCTCGCCGAGCGCCTCGCCCTCCTCACCGCGGCGGCCGAGCGCGATGGCGCAGCACGTGACACCGCGGGCACATCAGCGACCGCACCCGCGCCCAACGACCTCGCCCGGATGGCGATGGCGACCATCGAGGGCGCGGCGCTGCTCGCCGCGGTGGAAGACCCGGAACGCGTCCGCGAGGCCGTCGACGAGGCGGTCGACCGGTTCGTCGCGCTCGTCGGCGGGGATCGCCCGAATACGATGTGACTGTCAGTGTATTGGTGCCTGATCGCACGCCTCCGCCCGCGTTCAGTCCGGAAAGGAACACCCATGTCCAAGACCGTCACCCTGATCCGCTCCGAGGCGCTGTCCGACGTCGCCGAGTACTCGTATGCCGCGACCGCTCCGGTGGATGCGCGATTGATCTTTCTCGCCGGCTCATGTCCGCTCAACGCGGATGGCTCGACATTCGGGATCGGCGATTATGCAGCGCAGGCCGCAAAATGCATCGAGAACATGCGCATCGCCCTCGGCGAGGCCGGAGCGAGCATCGAAGATGTCATCAGCACCCGAGTGCTCGTCGCATCGGACCGGCAGGATGACCTCGTGACCGCCTGGGGTGTGGTGAGAGACGCTTTCGGTGACCACGCGGTTCCCAGCACGCTGCTCGGGGTCACCGTGCTGGGCTACGACAACCAGCTCGTCGAGGTCGAGGCGGTCGCCGCCGTCCGGGACTGACCGCTTGGCACTGGTTCACTCTGAGTCGGGAAGTGGCCCGCGATGAGCGTGCCAGTTGATGGCAAGCTGGGCGTATGGCATCACGTCTTGTGGATCAGTTCGGGGCGCAGAACGCCGCGGGAGCGACTGCGTCGGCTCTTGCCGCCGGCATCCGTGCGCTGATTCTGGACGGCCGCCTCACGGTCGGCGAGCGCCTGCCGAGTGAACGCGCCCTCGCAGCAGAGCTGCGTCGGTCGCGGTCGACCGCGACGCGGGTGTACAGCCTGCTCGAACGCGACGGGTATGTGACGCGCCTCCACGGTGGCAGCACGCGGGTGTCGCTACCGCACACGGACCGCGGCGAGGAGTCGTCAGAGGACGACGACGCGATCGACCTCTCGATCGCGTCGATGAACTCCACGCCCGGTCTGTATGACGCGACCGTGCGATCGCTGCCGCGCCTTGCATCACTGCGCGGGAGCAGCGGCTACTCCGTGCAGGGTGTGCCAGAGCTTCGCGAAGCGATCGCGCAGCGTTTCACGCAAAGAGGCGTCGACACCAGCGCCGACGAGATCATCGTCACCTCGGGCGCGCTCGCCGCCGTGAGCCTCGTCCTCGCGACGATCGGCAGGCGCGGGCACCGGGCCGTCGTCGAACAGCCCACATTCCCCCACGCGCTCGACGCGCTGCGACGTCACGACTACCGGATGCTGCCCACGCCGGTCGACACGGACGGCTGGGATGTCCGGCATCTCACAGAACTGCTCCTTCAGCGTCGGCCGGAGATCGCATACCTGATCCCCGACTTCCACAATCCCACCGGCGCGACGCTGCGAGATGAGGAGCGTTCCCGACTGGCCGCCACCGCCCGGAGCGTCGGAACCCGGCTCATCGCCGATGAGACCACCATCGATCTCGACATCGACCGCGGATGGACCCCACGCCCCGTCGCGGCTTTCGACCCCGGCGTCATCACCGTCGGATCGTTGTCGAAGATCGCTTGGGGTGGTCTTCGGGTCGGATGGATTCGAGCGGACCGCTCACTCATCGCTCGCCTTCTCGCGGTGCGCCCGTCCTTCGAGTTGGGCACCGCGCTGCTCGAGCAGTGCATCGCCATCGAACTGCTGGCCGAGATGCCCGCGTTGCTGACGCATGCGCGCTCGCGCCTTCGTGCCGGGCGAGCGGCCGTCGCTGCGGGCCTGGCACAGATCCCGGGTCTTCGGATGCCGCACGTCGACGGGGGCCTTTCGGTGTGGGCGGATCTCGGCGCACCCGTGTCGACCGGCCTCTCCCTCGCCGCCCGTGAGCGTGGTCTGATCCTCCCGCCCGGTCCTCGTTTCTCCACCGGCGGAGTCCTGGAGCGCCGGTTGCGGATTCCCATCACATACGAGCCAGAGCGGACGGCGGAGGCGATGGAGAGGCTACGCGTGGCCTGGAACGACGTGCACGCGGGTCGATCCCCGCGATCGGATGAGTCGCAGCATCCGGTCGTCGTCTGATCCCCGACGAGGAAAACCGATGGAGAGTGAAACGGTGCACGCACCTCTTCTGATTCTGCTCAACGGTGCGCCCGCGTCGGGCAAGTCCACCACGGCCCAGCGCTGGGCGGCCGCTCGACCCCTCGCTCTCGCTCTCGACGTCGACGTCATCCGCTCGATGCTCGGCGACTGGGCGAGCGCGCCCGCCGAGGCGGGCCTCGCAGCGCGAAGACTCGCCGTGCAGATGGCGCGATCCCACCTTCGCGAGGGGAGGGATGTGATCGTGCCGCAGTTCGTGGGCGCTCCGGGCCTCGCTTTCATCGAGGAACTCGCGTCGCTCTCCGCAGAGGTGGGCGCCGTCTTCGTCGAGGCTGCGCTCTCGCTCCCGGCGGATGCCGCCGCTCGCCGGTTCGATGAGCGTGCCCGAGCGGCGGAAGCGACCGGCACCGGGCGGCTTCTTCATGGGGCGCTCGACGATCCGATGAGGCGACTGCTCAAGAAGCACGAGGACTTCATCCAATCGAGACCCGGCATCATCGTCGTGCCGAGCGCGGACGGTGATCCAGCTGAGACTGCGCATCGTCTGAGTAGGGCGATCGATAGGTTGGTCCGCGACGCGTGAGCTATATTCAGAGAATGGTGAATTTAGATCGTCGCCTCTTGCAACCGCATGCGGAGATCGCCTTCGCAGACTCAGGTGGCAGCGGGCGGGCCGTCGTTCTCACCCACGGCGCCGGCGTCGACCACACGATGTTCGACGCGCAGGTCGCGGCCCTCGAGCAGCGGGGATTCCGCGTGGTCGTGTGGGACATGCGGGGACACGGGCAATCGTCGCTCGCGCAGGGCGCCCGGTTCACCGCATCGGAGGCGCTGGCAGATCTCGATGCGCTGCTCGAGGCGAGCGAGGTGGATGTTCCGGTGCTCGTCGGGCATTCCCTCGGCGGCAACCTCTCGCAGGCCTTCGCGCAGGAGCATCCGGAACGTGTGGGAGGGCTGATCGTGCTCGACTCAACCTGGAACGCCGGTCCGCTGTCGTCTGCGGAGCGTCTTGCGCTCCGCCTCGCGGCGCCCGCGCTGGGTTTGATCCCCGCGCGCAGGCTTCCCGGCCTCATGGCGAACGCTTCTGCGGTGACTCCAGGGGCGATCTCGCGAACCGAAGAGCTGTTCTTTCGCATGCCCAAGTCCCGATTCCTGGACGTGTGGCGGGCGACCGTGTCGTTCGTCGCCCCCGAACCCGCGCACCGTTCCGCCGTGCCGCTCGCCCTCGTGCGCGGCGCCGAGGACGGCACGGGGAACATCGCCGCCGCCATGCCCCGGTGGGCTGCGGTCGAGGGCGTGACGGAGTACGTCATCCCGGGCGCCGGGCACATGGTCACGTGGGACGCTCCGGAAGAGACGTCGCGGATTCTCATCGAGATCCTCGAAGAGTGGGGGAACACACCGCAGCGACAGGAGGGTCCCTGAGATGACTCCGGATCAGCACCGGTTCATCAACGCCATGGGTGACACGCTCGTGACGTGGAACCTTCCCCGGTCGACCGGCAGGGTCTACGGCTACCTCTTGCTGAGACGAGACGCCTCGACATCGGACGAGCTGCGTGCGGAGCTCGCGCTCAGTTCCGGGGCGGTGAGCACGGCGATCCGGGAACTGGCCTCGTGGGGATTGGCGCGCACGATCCCCCAACCCGGAAGCCGGCGCCTGCTCGTCGAGGCCGCCGGTGGCTTCGAGCAGCTTCTCGCGGCCAGTCACGAGCGAGCCCGGGTCTTCATCCGCACGCTGCTGGCGGCGTCGGATCTCACCGAATCCGGGCAGGCGTCGGCGCGCTTGCGTGACGTGACCGAGCTGTTCAGCTCCTACGTCGACGCCGGCGAGCGGGTGATCCGCGAACGCGCACGACCGTGAGCGGCCGGCTCCCGCCTCAGATCCGGTCGTACGGCTCGCGCTCGTAGGCGTCGTGCAGAAGCCTGGCGAAATCGCCGCCGTCGTTCAGGTGACGCGCGCCGATCCGGCTGATCGGGATACCGGGGGTCGACGAACTCACAACCGCGCCGGAGAGCCGCGGGCTCACCTGATTGCGGTGCACCGGTTTCGTCCGCTGCTCGACGCCGAGCGCTGGGAGCTGCCGGTTGAGGATCTGCATCGTGACGCCCGGGTGAGCGTCGGCCTGCGGCCATGTCACCGCAGCGCCGTCCCAGAACGCGAGGTTGCCAGTGGTCGTCTCGCTCACGCGCCCCACGTCGTCCTGGAACACAGCATCATCGAATCCGCGTTCTCTCGCCCGACGCCGGAAGAGGGTGTTGGACACCTCGCCGGCGGCCACGTGGCCGGTCAGATGGCGAAGATGATGGATCGGTGCGAGCGAGAGAGGTCCGGTCTGGGGCGCGAGAGGATCGCCGACTCGGATGAGCACATCGAGGTCGCTCTGCTGCGGGGTGATGGATCCCGCGACTCGAGAACTGATGGCGACGGTGGCATGAACGTCGGCGGCTGCGCCTCGAAGCGCCGTGCGGAGGTGTTGTCGAATCTCTTCGTCGTCGACGTGCTGGCCGAAGAGTTCGTCGCTCGCGTGCCTCAGGTGCGCGAGATGCAGATCGATGCCTCGCACCGCGCGGTCTCGAACCTGCATGCTGCTCGAGCAGCCGACGCCGGCGAGCGCGATCTCGAGGAGGTCGCGTGCCTCGGGCGTCTTCCCGTTGAGAAGCGCCAGTGAGGTCGGTGCCGTGACGGCAGCAGGAGTGGATGCGGGGCGAAGCGGCATCTCCTCATCGTGGACGGGAGGCGCCGCCGGTGGGCAGGACCACTCGGGCAGAAGTGGCCTGCTCGAGTCACGACCGTTGGCACGAGACCGGGATGTCGGCGGCGGCACATATCTTCGTGACCATGACCGAGATCCGGCCGTTCGCCGTCCATGTTTCCGACGCTGTCATCGATGATCTGCGTGCACGTCTCGGGCGGGCCAGGCTCTTGGAGGATTCGCCGCGCCGCATGCCTTCCGGCATGAGTGCCGCCTGGCTACGGGAGCTGGTGGGTGCATGGGCGGGGTGGGATTGGAGGGAACGGGAGAAGTGGCTGGCATCCTTCCCCCAGTTCATCGCGGGCGTGGATGGAACCGACATCCATTTCGCGCACCTGGGGGCAGCGAATCCGGATGCCCCGGTCCTGCTGATCATGCACGGATGGCCCCACACGTTCGCGATGCAACTCGATCTGGCGCGCAATCTCCCCGACTTCCACGTCGTGGTGGCGAGCCTGCCCGGGTTCGCGTTCTCGCAGCCGTACTCCGACGGCCCGGTGACCGAACGGCGCCTCGCCGTCACGATGCACCGTCTCATGACCGTCGTGCTGGGCTACGAGAGATACATCGCCTACGGAGAGGACCTCTCTGCGAATGTGAGCGATCTGATTGCGGCGCTGTACCCGGATGCGGTCGCCGGCATCGTGGCGACACATGCTCACATGGGGACCTCAGACGAGCGCGACGCGCTCGACAGCGCAGAGGTGCGGGCATTCTCCGCCCGGCTCGACGCGGAGCAGGGGCCGAACGGTGCATACGGCCACGTGCAGTGGGCGCGACCGGACACACTGGCCGCAGCTCTCAATGATTCGCCGGTCGGACTACTGGCGTGGATCGCGGAGAAGTACGCGGAGTGGGCGGACGCGCCGACGAACGAGCCCGCCGAGGTCGAGAAGGTCATCTCCCGCGATCGAATCCTCACGGACGCGACCATCTATTGGGTCACGCAGAGCATCGCCACGTCTTTCCGTCCCTACTACGAGGGCGACGACGATGAAGCGGAGTCCGTGACGATCGACGTGCCCGCGGCGATCTACGTGCAGCGCCACGAGCACGACTATCCCGAGGTGCTCGGGCGCCGGTTCTATACGGATCTTCGTGTCTTTGAACGCCTCGAACGGGGTGGGCACTTCACCGCGGCGGAGGCGCCTGCGGCGTTGGCCGAACGCATCCGCTCGTTCAGTGCTCTGATCCGCTGACCAGTTGGCCATGGCAGAACATCTGCATATCCGATTCCTGACTCGCTTCGCGGGCACTGATCAGAAGAAGTCGCGCCATCAGACCGGGGTGTCCACCTCGGCGCCGCCGTCCCCGCGATCCGTCGCGCGTCGGCGCCGTGCGCGGTCGAGGGCCACCATCGACGGGGTCGCTGCGACACCGTGGATCAGCACGGAACCGAGGATGACCAGGGACACGACGGCCCACAACCGATCGGCACCGGGGAAATCGCCGTGCTGCAGCGCGTAAGCGATGTAGAAGAGCGAGCCCACGCCGCGCACGCCGAAGAACGAGATCACGGCGCGTTCGCGCGGACCGGTCTTTCCCGGCGTCAGGGCGAGCCAGCCCGTGACGGGGCGGATGACGAGGAGCAGCACAGCGGCGAAGAGGTAATCCGCCGGGGTGAGGGATTCGAGCAGTCCCCGCGCGACGGCACCCCCCAGCAGCACCAGAACGACGACGGTCAGCAGACGCTCGATCTGCTCCACGAAGGTGTGCAGCACCGAGTGGAGTCCGTGCGCCTGCTCGCCGGCGCGGATCGTGCAGGCGCAGACGAAGACGGCGATGAACCCGTATCCTTCCGCGACCTCGGCGGCTCCATACGCGAGGAAGGTGGCACCGAGGGCGATGAAGCCGTCCGCGCGGTCGGTGATTCCGAGTCGTTGCGAGATCGCCGAGAAGAACACCCGCCGCAGCAGCCATCCCGTGCCGAGTCCGACCACCACGCCGACTGCCAGCCGCCAGAGCACATCGATCAGTAGCCACTGGCCGAGCCAGCCGCTCGGCGCGAGTCCGACCGTGCTGATGGCGATGGCTGCATACGTAAAGGGGAAGGCGAGGCCGTCGTTGAGGCCCGCTTCTGACGTCACGGCGAAGCGCGCTTCATCATCATCGCCGGATTCGTCTTCGGTGAGCGGTTCGCTGACCTGCACTTCGCTTGCGAGCACGGGGTCGGTGGGGGAGAGGGCTGCGGCGAGGAGGGCGGCGCTCGCGATGCCGAGTCCGAGCGCCCACCAGCCGAGCAGGGCCACCGCGAGGATCGACAGCGGCATCGTGATGGCGAGCAGCCGCCACGTCGTCGACCAGGTCCGCCATTGGAATCTCCGGTTGATGGCGAGCCCGGCGCCCATCAGCGAGACGATGACGCACAGCTCGGTCAGGTGCAGAGCGAACTCCGGATGCTGGATCGGATCCGGATCCGGCAGATCAGGGAACAGCGCGAAGGCCCCGACGCCTGCCGCCACGAACAGTATCGGCATCGAGATCGGCGCGCGGCGGAGCAGGCGAGGTAAGAGTGCCGCCACGAGAGTGGCGATGCTGGCCGCGAAGTAGAGCAGCCCGACGGAGTCCAGTTCCATTTCGCCCTCCTTCCGCGGGAGGCTCGTCCGCTTTCCCGACGGTACTCCTCACGGTCGAGATCGATGAGGTCTTCTCCGGCGCCGATGCGCAGCGTTGTGATCGATTCGTGTTGAGTCGAGGACGACTGGATCTGTCAGTCTCAAGCTCCGTAGTTGGCGTCGCGCGGTTCGGCGGTACGGACGTGGGAGGGGGTGGCCTCTCGTCATGACCCGGCAAAAACATCGCTAGGATCTGGCGTGGGTGCCTGGCGCCAGGCAGTCGAGTCTTTCTGAGGGGGAAGCATGCGCGGTACGGAACGTCATCGAAGCACTCATGGTCTTCGGCGGAAGGGCTTGTCGGGGCTGACGGGCTCTCGCCGTCTCCGTGGCGCCGTCTCCGGTGCTGTCGCTCTTATTCTCGGGACGAGCGCGCTGGTCAGCGCAGCACCCGCTTTCGCCGCCACGGTGTATGAGATCGACGCCGCCTGGGCCGACGGAACGCCGGCCGTCGTCGCTTCTGGTTATGTGGTCTCGTCCGAGTGGCGGGTCAACGTCAACGACGACGCTGCCGCCCCGTCGAACGATCCCGTCAACAACGTCACGTTCACGGCGACCGTCACGAACGGCAGGATCGCCTCGATACCCGACTTGTGTCTCACCTCTGACGTGGACCCCCTTTCGGGGATCTCCACAGACGGGCTCACGCTGACCTGCAACATCGGAACCCAGGACCAGGGAACCGCAGCCGTCGTGGTCGTTCCCGTAACGGTCGATGGTGCCACGAATGACACGATCTCTCTGACGGGCCAGATCGATGGTCAGAACGCCGGAGTGCCGGAGATTCCCATCGTCAACACGTTCGGTATGGACATGCGATGGGGCACGCCCAACGACGCCCGCACGGTCGGCACGGGTTACGTCGATGTTCCGCTTCAGTGGACGCTGTCGACCAACACCGGCTCCGACCCCGGCCCGAACAGGGTGGAGTACCTGCTCAACTTCGCTGCGGGAAACGGATCGACGACGACTGTCGCGCCCGCCGCCTGCTCAGCATTCGATGGGTCAGGTGCGGCTGGTCACCCGTGGTCTACGGGCAATCACAGTGCAGACCAGATGGCACCGTTCGTGCAGTCCTGCACCCTCGTGAAGACCGGAGCGACCACATACACTCTGACTCTCAACGGGATCGACTACTCGCGCACTCAGGTGCCGACACGTGACTCTCGTGGCACTCTCCTCCCGACGTCCCAGCAGGCGGTCGCGAGCGGCCAGGTGGTGTTCCGAATCGCCACCACGACGTCCACCGGAACGAACCTGACCGCCAACGCCCCGACATACGTGTCCCCGTCGGGTCAGACCGCGGTCGACGACGCAGCCAACAACACATCGACGAAGACGATCACGTTCGGTGGCACGTTCGCTTCGATCTGGAACCGTTCCGCCGCGTACATGAATGTGGGTGGCACGAACTGGGACGACAGCATCCGGGTGTCTCCCGGTGCAACGCTCTACCAGCAGGCGAACGCGTCCCTCACCGCGAGTGATCCCGGTGCGACGACCGGCACGTGCAGCGTCATCGACACCCGGTACGCGGAGTATGTCCGCTCTTTCGATGCGCCTGGATGGAACGTCAATCTGACCGGAGCGGTGAGGGAGTGGTACGTCGGCAACAACGCCGCCGTGAATCCGGACCCTGCCAACACCGCATACAACCCGGCGAACTTCAACTGCGGCGTCGCGGACGGGGGGTGGACGACGACGGAGCCGACGAACCTCGCCTCCGTCAAAGCCGTGCGGATCACGCTTCCGATCCCCGCGAACCGGGGCTTGAACTACGGCGTGTTCCTGGAAGGCGTGCTCAAGAACGACGTGCAGGCAGGCCAGGACGTATGGCAGTTCGGCAACAGCATGCGGGACGGAGTGTGGAGCCCGAACATGGCGAACGGTGGTGGAACCCAGTGGCAGCAGACGCCGGATGCCCGCTACCCGGCCACGACGACGTACCGCGACATCCTGCGGGTGATCGTCGCTACACCGGCTGTGGAGAAGACTGTGGACCGCAGTGTTGTGCGGCCGGGCCTCCCCGCCACATACACCCTTACTTACTCAGCGAACGGGACGGGACAGGTTCCTCCGACCGTTGACGGCTTCCGAATCGTCGACACTCTGCCGGTGGGGATGACGTACGTGCCCGGTTCGGCCTCGCCAGAGCCCACCGTCACGACGAACCCGCAGGGGCGACAGGTTCTGACCTGGGTGCTGGATGGCGTGACGACGAACGTCCAGCACCCGTTGACATACCAGTCCGTCGCTGACGACACCGTCGCACCGGGACAGACACTGACGAACTCGGTGACTGCGAACTACAGCGGCGTGACCACGCTTCCTGACACCGCCCAGGTGACCGTGTCGACCTCAGGCACGACGACGATCGGTAAGGCTGCCGACACTCCCTACATTCCGAACCTTGCCGGTGACGGTGTGGGTGAGGGCTCGTGGACGGTCACGCTGAGGTCGTTCGACCCGCTGCCGCAGGCCTTCACCGACACGATCGACATCCTTCCCTTCATCGGCGATGACCGTGGCACCGACTTCGCGGGTTCGTATGAGCTGACAGGCGTGGACGCCGTTGCCGGCGCAACCGTGTACTACACGACGGCGGACCCCGCGACGCTGTCCGACGACCCGGATGCCGACGCCAACGGTGCAGCGGGTGACCCGACGGACAACACTGCCGGATGGACCACGACCTTCACCCCCGACGCGACCGCGGTGCGTGTGATCGGCCCGGAGCTCGCTCCCGGCGCGACGCAGGCGTTCACCGTGAACATCGCCACTGATGGAGTCGAGGGTGAGGATGTGCTCGTGAACCGGGCCCAGGCTCGCACCGAGCACACGGAGTTGGTGATGCGGACGTCTGCGTCCATCGCCGTCGCGAACTACTACTCCGCCTCGCTGAAGAAGTACGTGATGGGCGCCGACGGCGAGTGGCACGACGCGAACTCCGTTGAGGACTACCCGACCTACCGAGTCGGTGACACGGTGCCGTATCGGATCGTGATCGAGAACACCGGCCAGGGAACCCTGACCGACCTCGAGATCACGGACGACCTGTTCCCCGAGGGATCGTTCACGGTCGACGAGCTCGCACCGGGCGCCGAAGCGGAGCACACCTTCGACGTAACCCTCACCGAGGGCGGGCTTGACACGGTGGTCAACACCGCCTGCGCGACGGCCGCGACCCCGGCGGACTCGCAGGTGCCTCCGACGATCAACTGCGACCCGGCCGGCATCGAGGTGGACGGCGACCCGACTCACACCAAGGAGCTGGTCTCGGCCACCGCGATCGGTGGTGGTCAGTGGCAGCTGGTCTACGGCATCGACGTGACCAACACCTCGACGCACCCGACGAGCTACGACATGGCGGACACGCTGCGTTTCACTGATCAGGCGACGATCGTCTCGGCGGAGGTCACCGCCTCGCCGACCGGTGTCACCCTCGCTGATCCTGCGTGGGATGGTCAGGGCGAGACGTTGATCGCGAGCGACGTGCCACTGCTTGGCACCGATGACGCTGGTTACGCCGCGCACCGCTATGAGGTGACGGTCATCGCAGATGTGCCGTTGCAGCTCGAAGGGGCAGGCTCCGGTGCTGATGACCCGACTCAGTGCGGGGCCGAGGGTGACGACGCGGACCGTGCGTTCAACAACACGTCGCAGCTGACCGATCCCGAGGGTGCGACGGAAGATGACCAGGCGTGCGCGGAGATCCCGTCGATCGATATCGCCAAGGGGGTGTCGTCGGGCCCGACCCCGAACGGGGACGGCACGTGGACGGTGACGTACGACATCGTCGCCACCAACACTGGTGCGGCGGCGGGCGTGTACGACGTGCGCGATCAGATGACGGCTGATGGTGACCTCGAGGTCATCTCGGGCGCAGTCACTTCCGCTCCGGACGGTGTCATCACGTCGCCGACGTGGACGGGTCTGGGTGCCGATGGCGCACCCGAGAACGACATCGCCACCGGTGTGACGCTGCCTGCCGGTGGTGTGCACACCTACCAGGTGGAGGTCGTCATCGGTCTCGCCGAGGGTACTGAGGGTGCACCGGTGATCACCGACTGCTCCGCAGATCCCGGTGGTGCAGGCGGTCTGTCGAACTCGGCAGAGATCGAGCACAACGATCTCACTGACGACGCGACCGCGTGCATCACGATCGGCTTCGTCACGGTCGACAAGACCGTCTCCTCCGGACCGACCCCGAACGGGGACGGCACCTGGACGGTCGTGTACGACATCGTCGCCACCCACGTGGGTGCGGCCGATGCGGACTACGACGTGACGGACCGTCTGCACTTCGGTGCGGGCATCGAGATCGTGGATCACGAGGCTCGTTCCCTGAACGGTGTCGTTATCAACCCCGATTGGACCGGTCTGGGTGCCGAGGACTCCGATATGGAGAACCTCATCGCCGAAGGCGTGACTCTGTCTCAGGGCGAGTCGCACACGTACCAGGTCGAGGTTACGGTCCAGATGGACGAGGCCACCATCGACCCGAGCGAGCTTGTGTGTGCCCCTCCGGGGTCGGGTGAGGCCGGCGGTCTGGGTAACTCGACCACGCTGACCAGCAACGGCATCGCCGGTCAAGACGACGTGTGCCCGCCACTTCCGCTGATCTTGCTCAACAAGACGGTTGCCGATGGCAGCCCGATTCCGAACGGCGACGGCACATGGACGGTGTCCTATGACGTGACCGCGACCAACCTCGGTCAGGCGACCGGTGACTACGACATCAGCGACCGGCTCCGTTACGGTGCCGGCATCGAGGTCGAAACCGCATCCGTCGTGAACGGTGACGGCATCGCTACCAATGCTGGCTGGACTGGTCAGGGTGCCGATGGGGCGGCCGAGAACGTCATCGCTTCCGATGTCGCTCTTGATGCCGGTGAGGTGCACACTTACCGGGTAGAGGTCATCGCTTCGATGGACCGCGAGGTCGTCACCCCGGGCGACCTGGTGTGCCCGGCGCCGGGGTCCGGCGACGCGGGCGGGTTCTCGAACACCGCTGGTCTCACGCACAACGGCGAGGACCAGGACGCGGACGCCTGCGTCACACCGCCGCTGATCACGATCGCCAAGTCCCTCTCGGGAGCGGTGACGCCGGTCGACGGGCAGGATGGCGTGTACGACGCGACCTACGAGATCACGGTCACCAACAGTGGTCCCGGCGCCGGGGTTTACAACCTCGACGACGAGCTCGCACCGGGTGAAGGTGTGACCGTGGTCGGTATCCAGGACGCCACCAGTGACGCCCCGGACCCTGTCGCGATCAACGCCGGGTTCGACGGGATCGACGATCTCCGGATCGTCACCGCCCAGCCCATCGCGGGCGCCGCGGACGGTGCACCGGTCGTGCACACCTACACGGTGACCGTGCGGTACGCCGCCGACCTGTCCGGTGTCGAGGTTCCGGCGGGCGACACCTGCCTCGCGGACAACGGCGAGCCGCTTCCGGGCACGCTCAACAACACCGCGACTGTCGGATGGAACGGATTGGAGGGCGAGGATGCCGAGTGCATCGTCCCCGGCAAGCCGACCCTCGACAAGGCGATCGTGTCGGCGAACCCGATCGGAAACGGGCAGTGGGAGGTCGTGTACGACCTGACCGTGGGTAACACCGGCACGGAGGCGACCACGTACGACCTGGATGATGAGTTCTTGTTCGCACCGCAGGTCACCGTGGACACCGTCTCGGTGACCGGACCCGAGGGGGTTTCGATCAACGGCGGGTTCGACGGTGACAGCGACCAGCGCATCGCGACGGATGTCGACATCATCGGCCTCGACGACGACGGGTACACCCCGCACGTTTACCGGGTCACCGTGATCGCGAACGTCCCGCTGACGTTCGACCCCGCAGACGTGGGAGCGGACGGAACGGCATCGCCGGCTTGCACGACGGGCCCCGGTGGCAACTTCATCGAGCAGGGTCTGAACAACGCAGCCACCCTGACCGACGAGAACGGCGGCACGATCGTCGACACCGACTGCGCTGGCCTGCCGTCGACCAAGATCACCAAGACGATGGACGGCGCACCCGTGAAGGGCGCCGGCGATCGTTGGACGGTGAACTACACGATCACCGTGCTCAACGACGGTGCCGTGGCGGGTGACTACACAATGACGGACCAGCTCCGATACGGTGCCGGCATCGAGGTTCTCGACGCACGCATCACCGCCCCCGATGGCGTTACCCCCGCGGCGACGTGGACGGGTCTCGGTGAGACGGGTGCGGACGAGAATGTCGTCGCAGCGGACGTCGCTCTGGCGGCAGGCGCGACCCACACCTACCGGGTCACGGTCGAGACCCGACTCGACACGGCGGGGGCCGACGGCACCACGCTCGCGTGCCCCGCACCAGGGTCCGGTAACCGCGGCGGCTTCGCGAACACGGCAGGTTTCGATCACAATGACCTGACCGCCGACGCGTCCGCCTGCGAGGTCCCCGAGTGGCCGGAGGACGTTCCTCCGCCTCTGGCGGTCACCGGCGGCACGATCGCCATCGGGACCATCGGCGCAGCACTCCTGCTCCTGACGGCCGGAGGAATCCTGCTCTACGCGCGCCGCCGAAACGTCGCCGCAGAGTAGACACCGCTCCTGACGCCGCCCTGCTGCGCACCTGCCCGGTGCGCAGCAGGGCGGTGTCGTCCACCTACCCGAACCGACCCCAGTTCCGCCCGACCGTGTCGCTGCCTGCGCCAGCCGGCCGGCAGCGCCACGGATGCGAGCGTCTCGCCGCCGAGGCCCCGACGTCCAAGCGGCGCGGACTCTCGCCACCGTCATTCAGGGGTCGTCGCAACCGTCGACTGGGGACCATCGAACGAGCGCTCGAGGACGAGTACTCTGCATACGCTCCCCGGTTCAGCGCGGCGCTGGACGGTCGTCACCGCGGTCGAGGCGATTTTCTTCGCGGAGAACGAGATCGAGCAGGGGCGCGAATACGCCATGTCACGGCTGGTGAACGCCAAGAAGATCGACGGCGCCTAGCTGATTTCGGACGTCCGTGAATCGAGCTTGCGGCCGCGCAACGATGCGGACGGCTAATCGCTTCGCGCGGGCGTCGGGGCCCTACCGGCGTCGCGGCGGTTCAGCGCGTGCGAGCACGCGTTGTAGGGGCTCGTAGTGCTCGATCACGGCCTTTCGGTAGCTCTCGACATCGCCGGCGCGGGCGGCCGAGAGCATGTCTCCATGCGCCTTGGCCGTCTTGTGGATGTCGTCGGGCTGAGCGATGCCCAGTTGCGGGAGCACCGCGGTGTGCACGTCCCAGAACGCACCCACGAGTTGGCCGACGAGCCTGTTGTCGAGCGCGCCGAAGAGCCGCGTATGGAAGGCGCGGTCCTCTTCGAGGAAGTACTCACCCCGGGTCGCCTTGTCGACCATCTCGGCGACGAGGTCGTCGAGCTCCGCGTCGACCTTCTCCCGAGCGGCATACACGACCTGCTCGGCCATCGACAGGTCGAGTGCGAGCCGGACATCGACGACCTCGCGCAGAGCCTGCAACGAGCCCTCGGGCGACAGCACGCCACGGAACACCAGTGCTTCGACCATCGGATCCAGCGACATCGCCCCCACGTAGGTGCCGTGCCCGTGCCGGACGTCCACGATGTCGAGGGTGGACAGTGTGCGGATCGCCTCACGGACCGAAGAGCGCGAAACATCGAGCTCCTCGCAGAGCTCGGCCTCGGTAGGGAGCGGGTCCCCCGGGGTGAGACCGCGCGCGAGGATGAGCTGCTTGATCTGATCCGCCGTGGTCGAGCGTCGCATGCGCGATGCCCTACTCGTGGTGGACTTCATGGGGGCTCCCTCTCCGGCCTGACAGAAACGTTCCGATCATCTCACTCTTGTGATCCGGCCTGACCTGTGTTTAGAGTACATCAGACATCAGATGTCCTCAAGATGTCCTGCAACCCACCCTGGAGCACACATGAACCGACACCTCACCCGCCGCCGCGCGGGCCGATTCGCGGTCGCGATCGCCGGCACGGTCGCTGCGTCCATCGCCTTCGCCGGCTGCGGAGGCGGCACCGCGAACACGCCCGCAGAGAACCCCGCATCGAGCGAGATCGACCCGGACGGCATCATCGAAGCCGGCATCTCGTACGCGCTCAGCGGCAGCTTCGACCCGATGGTCGCCTCCGGCGCCGTCACGGTCTCGGCGAACTGGCACGTCTTCGAAGGCCTGATCGATCTCGACCCCGTCACGCAGGAAGCGGCGCCTGCCCTGGCCGCCGACTTCCCCACGAAGATTGACGACACCACCTTCGAGATCGACCTCCGCGAGGGGGCGACGTTCCATAACGGCGACCCGGTGACGTCCGAAGACGTCGTCTTCAGCTATGAGCGCGTCCTCGACCCGGCGAACAATTCGCTGTTCCGCACGTTCGTCAACTTCGTCGACACCGTCAGCGCGGTCGACGAGGACACCGTGCAGATCACCACGGCGTACCCGTTCTCGCTGATCGACAACCGCCTCGGCGTCGTCAAGATCGTTCCGAAGGCCGCCGTCGAGGCGGATCCCGAGGGCTTCGCCGCCAACCCGGTCGGCTCCGGCCCGTACTCGCTCGTCTCGGCCGTTCCGGAGGACAAGCTGGTCTTCGAGCGTTACGAGGACTACAACGGTCCGCGCCCGGCCCTCGCCGCCGGCATGAACTGGAACCTGCTCGCCGATGCGTCCGCTCGCGTCACCGCCATGTCGACCGGCACCGTGCATGCGATCGAGGACGTGCCGTACATCGACGTCGACGCCCTCGCGGCATCGGCCGACGTCGAGAGCGTGCAGTCGTTCGGTCTGCTGTTCATGATGTTCAACACCAAGGCGGCGCCCTTCGACGACGTCCGCGTGCGTCAGGCGATGCACTACGCGCTCGACATGGACAAGATCATCGAGACCGGCCTGCTCGGCAACGCCACGGCCGCGACCTCGTTCCTGCCGGAGACCTACCCGAACTACCACGAGGCCTCGACGGTCTACACCTACGACCCAGACAAGGCGAAGGACCTGCTGGCGGAGGCCGGAGTCTCCGACCTGTCGATCACGTTGCTCACCACCGACACCGGCTGGGTCAAGGAGGTGGCTCCGCTGATCAAGGAGTCGCTCGACGCCATCGGCATCGACACCACGCTGGACATCGGTCAGTCGGCGTCGATGTACGAGAAGGTCGACTCCGGCAACTACACGGTCGCCGTCGCGCCCGGAGACCCGTCGGTGTTCGGTGTCGACCCCGACCTGCTGATGAACTGGTGGTACGGCGAGAACGTCTGGACCCAGACCCGCACCAACTGGGCGGACTCGCCCGAGTACGCGGAGCTTCGGACGCTTCTCGACGGCGCCGTGCAGCAGGAGGGCGACGAGCAGCAGGCCAGCTGGAACGACGCACTCGACCTTATCGCTGACGAGGCCGTTCTCTACCCGCTGTTCCACCGCAAGCTGCCGACCGCATGGAACAGCCAGGAGCTGGTCGGGTTCCAGCCCGTCTCCACCACCGGTCTGTCGTTCCTCGACGTCGGCGTGGCTGCGAAGTAACCCCGGCTGTCCCGGCGGGGCTGCGCACACCCGAAATGCGCACCCCCGCCTCACCCTGATCTGAACCGGAAGGAGCGGCACGTGTCCAACACGCTCCGCCTCATCGGCCGACGGCTCCTGCAGCTGCCACTGATGATCCTCGGCATCACGTTCCTCGTGTTCTTCGTGATGTCGTTCTCGCCCGTGGATCCCGCGCGCACCGCGCTCGGTGAGACGGCATCCCCCGAGGCCCTCGAGGCCTACCGTGAGGACCACGGACTCAACCTTCCGCTGTTCGTGCGCTACGTGAACTTCCTTCTCGGAATGGTGCAGGGCGACCTCGGCACGTACTCCGCGCGCAGCCTGCCGGTGATCGACGAGGTCGTCCGCGCCTTCCCGGTGACCCTGGCGCTGACCTTCCTCGGTCTGATGATCGCCGTCGTCGTCGCCTTCGTCATCGGCGTCCTCGCCGCGGTGTACCGCGATCGCTGGCCCGATCAGCTCATCCGCATCTTCGGTGTCGCGTCGCTGTCGACGCCGTCGTTCTGGCTGGCCATCCTGCTCATCCAGCTCTTCACCCTCACCTGGAACGTGCTTCCGGCATCCGGTCCCCTCCCCGATCCCTCGACGGATCTCAGCGGATGGTTCGCCCGCATGACATTGCCGGCCCTCGCCCTCGCCGTCCCCGTGATCGGTCAGTTGTCGCGGGTCGTCCGCACCTCGATGGTCGAAGAGCTCGACCGTGACTATGTCCGCACGGCCCTCGGCGCCGGCATCCCCCGGGTGATCGTGGTCGGGCGGAACGTACTGCGCAACGCCCTCATCACCCCCGTCACCGTGCTGGGTCTGCGGATCGGCTACCTCATGGGCGGGGCCGTCGTGATCGAAATCATCTTCGCCATCCCCGGCATGGGAACGCTGATTCTGAACGGCGTGACCAACAACGAACCCAACCTCGTGCAGGGTGTGACGCTGGCCGTATCGCTCGCGTTCGTCGTGATCAACATCATCGTCGACCTTTTGTACGTGCTCATCAATCCTCGAATCCGGGCGGTGTGACATGCGACGCAAACTCACGGAACGTCTTTCGACCCCGGGCCTTCGCTGGGGGCGACTGTCTCTGGGATCGATGATCTGCATCACGGTGCTCGCGATCATCGCGTTCTCCGCGATCGCGGCCCCGCTCATCACCCCGTTCGATCCGCTCGCCTCCGGAGTCCCGGTGCAGCCGCCGAGCGCCGAGCACTGGTTCGGCACCGACCGCCAGGGTCGCGACATTTTCTCCCGCCTCGTCTACGGCGGCCGTTACTCCCTGGTGATCGGACTCGGCGCGACGCTCGTCGCCCTCGCCACCGCCTGTGTGCTCGGCACGATCGCCGCCACCGCCCCGAGGTGGATCTCCGAGACGCTGATGCGGGTCATGGACGTCATCATGTCCTTCCCCGGCATCGCGCTCGCCGCGGTGTTCGTGGCAGTGTTCGGCAAGTCCCTGCCGGTGCTGGTGCTCACCATCGCCTTCCTGTACGTGCCGCAGCTCACCCGGATCGTCCGTGCGAACATCCTCGACCAGTACGGCGAGGACTACGTCTCGGCGGTGCGGGTGATGGGCGCAGGCACTCCGCGCATCATCGTCCGTCACGTGGCACGCAACGCGATGGCGCCGGTGCTGGTGTTCGCGACGGTGCTCGTCGCAGACGCCATCGTTTTCGAGGCATCGCTGTCGTTCCTGCAGGCCGGGGTCCCCGACCCCGAGCCGTCCTGGGGCAACGTCATCGCGGCCGGCCGCAACCTGTTGATGAGCGGCGCATGGTGGGCGACCTTCTTCCCCGGCATCCTCATCATGATCACCGTGCTGTGCCTGAACATCCTGTCGGAGGGGATGACCGACGCGATGGTCTCGCCGAGAGCGCGCAAGATCACCGCCGATGCCGCGAACACCGAGGAGTCCACCCACGAGCTCGAGGAGGCGGCGGCCGGACCCGACGGCACCGCCGCGATCACGACCGTCGACACGGCCGTTAACCTCTCGGTGCCCAGCGGCATACCGGACACGCTCGTCTCGCGGGCTCCGACCATTCCGCTGGCCGAGCGACTGGCGCAGCTGCGCAAGCGGGAACTCGCCCGCACCGATCGGCTGGTCTACACGGGCGGCGATGCACCGCTGCTCGAGGTGCAGGATCTGTGCATCTCGTTCCCGCGTCACGGCGACGTCGACGTGGTCGATCACGTCAACTTCACGGCGCGCCCGGGCGAGACCATGGCCCTGGTCGGCGAATCCGGCTGCGGCAAGTCGATCACCTCGCTCGCGATCATGGGTCTGCTCGACCCGAAGGCGAACATCCGCGGCAGGATCCTCTTCGACGGCAAGGACCTCCTGCAGATGTCGGCGACGGAGCGCAATGCGCTGCGCGGGCACGACATCGCGATGATCTACCAGGACGCGCTGAGCTCGCTGAACCCGGCGATGCTCATCCGCTCGCAGATGAAGCAGCTCACCTCGCGCGGCGGCACCCGCACCGCCGAGGACCTGCTGGAACTGGTGGGGCTCGATCCGAAGCGCACGCTGTCGTCGTACCCGCACGAACTCTCGGGCGGACAGCGGCAGCGCGTCCTCATCGCGATGGCACTGACGCGGGATCCGCGCCTGGTCATCGCCGACGAGCCGACGACGGCTCTGGATGTGACGGTGCAGGCCCAGGTCGTCGAGCTGCTCATGCGACTGCAGAAGGAACTCGGGTTCGCGCTCGTGTTCGTGTCGCACGACCTCGCTCTGGTCGCCGAGCTCACGCATCGGATCACGGTCATGTACGCCGGTCAGGTCGTGGAGCAGGGAACGACCCGCGAGGTGCTCACCCAGCCGATGCACGAGTACACGCAGGGACTCCTCGGGGCCGTGCTGTCGATCGAAGCCGGCTCCGACCGGCTGCACCAGGTGTCGGGCGTCGTCCCGTCGCCGCGCGACTTCGCGCCCGGTGACAGATTCGCCCCGCGCTCGTCCGATCCCGCTCGCTTCGCAGGGGCCACCCCGGTGCGCCGTCACATCGAGGGCACCGAGCACTACTACTCCGCGCATCCGGATGATGCGCCCGTCCAGGCGATCGGAGCAGGGCGATGAGCGAACCCGTCATCGAGCTGAAGGATGTGCACGTCCGCTACAAGACGCGCGGCGCAGCGCTCTTCCGGCCGCAGCACGTCGACGCGCTCGCCGGCGTGTCGCTCACCGTGCGGCGCGGCCAGACGCTCGGCATCGTCGGTGAGTCGGGCTCGGGCAAGTCGACATCGGCCAAGGTGCTGATCGGCCTGGAGAAGCCGACGAGCGGACAGGTGATCTTCGGCGGCGAGCCGGTGCGCTCGTTCACGCCGGCGGTGCGCAAACGCCTCGGACGCATCCTCTCGGTCGTCTTCCAGGACCCCGCGACCGCGCTGAACGCCAGGATGACGGTGCGCGATGCGCTTCTCGACCCGCTGCAGGTGCACCGCATGGGCAGTGCAGCGTCGCGCGATCGCAAGGTGCGCGATCTGGTCGGACTCGTCGGGCTGCCGGCATCCGCTCTCGAAGCCCTGCCCAGCCAGCTCTCCGGCGGTCAGCGGCAGCGTGTCGCGATCGCCAGGGCTCTCGTGCTCGATCCCCAGGTCATCGTCGCCGACGAGCCCACCTCGGCGCTCGACGTCTCGGTCCGCGCGCAGATCCTCAACCTGCTGACGGATCTGAAGGAACAGCTCGGCCTCGGCATGGTCTTCATCTCGCACGACATTCAGACCGTCCGCTACCTCTCCGACGAGATCGCCGTGATGAACAAGGGCAAGGTCGTCGAGTTCGGCGATGCCGCCCGCGTCTTCGAGGCGCCCTCCGACGACCACACCAGAACCCTGCTCGGCGCCGCCCCCTCCCTCCTCGAACCGACCCACTGAAACGACCGGAACACACATGTCTGCTGCCTCCTCCGTCCCCACCTTCTCGGGCGTCATCCCGCCCGTCGTCACTCCGTTGCTCGCGGACGGCTCGATCGACCACGCCTCGCTCGAGCGTCTCGTCGAGCGCCTGCTCTCCGAGGGCGTGTCCGGGCTCTTCGCCCTCGGCTCCTCTGGAGAGACGGCGTACTTCACCGACGATCAGCGCGTCGAGCTGCTGCGCACCATCGTCTCGGCGAACGCCGGACGCGTGCCGATCATCGCCGGCGCGATCGAGCTCACCGCACCGCGCATCGTCGCGACCGCGCGCCGCCTCATCGACGTTGGCGCGCAGGCGATCGTCACCACGGCACCGCTGTACACGCTGAATTCCGCCGTCGAGGTGGCCGACCACTTCCGCACCATCGCCGCGGCGATCGGCGCACCGCTGTGGGCATACGACGTCCCGGTGCGCGTGCACTCCAAGCTCGGCATCGAGATGCTCGTCCAGCTCGGCACGGAGGGCGTGATCCACGGGGTCAAGGACTCCTCGGGCGACGACGTCTCGTTCCGTCGGCTGATCGCCGCCAATGCCGCGGCCGGCCACCCGCTGCAGCTGCTCACCGGCCACGAGGTGGTCGTCGACGCGATGGCGCTCGCCGGTGCGGACGGCGTCGTACCGGGCCTGGCGAACGTCGAGGCCGCCGGGTACGTGCGACTGTGGGATGCCGCACAGAAGGGCGACTGGGAGACCGCACGCACCGAGCAGGAGCGCATCAACCGTCTGTTCGACATCGTGTTCCAGCCGAAGGGGCTCTCCGGCGACGCGACCGGCGTCGGAGCGTTCAAGGCCGCGATGCAGGCCAGGGGGATCATCGATCACGCGACAATGGCCCGCACGGTGCAGACGCTCGACCCCGACGCCGTCGGCCGGATCCATGGCATCCTCGCCGACCTGGACCTGCTCTCCGTCGCCGTCGGCTGATGGGCGAGGTTGTCCTCGCCGTCGACATCGGCGGCACGAAGACGGCCGCGGCGCTCGCCGACCGCACCGGCGCGCTGCTGCGCGTCGAGGTGGCGGCGACGCCGGCAGCTGAGGGGCGCGCGGCCGTGGTGGCGACCGTGGTCGCACTGGCCGTTCGTCTGCTGGCCGACACCGGTCAGCGCCTCGCCGGTGTCGGGATCGGTACAGCGGGGGTCGTCGATTCCGGCGCCGGCACCATCGTGTCGGCCACCGACACCTTCGCGGACTGGCCGGGCACGGATGTGGCCGGGCTGATCCGTGCCGGTCTCGGCGATCTGCTGCGGCCAGGAGCGCTCATCGTCGTCCAGAACGACGTCGATGCGCATGCCGCGGGGGAGTACCGGCACGGAGCCGCCGCCGGTGCTGCGAGCGCGCTCGTCGTCGCGGTCGGCACCGGGGTCGGCGGCGGGCTCATCCTCGACGGGCGCGCGGTGCGCGGCGCGCATCACGTCGCCGGCGAGATCGCGCACATACCGACCCCGGGGGCCGACCATCTGCGTTGCCCGTGCGGTCGTGTCGGTCACCTCGAAGCCATCGGCTCCGGCATCGGGATGCACCGGCATTTCATCGTGCTCGGCGGCGATCCCGCGATCGCGGACGCGCGCGGCATCGCCGCCGCCGCGAGCGCGGGCGACAGGACCGCACGCCGCGCGCTCGAGGAGTCAGCCGCGGCCGTCGGCCGCGCGCTCGCAGCGGCCGCGACACTCGTCGACCCCGAACGCATCGTCATCACCGGCGGGGTGCCGAACATCGGAGACGCCTGGTGGCGTCCGATGCTCGACGCCTTCCACGCCGAGGCGATCGACGCGCTGCAGAACACCCCGATCCTGCCGGGAGTCCTCGGCGACGATGCGCCGCTGCGAGGAGCCGCGGCATCCGCCTGGAGGAACCCATGAGATTCGATAACACCCTCGAGCTGCTGCGGAACGGCCTGATCGTCTCGTGCCAGGCCTACCCCGGCGAAGCCATGCGGGATTCCCGGACGATGGCGCAGGTCGCGCAGGCAGCGCTCGCGGGCGGTGCCGCCGCGATCCGCGTGCAGGGCCTTGCCGACATCCGAGGCGTGGCCGAGCTTCCCGTACCGATAGTGGGACTGTGGAAAGACGGGAGCGACGAGGTTTTCATCACCCCCACGCTCGAACACGCCAAAGCCGTGATCAATGCCGGAGCCGACGTCGTCGCCATTGACGGCACGCGCCGTCCCCGCCCGGACGGGCGCACACTCGCAGAGACCGTGACCGGTATCCGCGCCTACTCCGACGTGCTCATCATGGCCGACTGCGGCTCGCTCGACGATGCGATCTCCGCCGAAGCTGCGGGCGTCGACATTCTCGGTACGACACTGTCGGGGTACACCGGGGAGCGACCGAAGACTCTCGGCCCCGATCTCGAGCTGATCGGCCTCATCGCCGCGCGCTGTAATCTCCCGATCGTGGCCGAGGGTCGCATCCACACACCGGCGGATTCCGCGGCAGCCATTGCGGCCGGGGCGTTCTCGGTCTGCGTCGGCACCGCCATCACTCACCCGGCGACCATCACCTCGTGGTTCGCAGCAGCGGTGGAGGGCGAGCGAGGCGAGCGGCTCCGATGATCAGCATCCGTCCCATCAGAGCCGCAGCCTTGCCTCCGGCCCGCCACGCACCCGACCCCGAGGAGTCCTGATGGAAGTCCTCATCGTTCCCGAGCACAAGATCGGCGAACTCGTCGCCGATGACGTATCGGGGCTGATCGCCGAACGCCCTGACGCCGTACTCGGTCTTGCCACCGGATCCAGCCCGCTGCGCATCTACGACGCGCTTGCTCGCCGAGTGTCCGAAGGCGTCTTGTCACTACAACAGACCAAAGGGTTCACGCTCGACGAGTACGTCGGCCTCGCCGAGGGCCATCCGTGCCGCTACAGCACCGTGATACAGAGCGAGCTGGTCCGGCGAGTCGACATGCCTTCCCACTCGGTGCGCGGACCGGACGGAGGGGCGTCGAACCTCCACGATGAATGCCGTAACTTCGAGAACGCGATCGCGGATGCCGGAGGCGTCGATCTCCAGATCCTGGGTATCGGATCTGATGGACACATCGCGTTCAACGAGCCCGGATCGTCACTCGCTTCCCGAACCCGAGTGAAGACGCTGACCGAGCAGACCCGGCGAGACAATGCGCGATTTTTCGGCGGCGACATCGATGCCGTTCCAAGGCATTGCCTCACGCAAGGACTGGGCACGATCAGCGAGGCTCGCCACATCGTGCTGGTGGCCACCGGACACGAGAAGTCGGAAGCTGTGGCGCAACTGGTCGAAGGCGCGGTCAGCGCGCGATGGCCGGCGACTGTGCTCCAGCACCACCCGCGGGTCACCGTGTACGTCGACGAGGCGGCCGCATCCCGGTTGATACTCGCCGATTACTACCGATACACGCACGCACACAGGCGTCTGGTCGGATGAGCGAGCATCGGACCCCGATCGTCATCAGCTCATACGCAGCGTCGCCCGCGCACTCGGAATGGGACCCCGGGCTGGAGGCGGAATTGCTGCAGGGCCTGTGCGCGCTTCCCGACGTCGTCGGGCTGGAAGTGCCGTGGGTAGGCGACATCCATCCGCATGACCCTGAGTGGTTCCATGCGCATGTTCCAGCCGGCGCACTGCTCACCCTCACCCCCCTGCCATGGGTGATGCGTCGGTGCGCAGAGGTCGACGGGTACGGGATTGCGTCGCTCGACCGTGATGGGCGACGGATCGCCCTCAACGACGTCATGGCGGTTGCCGAGGCGACCAGAGAGTTCTGTGCAGAAAGCACAGCCCCGATCGCCTCGGTCATGCTCCACTCCGCACCGCGCGGAACGGGAGATTCGAAGGCCCTGGCAGCGTCGCTCGAGGAGATCGCGTCGTGGGACTGGGCGGGAGCGCAGCTTCTCCTCGAGCACTGCGACGCTCCCGTGTCCGGGCGTCCGTTCGAGAAGGGCTTCCTGTCTCTGGACAGCGAGATCGCCGCGATCCAGTCGAGTCACAGCGCCGTGCGCCTGTGGCTGAACTGGGGTCGGTCGGTCATCGAGACTCGAGATCCGGATGGGGTGACGCGCCAGATCCAAGCGGCGCACGACTCGGGTCTTCTGCATGGGCTGGCATTCTCGGGCACTGCGGCGGCGGATGGCCCGTACGGAGACGCATGGGAGGATCGTCACCTGCCGCTCGCCTCGGCTGACCCCACGGCCGGATCTCTTCTCGATGACGCACATCTCAGCGATGCGCTCCGTGCAGCCGGGAACGTCAGAGCGCTCGGCTTGAAGGTCAGCCGACGACCGCAGGATCGAAGCGCGCAGGACGTCATTCGCACCGTCGGGGACAACCTGACCGTGCTCCGCACGATCGCCGCTGAGGTCGCATGATGAGCCTCCAGGACCTCGATCTGGTGGTGTGGACCGACGAGTTCGACACGCGAGCGGTGTGGCGAGACGGGTTCTGAATCGTATGACCGAACCGACCGTACGTGTGGCACAGAGCCTGCGAGATGCTCTTCGGGTGCTCTCCAGGGAGCTCCCCACCGATCTGACCTCCGTCGATGACATCCGAGAGTACCGGCGCGTTGGAGCCGCTCGCGCGACGGACGTGCAGGAGGTCTGCCATCGCTGGGGAGTCGCTCAGCGCGAGTTCGCCGTGGACGGCACGAGGGTCACCTCGTTCGTCGGCGCGAACGCACGCTTCGCGCGGGCGCGGGTCGTCTTCCTCCACGGCGGCGGACTCATCGCGGGCAGCCGTTTCGACGGGGTCGACGTCGTGGTTCGTCACGCGGCCGAGCTGGGCCTCGAGGTCTGGACGGTCGAGTACCCGCTCGCTCCCGAGGCGAGTTTCGACAGGATGATCGCGATCGCGGTCGCCTCGGTCGAAGCCGCGACGGCGGATGGCACGCCGGTCCTGCTCGCGGGTCAAAGCGCCGGAGGCGCGGTCGCCGCAGCAGCCAGCCTCGCGTGCCGAGACAGAGGTCTGGCGTTTCACGGTCTGATGCTCATCTGTCCGATGCTGTCCCGACGACCGAATGCCGCCAAGCGTCAGTTCGTCGACGACCCGTCATGGAGCGCGCGCAGTAACGACACCGCGTGGAGCGCCGCGTTGGAGAGCTCCGACGCGACCCCGCCGGGGGAGCGGGTGAACCTCGGTGGACTGCCTCCGACATACCTCGACTGCGGATCCGCGGAGCTCTTTCGCGATGACGTAGTGGACTTCGCCACTCGCCTTTGGGTTCACGGCATCTCTGCGGAGCTGCACGTGTGGTCGGGCACCTTCCATGGTTCAGACGGCGTCGCCGAGCAAGCGGCTGCGTCCGTAGAGTCTCACAAGACGAGGCGCGAGTGGCTCGGAAGATGGATTCGTGAAGACCTGTGATGTGTCCGGCTCCGACCGATGAGCCGGAGCCGACCACGGCGCCCCGCAGTGGTCAGCGGTAGCGGCAGTTCTGCACAACCTTGGACGACGACGGCGGCGCGGATGGCACCCTCACGGATGCGTCCCAAGGCCGAGGCCTCTCCCGCAGTGGTTTCTGCGCCTTCCTCCCGAAACCTCCTGCTACAGCCGACTCGTTCCGATCATGAGGTTGAGCAGGCGATAGTCCCAGCCGGCACTTTCATAATGGGCGCCTCTACGGGCGACCGTAACGCAGGCGACGGGGAGCGGCCGCAGCACGCGGTGTCGTTGCCGTCGTTCTCGATTGATGCCACGGCCGTCACCAACAAGGACTTCGAACGGTTCGTCGATGTGACAGCTGCCAAGCTTGGCTATCGCGCACGCTACCGAGCCGAATGGCCGGCGGTACCAGGTTCCGGCGTGGTTTGAGACCAACCCCCCGCTGGCCGGGCTGAGATTCCGCCGAATACGTCGTTCTCGGCAACCGCGTCAACGTCGACGCCAAGGTGTACTACGCACCGCTCGATGAAGCGCAGAAACCGCCTGCGGAACCAAACCGCACCGAACCGACAGATGGAGGGGCTGACGGGAATCGAACCCGCGCTGTCTGCTTGGGAAGCAGAAGTTCTGCCATTGAACTACAGCCCCGTACCCGCATCCGAGGAGTGCGGGTGAGGGCAAGCCTACCGGGCCGACGGCCGGTGACCAAAGCGTCCGGCGCGGCGATGGCCGTCGATCGCGCGGGCGCACGCCATGCTGGAGACGGCCCGCGCCAGCGGGAAGGAACGAGGGCGTAGTGGGCACCGTGATCGGCAGCATCCTTCCATTCGCCGTCGGGATCGCGATAAGCCCCGTACCGATCATCGTGGTGATCCTGACCCTGCTCAGTCCGCGTGCGCGGTCGAGCAGCCTGGGCTTCCTCGTCGGCTTCCTCGTCGGAATCCTGGGCGGCTTCGTCGCTCTCACGCTGGTGTCGAGCCTGCTCCCCTCGCACCACCAGCACGGGGCCAACCCGTGGGAAGGCGTGATCAAACTCGCGCTGGGTGCCCTTCTCGTGCTGCTGGCGGTGAGGCAGTGGCGCAAGCGCCCGCAGGGTGACGAGAAGCCCGAGATGCCGAGCTGGATGCAGAAGATCGACTCGTTCGGGTTCATGAACGCGCTCGGCCTCGGCCTCGTGCTCTCGATCGCGAACCCGAAGAACCTCATCCTCACCGCCGGCGCGAGCGTCGACGTGGGTGCGTCGGACCTGAGCATCGAGGCCGTGGTGGTCGCGGTCGCCGTGTTCACCCTCGTCGCCGCGTCCGCCGTGATCGTGCCGGTCGTCGCGTTCCTCGTGGCGGCCGATCGCCTCCGCCCCGGGCTGAACGCGCTGCACACCTGGCTCACCCGCGAGAATCACGTCATCATGGCGGTGATGTTCATCGTGCTCGGGGCGAACTCGATCGGCAAGGGGCTCGGCGCCATCTGGCCCTAGGCTGGTGCCGTGCTTCTCAGTGATCGCGACATCAGGGCAGAACTCGCGTCGGGCCGCGTCGGCCTCGATCCGCACGAGCCGGAGATGATCCAGCCGTCGAGCATCGACGTGCGTCTGGACCGCTACTTCCGCCTGTTCGACAACCACAAGTACCCGTTCATCGATCCCTCCGAGGATCAGCCCGAACTCACCCGGCTCATCGAGGTCGATCCCGACGAGCCCTTCATCCTGCACCCCGGCGAATTCGCGCTCGGCGCCACATTCGAGCAGGTCAGCCTGCCGGATGACGTTGCGGCTCGCCTCGAGGGCAAGTCCTCGCTCGGTCGGCTTGGGCTCATCACGCACTCCACCGCCGGGTTCATCGACCCGGGCTTCACAGGGCACGTGACGCTGGAACTGGCGAACGTCGCGACGCTGCCGATCAAGCTGTGGCCGGGCATGAAGATCGGGCAGCTCTGCTTCTTCCGTCTCACCTCGCCCGCCGAGAACCCATACGGCTCCGGCCCTTACGGCAACCGGTACCAGGGGCAGCGGGGGCCGACGGCATCCCGGTCCTTCCAGAACTTCCATCGAACGGATGTCGGCGTCACCGACATCGGAGCAGTCGGAGGCTGACATGAGCGACAACAGCGCGATCCCGGAGAACCACCAGGAGGATGCTGTTGCTCCTCCGCCCGCGCCCGAGACGCCGATCCCGGACGACCTGATCCCGCCCGAGCCCTCGATCGCCGAGACGACTCCCGAGATCCCGCCTCCGGCGGACATCCCGATCGCGGATGCCGTCATCCCGCCGCCCCCGCCCGAGGCGATGCTGCCGCAGACCCGCAGCTCGCGGCGCACGCCGGCGATCCTCGAAGGAGACCAGCCTGCGGCGGCAGCCGATGACTGGGCCCAGCCGTCGGTCGCTCCGCAGGTGCCGACCTCGGGTGGCTACCGCGGACTCACCGTGGCCATCTTCGTCTTCCTCGTGGCTCTCCTCGTCGCGGCGATCGTGTTCGTCTTCTACCTGGTGAACAACACCACTCTCGACTTTGCGAGCGTGGCCGCGGGAGCGACCGTGATGGCCTCGTTCTCGCCCTGACCGACCCGAGCTCCGGACTCAGCGCACCTGCTGCGCCTTGACCGGCAACAGCAGCAGGAAGCCCGCGAGCAGCACGAGCACGATGCCGAGGATGCCGAACTTCGTCTGGCTCGTGAGCACGATGAGGATGGTCCACGCCCCTGACGCCATCCAGCTCGCCGCCCGGCCGGTCGTCGCGTAGAGGCCGAAGATCTCGCCCTCGCGCCCGGCGGGGGTGATCCTCGCCAGGAACGAGCGGGATGCCGCCTGCGCAGGCCCGACGAATGCGCAGAGGATGAGTCCGCCGATCCAGAACACCACGGTCCCGGCATCCACCAGCAGGAACACCGCGAGTCCGGCGACGACCATCGACCCGAGAGAGAGCAGGATGACGCGCTTCGGGCCGAACCGGTCGTCGAAGCGTCCGGCGATGATCGTCGAGACGCCGGCGATGAGATTTGCGGCGATTCCGAAGATCACGATCTCGAGGAACTCGAAGCGGAACACGGTCGAGGCGATCACGGCGCCGAATGCGAAGACGCCGCCGAGGCCGTCGCGGAAGACAGCGCTCGCCAGCAGGAACCAGAACGTCGGCCGGGTCTCGGTGTTGCGGTAGAGCCCGATGACGTCCTTCACGAGCAGGCGGTACGAGGCGAAGAACCCGACTTGCCGCTCCGGGCGGCCGAGCGAGGGCTCCGGAACGTTGAGGAAGATCGGGATGGAGAACACGATCGCCCAGAGCGCGCAGCCGACCGCAATGAGCCGGAACGGCAGGCCGTCGTCGGCCGAGAGTCCGAACCATTTCATAGCGTAGAACACGACGACGATCACGAGGGCGACGATGCCGCCGAGGTAGCCGAATCCCCAGCCGAGGCCCGAAATGCGACCGACCGTCTTCGGGTTCGCGATGCCGATGAGCATCGCGTTCGAGTTCACCGCGGCGATCTCACCGAACACGGATCCCGCCGAGATGAGGGCGACGCCGAGCCAGAACAGGCTGGGCAAGGGCTCCACGAACCACAGCCCGAGCATGCAGAGGATGAGGGCGCCGGTGCCGATGCCGAGCCACAGCTTCTGCCGTCCTGCGGCATCCGCCCGCTGTCCGAGCACGGGCGCGACGAGCAGGATGGCGAAGGCGGCGATGGTGGATCCGAGCCCGAGACCAGAGGTGAGATCCGAGATCGCAGCCTCGTGGGCTGCGCTGTCGGGGTCGAGGGAGGCGAGCTCCGGCGGAAGGAACACGTCGGTCGTCAGGTAGAGCGCGGTGAAGATGAAGGTGAGGATGACCGTGTTGAAGGGCTGCGTCGCCCAGTCCCACAGCGCCCAGGAGTACACCTGCTTCTTCGGCGCCGGCGTCTCGCCGCGCAGTTCGAGGCCGATCACGGCGATGGTGCCGGGGCGTGCCGGCGCCTGAGGCTTCGGTGTGGTCGCGTCGTCGCTCATGCTCGCAGTCTGGCCGGGCCCGGTGAACACCGGGTGACGGCGCGCCGCGCGCGGTTGCGGCGTCGCAACCGTGCCGCGAGCGGCTGCCGAGCCGAGAACACGCAAACCGCCCTTCCCGACCCTGCGGAAGGGCGGTTCGTGCGTTCTCGCGGCCGCATCAGGTGTACGAGGCCGCGAGCAACTCGGCGAACAGCGCCTCGGCATCGCACTCCACCCGTCGACGAGTGAACCAGTCGCAGACGTTGACGCAATCGCGGTGCAGCAGGTCGAGCCCCTGCGGGTTTGAGATGATGTCGACGATCTGGGGCAGGTCGATGACCCGCACCCGGCCGTCGTGCACGAGAAGGTTGTAGGGCGACAGGTCGCCGTGTGTGAACCCTGCGGCCGCGAACACGCGCATGATCTCGACGACCTGAGCGTAGAACTCGGTGAGTTCGGCACGGTCGCTCCGGATCTGGGCGAGCCGGGGTGCGGCCGTGCCGTCCGGGTCGCCGATGAACTCCATCAGCACCTCGGTGCCGCTGACCTGCACCGGGTACGGCACGGGAGCGTCGAGCTGCCACATGCGGCTCAGCGCCTGGAACTCGGCGAACGCCCACGCGCCGGCTGCGATGTCGCGCCCGAACCCCGACTTCTTCGCCAGCGCCCTCGCATCGCGGGTGTTCTGTACGCCGCGCCCCTCGGTGTATACCGAGGATCGATGGAAGGTGCGGTGCTCGGTGCTGCGAAAGCGTTTCGCCGCGAGCAGCGTGCGCTGGGCTGCGTCGTCGGGCACGGCGCGCTCGAGCAGGAACACGTCGGCCTCCTTGCCGGTCTTGAGGACGCCGCGTTCGGTGTCGAGCGCTCCGGCCGACGTGACGACCCACGCGGGCCGCGGCTCCGGTCCGCGCTGGGACGGGGTGGTCGCCGGCCAGGTCGACCAGCGCTGGCCGTCGCCGGGTTCGACGTCGGCGAAGGCGAGTTCGACGTCGAACGGCGAGGAGTCGAACGGAGAAGGGTCGAAAGAGGATGCTGCTGAGGAATCGAACAGAGGGTTCACGGTGTGGCTCCAGGAGTGGGCCACACGCGGTTCAGGAGCGGGTGGCCTCGAAGGGAAGGGTGTCGGCGAGGGGCGCGACGAAGACGTCGATCATCGTTCGCTCCTCTCATTCGGCTTCCCGGGTCGTTCCCGGTGCTCCGTCGACAATAAAGCCCGCCAAGCCCGCGTGTCCAGACCCGATCAGTTGTCGAGGTCCGCAGGAGGGGTCAGGCGCACCAGCACGCCGTCACCCTCGCCACCGGTGGCGACGACCCACGACGACCCGGTCCAGACCGCCGAGTTGGCGCCGCACAGGAAGGGAAGCGGATGCCCGGTATCGCCGGCGGTCATCCGCAGGCCTTCTCGGCTGCGAAGGAGGTAGGGGTCGTCGCAGGCCTCCCGGCGCTCGATCGCCGCGCGAGCCTCAGCAGAGCCGCCGACGACGACGCCGTGAACGCTTCCGGGCTCGGATTCGCCACCCCACCACAGCGCGACCCCGTCAGGACGGACAGCCACTCGAGGGAAATCCGCTGTCTGAGGGTCGACGCTCCGCTCCGAGCCGTCCGGATTCAGGACGATCCGCGCGGACGGGGTTGCGAGATAGATGAGGCCTGCTTCGTCGACGTCTATGTCGATCGGAGGCAGCCCGGGCGACGCCGCCTCCGCATCGCTCACCGTCAGGGAACGGCTGTACAGCGTACTCCGCTCCCCGTCTGCGAGGTCGATCCGGATCACCTCCCAGTCGAGGTACTCTGGCGGCCGCGGCTGGTAGCGCACCACGAGCGCTGCACCCTCGTGAGCCGCGACATCGGCGAAAGCGAAATCGCCGAAGTCGATGCCATCCGGATCATCTCCGCCGATCGATTCGGCGACCGGAACGTCCCGCGTGGTCATCGTCGCCGTGTCGAGCATCGTCAACAGCGGAGAGTCGTCACCGCGCACGGCGATGAACTCGGTGCCAGAGAGAGCAGTCATCGGAGCCACGTCTGCGAGCGGGTCGTCGTGGTCGACGTTGAAACGCGCCAGGGTTTCGCCGCCCGCACCGACGTGGAGCCATGACCCGGATGAGAAGGCCCAGAATCCGCCCGCACCATCGGCGATCACCCGCGACATGCCGAAGGCGTGGTCGACCCGTTCTCCGATTCCGGAGCCCGGCTGCAGCGGCACACCCGGGTGCTCGTGCAGCCTCGTCTCGAAAGCGATGGGCTCCAGCTTCCAATCCTCCGCGGCGACCTGCGGCGCGCAGCCCGCCAGCAGAAGCACCGCCGCGCCGAGCGGCAGCAATTTCGCCATCCGCCGCCTCACCCGGTCATCCCGCATGCTGACACTCTGGGCGCGCACGATGAGAACACGCTGAAGGCTCGCTGCTCGATTGCGGTCTCACACCGGACGAATGGTCGGGTGCGGTGGACGACCGGTCGGGCGGCGGCATCCGATCACTGCGAATGTGGACCCATGACGATCACCTCACCTGTTCCGACAGCATCTCCCACCGGCGCGGAGAGAATGCGCTACGGCGGGCTCATCGTTCTCATGCTGATGAGCTTCCTGCTCGTGACGGCGGAGTTCCTCCCCAGCGGCATGCTCACCGAGATGGCGGCTGCCCTCGACGTGACACCCGGGCAGGCCGGTCAGACCGTCACCGTCACCGCACTGGTCGGTCTGCTCGTCGCACCGACGGTCGGGCTCATCTTCCCCCGACTGGACCGCCGCTCGCTGCTGGTGTGGATGGCGCTCGCCGCCGCCGCCTCGAACCTCGTCGTCGCGATCTCGCCGAACCTCATCCTCGTGCTGGTCTCGAGGTTCCTGCTCGGAGCCGCCATCAGCGCGTTCTGGTCGATGTCGATCACCGTCGCATCGCGGATCGCCGGACCCGACCGACTCGGTAGGGCGGTCATGTTCACGGCCGCTGGCGCATCGCTCGCGACCGTCGCGGGCGTGCCGCTCGGCGTCATGCTGAGTGAGGTCGCCGACTGGCGCACGGTCTTCGCGGTCGCCGGCGTCCTCACCGGTCTCCTCGCCATCGGCCTGCGCGCGCTGCTGCCGTCGGTTCCCGCAGCGCCCGCGGCCAGCATCCGCCTGCTCGTCGACACCGTGCGCCGCCCCGGCGTCGGCCTCGGCCTCATCGGGCACGTCCTCGTCGTTCTCGGGCACTTCATCGCGTACTCCTACGTACGTCTCGCTCTCGAGCGCATCCCCGAGGTCGACGCCGGGACGATCGTGATGCTGCTCGCCCTCTTCGGGGCCGGCGGACTCGTGGGCAACATCGTGCTTGGCTTCATCATCGACCGCTCATTCGCCTTCTTCGCCATCGCGGTGCCGGTGGTCATCGCCGGGGCGGTCGCCGCGATGATCCTGCTGTCCGGCTCGGTGATCGGCGTGGGCGTCGCAGTCGTGGTCTGGGGCTTCCTGTTCGCCTCGTGGCTCATCGTGGTGAACACGTGGGTGGGGCACCGGATGCCGGATCGTCTCGAGGCCGGCGGCAGTCTCGTCGTCGTCGGGTTCCAGGGCGCGATCGTCATCGCCGCAGGTGTGGGCGGGCTGCTCGTCGACTCGCTGGGCATCGAACTCGTCTACGCCGTCGGAGCCGCGGCTCTGCTGATCGGCGCCGTGCTGTTCGGCATCTCGAACCGCGCCAAGGCCTGAGCCACAGAGCGAAACACGAAGATCCCGGACGGTCGCGGAAGCGCCGTCCGGAATCGATCGTTCTATTACGCGGGAACGGCGGTGCGGTTCGCCATGCGCCAGGCCGACGGCGTCATGCCGGTCCGACGGCGGAAGGCGCGACTGAAACCCTCGTCAGAGGCGTAGCCGAGTTCGCGCGACACCGTCGAGACCGGCTGGCCGGCCTCCAGCATCCGCTTCGCCGCATCGATCCGCACCTCGGTGACATAGTCGGCGGGGGAGCGGCCGAGTGCCGCGCGGAACCGCTCGGCGAAGACCGAGCGCGACATGGCGCCGACGCTCGCGAGACGCTCGACGGTCCAGTCTCGGCCCGGCTCGTCGTGGATCGCCTCGACGACTTTGTCGAGGAACGGATCGTTCGACAGCGACGGCCAGCCCTCGGGCGCGCAGCCGTTCTCGGCCCACGCGCGGATGACGGACAGCAGCACGGTCGTTGCCATCATCCGGCAGATGACCGGATCGCCCTGGCGCACCGGGCACACCTCGGTGCGGGAGTTGCCGAGGTTCTCGGCGAGGGTGGCGGCCGCGGGCTCGAGGGCGTCGAAGCCGGTGACGGTGATGTGCTCCGGCAGTAGGGCGCTCAGCTGGGCGGTCGTGTCTGAGAGCTCGAGATCGACGACCGTCAGGCTCGCGGCGACATCCGCCTGCAGGGCGAAACCTCGTGAACCGAGCGTGAGGAACGCGTCTCCTTCGACGAGGTGCTCGCGGCCGCCGCGCAGGTCGACGTCGAGGCCATGCGAGGCCCGGTCGACGTTGAGCAGGCAGCCGGCGTTCAGCGGCGGGCGGCCGTGCACGCTGCCCTCGGCGACGTATATGAGGGTGACGGCGCCGGGCGCAAGAGGCAGCAGCTCGCCGGCGGCGAGGCTCGTCCGCCTGGCGACGCCGACGCGGAGGTCGACGGACGCGAGCACCTGAGAGAGGGCATCCGGATCGACAGTCACCATGACCGGTGACAACACCGGCGTCGCATCGAGTATTCCGCGGGCGGTGGCCGCAGGCGCGCTGGTGACACCAATACACTCGGCAGCATGGCAACGATCGCGCTCGTCGCATGCGCCGCTCTCATCGTCGCGCTGGGCCTCGCGCACTCGATCCTGGGCGAGAAGTACATCATCCGCTGGCTGCTGCGCCGAGATCTCCCATTACTGGCGAACGACAGACGATTCGCCGGGGGCACCATTCGCTTCGCCTGGCATCTCACGACCGTTCTCTGCTTCGGTCTGGCCGCTGTGCTCGTCGTCGTGGCGGTGGAGGCGCCGCGCTCCGCCGTCGTCCTCGCCATCGGATGCACGCTCGTCGCGAGCGCAGGATTGCCGCTGTGGTTCACCAGAGGGCGGCACCTGTCGTGGGTCGTCATGCTCGTCGCCGCTGCGCTCTGCTTCTGGTTCGCGTCCTGGGTGTAGCCGTCACGGCCGGGCCTGAGCGCCGCGGGGATCAGGCTGGCGCATAAGTCGCCCTCCTACGCTGGTCTCAGACCACCCCGAGGAGTGCCGTGTTCCGTACGCCCGACCGCCTGTTCCGTGTCCTCGCGATCGCGGAGGCGATCACCTGGACGATCCTGATCTCCGCGATCATCGCCAGGGCGGTCGGCGCTCCGGGAGTGGTGGTGACCGTCGGTGGCGGCATCCACGGTTTCGTCTTCCTCGCCTACGCCGCTACCGCCGTCCTCGTCGCACTCAACCAGCGCTGGCGGCTGGGTGTCGGGGCCCTCGCCGTCGTGAGCGCTGTCGTGCCGTACGCGACGGTTCCGACCGAGATCTGGTTGCACCGGTCAGGCAGGCTGACGGGTGTCTGGCGTCTGGACGAGACCGACGACCCGCGGGACCGCCGCTGGTACGACCGGTTGATGCGATGGTTCCTGCGCCGGCCGTGGGTGCTCGCCGTGCTGCTCGTCGTCGGGATCGTGGTGCTCTACGTCATCCTGCTGCTGATCGGCCCGCCCGGCGGCAAGTGAATCGAGCCTCCGCCCGGGCATCGATCGCCCGACGATTCGCAGTACGCAGGACGATCCGCAGTGAGATCGCACGGATACCCACCTCGAATCGTCGTCGTCGCCTCGAATCGTCGCCGGCACTCCGGTACTCAGTGGGCGGTCGCGACGCCGATGGTGTCGTGCACGATCACCGCGGCCACCCGGGCCCCGGCGCCGGCCGCGACGATGAGCTGCTGCGGGCCGGGAGCGGCGACGTCACCGGCGGCGTAGAGTCCGGGCACTGCAGTGCGCCCGGAGCGATCGGTGAGCAGGTGGCCGGCGCCGTCGACATCGGGCGAGAAGCCGTGGAGGAACGACAGGTCTGCCTCCCACTCCGGTCGCACGAACCCGCCGTCGAGGGCGATGGTCCGGTCCTCGCCGAGGCGCACGGCTTCGAGCCTGCCCCGGTCGCCGATCAGTTCGGTGATCGGATGCCGCTCGACGGCGACTCCGACAGCGGTGAGTTCCGCCTCCTCGGCGGTGGTCACGGCATCCGCCCCGTTCGTGAACACGGTGAGGCTCTCGGTCCAGCGGGCGATGAGGCGGGCACGATCGGCGAGGTCCGCTGACTCGCCGATGAGGGCGAGCCGGCGACCGCGCAGTTCCCAGGCGTCGCAGGCCGCGCAGCTGAACAGGCTCATACCGTAGAACCCGCGCAGGTTCGGCACGTCGGGCAGCGTCTCTCGCAGTCCGGTCGCCAGCAGCACCGATCTGGCCGACACCACCTCGGTCGGCTCGCGGCGTCCGATGGCGGCCGTGAATCCGGCCTCTGCGCGGGTGAGCGACGAGACCCGGAACCGGGAGCGCACCTCGACGGTCGGATACGCGGCCAGCTCTTCGCGTGCGAGGCGGCGGAGCTCGTGCGGGGGCACGCCGTCTCGGGTGAGGAAGCCGTGCGAGTTCAGCGTTGCGGCGTTGCGCGGCCGGTCGGCATCAGCGACGAGCACCCGCGCCATCGAGCGCCCGAGGTTCAACGCGGCGGAGAGTCCGGCCGGGCCCCCTCCGATGATGAGCACGTCGTACGGCGGCGGCTCAGCCATGCGCCCCCTCCTGGGGTGGCAGGGCGGCGATGATGGGGTGGTCGAAGGGAAGGACGCCGGTCTTGGCGGCGCCGCCGGGAGAGCCGATCTCGTCGAAGAACTCCACGTTCGCCTTGTAGTAGTCCGACCACTCCTCGGGAAGGTCGTCCTCGTAGTAGATCGCCTCGACCGGACACACCGGCTCACACGCCCCGCAGTCCACGCACTCATCCGGATGGATGTACAGCGAACGCTCTCCCTCGTAGATGCAGTCCACGGGACACTCGTCGATGCAGGCACGATCCTTCACATCGACACACGGCAGAGCGATCACATACGTCATGACACGAGCGCCCCGCTGCGCGACACCGCCACCTGCTCCTCGCGAGGCACCAGCTTGACCCGCTCACGCGCATGCCGGTGGGTCTCACCGAGCCGGCGCTCGTGGGCGTCGAGGGCGAGCCAGCCCTCCCAGGTCGTGTACGCGGTCTCGCGCTCGTCCAGCAGCACGAGCACGTCCTCCGAGACGGTCGGGGCGGACAGGCTTCCGGCCTCGGCGTCCGCCACGAGGTTCGTGATCGTCTCCAGCGCATCCGACTTCGTGTGGCCGATGAGGCCGACGGGCCCGCGCTTGATCCACCCGGTCGCGTAGAGGCCCGGCTCACCGTCGACGCGCCCGCCCGCGTTGGGGACGACCCCGCGTGCCTCGTCGAACGGCGCTCCGGCGACCCGGGTGCCGTAATAGCCGACAGCGCGGTAGACCGCCTGCAGCGGGTACT
>NZ_JAPSHY010000072.1 GCF_031179285.1 Microbacterium sp. | reverse complement strand
CCGAGCGCTTCGATCTGCGCCTTCGTGACGTTCGCACCGTCCTCGGTGCGAAGCAGGTTCTCCAGGAGCACCTTGAGACTGAAGGGGAGCTTGTCGAAACCGGGCACCGTGTCGATGCGGAAGATCTCGTAGTCGGTGCTGCCGACCGTCAGGGTGCTCTTGGCACCGAAGCTGTTCACCGTCGACACGAGTGCGTCTCCTTCTGATCGGATGGGAGCGGCAGGCGACTCCATCTTGCTCGCCACGGAGGTGCGGCGGCTAGCAAGGCGGACCTAACCAGTCTGCGCCCTTCGGCCTCTCGGCAGAAGCCGATAATTTATCTTGACGTCAAGATAAATCTATCACGACTCGTTCGAGTTCGCGGCGTGCGGTTCGCGGGGATACAGCGCCCGCACCACCAGCCAGGTGACGGCGATCATCGGGGCGAACAGCGGCAACCCCATCACGATCTTCAGCGTGCCGAGGGCGGTGACGTTCTCTGCGAAGTACAACGGCAGCTGCACAGCGAGACGTGCGAAGAACAGCATCGCCCACGCGATGCCGAGCCAGAAGAAGGCGCGGCGCTTACGGCGATCGCTGCGCCATCCGGTGCCCTCCCCCATGAGGAACCCTGCCGCGAGGCCGATCAGCGACCAGCCGATGAGTGCGGAGATGAGCAGCGCAGAGCCGTAGAGGGCATTCGTGAGGAAGCCGGGGATGAAGTTGTCCTGACCTCGTCCGGTCCACAACGCGAGTCCCGCTGCGGCAGCTGCTGCGAGAAGGCCACCGAGCGCTGCGGACGGCGGCGACTTCTGCAGCAGGCGGACGACGGTGAAGACGGCAGCCAGCCCGACCGAGACACCGAGCGCCAGGATGAGAGGGTCTGGTCTGACGGTGAACAGAACGACGAACGCCAGGCTCGGGAGCACGGATTCGAGGATGCCGCGCCATCCGCCCATCGCCGACCAGACCACTTTGTGAGTGGCAGATTCGTCGGCGGGGTCGAGACCGGCCCGCCGTGCGGCCCCGCCGAGCGCCGCTCCGACGATCTCCGATGCGCTCTGGTCGCGCTCGGCGTCCGGGCCCTGCGCACTCACGCGGATCCCGGCGTCGCCGGCATCTTCAGCGGGATGAGGTCGCGCGGCGGCATGGGAGATCCGCCGCGGACCACCACGATGGAGCGGAACAGGTCTTCGATCTTCTCTGCAGCGTCCGGGTCGGAGGCAGCAGCGCCGCCGATCACTCCACGCAGGAACCAGCGAGGTCCGTCGATGCCGATGAAGCGGGCAAGTCGAAGGCCTGAGCCCTCGTTCGCCGGTGCGGGGACCTCGGCGAGCAGCTCCTTGCCGAGAGGACCGTCGCGCTCTTCGACGCGACCGCCCTGGGATCGCACCTGGTCCCGCAGCTGCACGCGCGTCTCGTCCCACAGGCCCCCGGAGCGGGGAGCGGCGAACGGCTGCACCTGGAGCGAGGAGTCGGCGTAGTCGAGGCCGACCGCGACGATCCGCTTGGACTGCTCCTCGACCTCGAGTCGCAGGTTCAGGCCTTCGCGCGGCAGGATCTTGATGCCGCCGAGGTCGATGTACGGGCGAACCGGGTTCGCCTCGGAATCGTCGAACGGACCGTCGGTCGCCCGGTTCTCCGGTGCCGACTTCGACGTGCTGGAGGTGTTGTCAGTCATTGGTCTTCCCTGCCTGATAGCCGGTGGATCCGAATCCGCCCTCGCCCCGCGTGCTCTCGGGCAGCTCGTCCACCCGGATGAACTCGGCGCGCGTCACCGGCATGACGATGAGTTGGGCGATGCGATCGCCGACGGCGACATCGTACGCGTGTCGGGTGTCGGTGTTGATCAGGCTCACCTTGATCTCGCCCCGGTAGCCGGCATCCACCGTTCCTGGTGAGTTCACGATGGATATCCCGTGCTTGGCGGCGAGGCCGCTTCGTGGCACGACGAACGCGGCGAATCCCTCGGGCAGCGCGATGCGCACGCCCGTGGCGACGAGCGCCCGCTCCCCCGGCTCGAGGTGCACCGCCTCCGCGGCGACGAGATCCGCACCCGCGTCACCGGGGTGGGCGTATCCGGGCACCACAGACGCGATAATGGGGACATCAACGGAATCGGTCACCCCATGAGGCTAATGCAGAACACCCCCGCAGACGCACGTGCGCTCTACCGGGAGCGGTTGTCGCCGAGTCTGCGCCTTCTCGCCACGGTCGCCCTCGCCGGTCCGATGGTGTCGCTGATCTTCGTGCCCGTCGGCTCGACGGTGGCGTTGCTCGCGGGCGCGGCCGTCTCGGCCGTGCTCGTCGGGGCGATCATCGCGGCGGCGCCGGTGCTCACCGTCGAAGGAACGACGCTGCGCGCCGGTCGCGCGCACATCGACGTCCGCCACCTGGGAGAGCCGGTCGCCCTGACCGCTGACGAGGCGCGGCAGGCACGGGGCCCCGGCCTTCCGGCGCGCGGCTGGCACCTCATCCGCGGCGGCATGGACGGGATCGTCGTCGTGCCGAACACCGATCCGGATGACCCGGTCGACACCTGGACGATCTCCACCCGCACCCCCGATCGTCTCGCTGCTGCCATCCGCGCCGCCCGGCCCTGACACCCTGCCGCGCGAGAGGTCGAGCATGGACCTGCGCCGGGAATGACAACGCGCCCCGGACCCAGAGGTCGGGGCGCGTGAGGTCGTGCGATGCGCTCAGGCGGCGCATTCCCTGCAGATGGGACCGGAAGCGTCTTCGTGGTCCAGCTGAGAGCGGTGCTTCACGAGGAAGCAGCTCATGCAGGTGAACTCGTCCTGCTGCGGCGGCAGCACGACGACGTCGAGCTCGAGGTCGGAGAGGTCGGCGCCAGGGAGGTCGAAGCTCGACGGGTTGTCGGCGTCCTCGTCCCCGGTCGAGCCGGAGAGCTTGTCCGGCACACGCTCCTTGAGGGCTTCGATCGACTCGGAGTCGTCTTCACTCTTGCGGGGAGCGTCGTAATCGGTGGCCATGCTGTAGATCTCCACTTTCATGGTGCGAGTG
>NZ_JAPSHY010000071.1 GCF_031179285.1 Microbacterium sp. | reverse complement strand
AACGGCTGCGCCTGGAGGCGTACCAGAAGCTCTCGTCGGCAGCCACGGCCACCGCCACCGACGATGCGATCGACCTCGTCGTCGACGAGCTCACCGACCGGTACGGTACGCCGCCCGAGGAGGTCGTCACGCTCGTCTCGGTCGCCCGGCTCCGCCGCCGCGCCGCCCGCGCCGGACTGTCGGACGTCGTCGCCATGGGGTCGAACCTGCGCGTCGCCCCGGCGCGGTTCGAGGACTCCATGAAGGTGCGTCTGCAGCGGTTGTACCCGAGGGCGAAGCTCGTCGGCGGGGGCGAGGCTCTGGTCGTGCCGATGCCCGGTCCGGACGGACCGAACCTGCTCGAGTGGGTGGGTCAGTTGCTGACCGCCCTCTTCCCGGAGCCGGCGAAGGCGCAGGCCTGACGGGCCGTTCCCCTCGGTTCGCGCTGCTCGTTTCCGCTCGCCCTGCTGTTCCCGGTGGGTTCCCGCGCTCGCGCTGCTGAGAATGGCACGCGCTGCGGGAATCTGCGCCGCATGAGCAGGATTCAGCAGCGCGAACGGGAAGGCGGATCACGCCCAGAGCCAGCGCAACGCGTCCGGCAGCAGTACCCCGCCGTGGTTCGGGCTGTGTCCGCCGTCGCCCACGACGAGGCGCACATCATGGCCGGTGCGGGTCAATGCTGCTGCCGTCTCCAGGCTCTCGGCGAACCAGTTCCAGTCCGCGTCGTTCCAGCCGATGTCCCGGTGCGCGGCATGCAGCAAAATCCGGAGGTCGCGAACCTGTCCGCGATGGAGGAGATCCGGGTAAGGGTTTCCGCCTGGCATCTGAGCGAAGCTGGAGTTGAATGCGATGACCCGTCCGATGGCGTCCGGCCTGTGCCAGGCGGCCGTGAAGGCCGCGTTACCGCCCGAGCTGCCGCCGCAGATGCCGCGCCGCAGCCCTTTAGTCGAGATCGCATGCCGTTCCGCGACGCGCGGCAAGACCTCATCGACGAGGAAGTCGGCATAGCGCCGATCGAAAGCGTCGTACTCGACGTTGCGATTCTTGGGGTTCTCGGATGCCGGGAGCACGCCGGGATCGACGAACACGCCAACCATCGGTGGGATCATCTGCTGGGCGGCGAGATTGTCGAGCACGATTCCCGCCCGGACATCGCCATCGGGGTCGAGGTACCACCAGCCGTCGTTGAAGATCATCACAGAGGCCGGATGGGCGGAAACGTGCCCGGCCGGGGTATGCACCCAGACCGTGCGTGTGGTGCCCGGGAAAGCGGCGCTGTCGGTGACCTCGAACCGGTCGATCCGGCCCGGCGGAACCGCAGGTCGCCGCGCGGAGTCCGGCCCGTAGGCGTAGGTCACGTGAGCCGGATTCACGGCGATCGCGGCGAACGGCAGTTCAATCATGTTCGTCTCCACAGCTGGAAATTGCTAACTCCGCAACGGCATCCGAGCGAGGAGGTTCATCAGAGCGAGAACCCACCGTCGGTGGTGAGCACTTGACCGATCACCCAGGAACCGGCATCCGTGCAGAGCCAGCCGATCAGCCGCGCAGGGTCTTCGGGCAGGGCGACTCTGCCGAACGGCGTCGTCGGCAGCCACTCCAGGAACGACGTGAGGTCGCGGTCTGTCGTCTCCGTGTCGAGATAGCCGGTGTTCACCGGGCCGGGGTTGACCGTGTTCAGCACCAGACCGACATCCAGCAGCTCAGACGACACCGTGCGCGTGACTCCCGCGAGAGCGGCCTTGCTCGCGGCGTACGCAACCTCTCCGCGCATCGCTGCGTGCCCCTGGCCGGACGTCATCCACACGACATGCCCGGTCGGGCGCTCGAACGGCCCGAATCCTGACCCTCGATCGCCGGGGCGGCGTGACCCCCGCTCCTCACCTCCCAGCTCGGCCCGGCGACGCCGCGCCAGCCCGGCGGTCAGCAACAGTGAGGCACGGGCGTTCGCCTGCCAGTGGTCCTCGAGGCGATGGGCGGTCATGTCGTAGATGCTGCCGTCGGAGCCGCTCATGGCCTGGTTATAGACCAGGATGTCGAGCCTGCCCGTCAGGCTGGACGCCGCGACGAGCAGAGGCTCGATGGTTGCCGGGTCCCGCAGGTCGGCTGCGTGGTCGCCCATGACGGCCCCGGGGCTCAGTACGCCTCGGATGCCGATGCGCACCGCATCGAGGTCGTCGCCGCCCCAGGGCTGACGGAGATCGTGCGCGCGGAAGTGATGGATGAAGACGTTCGCCCCGAGGGAGGCGAGTTCGGTCGCGATGGCGAAACCGATGCCCTTGCGCCGCGAGACGCCGGTGACGAGCGCTGTTCGGCCGCTGAGAGGAAACTGCATGGTGAGTCTTTCGAGTGGGATGTGTGTCGGGCATACCGAACGACAGCCCGGCGGCGGGACGGATGCGACTCACCTGCATTGCATGAGGCCACGTTAGCACCGGAAATGCCGACAGGCCCGGGCTCGGTCACGCGCACTCCGGGATCACTGCGCATAGGACGCCCGCGCCGGGACTAGTCTGGCGGCATGATCTACGAGCACCTCGGGGCTCGGCCCCGCATCCACGACAGCGCCGTCGTCGCCCCCACCGCCGTCATCTCGGGCGACGTGGAGATCGGGCCGAACTGCCAGGTGCTGCACGGCGCCGTGATCACTGCCGAAGGCGGGCCGATCACGCTCGGCGAGCACGTCATCGTGATGGAGAACGCCCTCATCAGGGCGACCGCCGCGAACGCCGTGCACATCGGTGACCACACCCTGGTCGGCACCCTGGCGAGCATCGCCGGAGCAACCGTCGGCGAGGAGGTGTTCTTCGCGTCCGGTGCCCGCGTGTTCAACGGCGCTCTGGTCGGCCCGCGCTCCGAGATCCGCGTCAACGCGATCGTGATGCGGCGCGCGGTCCTTCCCGAGGGCACCGTCCTGCCGATCGGCTGGGTGGCCGTCGGCGACCCCGTGCAGCTGTTCTCACCCGATCAGGCTGACGAGATCGCCGCAGCCGAACCCGAGCTCGACTTCCCGGGTCACGTGTTCGGCGTCGACCGG
>NZ_JAPSHY010000070.1 GCF_031179285.1 Microbacterium sp. | reverse complement strand
GAGGCCGAACGACTCGGTGCCTACGCCGCGCGTCGGCGGATGTTCGCGCGGATCGAACCCGACGGCGTGCGCTGGTCAGACGGCTCGTTCGAGCGCGTCGACGTGATCCTCTGGGCCACCGGGTTCCGTCCCGCCATCGCCCACCTCGCCCCGCTGCACTTGCGCAGCCCGCAGGGCGGCATCCGACTCGACCGCGACGGGCGCGGGACGACCGCCGTCGCCGACCCGCGAATCCAGCTGATCGGCTACGGCCCCTCGGCCAGCACGATCGGTGCCAACCGGGCCGGCAGGGCGGCCGCGAAAGGCGTTCAGCGCCAGTTGGCCCGGGCCGACGCCCCTCCTTCAGCGCTGCTCAGTTCTGCTGCTCCGCGAGCAGCATCGCCATAGCCTCCGAGCGGGAACCGGCCTTGAGGCTCTGCAGAATCCGCGAGACGTGGAACTTCACCGTGTTCTCGCTGATGCCCAGCCGCTCGGCGATCGCACGGTTGCTCTGGCCCTCGACGAGCAGTTCGGCGACCTGCACCTCGCGTGGCCGTAGCCGGGCGAGCGACGAGGTGACCCGGGCGCGAGGGGGATCCAGCGGGATCACGGCAAGCATCTCGGTGCCCCATCCAGGGGTGGCCTCGACCGACACTCGGCCCCTCATGGCGTGCACGCGCTGCTTCGCCGCCCGCAGCAGCAGATCGGCGTCCTGACTGGTGCCGGGGCCGTCGTCGCGGATGCCCATCAGCAGGTTCACCCCGTCGCAATCCCACTGAACGCGAACCCGACTGATCTCTGGAACCTCGACGCGGCTGAGGATGGCTCGACGGGCGACGGCCCGGGCGCCGCGGGCGATCTCGTCGGGAAGCGCTCGTCCGTCGGCGGGTGGGTCGACGAAGTGCAATCCGATATCGCTGTGGTTCGCTGCCGACCGCAGCTCCTTCTTCAGCCGAGCGAACGCGGTGGTCACCGGTTCCTCGGTGAGCGTCCGCACGTGGTCGATGCCGTTGCGCAGCCGGACGAGCCCTTCTGTGGCCGCGTCGATCGCGGCACCCCGTGCCTGAGAATCGCCGAGCTTGTTCGAGCGGAGGGTGGCGAGCACTGATTCGAGGGTGGCGGTCGATTCGTCGGCGAGCTCCGTCAGCGCCCTGAACCGCGCGCCGGATGCCGAGCGGGCATGCTGCAGGTAGTCGGGCGCCGCCTCGTCGGCGCGCTCCTGCACGTGCAGTGACACGAGGTGCCAGATGTCGAGGATCAGATGGCTGTGCTCGACCGGCCCGGGATCGGCGAGCACCAGCAACGCTCCGTTGCGCGCCAGCACCTGCATCGTCATGCGCTCGCCGTCGTCGACCCGCATCGCGGCGTACCGCACGCCCTCGATCACATCGACGTCTCTGCGCAAGCGGTCCAGGTCGACGCCGCGCACCCCGCGCACGAAGGACGCATCGCCGGCGCCGTGAACCCTGCCGCCGCTGACGTCGGCGGAGAAGACGATCAGCGCCGAATGCGAGACGAAGGGCTCGAGCATGGCGGAAAGCCCCTGCGGCATCGACGCGAGCGGGCCGGCCAGCACGTCGGAGAGGCGGTGCAGAAGCTCTTCCGAGAAGACGCCGTCGACCATGCCGTTCACCATACCCGGTCGAGCCATCCGAAAGTATTACTGCAACTGCTCCCAACGGTCATTGTGAGGGTGGCGGGGCTCTACCAGACTGCGAGGACGGTGATGACGACGCACATCACATGGAAAGGACCAAGATGTCAGGAAACAGAGCAGTCGCCTACAAGAGCCCCGGAGTGGTCGAGGTCATCGACACCGACTACCCCGAGTTCGAGCTCAAGGACGGCCCGGGCGTCAATCCCGCCAACGTGGGGCGCAAGGTGCCGCACGGCGCGATCCTGCGCACGGTGGCGACCAACATCTGCGGCTCCGATCAGCACATGGTCCGCGGTCGCACGACGGCGCCGGAAGGCCTCGTGCTCGGTCACGAGATCACCGGCGAGGTCGTCGAAGTCGGTCCCGATGTCGAGTTCATCAAGGTCGGCGACATCGTCTCCGTGCCCTTCAACATCGCGTGCGGACGCTGCCGGAACTGCAAGGAGGGCAAGACCGGCATCTGCCTGAACGTCAACCCTGACCGGCCGGGCAGCGCCTACGGGTATGTCGACATGGGCGGCTGGGTCGGTGGCCAGGCCGAGTTCGTGCTCGTTCCCTACGCCGACTGGAACCTGCTGAAGTTCCCCGACCGCGATCAGGCGCTGGAGAAGATCCTCGACCTCACCATGCTCTCCGACATCTTCCCGACCGGATTCCACGGCGCGTACACCGCCGGTGTGAAGCCCGGATCCACGGTCTACGTCGCGGGCGCCGGACCGGTCGGGATCGCCGCGGCGGTCGGCGCGCAGCTGCTGGGCGCCGGCGTCGTGATCGTCGGCGATCTCAACGAGGATCGTCTCGCTCAGGCGCGTTCGATCGGATGCGAGACGGTCAACGTGTCGAAGGGTGACCCGCGCGACCAGATCGAGCAGATCCTCGGTGTGCCCGAGGTCGAGTGCGGTGTGGATGCCGTCGGCTTCGAAGCCCGCGGCCACGGCTCGGATGCCGGTCAGGAGGCGCCCGCCACGGTGCTGAACTCGCTGATGGACCTCACAGAGGCCGGCGGCGCCCTCGGCATCCCGGGCCTGTACGTCACGGGCGACCCCGGCGGCATCGATGAGGCCGCCAAGGTCGGCTCGCTCTCGATCCGTCTCGGTCTCGGCTGGGCGAAGTCGTTGTCGTTCTCCACGGGGCAGTGCCCGGTGATGCGCTACAACCGCCAGCTCATGCAGGCGATCCTGCACGACAAGGTGCAGATCGCGAAGGCGGTCAACGCGACGCCGATCCCGCTGGAAGACGCTCCGCGCGGCTACGCCGAGTTCGACCAGGGTGCGGCGAAGAAGTACGTACTGAACCCGAACGGCTACATCAACGCCTGACCGCGGAAGAGGTCGGCCCCGACGTCACTTACCGGCGTTGGGGCCGGCCTCTTCGCTCGTCCGGAACTCGGTCGCCGGCCACCCTCACCGGAGCCACTGACGCAGGCGCTCGGCCAGCCACTGCGGTCTCTGCAGCGGG
>NZ_JAPSHY010000069.1 GCF_031179285.1 Microbacterium sp. | reverse complement strand
GAGGGTCGTCGTCAGCCATGCCTGGCCGAGCTCGATCGTGGTGACGAACTGGCCGAGCTTCTGGCCGAACGCATCGCTGAAGTCGAGGGGCTCCCCCGTGACCACGAGGAACGTGAAGATGCCGGTGGCGGCACTCGCGACCGTGAGCACGGCAGCGGATGCCGCAGCGACGTCGAGCGCGACGTCGAACTCGCGCCGCTTCGGGGTGAGCGCCCACACGGCGAGCACGAGCGCGCCGATCATGCCGGCCGCCCCGAGGTTCACGACGAGCTTCGAGATGGGAAGCCCGAATCGCGCCACGGGTCCGGGATCCTGGATCGGCAGGGGTGCGGCTCCGCCGCCGTAGGCGAGACCCGCGAACGTCGCGAGGAGCGCGACGGCGAGGAGCACGGCGGGGCCGAGCACGCGAACGGAGCGGGGCACCGAACCAGCCTAGACGGCGCCACCCGGGAGCCCGCCCCGAGCGTTTCGTCGCGGCATCCGCCGGCGTGACGTCGCGTCATCCGTCGGCGTGACGTCGCGTCATCCGTCGGGCTGCTGCCCTCGCCCGTGCGCGCTCGCCTGACGGGAGGAGTTCAGCGCGACGGGAGGATCCGAGCCGCGATCTCGTCCTCCCGCGGTGGGGTTCTCCTCCGCTGCCGGTCACGGGTCGGTGCGACGGGCGGCCGGCGGCTCAGCGCAGGCACGACACGCACGCCAGGCACCCACGCATGACGAAGGGGCGCACGGCCTGCGCCGTACGCCCCTTCGGGAGTCGCGGATGCTTACTTCGCGGCAGCCTTGAGCTTCGAGCCCGCCGAGATCTTGACCGAGTGACCGGCCGGGATGTCGATGGTCGCACCCGTCTGGGGGTTGCGGCCGGTGCGAGCAGCGCGCGAGGTGCGCTCGACGGCGAGCCAGCCCGGGATCGAGACCTTGGTGCCCGAGCCGACCGACTCGGCGAGCGTGTCGAAGAGACCGCCGAGCACGGCGTCGACGGTGGCCTGGCTCTGGCCGGTCGAGGCGGCGATCTTCGCGACGAGCTCGGTCTTGTTCAGCGACTTGTCAGCCATTGAGTGTCCTCCTCGGACTTTCGCTGTTTTCGGTACAGCACTTATTGAGAACTCGAGAACGATCGTTCAACCGCCCCCGTGGCCGATCGGGCCGCCTCGAATGTAGCAGAGAACCCCGGAAATACGCGGATTTCCGGGTCATTCGGGCACATCGAGCGCGGCGTGTCGCCGGCGATCGACGCTGGTCTCGCAGCGGCGAACGAAGAAGGGCGCCCCTTTCGGGACGCCCCTCTCGGTGAAACCGGGTGCTACCAGCTCGACTTGGTGATGCCGGGCAGCTCGCCACGGTGCGCCATGTCGCGGAAACGCACGCGCGAGATGCCGAACTTCGAGAGGTTGCCTCGGGGGCGACCGTCGATGGCGTCGCGGTTGCGCAGGCGAACCGGCGAAGCGTCGCGGGGAAGCTTCTGCAGGCCCTGGCGGGCGGCCTCGCGGGACTCGTCGGTGCCGTTCGGGTCGACGAGGGCCTTCTTCAGTTCGAGGCGCTTCGCGGCGTAGCGCTCCACGATCTCCTGGCGCTGGTTGTTGCGCGCGATCTTGCTCTTCTTCGCCATGTCTTAGCGCTCCTCTCGGAAGTCGACGTGCTTGCGCACCACGGGGTCGTACTTCTTGAGCACGAGACGGTCGGGGTCGTTGCGACGGTTCTTGCGGGTCACGTAGGTGTACCCGGTGCCGGCCGTCGAACGGAGCTTGATGATGGGGCGGATGTCCTGCTGCTTGGCCATTAGAGCTTCACCCCACGTGCCTGGATGTCCTTGATGACTGCTTCGATGCCACGGGCGTCGATCACCTTGATGCCCTTGGCGGACACGTTGAGGGTGACGTTACGACGCAGCGAGGGCACGTAGTAGGTCTTCTTCTGCACGTTCGGGTCGAAGCGACGCTTCGTCCGGCGGTGCGAGTGCGAGATGTTGTGTCCGAAGCCGGGAACGGCTCCGGTCACCTGGCACACTGCTGCCATTGGTGTACTTCCTTCATCATTACGACGGAGCATGCTCCGCCTGGGCTACCGCGGGGCGAGCGCCCCACCCAAGGTCACTTGTCGGCATGCCAGGTTCGGATCGCCAGGCGTCTGAACGGCACACAAAGAAGCGCAGCATTGCTGCACAACCTGTTCATCGTACCCGATGCCGGGCCCGAAGTCACTTCGGCCGGGCGACGGCGATCAGTTGCGGTCGGATGCCGCGAGCTTCGTGCAGTTCGCACAGAGTCCGAACACGTCGACGACATGGGCGGCGCCCGTGAAGCCGTGCTCGGCCGCGACGCGCTTCGCCCACGCCTCGACCTCGTCGGCGGCGATCTCGACGGTGAGCCCGCAGTTTCGACAGATCAGGTGGTGGTGGTGCCCGGTGGTGCTGCACGCACGGTAGAGCGCCTCGCCCTCGGGAGACTGGAGCGAGTCGGCCTCGCCGTTCGCGGCGAGGTCGCCGAGGGCACGATAGACCGTCGCCAGGCCGATGGGCGATCCGCTCGCGTGCAGCGAGGAGTGCAGGGCCTGCGCGCTGATGAAGCCCTCGGTGTCGTCGAGTGCTTCACGAACGGCCTCGCGCTGCCAGGTGTTGCGTTTCATGCGATTCGTGCGTCCTCTGCGGTCTCCACGGGGATGGAGGCTCGATTCCACGGTACTGCGCGAACCTTGGAGATTCCCAGCGCGATGAGGAAGAACGCGGTCGCCGCGAGCGCGATCGACGGGCCTGCCGCAACCGCGAACGCGCGGGAGACGAGCACCCCCACGACCCCCGACGCGGCCCCGATGACGGGCGCCGCGAACAGGATGCCGCGATACGTCGGTACGACGAGCCGGGCGCCGGCCGCCGGTGCGGCGATGAGCGCGATCGCGAGGATGGCGCCGACCGCGGGCAGTGCGCTCACGACGGTCGCAGCGGTGAGGGCGAGCACGAGCAGTTCCACGGGCCACTCGCGATAGCCGACGGCGCGGTACCCCCTCGGGTCGAACGTCGAGAAGGCGATCTCCTTGCCGAAGATCGCGACGGCGACGACCGCGACGACCGCGACGGATGCCGCGAGCACGATGTCGCCGTCGCTCAC
>NZ_JAPSHY010000068.1 GCF_031179285.1 Microbacterium sp. | reverse complement strand
AGCGACCCGCCGGGGGGCACGTTCGCGTAGCGGAATCCCTGCCACGCGGTCGGCAGGATGTCGCTGAGGAAGAGGTAGCGCTCGTCGGGCAGCTCGTGGCCGACGACGAGGGCGTTGGCGTCGGCACGCCGGACGCGCAGGAACTCCGCCTGGCCCCCGGGCACCTGGCCGTAGAGCTCGGTGTAGCCGTAGAGGGTCGCGCCCGTGCCGTGATCGCGGTTCTGCGTGGTCTCGCACTGCGTGGTCAGTCCGCGTGCGCACATGTAGCAACTGCCGCACGAGATCACGAAGGGCACGACCACTCGGTCCCCGACCGCGATGCGGCGGACGTCGGAGCCGACCGCTTCGACGACGCCCATCGTCTCGTGGCCGAGGATGTCGCCCCGGTGCAGGAACGGCCCGAACACGTCGTAGAGGTGCAGGTCCGAGCCGCAGATGGCCGTCGAGGTGACGCGGATCACCGCGTCCGTCGGCTCCGTGATGCGGGGGTCGGGCACGTCGACGACCCGCACGTCCTTGGTGGCATGCCACGTGAGAGCTCTCATGGCGACGTTCCTACGCGTCGGGTCCGCCGACCGGCAGGGGCTTGACGCCGGACAGCGCTCCGAGTCCCGCCGTGTCGCGGGCGCGGGCGCGGGCGCCGAAGGGCCGCTAGAGTGCTCGCCATGGGCAAGTTCATCTACAACTCGTCGGCACGCGAGATCGAGATCGACGACCGCACGCTCGCCCACTTGCGCGTGGCGATCCTCAACAAGCTGCGCCGCTCGGAAAGCTTCGCCATGACGTGGGAGCACGGTGTCGAGAACGGCAGCGGCCGCACCACCATCTGGCTGCACGAGTCCATTCCGCTGCAGTTCGTGTTCAGTGGCAACCGTCCGCCGAAGCTCAACCGGCTGTGGATCGAGCAGCTCCTGCTCTCCGCGAACAGCACCTCGGGCCTCCAGTTCGTGCCGGAGCCCGAGGACTCCGAGGTCTTCGAAGGCGAGTAGGCGCCGACGGCCTCAGTCGACCGGCTCGATCTGGGTCCGGACGAAGGCCTGGTCGCTGTTGCTGAGTCGTTCGGGCGCAGCGCGGCCGGTGATCGACGCGATCTCTTCGGCCGTCTGCGCGTCGAGCGGTTCGTCGAGCGCCTCGAGCAGCCGGTGCTTCGCGCCGATCGACAGTTTCGGCCACCACCGCTCGATCGACGCCTGCTCCGCATCCGGTCCTGTGTTGGTCGCGCCCATGCCGGCTCCTTCGTTCGGTGATCGTTCATCGCGGGCGACATGCCGCCGGCCCACTTCCCGTCTAGCAGTCGTGCCCGAGGGCGGCAACCCCCTCGCACCGCGCGCCGCCGCTGCCTAGCGTGGCTCGCGGACGCCGACTCCGGTGTCCGGAACGGGAGGAAAGACATGACCACGACTGTGACCGCGTCCATTGACGTCGACGTCCCCGTGCGTGTCGCGTACGACCAGTGGACCCAGTTCGAATCGTTCCCCGAGTTCCTCGGCGGCGTCGAGTCCGTCACGCAGCTCGATGACACGATGACGCACTGGGTCGTGTCCGTCGGCGGCGTCAAGCGCGAGTTCGACGCCGACATCTCCGACCAGGTTCCCGACGACCACGTGAGCTGGCGGGCCGTCGGCGGCGAGGTCGTCCACAACGGACGCGTGTCGTTCACGACCCAGGGGGCCGACTCGACCCGGGTCGACCTCGCCATCGAGTGGGAGCCCCAGGGCTTCATCGAGAAGGCGGGCGCCGCTCTGCAGATCGACGATGCGCAGGTGAAGAGCGACCTCAAGCGATTCAAGGAGTACATCGAGCACCGTCAGTCTCCCGACGGCGCATGGCGAGGGGAGATCCACGGCGGCGAGCGCACCGACGCGGGTTCCGCCGGCGGCATGGGCTCAGCCGCGACGGGCGGCGCGACGCGCGACGAGGGCGTGCTCGGGGCCGACCCCGATCTCCGCATGTGATCGCCGCCGCCTCCTGAGAGGCATCCGGCAACAGATCGAGACGCAGCCCCTCAGACGGGCTGCGTCTTGGTTTCCGCCGACGAGATCTGCTGCACGTCCACTCCCACCTGCACGGGCTGCGATGCGGGCGTGTGGATGGGGCCGGTGTCCAAATGCTCGGGTATGAGCTGGATGCCGCCCGTGCTGTTCGCCGAGCGCATCAGATCCTCGATCCAGGAGCGGCTGAGCTCGGGCGTCTCGGGTTCGTCGAACACGAAGCGGAGCGGGATGGACGGATGCAGCCACAGGGTGCTGCGACCGCGCGGCTGGTCTTCTCCGTGTCGCCACGAGAGGGTGAAGCTCTCACCACGGCGGAGCTTGGTCGTGATCGCGACCTTGAGGTGCGCAAGTGCCCGGTCTTCGATCCCGATCGGCGTGCCGGAGTCGCCGTAGTAGATGGTGCCCACGTCATCAGCATAGGACGCCGACCCCCATGCGGGCATTCCGGGGGACGAACGGCGCGCGGTGCTCTCCGAACGCAGACGAGAGCGGACGGCCCGCAGGCCGCCCGCTCTCGAAGCGATGGTGCGAAGTGCGAGGTCAGACCGCGCGCTTCCCGCCGAGGTATCGCACGAGGAACACGATGACCGCGATGGCGAGCAGGACGAGCCCCACCCAGAGCAGGAAGTTCAGCGTGGGAACGACACCGCCGGTGATCAGCAGCACGATGGCGGCGATGGCGATGATGGCGATGAGGATGTTCATGATCTCTCCTTCTGATGATCCGCGCGTGTGATCGACACGGCGGCCAGGTGGCCCCGCCGAAGCGGCACCTCGGAACGGGGGTACGTTCCGCGCTTCGACGGTAGGGCGCGGCGCGACCCGGTGGCGAGGGGTTGACCCCCTTTCTCGCACCGTGGTACCTCGGCCGACGCGCGGCATGGTGGGGCTTGTCAACCCCGCGCCCCGTGCCCCGGGCCGCGCGTACCCTGTCACGGAATCGAGGAGGCTCCATGCTCAATGACCAGCTCATCGATCCGACGGGGAAGCACACCACCGACCCGTTCCCCAAACAGGAGCAGGTTCCGCCGGGCCTGACCGACCGGATGGTGCCGCAGCCGGATCACGGCGAGCAGAGCTACCGCGGCAGCCTCCGGCTCACGGGCCGGCG
>NZ_JAPSHY010000004.1 GCF_031179285.1 Microbacterium sp. | reverse complement strand
GCATTCGCATGGAAAACGTCACCATCGTCGGCACCGAAGCAGGAGTCCTCGTGCTCGCGACCGAGTCCGGCGAGCGTTTCGCGCTCGCCATCGACGACGTGCTGCATCGCGAGATCCGTCGCGCCACCCGCCAGGGCGAGCCCGCAGGTCACCGTCTCGCGGCGAGCCCCCGAGACATCCAGGCGCAGATCCGCGCCGGGCACACGGCGTCCGAGGTCGCCGAGCTCCTGGGCATCGGCGTGGACGATGTCGCCCGCTTCGAGGGGCCCGTCCTCGCCGAGCGCGAGCACATCATCGACCAGGCACTGGCGGTGCCGGTGCTGATCGGCAGCGAGGTGGAGCCCGACGCGCAGCCGACGTTCGGCGCGGCGATCAGGGCGAAGCTCGCCGAGGTGTCGGCGAGCGACGAGCGCTGGGCGAGCTGGAAGGAGGAATCCGGCTGGGTCGTGAAACTGGAGTTCTCCTCGAACGACGTCGAGCACGATGCACGCTGGAGCTTCGATCCGCGCCGGAGCGCGCTGTCACCGCTCAACGCCGATGCGACTCAGCTGTCGCGTCAGGGGTCGCTTCCGGAGGGTTTGATCCCTCGGCTTCGCGCGGTGGACGCCGATCGCCCCTCCCCGTACAAGGACGACAGCCGCTTCGACTCCGGGGCTTTCGGCCCCCGACTTCTCCCGGCACCCGACGCCGTCGCCGATGAGCCTTCTCAGCCGGAGCGAGCGACCGCGGCCGTGCAGGAGGCGGCGATCAACCGCGCTCCCGAGACGCAGACGACCAGTCCGGAGACCGCCGACCTGCTGGAAGCACTGCGGCGGCGCCGCGGCCAGCGCGAAACGGCACCGCTGATCGAGGATGCCGGTGCCGATCGTGAGACGCCCGACCGCGAGCCGAGCCCTATCGCTCTGTTCGACGCTCTCGAACAGGACAGCGGCGAATCAGGTCCGGAACCGTCTTCCCCCACGTCGGAGCAACCGGGCGAAGCCGGCGGGCGGCGACGCCGACGCAACGTCATGCCCTCCTGGGACGAGATCGTGTTCGGGGCGCGAACCGACGAGTAGGCGTTCCGTCGCGCCCGTGACGACCGGTGGCCGTGAGCGGGATCAGCGACCGAACGCGCCGAGTCGGATGAGCGGCACCCGCTGCTCCTCGGCGGTCATTCCGCCGTGCTGGCCGATCATGCCGCGCCCCCGCTGATCCGCCGCGGTGCCGTCGTACACTGCCCAGACCCCTCTCGACGCGACGAGGAGATCGCCGATACGCGAAGACGCGGACGCCGTCACGACGGTCCCGAACAGTCCAGCGGCGATGGCCTCGTCGCGCGCGAGCACGTCCGCGACACCCTCGAGATCGCTCCGCCAGCGAGCGGTGATCGCGGCGGCATCCGTGCCTTCGTCGAGGTAGACGTGCAGCATCCGTGGCTCGCCGCCGATGTGCCGGACGCCGTCCAGTCGCCCACCCTTCTCGTCCAGCACGACCTGACGATGCACGGGCACGTCGACCATGCCGTGATCCGAGGTGACGAGCACGCCCACCCTGGGCGGCACCGGCACGGACAGCGCCGCGTCGATGCTCTCCAGCGCCGCGACCCACTCGCCGGAGGCGATGCCGTGCTTGTGGCCGGCCTTGTCGACCTCGGGGAGGTAGCAGTACACCAACGAGCCGGGGTGCCCGGCTGCCAGTTCGTATGCCGCCTCGACGCGCTCGCCCGGCGACTTCGCGGCCACGAACGCCGCCCCTCGCAGAGTGGCCCTCGTGAAGCCGCTGTCCTCGTACGCGGCGACGCCGACCGCGAAGCTCTCGCGACCTGCCGCGCCCGCCTTTTCGAAGATCGTCGGCATCGCCTGCCAGGTCTCGGGGTCGAGCCCCTCCGATCCCCATCCGGTGAGCTGGTTCACCAGCACGTCGCGCGCCGGGTCGAGCACCCGGTACCCGACGAGGCCGTGCTCTCCTGGCCAGGACCCGGTGAGAATGCTGGTCAGAGCGGCGGCGGTCGTCGTCGGGAAGACCGACGCTGCCACATCCTTCTTCGCCATGCTGCCTGTCAGCGTTCGCGCGTGACCGGCGTGGGCGCGAAGTCCGATCGCACCGAGTCCGTCGACGAGCACGAGCACGACGGACTGCGCCGAGGGCAGCACCGCGGATTCGCCACGAAGCGAGGCGAACAGGTCGTCCGCCACCCCGACGACGCTCCGGGCTGCGCCAGGGCCGGACGGTAGCATGAGGGACATCCGAGCCAGTCTGACACAGGCCACAGCTACGCCCCCAGGAACTCCATGCCCAAAACTCCTCCGCCCGAGCCCGTCGAGGAACGCATCCAGGACATCGACCTCTCCAGCGAGATGCAGGGTTCATTCCTCGAGTACGCGTACTCGGTCATCTACTCGCGCGCCCTCCCGGACGCCCGCGACGGGCTGAAGCCGGTACAGCGGCGCATTCTGTACCAGATGGCCGAGATGGGACTGCGGCCGGACCGCGGGCACGTGAAGAGCGCTCGGGTGGTCGGCGAGGTGATGGGAAAGCTGCACCCGCACGGTGATTCCGCCATCTACGACGCCCTCGTCAGGCTCGCGCAGGACTTCGCCCTGCGCGTGCCCCTCATCGACGGTCATGGCAACTTCGGCTCCCTCGACGACGGACCGGCGGCGGCGCGTTACACCGAGGCGCGGCTCGCGGCGGCAGCTCTCGCGCTGACCGAGAACCTCGACGAAGACGTGGTCGACTTCGTTCCGAACTACGACGGGCAGTTTCAGCAGCCGGCGGTGCTGCCGGCCGCCTTCCCGAACCTCCTCGTCAACGGTGCGAGCGGTATCGCGGTCGGGATGGCGACGAACATGGCCCCGCACAACCTCATCGAGGTCGTGGCGGCGGCGACGCACCTTCTGGAGAACCCGGACGCGTCGACCGAGGACCTGATGGAGTTCGTTCCGGGTCCGGATTTCCCGTCCGGCGCCATCATCATGGGTCTCGACGGCGTGAAGGACGCGTATCTGACGGGTCGCGGCGCTTTCAAGGTGCGCGGCAAGGTGTCCGTCGAGCCGCTCGGACCGCGGCGCACTGGGATCATCGTTTCCGAGCTTCCGTACATGGTCGGTCCCGAGCGGCTGATCGAGAAGATCCGCGACGCCGTGCAGTCCAAGAAACTGCAGGGCATCAGCGACGTCACCGATCTCACCGATCGCAACCACGGCCTGCGCGTCGCGATCGGCATCAAAACCGGCTTCGACCCCAATGCGGTGCTCGAACAGCTGTACCGGCTGACCCCGCTCGAGGATTCCTTCAACATCAACAACGTCGCCCTCGTCGACGGCCAGCCTCGCACCCTGGGGCTGAAGGAGATGCTGAGCGTCTATGTCGCGCATCGCCTGGAGGTCATCACGCGACGCAGCCGCTACCGACTCGCGCGTCGGCAGGAGAGGCTGCATCTCGTCGAGGGACTGCTCATCGCGATCCTCGACATCGATGAGGTCATCCAGGTCATCCGCTCATCGGACGATTCCGAACAGGCTCGCACACGCCTGCGCGAGGTCTTCGATCTCAGCGAGCTCCAGGCGGAGTACATCCTCGAACTGCGCCTGCGGCGACTGACGAGGTTCTCGCGCATCGAACTCGAGGCGGAGCGCGACGCGCTCAAGGCCGAGATCGCGGCGCTCCAGGAACTGCTCGGCAGCCAGGTGCTGCTCCGCGCCGCAGTGGCGAAGGAACTGGATGCCGCGGCCGATGCCTACGGCACGCCACGGCGAACGCTGCTCATGAACGCCGCACCGCCGAAACCGCGTGCGACGAAGGGTGCGGTCGATCTGCAGATCGCCGACGCTCCCACGGTGCTCGTGCTCTCGACGACGGGCCGGGCGGTGCGGATCGATCTCGCCGAGGGTCAGGAGCTCACTCTCCCCGCCCGTCGCAGCAAGCACGACGCGATCCTCGCTACGGTCGAGACCACGGTGCGCGCCGAGATCGGAGCGCTGACCACCGCAGGTCGCGTCGTGCGCTTCTCCCCCGTGGATCTTCCTTCGGTGCCGGCGAGCTCGGTGCAGCTGGGGGCGGGTACTCCGCTGCGAGAATACCTCGGCATCACCTCGCGTACCGAGAAGGTCCTCGCCCTCGTGCGCTTCGACAGCGAGACGCCGATCGCGCTCGGCACCGCGCAGGGCACCGTCAAGAGAATCGTTCCAGCGAGCCTTCCCGTTCGTCCGGACCTCGAGGTGATCGGCATGAAGGCGGGCGATGCCGTCGTCGGTGCGGCCGAGGCGGCGGACGGCGCCGATCTGGTGTTCGTGACCACGGACGCCCAGCTGCTGCGCTTCTCCGCCGCGGCGGTTCGCCCCCAGGGGGCGCCCGCGGGCGGGATGGCAGGGATCAAGCTCGGTGCTGGCGCGTCGGTGCTCTTCTTCGGCGCCGTGCCCGCTGACGCAGCGGAAGCCGTGGTCGCCACGGTGTCCGGCTCCGACGGCATCCTCCCCGGCACCGACGCGGGACGCGCGAAGGTGACGCCGTTCAGCCAGTATCCGGCGAAGGGGCGCGCCACGGGTGGCGTGCGGGCGCACTCCTTCCTGAAGGGCGAGGATCGCCTCACCGTGGCGTGGGTCGGGCCCTCGCCCGCGCAGGCGGTCGACCCGACCGGCGCCGTACGTCGACTGCCCGAACCCGGGGCACGCCGCGATGCCTCCGGTCAGCCCATCGACGGCGTCATCGGCTCCATCGGCCGCACTCTCATCTGATGCGCGGCACCGTCACCCTCGTGTCGGGCCTGCCCGGGGTCGGCAAGACCTCGGTGAGCAGGGCGCTCGCGGCGGGCTTCGACCGCGGTGTCCACCTCGACACGGACGTGATCGGTGAGCAGTTCATCATCACAGGCCTCGTGCTGCCCGGCGAGGAGCCGCACGATGACGCCGAGCGCCAGCTCTCGTTGCGTCGCGCCAACCTCATCGCGCTGGCCACCAACTTCGCCGAGGCGGGTTTCGACGTCGTCATCTCCGACGTCGTGTTGTGGCAGCAGTTGCTCGACACGTACGTCGATGGGCTGGGTCGGGACCTGCGCTTCATTCTTCTCACCGCTTCCCCGGCAGCGATTTCGGCGCGCGACGCCGCCAGAGACAAACAGGTGGCGGACAGCTGGGCTCATCTGCGAGCGGATCAGGATTCGTGGAACTCCCCCGGGGTCCGCATCGACACCACCGACGAGACGCTCGAGGAGACGGTGACGACGATCAGAGGGCACTGGTCAGATGCGCGCGTTCACCTGCGTCGCGACTGAGGCACAGCGGCTTCACACGCTCGGTCAGGCGAGCTCGGTCGGTGCGGAGTCCTCGCCGAGCCGGGCCAGGCCCTCCGAGAGGATGCCGGAGAGAAGACGGGCGTGAGACCCGTCGGGATCGAGGTCGGGATCGAAGACCGTGACCGACGCACCCCAGGCGCGAGGAGCCACGATCTCGAGGAAGGCGACGAGGTCCTGCGGGGCGAGCCCGCCCGGATCCGGGCTGTCGACCGCGGGCATGTGTGCGGGATCGAGCACATCCACGTCGATCTGCAGCCAGAACCCGCGGCCGATCCCCGGGGTGGACAGGACGCGCGCGGCCGCGCGCGGAGCGCCGTGCAGGATGATCTGATCGGCCGGCAGAGTGAGCGCGATGGTCTCGGTGACCTCCGCGAGCTCCTCGTCGTCACGCCGGCATCCGATGTGCGCCGTCGCCGCCTGGTCGAAATACGGGCCGAGACCGTCGATATCAGCCACCTCGGGGATGTGGGAGCCGATGGCTGCGGCCAGATCCTCGCCCGCAAGCGCGCCGATCGATGCGCTGTTGCCCGGATGGCGGAAGTCCGTATGTCCGTCGACGTGCACCAGACCGCCGCCTCCGGTGACCCGGGTCGCGAGGCCTGCCGCCACCACGAGACTGCAGTCTCCGCCCAGGACGAGGGGCGCCCGGCCCTGCCCCCGGAGCAGGGCGAGACGGTGCGCCAGACGGCGGGCATGATCGATCACGGCGTCCTGGTTGCGGATCGATCCCGCCGGCCGCGAGTCGTCATCGTCGACGTATCTCCCTGGCAGCACCACCCCGCCGTCCACCGCTCCGCGGGAGAAGAACGCCTCATGAAGGCCTGCCTCGCGAAGCGCCTCCGGTGCCTTGGCGGTGCCGGGGACCGCGCTTCGTTGCGGCGGCCGCAGTCCGAGGTTCGTGGGGGCGGAGACGAGCGCGATCATGTCCTCATCATCGCAGTCGGGCGCTACGCGTCGATGGCCTCGCGGGAGAGTCGGTCGGCGGAGTCGATGATGAATTCGCGCCGAGGTGCCACCTCGTTGCCCATCAACAGTTCGAACACGCGTCCCGCCGCCTCGGCATCCTCCATGCGCACCCGACGCAGCAGCCTGCCGCCGCGATCCATCGTCGTCGTCGCCAGCTGCTCGGCATCCATCTCACCCAGACCCTTGTAGCGCTGGATAGGTTCATGCCACCGCTTGCCCGACTTGCGAAGCTTCGCCAGAAGTGCGTGCATCTCCTGCTCGCTGTAAGTGTAGATCGTCTCGTTGGGCTTGGAGCCCGGATTCATCACGATCACCCGGTGAAGCGGCGGCACTGCAGCGTAGACCCGGCCCTCCTCGATGAGCGGTCTCATGTAGCGGAAGAAGAGCGTCAGCAGCAGCGTGCGGATATGAGCCCCGTCGACATCGGCGTCGCTCATCAGGATCACCTTGCCGTAGCGAGCGGCACCGATCTCGAACGAGCGTCCCGAACCGGCGCCGATCACCTGGATGATGGACGCGCACTCCGTGTTCGAGAGCATGTCACCGATCGAGGCCTTCTGCACGTTGAGGATCTTGCCGCGGATCGGCAGCAGGGCCTGGAACTCGCTGTTGCGGGCGTTCTTGGCCGTGCCGAGCGCCGAGTCGCCCTCGACGATGAACAGCTCGCTGCGCTCGACCTCGTTGGTGCGGCAGTCGACGAGCTTGGTCGGCAGCGTCGAGGACTCGAGAGCGTTCTTGCGGCGCTGCGTCTCCTTGTGGGCCCGCGCTGAGACCCGCGCCTTCATCTCGGCGACGATCTTGTCGAGCAGCTGTGTCGCCTGGCTCTTGTCGTCCCGTTTCGACGAGCTGAAGCGCAGTCCCAACTCCTTGCGCACGACCTGGGCGACGATCTGCCGCACAGCCGGCGTCCCGAGGATCTCCTTGGTCTGACCCTCGAACTGCGGTTCCGGCAGGTTCACAGTGAGGACGGCCGTGAGTCCGGCGAGGACGTCGTCCTTCTCCAGCTTGTCATTGCCGACCTTCAGCCGGCGTGCGTTCTGGTCGACCTGAGAACGCAGCACCTTCAGCAGTTCCTGCTCGAAGCCCTGCTGGTGCGTGCCACCCTTGGGCGTGGAGATGATGTTGACGAACGAGCGCAGCGTCGTGTCGTATCCGGTACCCCAGCGAAGGGCGATGTCGACGGCGCACACCCGCTCGACCTCGGTGGCGATCATGTGCCCGTCTGTCTGGAGGACCGGGACGGTCTCGGTGAACCTGCCCTCACCCTGGAGGCGCCAGGTGTCGGTGACCGGCGCGTCTGTCGCGAGATAGTCCACGAACTCGGCGATACCGCCCTCATAGTGATACGAGGTCTCGATCGGCTCCTCGCCGCGCTCGTCCTTGATGACGATCTCGAGCCCCGGCACGAGGAACGCCGTCTGGCGGGCACGGGTCTCGAGCTCTGAGAGCTGGAAGGCGGCATCCTTGGTGAAGATCTGCCGGTCGGCCCAGTAGCGCACGCGCGTGCCCGTGACCCCGCGGGGCGCTTTGCCTGCGATGCGCAGCTCGCTCTTGTCTTCGAAGGGCGAGAACGGCGCGTCGGGTCGCTTGTCGCCCGAGTCCTTGAAGTTGCCCGGCTCACCGCGATGGAAGGACATCGCATACGTCTTGCCGCCGCGATCGACCTCGACGTCCAGCCGCTCCGAGAGCGCGTTCACGACCGAGGCGCCGACGCCGTGCAGCCCACCGGATGCAGCGTACGACCCGCCGCCGAACTTGCCGCCGGCGTGGAGTTTCGTGAAGACCACCTCGACCCCGCTGAGGCCGGTGCGGGGTTCGACGTCGACCGGGATGCCGCGTCCTCTGTCGTGCACTTCGACGCTGCCGTCGGAGTGGAGGATGATGTCGATGCGGTTTCCATTGCCCGCGACGGCCTCATCGACGGCGTTGTCGATGATCTCCCAGAGGCAGTGCATGAGCCCGGGCGATCCGTTCGAGCCGATGTACATGCCTGGGCGCTTGCGGACCGCTTCGAGCCCTTCGAGCACCTGGAGATGATGGGCGGAATACTCGGCGGTCACAGTCCTCGATTCTATTCTCGCGAGGTGCCGCTGCCCTGCAGACACTCCCCATCGGCGCTCAGGAGACGGCATCGGCGTACGCGCTGAGCGAAACACGCCGCGATTCGGGCATGCCCACAGGTATCGCGTGGTTGTATTGAGCACGCTCCACCGTGGACCCGACACCTGAGGAGGCACCGAGATGAACGCTACGACCGAACGTGAGACCGCCGCCGTCGAGTTCCGCCTGACCGCCATGGATCGCTGCGATTCCTGCGGCGCCCAGGCCTACATCGCCGCCGAGGTCAACGGCTCTGAGCTGCTCTTCTGCGCCCACCACGGCCGCAAGTACGAAGAGAAGCTGCGCAGCGTCGCCACCAGCTGGCACGACGAGACCGCTCGTCTCGTCGACGCGGTCTGACAGACCCGCCTGACCGCTGTCGTCTGACCCGTTCGCGGTCCGAGAGGCCGCTCGGGCTCAGACGATGACGCGACGCACACGCGGAGTCAGCCGCGTGAGGATCTCCTCGCCGACGGTGCCGATGCGCTCCGCGAGCGCCGTCGCGCTCTGCTCCCCCTGTTCCCCTGGGCCGAACACCGTCACCTGTTCGCCGCGCTGCATTCCCGACCAACCCGCCACCACAGAAGTCGTCTGACCGATGACGCGCAGCAGGCGCGGGCCGACGGGTGTGCCCACCTCGACGCCGCTGAGGCTGGACGGCAGACCGTCGAAGCTGCCGATCCCCACGATCGCATCCTCGCCGTCGATACCGACGACGGGCGCCGTGAGCGCGGCGATCGGACGGATGCCGTCGAGCTCGGGCCCGTCTGCTGAGCGGATGCCGTAGCAGAACGCGCCGATGCGCGAGATCGAACCGCGCAGCTCCGGCCGCCACCATGACGCCGCCGACGCCGTCAGGTGCAGCAGTTCGGGGGCTCCTCCCGCGCGACGAACGGCATCGACGGCTGCGAGGAACACCTCCTGCGACGCGTCGTCCTCGGCATCGCTGGCCTCGGAGAGATGACTCCAGACGCCCACGATCTCCAGGGCTCCCTCGTCCTCGGCGGTCCGCGCCTCCGCCACGAATGCGTCCCAGTCGGCGGGCAGCACGCCGTTGCGTCGCAGTCCCGAATCGATCTTGAGATGGACGCGCGCCCGCCGCCCCAGCGCTCTGGCACGAGCGATCACGCGGCGGAGATACTCGGCGGTGCCGATCCCGAGGTCGACCTCGTGCATCAGCGCCTCTGCGATCTCACCGTCTGTCGAGGTCGCCCACGCGAAGACGCGCTCGCCCACCGACAGCGCCCGTCGGATGCGCAGGGCCGTCGGGACGTCATAGCCGCCGAACCAGGAGACCCCTGCCTCGGCCGCCTCCTCCACTGCCCACCCCAAGCCATGCCCGTAGGCATCATCCTTCATGACGAGCATCAGCACAGACGGCGTGATGCGGCGCTGCACAGCCGCGATGTTCTCACGAAACTGACCGCGCGAGATCCGCAGGATCGGGCGACTCATACTTCCCACTCCCGCTCAGCGTGTGCCCCCGCCACCGTCACCAGCTCCCCGATGCCGAGCCCGGTGAGGGCGGACCATCGGGCGAGCGCGGGCCCGGCTGGGCCAGCCCCGCCGAAGTACGTCACCTCGGTGCCGACCGGACGCTCCTCACCCTGCAGGTCGACGACGCAGACATCCATCGCGACGCGCCCGATGATGGGACGCAGCGCGCCGTCGACCTCGACGTAGGCGTGGTTGCCGAGGGCGCGCACGATGCCCTGTGCGTAGCCACCGGTCACGAGCGCGACGACCGTGTTTCTGGTGGCGCGGTACGTGTACCCGTACGACACCGCGTCGCCCGCCCCGAGCCTCTTCGTCGACAGCACCCGTCCGGTGAGTCGCAGCACGGGACGTGTCACGAGGACGCCATCGGCATCCGGCAGACCGTAGAGGACGCGCGAGTCGATGTCGGGCTCAGCATCGACGGTCGCGGTCACACCCTCCGCCGCCAGCGCGGCGACCTCGTCGTCGGAGTCGACGAGCACCGCCAGAGCGCCGGCCGCCGACACGACGTGCGCGATCGACAGCACGCCGTGACCCCAGGCGTCCCGTCGCAGATCGGCGATACGGCCTCCGGCCTCGACGGCGGCAGCAGCGGCACCAGTGAGGGCCGATCTCGAGAGCACTGCCCGCGGAAGCGCGCTGCTGCAGGTCACCGTCGCTCCATCCGCCTCATGGTTCATCCCGTCGTGCGCGTGCTCGGAATCAGAGCCCGATCGAGCTGAAGTCCTTGCCGTGCACCAGCCGTTCGATCGCCGAACGGGCACCGCCGGCATACTCGTCCAGCGGTACATGGGATGCTCCGGACGCCCACACGATTCCGCGCCGCGATGTCGCCGTCGCCAGGATCGCGTCCGTCCAGTGCGGGTTCAGCGGCAGCACCGGGCCCTGCACGTTCGTCGCGAAGGCATTGTCGCGACGAACGATCTCGCCGGCGGAACCCGCGTGCTCGAAGCTTCCTCGGCCTGCCGCGACCGTCCCGTACGGGAGTGCGCCGTTGCCGAGCGACCATCGTGAGGCATGATCCTCGAACCCGATCACCCTGCCGTCGGCGGTGTCGACGAGGATGTAGCCGACCTTGCGCTCTCGCGTGCGCTGAACCCGGAACGGGAAGATTCCCAGACCCTCGATCGGGGCGCCTTCGAGCGGCTCGACAGACGCGCTCAGCAGCTCAGCCGAGCCGCCGACCGCCAGCAGCGATCCGCCGTCGGCGACGAAATCAGAAAGCTGCGTCGCCCGTGAGCGCAGATCGTCGATCACGGTGCGCATCGCGGAGAGCGGCCCGTTGCCGAAGACGAGGATGTCGGGGTCTGCGGGGATCGGCTCACCCGCGCTGACGCGGTGGACCTCGGCGGAGACCCCGCCGCGCTCGAGACGCACCTGGAGAGAGCGTGCGTTCCCGCGGTCCCCGGTGATACCGAGTTCGTTCGGATAGAGCTGGATGATTCGCACGGTGTCGCTCATCGACGCGCCACCTCCTGGTCGCCGTGACCGAGAAGCTTTCGGCCGATCATCATGAGTTCGTAATTCACGAACCAGGTCTGGCGGCCGGACGGTGCGGGTTCGAGCGCACGCATGAGGGCGACCGCCTTTTCCATGTCGGGCTCCACGACGCCGATGTCGACGCCGGCGTGCTCGAGGCACAGCGCAAGCTGGTATGCCTTCTCGCCGGTCACCACGTCGACGCGCGGCAGTACGTCGAAGTCGACGTCGTACAACCACGAGACGTCGGGCGTACCCTCGTCGATCGCGATGAGCGCCCGCTCGGGTGCACCCTCGAGCGCGTCGAGGTTCATCTGCAGGCTGGGTGCATTCTTGAACATCACGAACTCGACCTGCTCGCCTGCAGGGTTCCTTCGCAGCGGGATGACCTCGCCGCGGCCATAGGCGGGAGCCATACGAGAGAAGCCCGTCGCTGCTCGGTCGACCGAGAAGTCCTCACCGAGCACTCGGGCAGCCACGGTCAGCGCCGCCGCGGCGTCCGCCGCATAGTGCAGTCCGCGGGCCGGCAGGGTGATCTCGGCCTCCGCATCGCCGACGCGGACGGTCACGTCACGCCCGTGCGCGCGGGTGACCTCTGCGAAGGCATCACGCTCCACCGTGCCGGTGTTGCCGCTGCGGGTGTCGACGGCGTTCGCCAGCCCGTGAGCTGAGGCCGCGACGAGCTCGGGCGAGACACCGAAGAACGACACCTCCGCGCGCATGGTGCTCGTGTCGATCTTGCTGAGGTACGGGTCGTCGCGGTTCACCACCACATGACCGGAGGCGCGCGTCGACGCGTCGAGCATCATGTCGGCGACGCGCTCCGTCTCATAGAAGCGGTACAGCTGATCGACCTGCACGTTCAGCGAGAGGATGACCGTCGGAGAGAGCTGATCTGCGAGATCTGCGGCGTAACCCTCGTCGACCTCGAGCACGGCGACATCGGCTCGGATGCGTCCGGTGAGCGTCGCATCAGCAAGCAGCGCGCTCGTGACCCCCTGCGGCAGGTTCGCCCCGGTGGGGTTCGTGAACACGGTGAGACCATGCGCCCTCAGTACCTCGCTGATCATGTGGGTCGTGGTCGTCTTGCCGTTCGAGCCGAGCACGAACACGACGCCATAGCGGAACTGGTCTGCCAGCGTGGGAAGCAACGAGGGCGCGAGCCGGTTCGTCAGATACCCGGGGAACGCCGAACCGCCGCCCCGCAGGCGCGTCGCGAAGCGAGCGAGCTTCCCGGCAAGGACCGGGAACACGTAGCGGATGCCTGCGGAGCGCGCCTGTGGTGCGCCCGACATCATTCGAGGTAGTCCCGGAGCGACTGCGAACGGCTCGGGTGACGCAGCTTCGCCATCGTCTTCGACTCGATCTGGCGGATGCGCTCCCGCGTCACGCCGAACGTGTCACCGATCTGGTCGAGCGTCTTGGGCTGTCCGTCGCCCAGGCCGAATCGCATGCGGATCACGCCGGCCTCGCGCTCGGAGAGCGAATCGAGCAGCTGCTCGAGCTGGCGCTGCAGCATCGTGAAACCGACGGCATCCGCAGGGACCACCGCCTCGGTGTCCTCGATGAGGTCACCGAACTCGCTGTCGCCGTCCTCGCCGAGAGGAGTGTGCAGCGAGATCGGCTCGCGGCCGTACTTCTGCACCTCGACGACCTTCTCCGGCGTCATGTCCAGCTCGCGGCTGAGCTCTTCCGGGGTGGGTTCGCGACCGAGGTCCTGCAGCATCTGGCGCTGAACGCGGGCGAGCTTGTTGATGACCTCGACCATGTGCACCGGGATGCGGATCGTACGAGCCTGGTCGGCCATCGCGCGAGTGATCGCCTGGCGGATCCACCAGGTGGCATACGTCGAGAACTTGAAGCCCTTGGTGTAGTCGAACTTCTCGACGGCACGGATGAGGCCGAGGTTCCCCTCCTGGATGAGATCGAGGAACTGCATGCCGCGGCCGGTGTAGCGCTTGGCGAGCGACACGACGAGGCGGAGGTTGGCGCCGAGCAGGTGGCTCTTCGCGCGCTGGCCGTCACGGGCGACCCACTGCAGGTCGAGTCCGAGCTGGCTCGCCTTCTCGGCGGCCGACATGGTCGACAGCTTCTCCTCGGCGAACAGGCCGGCCTCGATGCGCATGGCGAGCTCGACCTCTTCGGCCGCGTTCAGCAGCGCGACCTTGCCGATCTGCTTCAGGTAGTCCTTGACCGGGTCGGCGGTGGCACCAGTGATCTGCGTGGAGTAGACCGGGACATCCTCGTCGTCGTTCGATGAGATGACGATGGCGCCGGTGGGCAGCGGCTCAGTGAACGCGGGCTTGCTGTTGTCGTCGTCGTCGTCATCGGACGCCGCGTCTTCAGCGGCGGGAGCGGCCGGAGCCTCTTCATCCTCGACGACGTCGTCGGCCTTCTTCTTCTTGACGGGGGCGCGCTTCGCGGCGGCGCGCTTCGCGGCCGTCTGGGCGACGGGCTTGTCGGCGGCAGCCTCGGGCTGCGCGTCGAGCTCGGGCTCTTCGGCGTTCTTCTTCGTCCGGGTTTTGTTGGTCGTGGCAGGAGTCACGTTTCGCCTTTCACGGGGCCGCAGATCCGCCCCGGGACATTTCGGACACTATTAAGACCCTTGTCAAGTCCGTTCTCCGAAGAGAACGATTGACAACGGGTCAGAGTCCTAGTATCGCACACGTGTGACCACGGGAGCGCATTCCGGCGAAGTTCGCCGAAATCCGCTCAGCCGCGACCCGGTTTGTCTTCATCTCCGGACGGGCGGGACGCCAGATAGCGTTCCAGCTCGGCTGCGAGCTCATCGGCGCTCGGGAGGTCGCGCTCGCTGAATCCGCCTTCGTCGTAGGAGTCGTCGTCGGGATTGCGGCCCGCCATGTACGCGTCGTAACGCCGCTCGAGCGTGTGCACCATCTGCTGCAGCTCGTCGTTTCCGATGACCTGCTCGTCGACGCGGGCGATGTAGTCCTCACGACGCTCGTGCACATCGTCCATGACGAGGACGAGGCCCGTCGCCGCCATCAGCCGCTCGGCTGCGGTGATCACGGCGTCCGGATTCTCGGTCTCCGCGAGGTAGTGCGGTACCAGCAGGACGAAGCCGACCGCGCGATCGCCTCGCTCGGCGAAACGGAACTCCAGCAGGTGACCGGCCGTCGCTGGAACCTGCGTGCGCGGGCGCCACACGGAGTGGGCGACGGTGAGCTCGCGGCGGTTGCCGCTGACAGTGGTGCCGATCGGCCGAGTGTGCGGAACCGGCATGGCGATGGAATGCACCCACGTGAGGCCTGAGATCTCGAACTGGGTCGCGAGGTCGAGAATGGTGTCCGCGAAGGCGTTCCAGGCGAAGTCCGGTTCGTATCCGGCCAGGAGGAGGAACGGCTGGCCGAGCGCATCGGTGGCGAGTGACAGCTCGAGTCGTGCCGGACGGAACTCGGTCAGGTGGTCCTGCTCGAACACGATCACCGGCCGCCGGGCCCGGTAGTCCAGCAGCACGTCGTTGTCGAAGATGACGACCGGCTGCGGCGAGGTCGACTCCCGAAGGTGGTCGATGAGCCCCGAAACGGCGCTTCCGGCGTCGGTGAACCCGGTCAGCAGCATCACCAACGGCAGGCCACGGGGCACCACCGGCGCGTTCGCCACACGTTCGTAGAGGTCTCCGGAGAAGGGCATGTCACCATGCTACGAGCAGCGGCCGATCCGAGGGCGGCGGCGGTCTTGCTGAGAGCGAACACCCCTGGCCGGCTCCCGCGCCGTCCCCATGCCTGATCCCTAGGATGGAAGCATGACGCTTCCCGTGCTGTCGCACACGCCTGATCCGTTCCCCGCAGCCGCCGCCGACGCCGCAGTGCTCGTCGTTCCCGACCTCTCCGAATCCACCGAGTCGCTCGCCGGATTCAGCGGTCTCGCCGAGGCCCTCGAAGCGGTCGGGTTCACCGGATCCGCCTCCTCGTTCGCGCGGGTCCATGCTCCCGAGGTCACCTCGCTGCCGTTCGCCGTGGTCGGCGCAGGTCGCGCTCCGACCGCGCACGCGGTGCGCGACGCCGTCGGCACGGCGATCCGAACCCTCACCGGCTTCGGCACGGTGTCCGTCGGGCTCGCAGCCGGCCTCGAGCAATTCGCCCTCCCCGCGGCAGAGGGGGCGGTCTTCGGTGGGTATCGCTTCGACGACTACCGCACGGAGAAGGGGAAGCCTCGAGCCGAGGCCGTCATCGTGCACAGCGACGCGCTCGTCGACGACGACATCGATCGCACGCAGACGCTCGGTGACGCGATCGCCCTCGTGAAGGATCTCGTCACCGTCCCGGCGGAATGGCAGAGTCCTGCTCAGCTGGCGCAGAGCGCGGCCGACAGTGTGGCGAACCTCGACGTCACGGTCGAGATCCTCGACGAGCAGGCCCTCGAAGATCAGGGCTTCGGCGGCATCCTCGGCGTCGGCAAGGGTTCGGACCGCCCGCCGCGGCTCGTCCGCCTCGAGTACTCCCCTGCCGACGCTGCGCGCCACATCGCATTGGTGGGCAAGGGGATAACGTTCGATACCGGCGGGCTCTCGCTGAAGCCCCCCGCCGGCATGGTCGGCATGAAGTTCGACATGGCGGGGGCGGCCACATGTCTCGCTGCGCTTCGCGCGATCGCGACGCTGCGCCTCCCGGTCCGAGTCACGGCGTGGCTGTGCATCGCGGACAACATGCCGTCCGGCCGTGCGACCCGCCCTGGCGACGTTCTGCGGATGCTCGACGGCTCCACCGTGGAGGTTCTGAACACGGATGCCGAGGGCCGCCTGGTCATGGGCGACGGTCTGGTCGCGGCGAGTCGTGAGAACCCCGACGTCATCATCGATGTCGCCACACTCACCGGCGCGATCATCGCCGCGATCGGGCACCGGCACACCGGAGTCATGGGCGACGACGACACGGTGGCGGAGTTCCTCGCGAGCGCGGAGAGGGCGGGAGAGCCGGCGTGGCACATGCCGCTGCCCGAGTACATGGAGGAGTCGCTCGCCTCGCAGATCGCCGACATGGTGAACTCGAACACGAAGGACAAGTCCGCGGGTGCCTCCTTCGCCGGGCTGTTCCTGCGCCGCTTCGTCGGCAAGGTGTCCGACGCCGAAGACGCGCCCCGCATCCCCTGGGTGCATCTGGACATCGCCGGATCCGGCGAGAACGGCGGTGCGCCATACGGCTTCACCGACAAAGGCCCAACCGGAGCGATGGTCCGATCGATCGTCGCTTTCGCCGAAGCATCCCACACGGAGGCATGACATGACCACGCACAACTTCGACCTCGTCGTCCTCGGCGGCGGCAGCGGGGGGTACGCGGCGGCGCTGCGCGCCAGCGAGCTCGGCAAGTCGGTCGCGCTCATCGAGAAGGACAAGGTCGGCGGCACGTGCCTGCACCGCGGATGCATCCCCACGAAGGCGCTGCTGCACGCGGCGGAAGTCGCTGAGCATGTCCGGGACGCAGCTCACGTCGGCATCAGGGCGACACTGGACGGCATCGATCCCGCCGGCGTCCGTGCGTACCGCGAAAGCATCGTCGCGAAGAAGTTCAAGGGGCTCGAAGGACTGGTGAAGGCTCGCGGGATCACCACTGTCGCGGGATTCGGGCGGCTGCAGGCCGACCGCAGCGTGGCTGTCGGTGACGACATCTATGTGGGCGCCGACGTCGTTCTCGCGACCGGTTCCTACAGCCGCACGCTCCCCGGTCTCGAGATCGGCGGCCGGATCCTCACGAGCGAGCAGGCGCTCGCCCTCGACGAGATCCCCGACCGTGTTCTCATCCTCGGCGGCGGCGTGATCGGCGTCGAGTTCGCCAGCGTGTGGCGCTCCTTCGGGGCCGAGGTGACCATCGTCGAGGCCCTGCCGCATCTCGTGCCGAACGAGGACATCGCCATGAGCAAGGGCCTCGAGCGCGCGTTCCGTCGCCGAGGCATCCAGTACTCCCTCGGTGTGCGGTTCCAGTCCGTCGCGCAGGACGACTCTTCGGTGACGATCACCCTCGAAGACGGCAAGGAGTTCAGCGCGGACTACCTTCTCGTCGCCGTCGGCCGCGGGCCGCTGACTGCCGACCTCGGCTTCGAAGAGGCAGGCGTGGTGCTGGATCGCGGCTTCGTCACCGTCGATCAGGAGCTTCGGACCGGCGTGCCAGGGGTCTGGGCCGTCGGCGACATCGTTCCCGGGCTGCAGCTCGCCCACCGGGGATTCCAGCAGGGCATCGCCGTCGCCGAGCGGATCGCCGGCCTCTCGCCCGCCGTGATCCCCGACAGCCAGATCCCGAAGGTGACGTACTCGAGCCCGGAGGTCGCCTCGGTGGGCGTCACCGAAGAGGCAGCCGTCACCGCGCACGGCACTGACGCGATCTCCTCCTACGAGTACAACCTCGCCGGCAACGGCAAGAGCGAGATCATCGGCACCGGTGGCCTCGTGAAGGTCGTCCGTCTGAAGGACGGACCCGTCATCGGCGTCCACCTGCTCGGCGACCGTGTCGGTGAACTCATCACCGAAGGACAGCTCGCGGTGGCGTGGGAAGCGCACCCCGAGGACATCGCACCGCTCATCCACGCTCACCCCACCCAGAGCGAGGCCCTCGGAGAGGCGTTCCTCGCTCTCGCCGGCAAGCCCTTGCACGCCCTCTGAACACCAATCGGTGTCAGGGTCACTAAGCTAGACAAGCGTCATACAACTTCCTGAAGGAGACTCCGTCATGAGCACATCCGTGGTCCTCCCCGCTCTCGGTGAGAGCGTTACCGAGGGTACGGTCACCCGCTGGCTCAAGCAGGTGGGAGACACCGTGCAGGCGGATGAGGGCCTGCTCGAGATCTCGACCGACAAGGTCGACACCGAGATCCCCTCCCCCGTCAGCGGTGTGATCGAGGAGATCCTCGTCGCCGAGGACGAGACCGTCGAGGTCGGCGCGTTGCTCGCTCGCATCGGCGACGGATCGGCTGCAGCTCCGGCATCCGATGCTCCTGCCGCTGCGGCGGCCGAGGCGGAGACTGCTCCGGCTTCGGAGGCTCCCACTGCCGACGCTCCCACGGATGCAGCACCTCAGGCGGAGGCAGCGCCCGCGGAGGCAGCGCCCGCGGAGGCCGCACCGGCCGACGCCGCACCGGCTCAGCAGGCTCCGGCCGAGCAGAACACCGGCGACACCACCGACATCGTCCTTCCGGAACTCGGTGAGAGCGTCACCGAGGGCACGGTCACCCGCTGGTTGAAGCAGGTGGGCGACTCGGTCGAGGTCGACGAGGCTCTGCTGGAGATCTCCACCGACAAGGTCGACACCGAGATCCCTTCCCCCGTCGCCGGCGTCCTGCAGGAGATCGTCGCCGCAGAGGATGAGACCGTCGAGGTCGGAGCCGTTCTCGCCCGCGTCGGCTCGGGAGCAGCGCCCGCCGCGGCAGCGCCGGCAGCTCCTGCTGCCGCTGAAGCTGCGCCCGCGGCCGCTCAGCCCGCCGCGCCTGCTCCGGCCGCTCCCGCAGCCGCTCCGGCCGCTCCCGCAGCCGCTCCGCCCGCACCGGCGGCTCCCGCCGCGGCGGCCCCCGCTGCACCGGCCGCATCCCAGGCTCCCGCACCCCAGGCTCCCGCGCCCAAGCTGGCGCTGCCCACAGAGAACGACAACCTCTACGTCACCCCGCTCGTGCGTCGCTTGGCGGCACAGCAGGGCGTGGATCTGTCCACCGTCACCGGAACCGGTGTGGGCGGCCGTATCCGCAAGGAAGACGTGCTCAAGGCCGCCGAGACGGCCGCCGCGGCCCCTGCCGCTGCGCCCGCCGCGGCAGCACCGACGCCGCTCGAGGTCTCGCCGCTGCGCGGGACGACCCAGCCGATGTCGCGACTTCGCAAGATGGTCGTGGAGCGCGCCGTCGCCTCGATGCAGCAGACGGCGCAGTTGACGACCGTGGTCGAGGTCGACGTCACGAAGCTCGCGGTCTACCGCGACAGCGTGAAGGCATCCTTCCTCGAGAAGACCGGGGACAAGCTGTCGTTCCTGCCGTTCTTCGTGCTGGCGGCCGCCGAGGCGCTGCAGGCGTTCCCCATCATCAACTCCACGGTGGACGGCGACAAGATCGTCTACCCGGCCACGGAGAACGTCTCGATCGCGGTCGACACCGAGCGGGGGCTCCTCACGCCGGTGCTGCGGGATGCCGCGTCGAAGAACATCGCACAGATCGCACACGAGATCGCCGATCTCGCCGCGCGCACCCGCGACAACAAGTTGAAGCCGGATGAGCTGGCCGGTGGCACATTCACCGTCACCAACACCGGATCGCGCGGTGCGCTGTTCGACACGCCGCTCGTGTTCCTGCCGCAGTCCGCGATCCTCGGCACCGGCGTCGTCGTGAAGCGCCCCGGTCTTTCGAAGGTCGACGGCGTGGACGCGATCTCGGTGCGGTCGTACGTGTACCTCGCGTTGTCCTACGACCACCGGATCATCGACGGTGCGGATGCCGCCCGCTTCCTCGGCGCGGTCAAGGCGCGCCTCGAGGCTGCGGACTTCGCCGCCTCGCTCGGCGCCTGACACCGAGCACGATCAGCCTGGCTGGTCCGCGACGCCATAGACGTCGCGGACCAGCCAGTTCTCGTTGAGCCGGACGAGTACCAGCATCAGCTCGGGTTCGCCCGCCTCGCCGTCCTCTGCCGTCGAGGTCAGTCGGACCACCGCGACATCTCCGTACTCGTCGACCACGGTCAGCTCCCGGGCAGCGTCGACGCGCCCCAGGAGGTCCACCACCCCGCTCGCGCCGGCCGCGACCGCGTCCGGGCACCCCACATCGCCCGCGTCGGCGCACGCACGGATCGTGGCGAGCAGAACGCGCGCCGCCGTCACCGGATCATCGTCAGCCGCAGCCGCAGCCGCGGGCGGCGTAGGCGTCTCGCCCGCGGGAGCGGCCGTCGGGTCGGCCGCTCCCGCCGCCGCACCGGGCTCCTCCGGTACGGCGTCATCGACCGGAGGCGACGCGGTCGCATCGCCCGGGTCGTGGGTCCGGGCGTCGGCCCCGCCGTCAGAGGGCCAGAGCATGCCGACGGCGAGCACCGCCGCTGCTGCCGCGCCCGCGACCACGAGCATCCGCCGGCGCCGCGGTCCGCGCTCTCGCCTCACGACCGCAGGTGCCGCGGGGGCCGCCGCGATGAGCGTCGAGTTGTCGTCTGATCCAGTCGCCCGAGTTCGGAGAACCGACGCTCGACTCCCCAGGCGATCGATCATCCCCGTCGCGTGAGCCCGCGCCGCCGCCGCGAGACGTCCGAACCGCCCGGCTGCACCCGCGGGCGGCTCATCGACGAAGGCGGCCCGCTGCGGGGCGAGGTCCCGCGCCCGCTCCGGGGCGAAGACCTCACGCCGGAGCGGGCGCGGCGCGGCGTTCTCGAAAAGGTCCCGCTCCCATTCCTCCCGAACCCGCGACGCGACCCGCGGCTGCTCGAGCCCCTGATGCACGGCGGCCAGCGTGCGCCCCAGCGCGCGGTCGGCCGCTCCTTCCTGCAGACGAGCGACAACGCGCGCCGCGCCGGTTCGCGCGGTGTCACCCTCACCCAGGACGAACACCGGCCGACCCTCGTCCGTGAGCCACCAGCCGCCGGACGTGCTCGCTCCCCCATCGAGCTCGTCGATTCCCCTCAGCAGGCTGCCGACGAGCGTCGCGATCTCGCCGGCCGACAGCGCGACCCCGGCTGCGCTTCGCCTGCCGAGGAACGTCGTGAGCCGCTCGGAGCACCACGGCAGCAGCACATCGTGCCCATCGGCACGCCGCACCACGTCGACCGGACCGGCAACGTGCTCGGCGCCGGCATACCCCCAGCCGTCCCATCCGCTGAGCGACGCCGCGTCGGTCTGCACCGCGACTCCGCCACCGCGGCTGACGAGAGCACCGGCGAAGGGCCCTTCCTGCGCGTCGAGCGTGCGGATCAGCCGGTGCGCCCCCGGCACCAGCATCCGCTCGCCATCGGCGAGGTCGTCGTCTGTCATGCGCTCAATGACATCGCATCCGGCGACGCGACAGGGCCGCCGCATCCCGAATGTGGACGATATCGACGGATCCGAGAGCTGTGCAGGAGAAGAGGCTCCGACCGGAATCCGCCCGGCGCGAACGCCGACATCGGCGGCATCCGGGACTGGGTAGGCTATTGCCTATGGCAAAGCGTGCTCCCGAACCCGAGAAGCGTCCTGGGTTCTTCTCCCAGATCAAGTCCCTCTTCCGGTTCACGCGTGAGATCTACCGCTGGCTGCCGTGGGCGCAGATCGCGATCCTCCTCGTCGGAATCCTCCTCGGTCTGGTCGTCGGCTACCTCATCCCGCCGTTCCAGGTCTGGACGCTGATCCTCTGGGGTATCACCGGCCTCATGCTCGGTGTGCTCGGCGCACTCTTCCTCATGACCCGCCTGTCGACCAAGGCCATGTACAAGAAGATCGACGGCATGCCCGGTGCCACCGGCCACGTCCTCAGCACGAGCCTCGGTCGAAAGTGGCAGGCGTCCGAGACACCGGTCGGGATCAACCCCAAGACGCAGGAGGCGGTGTACCGCACTGTCGGACGCGGCGGGGTCGTCGTGATCGGTGAGGGCTCGCGCGGCCGCCTGACCCGTCTCATCAACGAGGAGCGCACGAAGGTGCAGCGCGTCGCGCAGGGCGTTCCCGTCACCGTGCTCTATGTCGGCCACGGTGAGGACGACGTCGCGATCGGCGACCTCGCGAAGACGATCAAGAAGCTTCCGAAGGTCGTGGACAAGCCCACCATGGCCGCCGTCATCCGCCGCATCGACTCGGTCTCGCAGTCGCTGTCGTCGCTTCCCATCCCGAAGGGCATCGACCCCACCAAGGTCCGCGCTCAGCGTCCTCGCTGATCACTCGCTTCACGCAGAGCCTCGAACGCGGCCATCGTCTTCAGACGGTGGCCGCGTCTGCGTGGCGCCCTGAGGGTGAGACGCATTTCTCTGCGTGAGACACCACGCCTCACGCGATGTCTCACGCAGGACATGATGTGTCAGGCAACACGTGATGTCTCGCAGCAGGTGATGTCTCACGCAGCAGGTGATGTGTCACGCAGCATGTGATGTCTCACACGGAGATCGAAGCATCATTCCGAGAGCGGCTGGCGGGGAAGGCGACGCACCTTCGCCCGGCGCCGCCTGCGCTCGGGGATCATCGAGCGCATCTCCTCGAGCTTGCCGAAGCAGAACAGGCGGTCCTCCGGCTCCAGGACGACGTGCTTGCGCGGGTTCGGGATCACCGACACGCCACGGTGCAGGGTGAGCACCGTGATGTCGCGCTCCCAGAGTCCCGCCTCGCCCAGCGTCTTGCCGACGAGGTCGGCCGCCCCGTGCACGAGCAGCTCCGCGACGCCGTATCCGGTCGAGACCGTCAGTCGCTGGCGCACATCGATCTCGGGGAAGGCCACCTGACCTGCGATGTAGTCGATGATGGCGCCGGCGACGTCGAGGTTCGTCGCCATCTCGATGCCCTGCAGGCCCGGCGAGGAGTTGACCTCCATCACCAGCGGGCCGTCCTCGCCCTCGAGCATGTCGACCCCCGCGACGCGCAGCCCCATGATCTGCGCCGACCGCACTGCGGCTCTCTCGTAGATCGGGTCGAGCTCGACGCTCTCCACGGAGCCACCGCGATGCACATTCGAGCGGAACTCGTCTCCCGCGGCGGAGCGACGCATCGCGGCGACCACGCGGTCACCGACGACGAGGGCGCGGATGTCTCGCCCACGGCTCTCCGAGATGAACTTCTGGATCAGCACGTTCTGCTTCGTCGAGTGCAGGGTCTCGATGATCGCCTCGGCGACCTTCACCTGCGGGGCGAGAATGACGCCGATCCCCTGCGTGCCCTCAAGGAGTTTGATGACGACGGGCGCCCCGCCCACGCGCTCGATCGCCGGGCGCACATCGGCACGGTTGCGCACGAACGCCGTGGGCGGCATGGCGATGTTGTGCCTCGAGAGGATCTGGTTGGCGCGCAGCTTGTCGCGGGCGCTGGAGATGCCGTTGGCGGTGTTGGGCGTGTAGACGTCCATCTGCTCGAACTGGCGGACGACGGCGGTGCCGAAGTACGTGATCGAGTTGCCGATCCTGGGCAGGATCGCGTCGTAGTCGCTGAGCTGCCTGCCCCGGTAGTGCAGGTCGGGCTCGTCGGCGGTGAGGTCGATGGCGAAGCGGAGGGTGTTGAGGACTTTGACGTTGTGCCCGCGCTGCAGAGCCGCGGCCCGCAGGCGTTGGGTGGAATATGCCTGCGGCGCACGGGAGAGCACGGCGATCTTCACGGAGTTTTCCTGCCAGGATGTATCGGGTGAGTAGGTCGTCCCATTCAAACACCCTTACGGGGTGGCGAGAGTGGGTGAGCCTGCCGGACCTGGGCGTCGAGTGGCTGAAGGCCAAGATCGACACCGGCGCGCGGACCTCCTCGCTCCACGCCTTCGACATCCGGGAGTTCGATCGCGACGGTGCGTCGTGGGTGCGTTTCAAGGTCAAGCCCTGGCAGGACAGCCAAGAGGATGCCGTCGTCGTCGAGTGCCCGGTGCACGACCGCCGCATGGTGCGCAGCTCCTCGGGGCACACGCAGGCGCGCCTCGTGGTGAAGCTGCGGATCCGACTGGTCGAGCGGGAAGTGCTCGCCGAGGTGACGTTGAGCAACCGCGACCAGATGGGCTTCCGCATGCTCATCGGGCGCGAGGCGCTGCGCCGCGGATACATCGTCGACCCGGCGCGATCGTTTCTGGGCGGTCGTGCACCACGGGAAGCACGACGACGCAACCGCGGCCGCGACTGATCGACGGCCTGCCGTGACTCAGGCGCGGATGAGCACCGTGCCGACAAGCTTGTCGTGCAGTCCGCGCTGATCCTCGTCCCAGATGACAGCCGGGATGACGACGACGAGCAACAGGGTGCGCACGATCGGGCGCCACAGACCCACCCAGCTGCCGTCGAGCCGCGCCAGGCGCATCCCGAGGATGCGATGCCCGGGGCTTCCGCCGAGCGTCGGGACGAAGACGATCTGCAGCAGCGCGAACACGAGCATCGGGGCGAACTGCGTGAGGCCCGCCTCGGTGGGCAGGGCGAACTGATCGAAGCCGAGGAACGCGGTGGCGAGGATGGTCGCGGCGGTGTAGTCGATCACGAGCGCGCCGATGCGCCGGCCGATCCGGGCGACGCTGCGATGTCCCGTCCGAGGTAGTCCGAGGCGCTCTCCGGGGTAGGTGTTCACAGCATCCGTCACCTCCCCAGCCTACCCAGCGGCGTAACACGCCGGAAACAAAGCGGATACCGTGGGGAAACGGCCTCGCCGTACTGTGCAGAGTGGCCGTGAAGCCCCGATCCGCTATTCAGGAGTCGTTACCCATGTTCAAAGATTCATCTGAGGTGCTGAGCTACATCAAGGAGAACGACGTCAAATTCCTTGACATTCGTTTCACCGATCTGCCCGGCGTGCAGCAGCACTTCAACATCCCGGCGGCAACCGTCGACGAGGACTTCTTCGTCAACGGTCAGCTGTTCGACGGCTCCTCCATCCGCGGCTTCGCGAGCATCCATGAGTCCGACATGCAGCTCATCCCCGACGTCTCCACCGCGTACGTCGACCCCTTCCGCGAGGCGAGCACCCTCGTGATGCTCTTCGACATCTACAACCCGCGCACCGGCGAGATCTACTCGAAGGACCCGCGCCAGGTCGCGAAGAAGGCCGAGAAGTATCTCGCCTCGACCGGCATCGCCGACACCGCGTACTTCGCGCCGGAGGCCGAGTTCTACCTCTTCGATGACGTGCGCTACGAGGTCACCGCAGGCAAGAGCTTCTACCAGGTCGACTCCGAGGAGGCAGCGTGGAACGCCGGCCGCGAGGAGGAGGGCGGGAACCTCGCCAACAAGACCCCGTACAAGGGCGGCTACTTCCCCGTCTCCCCCGTCGACAAGACCGCCGACCTGCGCGACGACATCACCCTGAAGCTCATCGACGCCGGGTTCATCCTGGAGCGCTCGCACCACGAGGTCGGGACCGCCGGCCAGCAGGAGATCAACTACCGCTTCGACACCATGGTGCACGCGGCCGACGACATCCTGAAGTTCAAGTACATCGTCAAGAACACCGCCGAGCAGTGGGGCAAGGCGGCCACCTTCATGCCGAAGCCGCTGTACGGCGACAACGGTTCCGGAATGCACACGCACCAGTCGCTGTGGAACGACGGTAAGCCGCTGTTCTACGACGAGACCGGATACGGCCAGCTCAGCGACGTCGCTCGCTGGTACATCGGCGGCCTGCTCAAGCACGCGCACGCCGTGCTCGCCTTCACCAACCCGACGCTGAACAGCTACCACCGGCTGGTGAAGCACTTCGAGGCTCCGGTGAACCTCGCCTACTCCGCCGGTAACCGCTCCGCCGCGATCCGCATCCCGCTGACAGGCTCGAACCCGAAGGCGAAGCGCATCGAGTTCCGCGTGCCGGACGCCTCGGGCAACCCGTACCTCGCGTTCGCCGCGCAGCTGATGGCGGGCCTCGACGGCATCAAGAACCGCATCGAGCCGCTCGAGCCGATCGACAAGGACCTGTACGAGCTTCCCCCCGAGGAGGCGAAGAACATCCCGCAGGTGCCGAACTCGCTGCTGGATTCGCTGAACGCCCTCGAGGCCGACCACGACTTCCTGCTCGAGGGCGGCGTGTTCACCAAGGAGCTCATCGAGACCTGGATCTCGTACAAGTACGACAACGAGATCCTCCCCATGGCCCAGCGCCCGCACCCGTTCGAGTACGAGCTGTACTTCGGCGTCTGAGCGCTCATCCGACGACGCAGCAGCCCGCCCCGGCCACCCGCTGAGGCGGGCTGTTCCGTCGCCTTCTGCTTGCAGATCCAGGCATCGAACGCAACCCCGTTGGTTCCCTCATGGTTCTGAATATCGTGCTGGCATGGATGGTATGCAGACGATGGAGAGGACCGAGGTCGTCATCGACGGCGTGAGCCTCCTCCTGGCACAAGAACAGGATCTCGACGATCTGATTCAGCGCTTCGAGGCGGCGGCCAACGGGCCGGCACGCTTCGTGGAGTTCGTCGTCGTCGGAAACCGTCGCATGCGTGTGCTCATCACTCCCGGGGCACGCATCATGATCTCGACCACATCGGTGCCGTACGACCCCCGTGACACCGGAGACGAGTCCGCGCCATGGGGCGGCATGTTCGACCTGGAGACAGGCGTTCTCTAGTCAGCGCGCCCGGCTAGGGTGTCGCCTATGGACATTCCTGAGAAGGGCCGACAGGCAGCTCACGCGCTCATCGATGCGGTCTCGCACAACAGCGACGCGGAATCGCCCGACATCGCACAGGCTCACCGGCATCTCATGGACAGCGGTGCGTTGACGGCTGATGCGCCCGACGGAGCCCCGGCCTCGCTGGACCTGACCCATGTGCTCGGCGCGTCGCTCGTCGCGCTCGACTGGCTCGTCGACGAGGCCTCGCTCTCGTCCGGACGCTCGCGCGAAGAGGTGATCATCGCGCTTCGCGAGTACATCGACTCGTAGAACCGGTGGTCATCCGTCCAGTCCGGTGGACGGACGGGCGCGCAGGTGGATGCGCTTGCCCTCCTTGCTGAAGATCGAGAGGATCTCGGTCGGGCCGGACCCGACCGCCGCCAGCCAATGCGGGATGCGGGTGTCGAACTCGGCGGCCTCGCCCGGACCGAGCGTGACGTCCTGCTCGCCCAGGACGAGCCGAAGGCGCCCCGACAGCACATAGAGCCACTCCTGACCGTCGTGCACCTTCAGATCCGGCACCGGCGTGACTCCAGCCGGGTTCCCCGGGAACGTGATCTTGTACGTCTGCACCGGACTGCTCTCGGGGGAAAGCGTCTCGTACCAGGTCTCCCCCGTGCGCCTGGTGGTGCGGGCAACCCTCGGATCGGGCGCCTTGCGCGGCACGATGTCATCGAGCTCGAGCCTCAGCGCCCGGGCGATCGGCACGACGAGCTCGAGGTTCGGGGCGCGTTTGCCGGCCTCGAGCCGCGAGAGGGTGCTCGCGGAGATTCCTGTGGTTCGCGAGAGGTCGGCGAGGGTCATGCTGCGCTTCTCTCGCCAGTTCTTCAGCCGCGGGCCGATGAGGGCGAGCGATTCGTCGGGCACCATGCGATCCGTTCTTGCTGATTCAGCATGAATAGTTGCCATTAGAGTAGCACCGCTCCACGCTGGGATCATGACACGAGACACACTGAACTCCGAATCACCCTCACCGGACCGCGATGCCCAGCTCATCTCCGCCGAGCGCTGGGACGTCATCATCCTCGGCGGTGGCGCCGCCGGCCTCAGCGCTGCCCTGATCCTCGCTCGCGCGCGCCGTCGCGTGCTCGTGCTCGACGCGCAGGAACCTCGTAACCGGTTCGCCCCTCACATGCACGGCGTGCTGAGCCGCGACGGCTACTCGCCTCTCGACCTCGTCGCCGACGGGCGCCGCGAGGTACGCGCTGCGGATGGCGTCATCGTGCACGCTCGTGCAATCGAGGCCCGCGCAGTCGCCGACGGCTTCGAGGTCGACACCGACAGTGGCGCTCGCGCCACCGCTCGACGACTCATCGTGGCGACCGGGGCCCGCGACCGGCTCCCCGAGATTCCGGGGCTCGCCGAGCATTGGGGCCGCGGCGTCGTCGCCTGCCCCTACTGCGACGGATACGAGGCTTCCGGCCTCGCTATCGGCGTGCTCCTCGGCTCGGCCGCCGGCGTTCACAAAGCACACATGCTCCGCGCGTACTCGAGTGACATCACCGTGTTCACGACCCTCGTCGGGTCACTTCCGGAGCACGACCGGCGGGTCATCGAGCAGCGCGGTATGCGTCTGGAGGATCGAGCGGTCTCGCGCGTCATCTCGGACGGAGACCGGCTGACCGGCGTGGAACTCGCCGACGGCACATCGATTCCTCTCGACGTCGTGTTCGCCGAGCCCACCCTGCAACCCCTCGACGACGTGGTCGGCGGGCTCGGCGCCGACGTCACCGAGACGCCGCTCGGTCCGTGGACCGCCGTGGACGCCTTCGGGCGAACCAGCGTCGCCGGAGTCTGGGCAGTCGGCAATGCCGCCAATCCTGGGGCACTCGTTCCGATCGCGATGGGATCGGGCGCGACCGCGGCGCTCGCGATCAACGGGGAATTCATCGCCGAGGAGGTCGAAGCGGCAGCATCCCGCCTCGCCTCCGAGCAGCGAGTGAACGCCTGATGTCGCCGTCCGCCGAGGACGCCGTCACGGACGCCGCTGAATTCTGGGAGACGCGTTACCTCACGCATCGCGACGAGACCGGGAAGATGTGGAGCGGTCGCGTCAATGCGACCGTCGAACGCGAAGTCACCGGGATCCCGCCGGGCACCGCGCTGGAGCTCGGAAGCGGCGAAGGTGCGGATGCACTGTGGCTGGCAGCGCAGGGGTGGAAGGTCACGGCGGTGGACATCTCGGCAGCCGCGCTCGCCGTCGGGCAGGCACAGGCAGAACAGATGAGGCTCGAGGACCGCATCGATTGGATACGCGCCGATCTCGCGACCTGGCAGCCGCCCGGCGTGTACGACCTCGTGACGTCGGCGTTCTTCCACGCCCCCTTCGACTTCCCCCGCGAGGCCATCCTCCGCCGCGCTGCGGCCGCGGTCGCGCCGGGTGGACAGCTGCTCGTCGTCGGGCACGGGCCATTCGCACCGGGCACAGTCCACGGCCACGACATCGATGCTCCGCCTCTACCCACCTCCGACGAGGTGCTGGCCGCACTGGAACTGCCGGAGGACTGGGACGTCGAGACCGACGGGTTCGTGGAGCGGGTGGTCCGACGGCGCGATGGAACCGAGGTCACACTCACCGACACTGTGCTGCGCGTACGTCGAGGGCGCTGACCGGCAGCCGGTCCGAGAGCCCGCCTCATCATCTCGTCGAGGCGGGCTCTCTCGCGGCGCTCGGCGCTTCGTCAAGGGTCTTGGCCGCGCGACCGCCTAGTGTTCAGATGTCGGAAGTTGTCACACGATCGGGGAGACGAATGCGTCGACGCAGAACTGGCAGCAGCTCGGGGCTGCAGACGCTCATGCCGAGGAAGAACTCGCACTCGGGCGCCTGGAAGGTGAACCCGTTCATGTTCGGGCTCCTCGGGGCGCTGGGCGTTCTCGTCGCTCTGCTGATCGGCGGCATCGTCGGCCAGCTTGCGACCGTGCTCGTGTACATCGGCGTCGCGCTCTTCCTGGCACTCGGGCTCGACCCCATCGTCACGCTCATCGAGCGCAAGCTCCCCCGCCCCGCCGCCGTCGCGATCGTGGTCGTCGGGGTGCTGCTGGTCTTCGCCGGGATCATCCTCGCGATCGTGCCGCTTCTCATCGAACAGGTGACGAATCTGATCGAGAACGGCCCGCAGATGGTCGAGGACATCACCACGAGCGCCTGGTTCCAGGACCTCAGCGCGACGTTCGGGACGACATTCCAGGATGCCGCGACCGGCGTGCTCGACTTCATCCGTGACCCCGGGAATCTGGCCGACATCAGCGGAGGTGTCTTCGCGGTGGGTGCGGGGATCGCCGGCGGCGTCACCGCCGTGACCATCGTCCTCATCCTCACCCTGTACTTCATGGCGTCGCTGCGCAGCATCAAGCGCACTGCCGCCCGCTTCGTGCCGGCCTACCAGCGAGGACGCTTCAGCGGACTGCTCGAAGACGTCTCCGGCGCGGTCGGCCGTTACGTGATCGGGCAGGCCAGCCTCGCACTCATCAACGGCGTCCTGAGCCTGATCTTCCTCAGCATCATCGGCGCGCCCGTCCCGGCGCTTCTCGCCCTGCTCGCCTTCATCGGATCGCTGATCCCGCTGGTGGGCACGCTCAGCGCGTCGATCATCAATGCGCTCGTCTGCCTCGTCGTGTCGCCGGTGACCGCGCTCATCGCCTTCGGCTACTACCTGGTCTACATGCAGATCGAGGCGTACATCCTCAGCCCGCGCATCATGAGCCGCGCCGTCGCCGTCCCGGGTGCCGTCGTGGTGATCGCGGCCGTCGCCGGAGGCGCACTCGGCGGCATCCTCGGTGCGCTGGTGGCGATCCCGGTGGCGGCCAGCATCATCATCATCATTCAGAAGGTGGTGTTCCCGGCGCAGGACGACAAGACCGAGGCGCCGGACGGAGACCTGATCGTCAGTACACCCTGACGGCTGCGGGCTGGATACGTACCTCGAACGAGGTCACCTCCCCCATCTCTTCCCCGTCGACCTCGAACATCTGCGGCGAGTCGAGCTCCACCCGGATGCGCCCCGCCTGCAGATGGTTCGTCGAGTTCGTGTCGACCGCCTCCTGACCGTTGGTGAGGAATCGGCGCAGGCCGTTGTCCCAGATCACCGAGCGGACGGTGTCCATCCACTGCAGCGCGCCCTCCGAGCTGATCAGCAGCATGTCCAGAAGACCGTCGTCCGGGAGTGCGTCCGGGAGCAGCTGCAGACCCCCCTGGATCATGCCGCAGTTGCCGATCAGGAGGGTGTGCCCCTCGAGCTCAGCCGGCTCCCCGTCATCCAGTGTGAGAGTGACCCCGGTCATCTCGGTGCCGGCCAGGGCGCGCCCCATCGCCTCGACGTACGCGAACCACCCGGCGCGGTCCTTCAGGTCCTCGTCGGTCTCCACGAGCATCTGCGCATCCAGCCCGAATCCGATCATGACCGTGAAGGCCAGCTCTCTGCCGCCGTACGTCACCCATCCCAGATCGAGCGGCTGCGCCTCGTTCTCGCGGATGCGTTCGAGAGCGGCCGGTATGTCGTTCAGCGGGATGCGCAGGTTCCTGGCGAGAAGGTTCCCGGTGCCCTGCGGCACGACGCCCAACGCGACCTCGGAACCGGCGAGCCCCTCGGTCACGTGGCGCACGGTGCCATCTCCGCCGACCGCGATCACGACCTCGCATCCGGCCGCCACCGCTTCCGCCGCCATGCCGGTGCCGGGATCGTCAGCGGTGGTCTCCCACCACTGCACGGTGTCCCCGAATGCCTGCTCCACGGCCGCGCGCAGCTCTTCGCCGTCGGTCTTCGTGGGGTTCCAGATGACGCCGATGCGCTTTTCACTCATGGGGCAACTCTGCGGGCTCGGAGGTGTTCGCGCAAATCAGCTCAGCCGTAGAAGAGCTGCTCGAACGCACGACGTGCGCGGCGGGTGACAGCGAGGTAGTCCTCCTCCACTGCCGTGGCGGATCGGTCCGGATAGCCGAGCAGTCGCCCGATGGCGTCGAGCTGCCGCCGATCGGCAGGGAGCATGTCGCTCGTCTGACCGGTGAGGATGGTCATCGCCGACCGGAGCCTGCTCGCGAGCAGCCACGCCTCCCGCAGCAGGACTGCGGCGTCCGCAGGAATGAGGCTGGCGTCGACGGCTGCCTGCAGGGCGGTCAGGGTGGAGGTGGTCCGAAGGGCCGGCACGCGATCGGCGTGCTGCAGCTGCACGAGTTGCACGAGCCATTCGACATCGCTGAGAGAGCCGGGGCCGAGCTTCAGATGCCGTCGGGGGTCGGCGCCCTGAGGGAGCCTCTCCCCCTCGACGCGAGCCTTGATGCGCTTGATCTCGCGGAGCCCCTGCAGATCGACCGTCTCCGGGTAGCGGATCGCATCGGCCATCGCGATGAATTTCGCGATCAGCTTCGCACTCCCCGCGACGCCTCGCGCACGCAGCAGCGCTTGCGCCTCCCATGACAACGACCATCGGCGGTAGTACTCCGCGTACGCCTCGATCGAGCGCACGACCGGGCCGTTCCGCCCTTCCGGACGCAAGTCGGCATCGAGGTCGAGCGGAACACGGTGATCGGTCAGGTGCTCGCGAAGTCCCGCGACGATTTGCGCGGCCAGTGACTGCGCTCGCTGCGGATCGATGCCGTTCGCGTCGTACACGAACAGCACGTCCGCGTCCGACCCGAAGCCGAGTTCCGCCCCACCGAAACGCCCCATGCCGATGACGGCGAAGTCCAGAGCATCATCCTCTGGTCCCACCACTTCGCGCCGGACAGCGCGCAGGGCGGACTGGATGGTGGCGTCGGTGATCTCCGTCAGCGCGGTCGCGATCTCGTCGATCGACAGCACGCCGAGCACCCCGCCCATCGCGGTGCGCAGCAGCTCCCGCCTGCGGAGAGACCGGACGGCCCGCAGCGCGTCACCGACGGTCTCGTGACGTGTCTGGATCGCACGGGCCTCCTCGTCCAGCGCGGTGCGGGCGCGCGGTCGCAGGAGCTCTTCGCTGTCGAGCCACGCGACCGACTCCGGAATGCCCTCCATGAGCTCTCCGACGTACTTCGACGACGACAGCAGGCGCGTCAGGCTCTCCGCAGCGCCCGAGGAGTCCCGCAGCATCCGCAGGAACCACGGGGTGTCACCGAGTCGCTCGCTGATGCGCCGGAAGGCCAGCAGACCGTAGTCCGGATCGCTCCCGTCCGCGAACCACCGCACCATGACCGGCATCAGGTGGCGCTGGATCGTCTTCTTCCGGCTGATGCCACTGGTGAGAGCCCCGATGTGCCGCAGCGCCCCCGCCGGATCACGGAAGCCGATGGCGGCCAGGCGATCGCGTGCCTGCTCCGTCGACAGGGTCCGCTCCTCCTCCGGGAGCGAGGCCACCGCGCTGAGCAGCGGCCGATAGAACAGCCGGGTGTGGATGTCGCGCACCTCGCGCCGCACCGTCTCCCAGCGGGCCCACACCCCGTCGCCGGTGTCGGCGAGTCCCGTGCCGCGGGCGAGCACCCGCAGGCCGGCCGGTGTGCGCGGCATCAGATGGGTCCGGCTCAGCTCCCGCAACTGCAACCGGTGCTCCATCAGCCGCAGGATGCGGTAGTCGTCGGCGAAGATCGCCGCCTCGGCACGCCCGATATAGCCGCCCTCGACGAGAGCGTCCAGGCTCTCGAGCGTGCCGCGCGTGCGCAGCGACGCGTCGGTGAGGCCGTGGACGAGTTGCAGCAGCTGCACCGTGAACTCGATGTCGCGGAGCCCACCCGTTCCGAGCTTGAGCTGGTACGGCGCATCGGAGGGGTCGATGTGCTCCGTCACACGCTCGCGCATCCGCTGCACGCTGTCGACGAAATCCTCTCTCGCCGCACTCGACCAGACCTTCGGCTGCACAGCGGCGATGTACTCCGCGCCGAGGGCCGGATCGCCGGCCAGTGGCCGGGCCTTCAGCAGCGCCTGGAACTCCCAGCTCTTCGCCCAGCGATCGTAATAGGCGAGATGAGATGCGAGGGATCGCACGAGGGCTCCCTGCTTGCCCTCGGGACGCAGCGCGGCATCGACCTCCCAGAGGGGCGGCTCCACCGCGATGCCACCGAGTCCGCGCATCGTCTCTCTCGCGAGGCGTGTGGCGATGTCGATCGCCTTCGGCTCGGCGACGGCATCGTCGTCCGCCGTGCCGCCGACGAAGATCACGTCGACGTCGCTGACGTAGTTCAGCTCTCGCGCGCCGGCCTTGCCCATGCCGATGATGGCGAGTCGGGTCGCAGCGACCTCCGCACGCGGGAAGGTTTCGGCGACGTGTGTGCGGGCGACGGCGAGCCCCGCTTCGAGCGCGGCACCGGCGGCATCGGCGAGAGCGGCGGACACGGCGGCGACCGCTTCGGCAGGCCGATCCCTGCCGAGATCGTACGCGGCGATCGCTGCGATCGAGCGGCGGTAGGCGACACGCAGTGCCACGAGCGCTCCGTCATCGCCGCCGACGGCGAACCCGTCGTGGGCGCCGACTGCGGTGAGAAGACGCTCCCGCAACTGCTCCGCCGTCGGCAGTTCGTCGGACGCTTCGCCCAGAACCGAAACTTCGCCGGGATGACGCAGGAAGAAGGCGGCGAGTCCAGGGGACGCACCGAAGACGCGCCACAGTCGCCGACGCGCAGCGGGATCGTCGATCAGCGCGACCAGGGGTGCGGGGTCGCGCCGCGCGACCCGGAGCAGACCGAGCACCGCCGCATCGGGGTCGGCCGCCCCGACGTCTTCGAGCAGCAGCGAACGCTCGCGCCCGAGCAGCGTCGACAGCTCGGTGAGCCCGGCGGCTGCCTCGCTGAGGTCGGCGAACCCGAGCCGTGCCAGCGCCGAGAGGGAGACGGATCCGTCCGGACGGGCCATGGCGCCTCAGAGCAGCTCGAGGTTGCTCTTCAGCTCGAACGGCGTCACCTGTCCGCGGTACGCCTCCCACTCCTTGCGCTTGTTGAGGAGCACGTAGTTGAAGACCTGCTCGCCCAGTGTCTCGGCGACCAGCTCCGATGCCTCCATGTACTCCAGCGCATGGTCGAGGCTGGCCGGCAACGAAGCGTAACCGAGGGCACGTCGCTCGGCGTCGCTCAGCGACCAGACATTGTTCTCGGCCTCCGGCGGGAGTTCATAGCCCTCTTCGATGCCCTTGAGCCCTGCCGCGAGCATGAGCGCATACGCGAGGTAGGGGTTCGCGGCGGAGTCGATACCGCGGTACTCAACGCGCGACGACTGGCTTTTGTTCGGCTTGTACATCGGCACCCGCACGAGGGCCGACCGGTTCGAGTGGCCCCAGGTGACGAAGCTCGGCGCCTCGTCGCCTCCCCACAGCCGCTTGTACGAGTTGACGAACTGGTTGGTGACGGCGGAGATCTCGTTGGCGTGGCGGAGCAGGCCTGCGATGAAGTGGCGCCCGGTCTTGGAGAGCTGGTACTTCGCGCCCTCCTCGTAGAAGGCGTTCTGGTCGCCTTCGAACAGCGACATGTGCGTGTGCATGCCGCTGCCGGGCTGATCGCTCAGCGGCTTCGGCATGAACGTCGCGTAGACGCCCTGCTCGATCGCGACCTCTTTGATGACCGTTCGGAAGGTCATGATGTTGTCCGCGGTCGTCAGCGCGTCGGCGTATCGCAGATCGATCTCGTTCTGCCCCGGTCCCCCCTCATGGTGGCTGAACTCGACCGAGATGCCGAGGTCCTCGAGCATGCGCACCGATCGGCGGCGGAAGTCGTGCGCGGTGCCGCCCGGCACGTTGTCGAAGTATCCGGCCGAGTCGACCGGAATCGGGCCCTCCGGACCGAACGAGGACGACTTGAGCAGATAGAACTCGATCTCGGGATGAGTGTAGAACGTGAATCCGGCATCCGCCGCCTTCGCGAGCGTGCGCTTGAGCACGTGGCGCGGATCGGCGACCGCCGGCTGACCGTCCGGGGTGGTCAGGTCGCAGAACATGCGGGCCGTCGGATCGATCTCACCGCGCCAGGGCAGCGTCTGGAAGGTGGTCGGGTCGGGCTGCGCGAGCAGATCCGACTCATACGTCCTCGTCAGCCCCTCGATCGCCGAGCCGTCGAACCCGATGCCCTCGGCGAAGGCGCCCTCGACCTCGGCAGGCGCGATCGCGACCGACTTGAGGGTGCCGATGACGTCGGTGAACCACAGGCGGACGAACTTCACGCCGCGCTCCTCGATCGTGCGGAGCACGAAGTCCCTCTGCTTGTCCATGCTCACTCCTCGCCGGCGCCCTTGGCGGAACCCCAGCGTTCGTCCGCGGCTTCCTCCTCCGCCCAGGCGCGCGAACGCTCGGCGAGCTTCTCGGGGGCGTGGGTGGCCTCGGCCTCGGTGTCGAACGGGCCGACCCGGTCGACCGACGGCGAGATCTTGCCGAACTCGACTGTCCCGGTCTCGAGGTTGTACCAGTACTTCTCATCGCCGTCTGACATGGTCCGCCCTTCCTCAGCAACTGTCATCGATCCTAATGGCGCTCCCGCCGGTCGCTAAGCTATCGGCCATGGCAAAAGCGATCGGCGTCGACATCGGCGGCACGGGAATCAAAGCGGGAATCGTCGACCTCACGCACGGCACGATGGAGTCCGAGCGGGTGCGTGTTCCCACCCCCAAGGGAGCTTCACCTCAGGACGTCCTCGAGGCCGTGCGGACGGTGCTGAAGTCTCTCGACGTGCACGACTCGACCCTCCCGCTCGGCGTCGCCTTTCCCGCGATCGTCAAGCGAGGAAAGACGCTCTCCGCGGCGAACGTCTCGAAGGAATGGCTGGACTTCGACGCCGAGCGCTTCTTCCGCGACGGTCTCGAACGCAACATCGTGTTCGTGAACGACGCCGACGCCGCCGGCGTGGCAGAGGCAAGACACGGCGCTGCCAGAGACGTCCGCGGTCTGACGCTGCTGACCACCCTGGGCACCGGGATCGGCTCGGCGTTCCTCTACGACGGCGTGCTGATGCCCAACAGCGAACTGGGGCACCTGCACTTCGGCACGTACGAGTCGGTCGAACAGTGGGCAGCGACGTCGGCCCGGGAGCGTGAGGGCCTCAGCTGGGCGGAGTGGGCCGAGCGCCTGCAGGCGTTCTACTCCCATATCGAGTTCCTCTTCAGCCCCGACCTGTTCGTCGTGGGTGGCGGTGTCTCGAAGAACGCCGGCGACTTCCTTCCGCTGCTCGAGCTCAAGACACCGATCGTCCCGGCGATCCACCGGAACAACTCCGGCATCATCGGCGCGGCATCCCTGGCCGGCGACTGACCCCGAACCTGACGTACGAAGGCCCCGTGACTCTGCAGTCATCGGGGCCTTCGTCGCATCGGGGCGAATGGGCCGACCTGTACGCCGGGTTCTGTTCCGGGGTTCTTCGCCCCTTCGACGGCCATCTCTCTCGGCGACACGTTGCCGTGCCGCTCCAGCGGTCTACCCGAGGACTCGGCGGGCCGCGTCAACATCCTCTGTCTGACCTTGCTCCGGGCGAGGTTTACCTGGCGGGCCGTGTCACCACGACCCCCGGTGGTCTCTTACACCACCCTTTCACCCTTACCGGGACGAGCCCGGCGGTCTACTCTCTGTGGCACTTTCTCGCGGATCACTCCGGGTGGGTGTTACCCACCGCCCTGCCCTGTGGAGCCCGGACGTTCCTCGGTGCGGTCTCCCGCCACGCGACCGTCCAGTCGACCCATTCGCGAGACCCATCCTACTTCGCGGCGGTGAGCGCGATCCGCAGGTCCAGCGGCACATCGATGGGGAACGAGCCGAACAGGCGCCGGGTGGCGACTGCGGCTGCGTCTCGGACGGCGTCGGCCGCGGCATCCGCGCACTCTTCGGGCACGTGCAGGATCACCTCGTCGTGCAGGAAGAAGGCCAGGTGCGCCTCGCGCGCGAACGGGCCGGATGCCGGTGCCGGCGTCAGGGCCTGCGGAAGCTGCCGCAGGCGGTGCCTGATCTCGGCGAGCCAGATCAGCGACCATTCGGCGGCGGTTCCCTGCACCACGAAATTGCGGGTGAAGCGTCCCCAGTCCCGCGCTCGGCGGCGAGCGAGGGCCACCTCCGCAGCGTCGGCATCGGCGGCCGTGGCCTGAGACTGCACCGAGTTCCACTCATCCGATGGCCGCGGCGATGAACGCCCGAGCCACGTGGAGACGATCCCGCCGTCCTCGCCGATGCGAGCCGCGTCGTCGACGAGACCCATCGCCCGCGGATACACCTTGCGCAGCCTCGGCACCAGGCGACCGCTGTCGCCGGTCGTCGCACCGTACATCGCACCGAGTACGGCGTACTTCGCTTCCTCGCGCGTGCTCACCGCGCCGGACTCGACGACTCCGGCATACAGGTCGGCGCCGCGTGCGGCCGTCGCCATCGCCTCATCGCGCGCCATCGCCGCCAGCATCCGGGGTTCCAGCTGCGCGACGTCGGCGACCACCAGCGTCCAGCCGGCGTCGGCGCGCACGGCCGGCCGGAGGCTCCGCGGCACCTGCAGAGCACCGCCGCCGGAGGACGCCCACCGCCCGGTGACGACACCACCGGTGATGTATACGGGGCGGAAGCGGTTCTCGTGCACCCACTCCGCCAGCCACGACCACCCGTTGGCGCTGAGCAGCCGGGAGAGCTTCTTGTAGGCCAGCAACGGCTCGATCACCGGATGCTCGTATTTGGCGAGCTCCCACCGCCCTGTCGATTCGGCATGCACTCCCACGCGATGAAGCGCGCGCAGCAGCCGCGGCTGACTGTCGAGGTGCAGCTGGGGATCGCCCAGCAGCTCGCGCACGCGATCGCCGAGCTCCACCATGCGGCTCGGCAGACCACCCGCGATCGGACGCGTGCCGAGCGTCTCGGTGAGGATCGCCTCGTGCGTCGCCACGTCCCACGGCAGGCCTGCCGCGCGCAGCTCTTCCGCTACGAGGCCGCCGGCCGACTCCGCGGCGCACAGCAACCCGAGGCGCCCGTCGGCGGCAGCACCGATGACCTGACGCTGCGCCCTGTACTGATCGAGGACTTCTGCGACAGGGTCCGCTGCGGCTCGCTCCACGACGTCGAAGAGGGCCGGCGCCTCGGCGATCGGCTCCCGAGAGGTCCAATCGGAGGAAGGGGGAAGCGGATGCGGCACGGCGGCGGTGTCGCGAAGGATCGCGTGGCTCAGCATGAGGTCGTGCGTGCGGGTCATCCGAGCGCCGGCAGACAGAAGTCCGGGGTAGATCTCCCTGGCGCTGCGGATGATCCAACGCGGATTGTCCCGCTCCGCGTCGCGGACCCACTCGGCGAGCACGGACCGCTCCACCGTCACCCACTGTCGCTCGCGCCCCGCCTCGTCGACGTCGATCGCCGTGAACCTGCCGGGTCCGCTCTCGACGAGAGCGATGCGGCGTTCCTCGCGCGGCCCGGGCGGTGATGTCACCGACTCATGCGCTTCGGAGCGCGATCACAGGCCGGACTCCTCCGTGCGGACGAGGATGCAACCGCACTCGGGGCACGAGACGACCGCCTCCGGTGCGGCACGCCGGATGTCATTGAGGTCGGTGCCCGAGAGCATCATGCGGCACCCCTCGCAGGTCGCTCGCGTCAGCAGCGCCGCGCCGGAGTTCTTTGCGGCGCGTCGCTCATATTCGGCGACGAGGTCAGCCGGGAGAGAACCGACGATGGCCGCACGGTCACGCCCGAGTTGCGCTACGAGGTCGGTCGCCGCTGCCATGTCCGCCTTCGCCTGCACGGTGATCGCGGTGCCCTCTGCGGTCGTCGCGTCGATGAGCGCCTGCTGCGCGGCGACGGCGGCCTCGGCATCCTCGAGTCGGCCCATCACATCGAGCTCGGCATCCTCGAGATCACTGAGGCGCTTGGCGAGGCTGGCGAGTTCGTGCTCGAGCGCCTGCGCCTCCTTCGAGTTCGCCGAGGCGGCGAGGCGTTCCGCGTCGCGCGCCCGACGCTGCTCGGCGACCGTGACGTCGGACTCCAATCGCGTGAGCTCGGTGCGTGCGTCGTCGCGCGCTCCGGTCAGCGCGGTGAGTTCGCGCAGCTGCTGCTGGCGGAGCGCCGAGAGCTCACTGATCCTCGCGGCCTGCGCCGGTTGCGTGCGCGCACGCTCGGCCTGCGCGATGCGCCGATCGAGGTCGGCGACGTCGAGCAGGGTGCGCTGGTTTTCGGGGCTGGCGTTCACATTCCCAACTTAGCCGCTGGGGCGACATCCCCGTCGACGTACAGCCAACGACGATCCTCACGCACGAAGCGGCTCCGCTCGCGCAGCATTCCGCGTGCGTCGGTGGCGCGCCAGTGCGCCTCGAACTCGACAACGCCGTCTCGATCGAACGGCCCGCCGCGCTCTGTGTCCACGATGACGAGCCGGCGCCACTCGACGTCGTCCTCGAGTTCGATCGAGTGCGGCCGCGTGGACGGATGCCAGCTGGCGAGCAGGTGGTCGGCCCGGCCGAGGGCGAATGCGGTGTAGCGGGATCGCATCAGCCGCTCCGCGGTAGGTGCGGCCGTGCCGTCGACGACAGGCCCGCAGCACCTGTCGAAACGGTCTCCGGAGAAGCACGGACATGGCGCGTCTCGGAGAGCGCCGGCACCTGCTGAGACCATCGCTCCAGCGTACGCTGGAGGCAACCGACTCGAAGGAGCACCGTGAGCACCCCGTCCGTCACCGTCCCCCTGTTCACCGCGCACAACGGCTTCGCCCTGCCCGCGATCGGGCTCGGTACGTACGGTCTCAACGGCGAGGCCGGCGCTGCGGCCGTCACCACCGCGCTCGGCGCCGGCTATCGACTGGTCGATTCTGCCTTCAACTACGAGAACGAGGGTTCCGTCGGGCGCGGGGTCGCCGACGCGGACGTCGATCGCGCACAGATCATCGTGACCACGAAGCTCCCCGGACGCCATCACCGCACCGAGCGTGCTCGGACGAGCATCGAAGAGAGCCGCTTCCGGCTGGGTCTGGACGCGACCGATCTGCACCTCATCCACTGGCCGAATCCGAGTCAGGACGAGTACGTGCAGGCGTGGAGTGCACTGGTCGACGCGCGGTCACGCGGCACCGTGCGCCAGATCGGAGTCTCCAACTTCCTCCCGGAGCACCTCGAGCGCGTCGAGCGGGAGACGGGCGTGCGCCCGGTCGTGAATCAGATCGAAGTGCACCCCTACTTCCCCCAGGAGGACCAGCTCGCGTACCACCGCGACCGGGGCATCATCACCGAGGCGTGGAGCCCCCTCGGGCGAGGGCGGGAACTGCTCGAGGAACCGGTGATCGTCGAGGTCGCGGCAGCGCACGGGATCACCGCGGCCCAGGCGGTGCTGGCCTGGCATGTCGCGCGCGGCACGGTCGCCATTCCCAAGGCCGCATCCCTCGAGCACCAGATCTCGAACCTCGCTGCCGCGTCCGTGCAGCTTGAAGATGCCGAGGTCGCCGCTATCAGTGCGCTCGGCCGCCCCGATGGCCGGCTGTTCGACGGTGATCCCAGGACGCACGAGGAGTCCTGACCCCGGGTCAGACGGCGGCGGCGACCGCCGCCTTCGCCGTCGAGTGCGTGAACACGAAGCCGGTTTTCTCCAGTACGGCGGGCCGCACGTCGGCATCCGAGACCAGCAGCGAGTCCGTCGCCGCCCGGCTCAGGGCCAGCCGCATCGCCCACGTCGGCGCCGGAAGCCAGAACGGGCGGCGCATGCGCTGAGCGAGCGCGCGGCCGATCTCGTTCGCTGACGCCGGTGTCGGACCCGTCAGGTTCACCGGCCCGTCGAGGTCCGCGTCGATGACGTGCCGGATCGCCCTCACCTCGTCATCGAGGGAGATCCAGGGCCAGATCTGAGTGCCGGGACCGACGGGCCCGGCGACGCCGAACGCCGTCAGCCGGATGAGAGGCGCCAGCACGCCCTGTCGGTGGATGACGGGAGCGGTGCGCAGGAGCGCGATGCGCGCGTCTTCTCCGGCTCGCCGTGCTTCCTCCTCCCAAGCGACGCAGAGCTTCGCGAGGAAGGTGTCTCCGGCGGGTGACTGCTCGGTGAGCACACGGCCGGGAGTGGAACCGTAATAGCCGACCGCGGACGCGGAGACGAACGCGGGAGCGTCAGCAGCGAGTGCGCGCACCGCTGTCGCGATTGTCCTGGTGGATCGGCGGCGAGACCCGACGAGTTCCGCCCGGTAGCGCCGCGTCCACGGGAGCCGCCCGACGCTCGCTCCTCCGAGCGCGACGACCGTGTCCGCACCGGCGAGAACGTCCGGATCGAGGTCCCGCTCCCCCGGCGCCCACTGCCGTTCATTCGCGTGTCGCGGCGGACGTCGCACGAGAGTGGTGACCGTGACGCCGTCGGCTCGAAGCGACTCCGACAGCGCCGAGCCGATGAGTCCCGATCCGCCGCTGATGACGATCCGTCGAGCCATGGCCGCCTCCGATGGTCAGCGAGTGTCGCCCGCATACCGGTGCGATTCCCCCACACTAATCGCGACCGGCGAAGGGTGCCGGTGCCGGACTGAACATGGATGGGAGGATGAGTACGACATCAGCCGGAGAGGCAGAGGGAGGACGGCTGGACTGTGGCCATGAACGTTCCCGAATCGATGGCGCCGTGGCTTCGCGCCGTGGCCGGCGAGGAGTACACCCCCCGACCGGCGCGTGAGCTGACGGTGGGCGAAGTCGCCTCGCTGGTCGGGATCAGCATCCGCACCCTGCATCACTGGGATGCCGTCGGCCTGGTGGTCCCTGACGGACGAACCGCCGGAGGCTACCGTGCCTACTCCGCTGATGATGTGGGACGGATCCACCGCGTGCTGGTGTATCAGGAACTCGGATTCAGCCTCACGCAGATCGGCGACCTGCTCGACGACCCCGCCGTCGATGAGACGGCGCAGCTACGTCAGCAGCGGGCCCTGCTGGAGGAACGCATCGGCAGGCTGCAGCGGATGGCGGGAGCGGTCGATCAGATCCTCTCCTCTCGCGAATCCGGAACGACGCTCACCGCCCGGCAACAGGCCGAGATCTTCGGCCGCGGCTGGCGCGAGGACTGGGCGGTGGAGGCCCGCGAGCGCTGGGGCGCCTCCGATGAGTGGTCGCAGTTCGAGCAGAACGCCACCGGCCTCTCGGATGCCGAACGGCGACGGATGAACGCGGAGGGAGAAGCCCTCTACGCCGAACTGGCAGAAGCGAAGCGCGCCGGGGTCACCGCGGGGAGCGACGCGGCGAACAGTCTCGCGGAGCGTCACCGGGCGATGATCGGTCAGATGTTCGCGTGCACGCACTCGATGCACGTGTGCCTCGGTCGCCACTATGTCGAAGACGGACGATTCCGCGCCCACTTCGACGACCTGGAGCCCGGCCTCGGCGGCTGGCTCGCGACGGTCATCGATGCGAATGCCCGCCGCCACGGGATCGACCCGGCGACCGCCGCCTGGGAGTGAGGCCGGCGGTGCGCCCCGCTTGACCCTGACGTCGCGTCAACCCTCACGCTGAGTGACATGATGCCAGCGACGATCATGGAGACGCCGACCGCCAGGACGTGGGGGCAGTCCGTCGACAGCGCCCGTCATCCGGTCGCGCGACGCACTGCCGATGTGCTGCGCAGTCGCTCAGCGACGCCGAATGTCTTCATCATCGACGACGAGGAGAACATCGCGCAGGCGGTCGAATCCGGCATCCTCCTCGACAGCATCCACGCCACGCACTCCGCCGTTCGCCGTGATCCTCGGCTGCTCGGCGATGTCGACCCCGCCGTGCCCCGCTTCGTCATCTCTGACAGCGTCGCGCGAGACCTTTTCGGCGATCAGAAGCAGGCGCGCGTGTTCGCGATCGCCCGCGCGCCGCGACCGTGGTCACTGGACGAGCTCGCGCGACGGCCGGGCGACATCGTCATCCTCGACGGGGTGCAGCTGGTCGGCAACATCGGGGCGATCGCCCGCACGGCCTGCGCGCTGGGGGCCGCGGGACTCATCCTGCTCGAGAGCGGCCTGCGTACTCCTCTGGACCGTCGCCTCATCCGAGCAAGCCGCGGCCTGGTGTTCGCCACGCCCCTCGTCGTCGCGACCCGCGTGCAGTGCGCCGCCTTCCTCGCACGAGAACGGATCACCATCGCCGCCCTCACGGCGGATGCCGCTCAGCCACTGCACACGATCCGCACCGTCGAGGAGCGCCTCGCCCTCGTTCTCGGTGGTGAACGCCACGGCATCTCCGCTGACCTGGAGGCGGTCACCGACCACCGGTACGCGATCCCGATGAGCTCGAACGTCGAATCGCTGAACGTGTCGGTCGCGGCCGGCATCGCGCTCTACGAGCACCTGAGCCGACACCGCACTCAGTGAGCGGATCGGAGCGAGACTGTCGCCGGTCGCGTGCGCGACGGCGTGCGAGTCCGGCGACGTTCCGCTCCCCGTGCGAACTCGCGCACGACGAACGAGATGAGCACGACGCAGGCCATCAGCATCGCGCAGAAGATGACCGCCACCGCCTCGGCGACGTAGAAGGTGGCCGAGAGCGTCGACTCGCCGGCGCTGCGCAGCACGTTCATCATCGCCCGATCGGCGAGGTCGCGGCGACCGGTGTGGCCAGTGCCATCGTGCTGACGTATGCCGTGGCGCGAGTCCGCACCGTGACCAGCGACCCTGCGGCAGCGGTGAGAAGCGCGTAGGTCGCATCGACCGGCGGCTCTCCGGTCTCGACGTCGTCGCGTTCGATTCCTGCGGACATGACGGGCTCCATTCGTTGTCGGGGCATCTGTGTCCACGATCCCCGACGGAGCCGACCGCGTCATCGTACGGGAGTATCAACTTGCCGTAGTCCGCTGGGACTACGACAGGTGCGAGACGGCGACCACCAGATACGGCACGGACATGGACGTCAGGACGAGATTTCACCCACACGACCGACACCTGAACGGCTGCGGCGCCCGTACATCTCTTCTCGTTGCCGATGAAGCGAAGTCCTTACTCACTTCACCAACGTGCTTTCCGGGTCGCAGACCGAGGCTACAGTGGGCCGGTAGAGCCACCATAGACGGCGCCGGGAGTCGATAAGCGTGACAAGGAAGAACTCCCCGGAAGAGCGCCGGCTCGCGGGTGAGGCCTTCCGCGAGATGTTCGACCTTCACTTCGTGCGGGTCCTTCGATTCGTCGAGGGTCAGGTCTCCGACCACACAGCCGCTGAAGACATCGCGGCGGAGGTCTTCAGCGTGGCATGGCAGAAGTTCGACCGACGCGACCCCTTCGGCCTCCCGTGGCTGATCCGCACGGCCATGCACAAGACACGCGACTTCCAGCGCCGGGAGGACCGGAAGAAGAATGCGATGGCCACTGTCGAGCGGATGGCAGAAGTCGCGTCGGAGCCCGTTGACTCGCTTGACATCATCGCCCTCGAAGAGGCCCTGCGTCAGCTCTCCTCCAGCGACTTCCAGGTCATCCGACTGACGTACTGGGACGGGATGACGGCGGGCGAGGTAGCAGAAACCCTTCGGATTCGCCCGGGGTCGGTGTGGACGCGTCTGCATAGGGCCCGCAACCGACTCAGGAACTTCCTCGATGTCGCGCGGAAGGTAGGTGAGGTCGATGAACGACGATGAGCTCGATGAGAAGCTCCGTCTGCTGAATCCGGCGAGCACGCCCTCCGGGGCGCCGCTCACGGCCCGTCAGCTCGCGGTACGGGAACGGATCATCGCCACACCTGTCCGTCGGCGAACGCTGGTACTCGCTGCTGCGATTACCGCGCCTGTGGCGGCACTGAGCGTCATCGTGACGATGCTCTTCGCGGTGCTCGGGCCCGTTGGGCAGCAGCCGGCAGTGGCCTACGGCCCGGCGCCTCTCTCCTATTCAGAATCACCCCTCACCGCAGAGGAGGCCATTCGCATGGCACAGAACCATCTGGCCGAGGCTGTCAGCCCCGTTCCCCCGGCTCCGCAGCGGGCAGCACAGTCCACGTCATGGCGGCTGGTAGTCAGCGACCAGGGTGAACCCCAGGAGGTCACGTTCATCGAGCCCATCGTGACCGAGCTCTCGTGGCAAGCCGACCTCTCCGGGGTGCGGAGAGTAACTGCGGGCGAGACGTACACGGCGGATGGAGACCAGGCGCTGGCATCAGGACTCAAGCCCGGAACGCTCATCGACGAAACCCACTTCGCTGCCGGCGAGTACCCCGCGATACTTCAGGACGCCGCCCTGCTGGATGAGGAACGTATCCGTGGACTCCTGAACGAGTACGCACCCCTCGCCGCCGGCGCGCCCGCGGGCGATGCTTTCTGGGCCGTGCTGGACGTCTTCGGGGAATGGACCCTCACGAACGAACAGCACGCCAGGTTCCTCGGAGCACTGTTGGACTACCCAAACCTCAAAGTGCTCGGGACGACCCAGGACCGGCTCGGTCGCGACGTACTCGGTCTGCAGGCGAGCATGAGCACGCCCGGTGAGACTGCAACGCTGCTCCTGTCGACCACGACGGGCCGAATCGTCGGCATTGAGACTTCGGTCACGAGCGCTGAGCATCCACTGGCCGTTCCCAAGGGGACGGTCATCGCCTACATCCTCTGGAAGGACAACGCATGATTCGTGCCCTCGCCGCTCTTGCCCTTGCCGTCGGCCTCGCTGGCACTCCCAGCGCTGTCGCCGCCACGCAGGCTCCTGCCGAAGACCCTCATCCGGCCGTTAAGTACGCCCTCGCAGCCGAGCCCGGAGGCATCGCCGTGACCGAGACGAGCGGCTTCTGGCCGGAGCTCGGGATGCGCTTGAACGTACTGCCGTCCGAGCCGCAGGCCGCCGCAGTCCTCGCAGTCGGCGATTGCGCCACCGGCGCCATCTGCGCATACTCGGCAGCAGGTCAGGCGGGGGTGAAGCTGACGTGGTCATCCTGCGGCTCGAAGTCGACGGCAGCGCTCGGAATTGTCGGTTCCATCGCGAACGGTCGCTCTGGCACACTCTCGGCGCGTCAAGGAACGACTGTGAGGGCGTCTGCCGGCTCGAATTCGTACGCCAACGTGCCCGTCTCCTTCCGGGCGTCCATCACGAACGTCTACTGCTGAGCACGCAGACGCCGGATGTTCTCGAGCTGCTCCGCAGTGCCCTTCGGACTGGCGACCCGAGACATGCCCGGCGCCCGCGTCATGTCTGCCGATGCGAGGAAAGGCCCGTGGTTGTCAGCCAAGAGCCGCTCTTTCGCGCGCACGGAGGTGCATCTCAACACCCTCGCAGGGACCGGGCCCATCCAGACACCTGTGATGAGTGCTGCAGGGGTGAGCTGAACGAGGCAGCTCACCCCTGCAGCGAGGGTCGTTTCATCCTCGCCGATGAGGACACCCGGCGTGGACTTCACGCCGCCGGCTCTGTCAACCCTGTAGGCGGCTTCCGCGTTCCGGCGTAGGTTTCCGTCACGAGCTACCGCTCGAGGGCGTCAACCGTCCGATCCGCACAGAAGGAGAACACCATGTCCAACATGCCTCCCACGAACCCTCCCGGTTCAAACCCGTACCCCACAGCTCCTCAGCCCGGTGTGGGCCAGCCCGCGCCGGCTCAGCCCGCCGCTCCGCAGCAGCACCACGTCCCGCAGGCAGGGCAGCAGGGCGGCCCCGCCCCTGCCAAGCAGCACAGGCCTCACCGGTCGTCGGAGACCAAGCCTGCGTTCCTCACGACGGAGTTCTACACGTTCATCTTGGTGTCGCTCGCGATCCTGATCGCGGCAGCAGTCGTCGACAACGGCGAGGACGGGCAGGGCTTCGGAGCCGACAAGGCGTGGTGGTACGTCACCCTTCTCGCCGTCGGCTACATGATCAGCCGGGGCCTGTCGAAGGTGGGCAGCCGCTCGCGGAACCACTCCGACCACTGACACGGACGATGGATGCCGACGCCCATGGGGCGTCGGCATCCGCCATGCATACGGGTGCCGTACGTACTCCGCTGTGGACGTCGCACGCATCCATCATGTGCTGGTGCACCAGCAGCTCTGGTTCAGTCTGAACCGTATTGCTGCGATCGTTGATACGAGCTCAGCCAAGCGTGACCGGCTCGGCAAGGTGAGCCGAGAATCCCGGAGTTCTCCGAGTGGGCCCTGCCGGGATCGAACCGACGACATCCACGGTGTAAACGTGGCGCTCTACCAGCTGAGCTAAAGGCCCTGACGTGCCCAGTCTATCCGTCGCCCGATGCGCGACGGATCTGTCCAAGAGGGCTAGGCTGAAATCGGCGCGCGTTGTGCACAGCCGACAAGGCTGCCCGTGTCGCTTCCCGTTTCCCGGCGAGACCCGCCAGCTTGACGAAAGGCTCCACCGTGACCGTCCACGACCAGGATCCGTACTCCCAGGGCCCCCACGACAGCGATCCGGAGGAGACCGGCGAGTGGCAGCAGTCGCTCGATGAGCTGGTGGATGCGAAGGGCCACGGCCGCGGGCGTGAGATCATGCTCAGCCTGCTCAAGCGCTCCAAGGAACTGCACCTGAATGTGCCGATGGTGCCGACCACGGACTACATCAACACCATCGCACCCGAGAACGAGCCGGAGTTCCCCGGCGACGAAGAGGTCGAGCGCCGCTACCGTGCGTGGATCCGCTGGAATGCCGCGGTCACCGTCCACCGCGCGCAGCGTCCGGGCATCGGCGTCGGGGGTCACATCTCGACCTATGCCTCGTCGGCCGCTCTCTACGAGGTCGGCTTCAACCACTTCTTCCGCGGACTCGACCACCCGGCCGGCGGCGACCAGATCTTCGTCCAGGGTCACGCCTCCCCCGGCATCTATGCCCGCTCCTTCCTCGAGGGCCGGCTCACCGAAGACAACCTCGACGGGTTCCGCCAGGAGCAGTCGCGCGCGCCGCACGGCATCCCCTCGTATCCGCACCCGCGCCAGATGCCCGACTACTGGCAGTTCCCGACCGTCTCGATGGGACTCGGTCCGATCAACGCCATCTATCAGGCGATGTCGAACAAGTACCTCGAGAACCGCGGCATCAAGGACACCGCCGACTCGCAGGTGTGGGCGTTCCTCGGCGACGGCGAGATGGACGAGGTCGAGAGCCGCGGCCAGCTCCAGGTCGCCGCCAACGAGGGCCTGGACAACCTGAACTTCGTCATCAACTGCAACCTGCAGCGCCTGGACGGACCGGTGCGCGGCAACGGCAAGATCATCCAGGAGCTCGAATCCTTCTTCCGGGGCGCCGGCTGGAACGTCATCAAGGTCGTCTGGGGCCGCGAGTGGGACGACCTGCTCGCCCGCGACACCGACGGCGCGCTTCTCAACATCATGAACGTCACGCCCGACGGCGACTACCAGACGTTCAAGACCGAATCCGGCGCGTACATCCGAGAGAACTTCTTCGGACGGGATGAGCGCGCGGCGGCTCTGGTCAAGGACTACACCGACGACCAGATCTGGCAGCTGAAGCGTGGCGGCCACGACTACCGCAAGGTCTACGCGGCATACAAGGCGGCCGCCGAGCACAAGGGGCAGCCGACCGTCATCCTGGCCAAGACGGTGAAGGGTTACGGCCTCGGACCGCACTTCGAGGGCCGCAACGCCACCCACCAGATGAAGAAGATGACGCTGGACAATCTCAAGACGTTCCGCGACACCATGCACATCCCCATCACGGACGCGCAGCTCGAGGAGAACCCGTACCTGCCCCCGTACTACAACCCGGGACCGCAGGACGAGACCATCCAGTACATGCTCGAGCGCCGCAAGAACCTGGGGGGCTTCCTGCCCGAGCGCCGCTCGACCCACGTCGGCCTTTCGCTGCCGGACGACTCCGCCTATGCGCTCCCCAAGAAGGGGTCCGGAACGCAGGAGATCGCGACCACGATGGCGTTCGTCCGCCTGCTGAAGGATCTGCTGCGCTCGAAGGACTTCGGCCACCGGATCGTCCCGATCATCCCCGACGAGGCGCGGACCTTCGGCATGGACGCCTACTTCCCCACGGCGAAGATCTACAACCCCAACGGCCAGCACTACACCTCGGTCGACCGGGAGCTGCTCCTGGCCTACAAGGAGAGCCCGCAGGGTCAGATCGTCCACGTCGGTATCAACGAGGCCGGCGCGCTCGCGGCGTTCACGGCGGCGGGAACGTCGTACGCCACGCACGGCGAGCCGCTCATCCCGATCTACGTCTTCTACTCGATGTTCGGATTCCAGCGCACCGGTGACGCCCAGTGGGCGGCCGCCGACCAGATGGCGCGCGGGTTCATCATGGGTGCGACCGCCGGCCGGACCACGCTGACCGGCGAGGGCCTGCAGCACGCCGACGGTCACTCGCATCTGCTGGCGTCGACCAACCCGGCGACAGTGTCGTACGACCCCGCCTACGGCTACGAGATCGCGCACATCGTGCGCTCAGGGCTCGAGCGGATGTACGGCGGCAACCACCCCGACCCGAACGTGATGTACTACATCACCCTCTACAACGAGCCGCTGGTGCAGCCCGCCGAGCCCGAGGGGGTCGACGTCGACGGGATCGTCCGCGGCATCCACCGCGTCGCCGCGGGCGAAGGCGAAGGCCACCGCGCCCAGCTGCTCGCCTCGGGTGTCGGTCTGCCCTGGGCGCTCGAGGCGCAGGAGCTGCTGAAGAACGACTGGGGCGTGGTCGCCGACGTGTGGTCGGTCACCTCGTGGACAGAGTTGCGTCGCGACGGCCTCGCCGCCGATGAGCACAACTTCCTCCACCCGGACCAGGAGCCCCGCACCGCGTACCTCACCGAGAAGCTGCGCGATGCTCAGGGGCCGGTGGTCGCGGTCAGCGACTACATGCACGCGGTGCAGGATCAGATCCGCCCGTGGGTCCCGCAGCGCTTCGCGACGCTCGGTGCCGACACCTTCGGCTTCTCCGACACCCGCGCCGCCGCGCGCCGCTTCTTCAAGATCGACGGACCGTCGATCGTGGTGCGCACGCTCCAGTCGCTCGCCGAGGACGGTGCCGTCGATCGCTCGCTCGCAGCGCAGGCCATCGAGAAGTACCGCCTGCACGACGTGAACGCCGGGACCAGCGGCAACGCGGGCGGCGAAAGCTGAGCCCTCTGTGACAGGATCTCCCGCCACGGCCATGGACAAGGCCGCTACTCTCGCCTGGCTGCGCCGGATCTCCGGCGACATCGCCTCGGTGACGATCAAGCGGCTCGAGGACACCCTCCCCTGGTACGCCGACATGCCACCGGCCCGACGCTCTGCGGTCGGGTTGGTGGCGCAGGCCGGCATCACCTCGTTCATCCAGTGGTACGAAGACCCGACCTCCACCCCGTGGATCGCCGCGGACATCTTCGCGGCTGCCCCTCGCGAACTGCTTCGGAGCGTCAGCCTGCAGCAGACGCTGCAGCTGATCCGCGTGACGGTCGAAGTGACGGAGGAGCGGGTCGCCGGGCGCGGCAACGACCTCCGAGAGGCGATCCTGCTCTACTCCCGCGACGTCGCGTTCGCCGCCGCGGACGTCTATGCCCGCGCCGCCGAGGCTCGCGGCCTCTGGGACGCACGCCTCGAGGCGCTGGTCGTCGATTCGATCCTCACCGGCGAGGCGGACGAGGAACTGCCCAGCCGCATCGCGGCTCTCGGCTGGCACGGTCATGGCGAGGTCGCTGTGCTGGTGGGAACGACTCCCCCCCAGTTCGACGTCGATCAGGTGCGCCGCACGGCTCGCAAGCTCGCGGTCGACGTGCTCATCGGGGTGCAGGGTTCGCGCCTCGTCCTCGTGCTCGGTCGCGCTCGCATCGCAGGTCAAGAGGGCGAGGAGGACGAACTCGGCTTCCAGGAGATCGCCACCCGCCTGGAGCCCTCGTTCGGACCCGGCTACGTCGTGCTGGGGCCTGCCGTGGCGGCGCTCGTGGACGCGAGCCAGAGTGCGCGCGCGGCCCTCGCCGGATTCGCGGTCGCTCGTGCCTGGCGCAGTGCTCCTCGCCCCGTCGAGGCAGATGATCTGCTTCCGGAGAGAGCGCTGGCCGGCGATCCGCTCGCGAAGCAGACGCTCATCGAGCGGATCTTCCGCCCGCTGCAGGCGCACTCGACCGATCTGGTGACGACGCTGTGGAGTTATCTCGACAACGGACGCTCCCTCGAGGCGACGGCACGCGAACTGTTCGTCCACCCCAACACCGTGCGATACCGCCTCAAACGGGTCAGCGAGGTCATCGGCTGGGATGCCACCGGCCCGCGTGAGGCGCTCATCCTGCAGACGGCGCTCATCCTCGGCTCCATCGGCGCCGCCGAGCAGGTACGTCGCCGGCCTGCGCTGCGCCGCCCTGCCCGCTGAACGACCCGCGGCTGTACGCCACACACAAGCGTTTCCCGCAATCTTGTGATGGATCATCCACCACGGCCCGCCGATCGTTGGCAGACTGGTGAGGTGATTGTCGTCGTATGCCCAGGTCAAGGTTCGCAGACCCCCGGATTCCTCTCGCCATGGCTCGAGTTGGACGGGGTGGCTGACCGCCTCGCCGAATACTCGGATGCGGCAGGCGTCGACCTCCGCGAGCACGGCACGGTCTCGGATGCCGACACGATCCGCGACACGCGCATCGCGCAACCCCTCATCGTGGCGGCGTCGCTCATCGCGGCAGACGCGCTGACCGGGCGCGCGGGCCGCCGCGCCGACGGCATCGCCGGGCACTCGGTGGGTGAGATCGCTGCGCTCGTCGGCAGCGGTGTCGTCGACGCAGCCACCGGGATGCGTCTGGTCGGCATCCGCGGTAGCGCGATGGCGGATGCCGCAGGCCGCACTCCGACGGGGATGAGCGCCGTGCTGGGTGGCGACGAGCAGGCGGTCCTTGATCGCCTCGCGGAACTCGACCTGGCACCGGCGAACTACAACGGCGGAGGTCAGCTCGTCGTCGCCGGAGCACTTCCGGCTCTCGCGGCGCTGGCCGAGCAGCCGGTGAAGGGCACCAGGGTCATCCCGCTGCAGGTCGCCGGAGCGTTCCACACCGCGTACATGGCCTCCGCGGTCGAGGCACTGCGCACGGCCGTGGCAGACGTGAACCCCGCTGATCCCGATATCACCCTGTGGACAAATCGCGACGGCTCGACGGTCACCGACGGGGCTCAGGCGCTCACATACCTTGTCGACCAGGTCTCGTCCCCCGTGCGATGGGACCTCTGCATGGCCTCGTTCGCCGAACACGGCATCACCGGGTTGATCGAGCTCGCCCCCGCCGGCGCTCTCACCGGACTCGCGAAGCGCGGACTGCGCGGTGTTCCGACCGTGGCTGTGAAGACCCCCGAAGACCTTGATGCGGCCGTCGCGCTGCTGAACGGAGAAGCCGCATGACCCCGACGCTGACCCAGAACACGGGTCCCGCCTTCACGCGGATCTACTCCTTCGGCGCCGCGCGTGGCGAACTCACCGTACCGAACAGCGACCTCATCGGTCCGATCGACTCCAGCGACGAATGGATTCAGCAGCGAACCGGCATCGTCACGCGATCCCGCGCCGTCAAGGACACCGACGCGATCGATCTCGCGACGGCTGCTGCTGCTGAGGCCATCGACAAGGGCGGCGTGCCCGCTGAACAGGTCGACCTCGTGATCGTGGCGACGGTGAGCAACCCCAAGCAGACCCCGTCGGTGTCCGCCATCGTCGCCGATCGCGTCGGAGCCAACCCTGCGGCCGCCTACGACGTCAACGCCGCCTGCGCCGGGTACGCCTACGCGATCGCCCAGGCCGATGCCCTCATCCGCGCCGGAGCTGCGCGCTACGCACTGGTCATCGGTGCTGAGAAGCTGTCTGACATCGTCGACCCGACCGATCGCAGCATCTCATTCCTGCTCGGTGACGGCGCCGGCGCCGCGCTCATCGGACCGAGCGAGACGCCGGGAATCGCGCCGGCGGTGTGGGGATCCGATGGCTCCAAGGCCGATGCAGTCGGGATGAACCACACCCTCACCGACTTCCGCGACGGAGCTGCCCCCTGGCCGACGCTCCGGCAGGAGGGCCCGACGGTGTTCCGGTGGGCTGTGTGGGAGATGGCCAAGGTCGCCCGGGAGGCGCTCGAGAGGGCCGGAATCGAGGCATCGGATCTCGCCGCGTTCATCCCACACCAGGCGAACATGCGGATCATCGACGAGTTCGCCAAGCAGCTGGGGCTCCCCGAGACCACCGTCATCGCCCGCGACATCGAGACGACCGGCAACACCTCTGCGGCGTCGATCCCCCTCGCCAGCCACCGCCTGATGGCCGAGCACCCCGAACTCTCCGGCGGGCTCGCCCTGCAGATCGGCTTCGGCGCAGGTCTCGTCTTCGCCGCCCAGGTCGTCGTCCTCCCCTGAGAAGCGGGCGATCTTGCCTAGACTGTTCCACGGTTCCGAATACAACCCGCAAGAAAGAGGAATACCACATGGCTTTCACCAACGATGAGGTCCTCGCCGGCCTCGCAGAGCTCATCACCGACGAGACCGGCATCTCCGCAGACGAGGTCGCCCTCGAGAAGTCGTTCACCGACGACCTCGACATCGACTCCATCTCGATGATGACGATCGTCGTCAACGCCGAAGAGAAGTTCGGTGTCACCATCCCCGACGACGAGGTCAAGAACCTCAAGACCGTCGGCGACGCCGTGAACTTCATCGTCGCGGGCCAGGAGTAACTCCGACGGATGCCACCCCGCTCGTCGAGCGGGCGTGGCGTCCTCACCTCCGTCACCCCGACGCACGTCCGACAAGGAACCACACCCCCATGACCAAGCGCATCGTCGTCACCGGCATCGGCGCCACATCCGCCATCGGCGGGACGGCACCGGACAACTGGACCAACCTGCTCGCCGGGATGTCCGGCACCCGCACGCTCGAACACGACTGGGTTCAGCAGTACGAGCTGCCCGTGACCTTCGCCGCTGAGGCCATGGTCCGGCCCGAAGAGGTCCTCCCCCGGCACGAGGCGAAGCGTCTCGACCCCTCCTCCCAGTTCGCGTTGATCGCGGCGCGGGAAGCGTGGGCGGACGCCGGCTCCCCCGAGGTCGCCCCGGAGCGGCTCGGCGTCGACTTCGCCACCGGCATCGGCGGGCTGTGGACGCTGCTGGACGCCTGGGACACTCTGCGCGAGAAGGGTCCGCGGCGCGTGATGCCGATGACGGTGCCCATGCTGATGCCCAACGCCGCGGCGGGCAACCTCTCACTGCAGTTCCACGCACGCGCGTATGCGCAGACGGTCGTCAGCGCATGTGCCTCCAGCACCGAATCGCTGATCCACGCCTTCCATCACCTGCAGGACGGACTCGCCGACGTCGTGATCGCCGGCGGTACGGAGTCCTCGATCCACCCGATCACGATGGCGTCCTTCGCATCCGCGCAGGCGCTGTCCCGTCGCAACGACGACCCGGCGCACGCCTCCCGGCCCGGCGCCATCGATCGCGACGGCTTCGTGATGGGTGAGGGCGCAGCAGTGCTGATCCTCGAGACCGAGGAGCACGCCACGGCGAGAGGCGCGCGCATCTACGCCTACCTCGTCGGAGGCGGCATCACCGCAGACTCGTACCACATCACCGGCAACGACCCGGAGGGAACGGGAGCGGCACGCGCCGTCATCCAAGCGCTCGAAGAGGCCGGCGCAACTCCCGACCAGGTCACGCACATCAACGCGCACGCCACGTCGACCCCGGTCGGTGACCCGAACGAGTACGTCGCCCTCAAGCGCGTGTTCGGAGACCGGCTCGACGAGATCCCGGTTTCCGCCACCAAGGCGTCGACGGGCCACCTGCTGGGCGGAACGGGTGCCCTGGAGGGTATCTTCGCCATCCTGGCGCTCCGGGACCGTGTCGCACCGCCCACGATCAACATGACCCAGCAGGACCCGGCGGTCCCTTTCCTGCTGTCCGGCGATCCGATCCCGCTCGGCGACGGACCCCAGCTCGCGATCAGCAACTCGTTCGGCTTCGGCGGGCACAACGCCGTCGTCGCATTCGCCAGCGCCGACGACTGAGCGCCCCCACATGAAACGGCCCCCGGTTGATCCGGGGGCCGTTTCGTGTGGGCAGGATTCGCGTTCTCAGGGTCCGGGAGTGATCGCCGGCATCCGATACTGACGCCTCCTGTCCGGGTTCGCCGCGGCTGACCGCTTCCGCCTCAGCCGACCTTGTGCAGCCACACCACGCGGGCGTCATCGCTCGCGTGACGGAACGGCTCCAGCTCCTCGTCCCAGGCAGAGCCCAGGGCGATGTCGAGTTCGCGCTGCAGCTCGACCGCGCTGCCGGCGGCGATCTCCATGGCGTAGCGGATGCGATCCTCGCCGATGACGATGTTGCCGGCGGCATCCGTCTGCGCATAGTGGATGCCGAGGTCGGGCGTGTGCAGCCAGCGGCCGCCGTCGCTGCGCGGTGTCGGGTCCTCCGTGACCTCGAAGCGAAGGTGCTCCCAGCCCCGGATGGCCGTCGCGAGTGCGGCGCCGGTGCCGACGGGCCCGTCCCAGTAGAACTCGGCACGGCGGGCACCTTCGAGCACGGGTTGGTCTGCCCAGTCGAAGTTCACCGCACGACCGATAGCGCGTCCGACCGCCCATTCCAGGTGCGGGCAGAGCGCGCGAGGGGCGGAGTGAATGTACACCACTCCGCGTGCGTAAGCCGTCGCCATGATCTCTCCGTTTCATCAGGTGCGTCTTCCCCAACGACCTGAACCACGAAGCGTGGCGAGAATATGCGGTTATAGGGCGATTATCGCCCACTTCGTGCGGAATCACAAGCGTGTCATTCGGGGGACGAAAGCCCCGGCATCGGCCGGGGCTTTCGTCGGAGCCGAGGACTCTCAGGCTTCGCTCATCGCCTGCTTCACCTGCTGGCCCTTGGCGGCGTAGTAGGCCGCACGCGCGGCGTCCCTGCGCGCCTGCTCGGCATAGCCTGCCTCGAGCACGTCCTGCGGAACCTCGACGTTGGGAACGTCGCTGGTGCCGTGGTACTTCTCGATGTAGGCGTCGAGCTCGGGACCGGAGGTCCACGAGGTGATCAGGCAGTAGCGCGGCTCGTCGCCGTTGTGCGTCGCCGCGTGCCAGAGACGCTGCGTGTCGACGATCAGCTGCGCTCCTGCCGGCAGCGCTATGCGGTACTCGATGCTCGGGTCGGTCCGGTTCTCGCGCAGGACGAAGTAGCTGTCCTTGTCGTCGGTGAGGTTGAAGAATCCTCGGACCACCCAGCCGGTACCGTCGGGGTTCAGACGGTTGTTGTCATCCTGGTGCAGGTTGTAGAGGCACTCGCCGTAGGGAGTGGGCTGCAGTTCGATCACCCGGCAGCGGCCGACGTTGGCGCCGGGTTCCTGCGCGCGGCGCGCGAGATTCGGGGCCTTCGCAACCTGGGAATCGATCCAGACGCCGTCCTTGTCGGTGCGCGGCGGCTTGTGGTTCCAGAAGCCGTTGCACTCGATCTCGCCGAAGGCACTGGCCAGCGGCGCGAATCGGGTGTCGCCCGAAGACTTCCAGTCGTTGTACTCGATATCCAGCCACTCTTTGGGGTCGAGCTCCTGGTCGTAGCTGTCGAGGACGACGAAGCCCTTTTCCTCGAGCGCAGCGGACTTGATGTATCCCATGATCGAGTCATGTTCCTTTCATCGGGGGCCAGCACGTTTTAACAGGCCCTGATAAGGCAAGCCTAACAGCGACACCTGTCTGCTCTCCCGAGGACGCCGCCGGTGAAGCGAATAGACTGATCCGGGCACCGGGCGCGTTCCGGGCGCCCTGCGCTACCGGAGGGTGAGTCACGAGAATGAGCACAGCCACGAACGTCGAGGCGACAGCAGTCAACACGATCGAGTGGCTCGCAACCGGATCCGCGACCATCGTCGTCCCGGTCTATCAGCGCCAGTACCGCTGGGACATCGGCGGGTGCGAGCGGTTGCTCTCGGACGTCCGTGCGGTCGCCGCGGAGGACGACGCCCACCGCCACTTCATCGGCTCGATCCTCTCGGCACGTGACACCGGCACGGCGGGCGATCTGATCCTCATCGACGGCCAGCAGCGCCTCACCACGCTCATGCTGCTCATCGCCGCCCTTCACCACGCCGTGAAGGACAGAGATCCGCAGCTGGCGGCGGATCTCCAGCGCGTGCTCGTCCAGCACGATCAGCCGTCACGCACCAAGCTGCGCCCGCACGACGCCTGGGCTGACCTGTACGAATCGGTCGTGCTGGATCGGCGCAGCGATGCCGAGCGCGAGTCGCGTTTCGACGACAACTACGCGTTCTTCCGCAGTCAGGTCCACGCCGACGAAGCCCCCGCGATCTGGCGGGGCCTGCAGAAGCTCGAGCACGTCTCGATCACGCTCGGTGCCGCGGCGAACGCTCAACAGATCTTCGAGAGCCTGAACTCGACCGGCGAGCCGCTGCGCGATCACGAGCTCATCCACAACTACATCCTGATGGGGCTCACCCACGCCGAACAGCTCGACGTCGAAGCCCGCTTCTGGCTGCCCATCGAGCAGCACACCGGCGAGATGATCGGTGCGTTCTGGCGCCACTACCTCGTCATGACGACGGGGCGCGAGGTCACAGCATCCGGCGAGCACGGTGTCTACAGCGCATTCCGGCAGTCCTTCCCCCGCGTCGACCTCGAGCACCTCCAGGCGGATGCCGCGACGTGGCGTCACTATGCCGAGATCTACGCGACGCTGCTCGATCCCTCCCTCGAGAGCGATGCGGAGATCGCTCGCCAACTGCGATACGTGAACACGTTCGGACGCGCCGCCTACCCGCTGGTGCTGAGCGCCTACAGCGATCATGTGCGCGGCCGGGTCGACCGTGACGAGCTCATCGAGACGCTGGAGCGGATCCAGGCGCTCTACCTGCGCCGCACCCTCGTGAATCTGCCCAATGAGCGCCTGATCGCGCGGCTCTGCCGAGCGCGGGCACAAGGCCGGGACTCACTCACCCGCGCTTTCGCGCGCATCACGCCGTCGGACGAGAGGGTGAGCGCCGTGCTGAAGTACAGCGAACTCCCCCACGCCGCCTACGTGCTGGGACGACTCGAAGGGGTCGAGGATCCGTCGGAGTTCGACGTCGAGCACATCGTGCCGTCGGCACCGGGCGATGCGTGGTCCGGTGACGGCGACCGCTCGTGGAAGGAGTTCTCCGAAGACGAGCAGAACAGTCACCGCGCCCTGACGCCGACCCTCGGCAACCTCACACTGCTCGAGCCCGCCCTCACCGAGCGCGTGTTCGGTGCCTCGTACCCCGTCAAGCGCACGGAGGCGTACTCGCGCAGCGCGGTTCCGGCGACGCGCGAACTCGAATCGACCACGCGGTGGGGCACAGCCGAGATCGCCCAGCGCACAGTCCGCCTCACCTCGGAACTCCTGCGCATCTGGGCACGGCCGAGCCTGCCGGAGATCGACGACGACGGACTGACCCCCATCCTGGATGCGATCCGCCGACGCGGATGGCCGGCCGGCTGGGAGCGGGAGTTCGACTATGTCGAGTATCGCGGCGAACGGTGGGAGGTCTACGACGTCAAGCACCTGTTCAACCGGGTGCTCCGCCGTGCGTGGACCGATGCACGGGAGTCAGCGCTGAGGTACAGCGCACAGCACGGCGGACCCATCTACGACGAGATGGCCTGGAAGGGTCACTGGGACGAGCTCGACGGCTCGCACTTCCTGTACATGGGCTGGGACTCCAACTACATGATGAGCACGGTGCAGGGGGTGCTGGAGGAATCGGGCATGGCCGCGGAGGTCTTCGTCAAGTACTCCTACATCGGCAACGTGATGTGATCACGGCGCCAGTCTTTCGGCTCGGGCTGCACCTAGGCTGGGTCCATGCGCGACGCGATGGCGTGGATCACCCTGGCGACGGTGCTCGTCATGGGACCCGCCCTGCTCATGTTCGGCATGGTGCACACGTTCTCTCGCAAACCCGTCGAGCAGAAGTACCAGGGCACCGGCGGCGGCCTGGGAGGCGCCTTCGACGCCATCTGGATCCCGTCCGCTCACGAGGCGGGGATGGAACGCGACCGGCAGACGCGCCGGACGGCACCCGCGCCCGCTCCCGGCGACCCGCCCGATCGGATCGAAGACGGGCGCATCGTCCTCGACATCTGAGCTCGGCCGCCGAGCCGGTCGGTACGACGACGAAGACCCCGCGCTCCGAGGAGCACGGGGTCTTCTTCTGGCGGAATTACTTGGAGCCGCCGAAGCCCTTGAAGCGCTGGTTGAACTTCTCGACGCGGCCGGCCGAGTCCATGATGCGCTGCTTGCCCGTGTAGAACGGGTGGGAGGCCGAGGAGATCTCGACGTCGATGACGGGGTACTCCACGCCGTCGAGCTCGACGGTCTTGTCGCTGGTGACGGTGGAGCGGGTGAGGAAGGTCTCGCCCGAACCGAGGTCGCGGAACACGACGGCCTTGTAGTCGGGGTGGATGTCAGTCTTCATGGGATTCCTTAGTTGCTGCCCTGGATTGTGCCAGGGACGAGGGAAGTCTGCGGTGCAGAAAGCACCAAGGATCGATTCTAACAGATCGCGCTCAGCCCGCAGCGCGGGCCGCGTAGCGCCCGTCTTCGCCGGTGAGGGCGATCGGCATCCCGAACGTGGCGGACAGCGAGTCGGCCGTCAGCGTCTCGGCGATCGGGCCTGCGGCGACGACCTGCCCGTCGCGAATGAGCATGACGTGGGTGAACCCGACCGGGACCTCCTCGACGTGGTGCGTGACCATCAGCATCGCCGGAGTGCTCGGCGACGACGCGTAACCGCTCAGCAGAGCGAGCAGTTCCTCACGGGAACCGAGATCGAGCGACGCGGTCGGCTCATCCAGCAGCAGCAGCTCGGGGTCGGTCATCACCGCGCGAGCGATCTGGACGCGCTTCTGCTCGCCGTCGCTGAGCGTTCCGAAAGTCCGCTCGGCGAGGTGTTCGAGACGCCAGTCCCGCAGCACCCGCATCGCGCGGCGCTCATCGATGTCCTCGTAGTCCTCGTTCCAGCGTCCGAGCACGGAGTAGGCGGCGGTGAGCACGGTGTCGAGCACCGTCTCATCCCGCGGCACGCGCTTGGCCATCGCCGATGAGGCGAATCCGATACGGGGGCGGAGCTCGAACACGTCGGTTCGCCCCAGCGTCTCCCCCAGGACCGTCACGTTGCCGGACGTCGGGTGCATGAGCGTGTCCGCGAGCTGCAGCAGGGTCGTCTTGCCCGCGCCGTTCGGTCCGAGGATCACCCATCGCTGATCGTCCGAGACCTGCCAGGTCACGTGATCGATGATGTTGCGACCCTCGCGGCGCACGACGACATCGGTGAATTCCAGAGCGATCGGCATGCCCTCAAGCCTATCGGCTCATGCCGTCAGCTCCGCGTAGAGCGCGCGCGTGGCATCGGCGATCGCCATCCAGCTGAACTCACTCCTGGCCCGCTCGCGACCGGCCTCACCGTAGCGGCGCGCCTGCTCTGGATCGGAGACGACCTCCGTGAGCACGGCAGCCAGGTCTGCCACGTAACGGTCGGGATCGATGGGCGTCCCCGTGCCGTCCTGCACCTGCTCGATGGGCACGAGACGACCGGTGACACCGTCGTCGACCACCTCAGGAATGCCGCCGGTGGCGGTTCCGACGACCGCGGCGCCGCACGCCATGGCTTCGAGGTTCACGATGCCGAGCGGCTCGTACACCGACGGGCACACGAAGGTCGTGGCAGCCGCGAGGATCGTCGAGAGCTCGTCTCGAGGCAGCATCTTCTCGATCCAGATGACGCCGTCGCGGCTCTGTTGAAGCAGACGCACGCCGTCCTGCACCTCGGCCATGATCTCCGGGGTGTCCGGGGCCCCCGCGCACAGCACCAGCTGCACGTCCGGCGGCAGCAGCCGCGCCGCCCGCAGAAGATACGGCAGGCCCTTCTGCCGCGTGATGCGACCGACGAACACGACCGAGGGCTTGGCCGGATCCATCCCGATGCTCTGCAGGAATGCGGGGTTCTCGACCGGCCGCCACCGGTCGGTGTCGATGCCGTTGTGAATGACGCGCACGCGCGCAGGCTCGACCAGGGGGTAGCTGCGCAGGATGTCGGCTCGCATACCGGCGCTCACGGCGATCACGGCCGCCGCGTTCTCGTAAGCCAGCTTCTCGATGCCGCTGGAGACCGCGTAGCCGCCGCCGAGTTGCTCGGCCTTCCATGGGCGCAGCGGCTCGAGACTGTGCGCGGTCAGCACGTGCGGGATGCCGTGCAGCTGAGAGGTCAGATGGCCGGCGAAGTTCGCGTACCACGTGTGACTGTGCACCACGTCCGCTTCGGTGATCGCCGAGACGATCTCGAGATCGGTGCCGAGGGTCTGCAGCGCGGCGTTCGCGTCGGCGAGCTCCGCCGGTGCCCGGTAGCTGAAGGTTCCGTCCTCGTCCCGGTCCGCCCCGAACGCACGCACGCGGACGTCGATGCTCGCACGAAGGGCGACGACGAGCTCGGCGACATGCACGCCGGCCCCGCCGTAGATCTCCGGCGGGTATTCCTTCGTGATCATCTCGACTCGCATGCATTAGACGCTAGTGACTCACTTGTCCAGACGCTAGTGAGCCGAACCGCGCGCCCCCTAGTGTGGAGCCATGTCCGCTCCAAAGAAGGTCTTCGGGATCATCCTCGCCGGGGGCGAGGGCAAGCGCCTCATGCCGCTCACCGCCGACCGTGCGAAACCGGCCGTTCCCTTCGGCGGACAGTACCGGCTCATCGACTTCGCGATCTCGAACCTGATCAACTCCGGGCTGCGTCAGGTCGTCGTGCTCACCCAATACAAGTCGCACAGTCTGGATCGGCACATCTCGCAGACCTGGCGGATGTCTGCGCTGCTTGATTCCTACGTCGCCTCGGTCCCGGCGCAGCAGCGCCTCGGAAAGCGCTGGTTCTCCGGTTCGGCCGACGCGATCCTGCAGAGCATGAATCTCATCAACGATGAGAAGCCCGACATCGTCGTGGTCATCGGCGCCGACCACGTCTACCGCATGGACTTCCGCCAGATGCTCGACGCCCACATCGAATCGGGCGCGAAGGCGACCGTCGCCGGCATCCGCCAGCCGCTCGCGATGGCGAACCAGTTCGGAGTCATCGATGCGGATGCCGAGAGCGGTCGCATCAAGCAGTTCCTCGAGAAGCCGACCGACATCGCAGGACTGCCCGACTCCCCGCACGAGATCCTGGCGTCGATGGGCAACTACATCTTCGATGCCGATGCCCTGATCGCCGCGGTGGAATCGGATGGCGAATCTCCGACGTCGGGACACGACATGGGCGGCGACATCGTGCCGTATTTCGTGGATCGCGGCGAGGCCGGCTACTACGACATGAAGCAGAACGACGTGCCGGGCTCGTCGCCGCGCGATCGCTCCTACTGGCGCGATGTGGGAACCATCGACTCGTTCTTCGACGCCCACATGGATCTCATCTCGACACTGCCGATCTTCAACCTGTACAACATGGACTGGCCGATCCATTCCCAGACCGTGAACTCGCCTCCCGCGAAGTTCGTGCGTGATTCCGTGGGCCGGATCGGGAATGCGATCGACTCCATCGTGTCGCTCGGATCCGTGCTCTCGGGCACGCACCTCGAGCGCAGTGTCGTCGGCCCATGGACGCTCGCAGGAGGCGGTTCCACGATCACCGACTCGGTGGTCTTCGATCACGTGCAGCTCGGTTCCGGCTCCCGAGTGCACCGCGCGATCCTCGACAAGAACGTCGTCCTCGCCGACGGTGCGACCGTCGGAGTCGACCGCGAACGCGACCTCGCCCGCGGCTTCACGGTGACCGAGTCGGGACTGACGGTGGTCGGCAAGGGCGTCTTCATCGAGCGCTGAGCCTGCGTCGCGAGCGCTGGAGTGACGCTACGCTCGATCGGGTGACCGCAGCGCGTTTCCTCGTCGTCCTCGATGCCGATTCCACCCTGATCCGCAACGAGGTGATCGAGCTTCTCGCCGATGAGGCGGGACGCGGGCCCGAGGTGCAGGCGGCCACGGAGGCTGCGATGCGCGGAGAGGTGGACTTCGCCGCGAGCCTGCGTTCTCGCGTCTCCGTGCTCCGAGGGGTGTCCGTCGACGCGTACGATCGCGTCCTCGCCAGGATCGAGCCGACACCCGGCGTGCACGAGCTGGTGACCGCGGTACACGATCGCGGAGGCGTGGTGGGCGTCGTCTCGGGCGGTTTCCACGAGATCCTTGACCACGTGGCACCGGCGCTGGGCATCGATCGCTGGCGCGCGAACCGACTTCAGGCCTCAGACGGCGCGCTCACCGGTCTCGTCGACGGAGACATCGTGGATGCCGCGGCGAAAGCAGCATCCCTCACGGAATGGGCGGCCGAGCTCGGCCTCGCGCCGCACGCGACGATCGCCATCGGCGACGGCGCCAACGACCTGCAGATGATGTCCGTCGCGGGGCTCGGTCTGGCCTTCAATGCCAAGCCCGCGGTGCGCGTGGCCGCGAACCTCGTCATCCATGCGCAGGATCTGGCGGAGGTCATCCCCCTGCTGCCATGAGGTCGTCCGTCAGTGGCCCATTCCGAGGCCGCCGTCGACCGGGATGACCGCACCGGAGATGTAGCCGGCGTCGTCTCCCGCCAGCCACGTGACGACGCCTGCGACCTCGTCGGGCGTCGCGAATCGCCCTGCCGGGATGTTGGCCTTGTACTGCTTCTGGGTCTCCTCGGGAAGCTCGGCCGTCATGTCGGTCTCGATGAATCCCGGGGCGACGACGTTGGCGGTGATGCCCCGACCCCCCAGTTCGCGCGTGAGCGAGCGGGCGAAGCCGACCAGGGCGCTCTTGGATGCCGAGTAGTTGACCTGGCCCGCAGAGCCGTAGAGGCCGACCACGCTGGAGATCAGGATCACGCGGCCGAAGCGAGCGCGGAGCATCCCCTTCGAGGCCCGCTTGACCACGCGGAAGGTCCCGCCGAGATTGGTGGCCACCACGCTGTCGAAGTCGTCTTCGCTCATCCGGAGCAGCAGAGTGTCCTTGGTGATGCCCGCGTTGGCCACGACGATCTCGACCGGGCCGAGTTGCTGCTCGACCTCGGTGAAGGCCGCATCGAGCGCCGCGGCATCGGTGACGTCGGCGCGCACGGTGAGCGCGCCCTCCGGGCCGTCGCCGCTGCGTGCGGTGACCGCGACGCGGTATCCCTCGCGCACGAATCGCTCGGCGATCGCGCGGCCGATGCCGCGGTTGCCTCCGGTGACGAGGACGACGCGCTGAGCACTCATGATTCCCACTCCTGATCCGGCCGCCGATTCCGCCGACGCGCCGGAATCGATCCTACCGAGCAAGCCCGCACCGCCGCCTGCCTCGCGTTTGACAGGAGCTCCTCGCACCTGGAACGCTGAGGCGGACGAAAGGCGCGAGTGTGAGCGACGACAGCATCCCCACCCCGGCGGAGAACCCATCTGCACCTCCCGCGCCGCCCGCGCCCCTGAGCGGAGCGGCAGCACCGCCGCCCACCGGTTCGTACGGCGCGCAGCCGACCCAGGCATATCCGGGTGCCGCTCCCTCGTACCCGCCGGCGTACCCCGGCACCACCGCGACCCCGTATCCGGGATCCGCAGCGTCGGTGTCGCCCTCGTATCCGGCGGCACCGCAGGCGTATCCGGGTGCAGCCGGTTCCTACCCCTCCGCCCCGCAGGTCTATGGTTCCCAGAACCCGCAGCCGAGCGGCTACCCGGCCTACGGCGCCGCTCCGGCGTACCCCGGCTATGCGCAGCCCCGGCCGACGAGCGGTCTGGCGATCACCGCTCTGGTGTGCGGTCTCGCCGGACTCATCCTCAGCTGGCTGATCTTCCCGGTCCTGGCGTCCGTCGCCGCCGTGATCACCGGGCACATGGCGCTCGGGCAGACCAAGAAGGACCCCGCACTCGGTGGTCGGGGCATGGCCCTCGCCGGACTCATCCTCGGCTACGCGGTCGTCGGCATCATCCTTCTGATGATCGTCCTCTCACTGGTCAGCATGGTGATCTTCGGCGCGTTCACCCTGCCGTTCCTCTTCAGCTCCTGACCGCCCCAAACCGGGGCCACCGGGCTCGCAGCGGCGTAGGCTGGAGTCATCGTGAAGGCACCACGCCACGCCCCAGCTGTCACCTCCCTGCCGCAGGCGCCGCAGGACGAGGTCGCTCACCGCGTCCGCCGCTATGCGCTGACGATGACCATCAGGATCGTCTGCTTCGCCCTCATGGTCCTCGTGCAGCCGTACGGCTGGTACACGTGGGTCTTCGCGATCGCCGCGGCCGTGCTGCCGTACGTGGCCGTGGTGTTCGCGAACGCGGGCAGCGACAACACGGAACCTGCGGCCGAATCGCCGGTGCAGCAGCTCGCGAGCCCCTCGCCGGAATTGGTCGCGCGTCCCTCCGAGCCGCAGATCATCACGATCCACGAATCACGCGAGAAACGACCGTGATCGCCACGGAATGCTCGCGCGCCGGATGCCGGTCGGCCGCGACGCACCAGGTGGTGTGGCGCAATCCCAGGATTCATGCGCCGGACCGCGAGAAGATCTGGCTCGCCTGCGACGAGCACGTGTCGTTCCTGCATGACTACCTCGCCGCCAGGGACTTCCCGGTGACGATCCGTGGCGGAGCTCCCGCGTGAGCGCACGGATGCTGCGCTGGGGCGTCTATGTCCTCATCGCCATCGGCTTCGCCGTCGCGTGCGCCTTCCTCGCGAATTGGCAGTTCGAACGCAACGAGTCCCGCGCCGAGCAGATCCACCTCGTCGAGGAGAACTACGATGCCTCGCCGGTTCCCCTCGCCGACCTCATGGCGGGCGATGAAGGACTCGACCCCGGCGACGAGTGGCATCCGGCGATCCTCCGCGGCGAGTACCTCGCCGATGACCAGGTGCTCGTGCGCAATCGCCCCCACGGCGGCACCAGCGCCTTCGAAGTGCTGGTTCCCTTCCGCGACGCCGACGGACGGGTTTTCATCGTCGACCGCGGCTGGGTTCCGCCCGGCGACGGGGATGCACCGGACGCCGTGCCGTCACCGCCGCCCGGAGAGGTCGAAGTCGTCGTACGGCTGCGGCCCGGCGAGCCGCTCCCCGCCTCCGGCCGAGGAGCACCGGCGGGTCAGGTGCCCACGATCCACCTCCCCACCGTCGAGAAGGCCGTGGGTGAAGCGGTGATCACCGCCGCATACGGCCAGCTGGTGAGCGAAGAGCCCTCGGCGGATGAGCCTCTCGGAACCTTCACCTCCCCCACCGACGACCCGGGCCCTCACCTCTCGTATGCGGTGCAGTGGATCCTGTTCGCGATCATGGGTTTCATCTTCATCGGGTACATCATCCGGACCGAGATCGTGAAACACCGCGAGGAGGTCGAGGGCGTCGTGACGCCGGCAAGACGCCCGCGTCGCCGGGACCACGATGCCGACACCGAGGACGAGCTGCTCGACGTAGGGTCGCGCTGACCGGGACGCCGCCGTCAGGCTCACTCCGAACGCGCGTCCTCGGCCCACGGCATCCGCTTCTCCGGGTTGCGTGAGCTGTCGTCCGGCAGGTGCGGCAGCCGTTCTCCTCCGGCTCGGACGCACAGCCAGCGCAGTTCCTCTCCGCTGTCCGGCAGCGCGCGCCAGGTGCGCCAGACACCCTGGCCGACCCTGATGACGGTGCCGGGGCCCACCTCGACGACATCATCGTCGAGTCCCATCTGCCCGCGCCCACCGAGGAAGACATACAGCTCCTCGACACGGGAGTGCGTGTGCCAGTAGCCTGCTTCCTCGCCCGGCCGGAGGGCGTTCGCCGACAGTCCGATGTACTGCATGGTCAGTTCGTGGTCGACGATGCGACGACCGTCACGCGATCGGCTCTCGTCGAACCCGCCGAAATGGGAGCGCCACTGGTCCAGGGAGCCGATCTCGACCACTTCGTACTCGCTCATGCGCTGCGCTCTCCGCTCTCTCGGACGTCTGTCGATCCGACGACACCCCGTGCCCACGTGCCGTCACTGCGCGATTCGTAGACGAGGCGCGTATGACGGCGATCCGGCGACCCCTGCCAGAACTCGACCCGGTTCGGCACGACGCGCCACAGCACCCATTGTCCGGGCGCGATGCCTTCGCGGGCGGCGGGCGAGCGTGCGGCGAGATCGGCGGCGCTCTCGTCGGGAGACGCCTCATGGACCGCTCCGCTGAGGCGCACCGCTCGCACCTGCGGCTGCCACCAGAAGTTCAGGGCGGCCATAGGGTGAGCGGCGAGTTGTGCGGCCTTGCGCGACGAACGAGGACCGGCGACCGCCCATCCGCGTTCGTCGACGCCCTTCACAATGAGGGTGCGGGCATCCGGGATGCCGTCGAGTCCGATCGTTGCCAGGGTCGCAGCATGCGGCTCGGGCACACCGGCTTCCACCGCGGCACCGATCCAGTCGAGGAACAGCTCGACCGGGCGCGCGGGAAGGTCGTCGAGGTTCAGCGGCGGTGCCGTACCGGCGAGTGCCGGCTGCGCGCGCAGCCAGGCGGAGACATCAAGGGACTCACGGAGCAACTCTTCTGGCACCTTTCGACTATGCCACCGTTGCGGTGTCACCGGGCGCTTCGACGTGCGTTCGTCTGCCATCGTGCGAACCGTGGGGCCGGCGCCTCCAGGTCACGCCAGTTCGATGAGGTCCTGGTACTCCTGGTTCCAGATGTCCTCGACGCCGTCGGGGAGGATGAGCACCCGCTCCGGATTCAGCGACTGCACCGCTCCCGGGTCGTGCGAGACGAGGACGACGGCGCCCTCGTAGTGCGCGAGCGCGCCGAGGATCTCTTCGCGCGACGCCGGGTCGAGGTTGTTCGTCGGCTCGTCGAGCAGAAGCAGGTTCGCAGACGACACCACCAGGGTCGCCAGCGACAGCCGTGTCTTCTCGCCACCGGAGAGCACCCCGGCGGGCTTCAGCACGTCGTCGCCGGTGAACAGGAAGGACCCGAGCACCTTCCGTGCCTCGGTCTCGGTGATGTGCGGAGCGGCCGAGACCATGTTCTCCAGCACCGACCGCGACACGTCGAGGTTCTCGTGCTCCTGTGCGTAGTATCCGACCTTCAGTCCGTGCCCGGGTTCGAGCTGACCGGTGTCCGGCTTGTCGACGCCGGCGAGCATCCGCAGCAGCGTCGTCTTGCCCGCGCCGTTGAGCCCGAGCACGACGACCTTCGACCCGCGGTCGATCGCGAGATCGACGTCGGTGAAGATCTCCAGCGACCCGTACGATTTCGACAGCCCGGACGCCATGAGAGGCGTCTTGCCGCAGGGTGCGGGCTTCGGGAACCGGAGTTTGGCGACGCGGTCGACCTGACGCACCTCGTCGAGTCCGGCGAGCAGCTTCTCGGCGCGTGCGACCATCTGGTGCGCGGCCGCCGCCTTCGATGCCTTCGCCCCGAAGCGGGCGGCCTGCTGCTGCAGCGTCGTCGCCTTCTTCTCGGCGTTCGCGCGCTCCTTCTTGCGGCGCTCCTCGTCGGCCACCCGCTGGCGCAGGTAGTTCTTCCAGTTCATGTTGTAGATGTCGATCATCTGACGGTTCGCGTCGAGGTAGAACACCCGGTTGACGGTCTCGCCGACCAGTTCGACATCGTGACTGATCACGATGAGACCGCCCTTGTACCCCTTGAGGAACTCGCGCAGCCACACCACGCTGTCGGCGTCGAGGTGGTTGGTGGGCTCATCGAGGATCATGGTCTGCGCATCGGAGAACAGGATGCGCGCCAGTTCGATGCGGCGGCGCTGCCCGCCCGAAAGCGTCGACAGCGGCTGGTCGAGGATGCGGTCGGGCAGCGACAGGTTGTGAGCGATGGAGGCCGCCTGGGCCTCAGCGGCGTACCCGCCCTGCGCCTCGAACTTCTCGGTCAGCGCCGCATACCGCTTCATGGCCTTGGCGGCGACGACGGGGTCTTCCGACGCCATCGCCATCGACGCTTCCGTCATTCCCAGATTCAGCTGCCCGAGTCCGCGTGCATCCAGGATGCGGGTGCGAGCGAGGTCCTCGGGGTTGCCGGTGCGAGGATCCTGCGGCAGGTAGCCGAGTTCGCCGGAACGGTCGACCCGGCCGCCCGAGGGCAGCACGTCGCCCGCCAGCACCTTGGTGAGGGTCGTCTTCCCCGCACCGTTTCGACCGACGAGGCCGATCTTGTCGCCGTCCGCGACGCGGAACGACACGTTCTCCATGAGGAGGCGAGCGCCAACGCGAATCTCGAGGTCGTGCACGGCAAGCACAGCAGGTCGTCCGTTCGTCAGGGGGGGAAGCGGCCGATCGGCCAGCCTCTCAGTATAGTTCGCTCCGCCTGAGCGTTCCGGCACGCGGATATACCTCTGTGGTCTGACGCGGTCGATACCCCAGGGCGATGCCCCACCGGCCGCTCACTTCCTAGCCTGCTGAAGTGGACATCATCAACGAGCTCATCATGCAGACCGTCACCTCGCCCTGGCTGTACGTGATCATGCTCGCGGTGGCCGTGATCGACGGCTTCTTCCCACCCATCCCCAGCGAGACGGTCCTCGTCGCAGCAGCAGCCGTCGGCGCGTCGACGGGCGAGGTCAACATCGTCCTGCTGTGCGCCATCGCGGCAGTCGGAGCTGCCATCGGCGACAACATCGCCTTCGCGATCGGCCGCAGGCTCGGCACCGGACGATTCGCGTGGATGCGGCGCCCGCGCGTCGCCGCGGCGTTCGACCATGCACAGCGAGCGCTCGATCGCAGCAGCGCCGCCCTCATCCTCGGCGCCCGATACATCCCTGTCGGCCGCGTGGCCGTGAACATGTCCGCGGGAGCCCTCGGCTTCCCCTGGCGCAGGTTCCTGCCGTTGAGCATCGTCGCCGGTACGAGCTGGAGCATCTTCAGCGTCGCGATCGGCCTGCTCGCCGGCTCCTGGGTGAAGGATCAGCCGCTGCTCAGCGCCGCCCTCGGCATCGCGCTCGCGCTCCTGATCGGATTGATCATCGATCGCGTGGCAGCGGCACGGCGCCGGCGCGCGGCCAGTCTGCAACTGGCAGGATGAAGACCATGGCGCATCGCCGGCAGCGCACGAGGCGCTCACCGCGGATCAGCCGCCGCACCGCCGTCGTGGCGCTGTGCGTGGCGGTCGTCGCGCTGTACTCGGTGCTCGTGCCCATCCATGCGACGCTCTACGGCACGCCGCTGGCCCTCGCGTTCCTCATCGGCGCCGGCCTGTGCGCCGCACCGCTGCTCGCCCTCTCTCATCCCCGCTCGTCGATCGCCATGTTCTGCGCAGCGGCTTTCGCGCTCTCGCTCCTCGTCGATCGCGACCTCGCCGTCTCCTCTCCCTGGCCCTGGTCGGTGCCGGCACTGCTCACCTTCGTCCTGTTCGTCGGAGTCGTCACCTTCGTGAGCGGCGTCCGACTCGGAGCATTCCCGCTGGTCATCGGCCTCGCCGCCTCTCTCTCCGCTCCGCTGCTTCGCCTGGACATCGTGTCGGCGCCCGGGGCCGCCGGCAGCGCGACGGCCGATCTGATCGTGACGGCGTCGGTGACAGCGGCCGCGCTCGTCATCGCCGCCCTGATCGCCGCTCGCATGCGCGTCGCCGAGGAGCTGACCCGCGAGCGAGAACACAGCGCCATCGAGGAGTCACGGCGCGCCCTCGTCGAGGAACGAACCCGCATCGCACGCGAGTTGCACGACGTCATCGCGCACAGTATGTCGGTCATCCAGGTCCAGGCCTCGACCGCCCGATACCGCCTTGCCGGCATCGATGACGTCGCCGCGGCGGAATTCGACGACATAGCGACGACGGCTCGTGCGTCGCTCACCGAGATGCGGCGGATGCTGGGCGTCCTTCGCACCGAGGACCAGAGCGCTGAGCTCGCCCCGCAGCAGGGCATCTCCGACATCCCGGCGCTCGTCGGCACCATCCGCCGCGCCGGCGTCGATGTCGGCCTCGCCGTCGAGGGCGGCGATGCGGCATCCTCAGCGCCACCGGCGGTGCAGATCGCCGCCTTCCGGATCGTGCAGGAGGCGCTGAGCAATGCCGTTCGCCATGCGCCCGGCTCTGCGGTCACGGTCCGGGTGAGCGCCGACGCCACACGGATACGGATCACCGTGTGGAACGCACCGCCCGCGAGCACGCCACCCGACCGTGGCGCAGGTCACGGCCTGCGCGGCATGCGCGAACGCGCCGAGCTGCTCGGGGGCACGTTCTCCGCGGCCGCCGCCCCGGACGGCGGCTGGACGGTCGAGGCCGAACTGCCCAGCGCCTCCGACGGATTCTCGACATCTGCGACCGCGAGCCGGACCGACTCCCGCTCCGACCTCGTCCACCAGGAGGATGATTCGTGACGATCAGTGTGCTCATCGCCGACGACCAGGCCATGGTGCGTGCCGGATTCGCCGCTCTGCTCGACGCCCATGACGGCATCCACGTCGTGGGGCAGGCGGCGACCGGAGCCGAGGCCGTAACGCTGGCTGCGCGCCTGGATCCGAACGTCATCCTGATGGACGTGCGGATGCCCGAGCTGGATGGCATCGAGGCCACGCGCCGCATCCTGGGGCCCTCGTACCCGGCGGCCCATGTGCCGCGGATCCTCATGCTGACCACGTTCGACATCGACGACTACGTGTACGACGCTCTCGAGGCGGGCGCCAGCGGCTTTCTGCTGAAAGACGCGCTCCCCGAGGAGCTCGTGCACGCGGTCAGGGTCGTCGCCGACGGAGACGCGCTGCTCGCTCCCAGCGTCACACGAAGGATGATCGAGCAGTTCGCAGGTCGGCGGCCTCGCACTCCGCGCGCAGCGACGGCACTGTCCGGTCTCACCGAACGCGAACGCGAAGTTCTCGTCCTCATCGGCTTGGGCCGGTCGAACAGCGAGATCGCCGCCGAGCTGTTCATCGCCGAGCAGACCGTGAAGACGCACGTGGGCAAGGTGCTGGCGAAGCTGAGCCTGCGAGACCGGGTGCACGCTGTGATCCTCGCCTACGACGCCGGTCTCGTCGAGCCCGCCTCCTGACTCACCCCCCGGTAGGGGGTCAAGACAGCACCGGCGGGTGATGCCCGGCCGGTCACCGTCTCCATAGTCTCCTGGGACACCGCTTCCCTAGGAGGACTCATGACCATCGTCCAGGCGCCGCCGTCCGCCGCCGCTCCGGCCCGCCCCGCACGGGCGCTTCGCGACACCGGCATCGACTTCATCCGAGCGCTCTGCGTGGTCGGTGTCGTGCTTCTGCATGCCATCATGGTCGGCGTCACCGTCGTCGACGGCACACCGGTGTTCGAGAACGCCAGCGACGGCACGTGGTGGATCGCGCCGGTCAGCTGGCTGCTCCAGGTGATGCCGTTGTTCTTCATCATCGGCGGATTCTCGGGGCTCATCGCCTATCGAAGGGCACGCGGGCGAGGCGAGGATGCCACCGGATTCGTTGCCGGCCGAATGCACCGCCTGCTGCGCCCGGCGCTGTTCACCATCGGCATGGTCGGCGCGTCGCTGGCTGTGCTCGCCATGATCGGCGTTCCCGCCGACCTCATCGCGATCGCCGGTTTCCGCTACGGACAACCACTGTGGTTCCTCGGAGTGTTCCTGCTCTGCCAGGCGCTGCTCCCCCTTCTCGCCGCCGCTCACGGCCGCGCACCGCTGCTCACCATCGGTGCATTCGCGGCCGCCTCCGTCGGCGTCGACGTGCTGCGCGCTGTCAGCGGCATCGACGGGCTCGGATTCCTGAACCTCGGCTTCGTCTGGATCACCCTCCAGCAGCTCGGATTCTTCTTCGCCGACGGTCGTATCGACGCGCTGAGTCGGCGAACTCGTATCACGGCTGCGGCCGGCGCGTTCGCTCTCCTGCTGTGCACCTTCGCCATGGGTGTCTACTCCCCCGACCTCGTCGCGAACATCAACCCGCCGACGGCGGCCATGCTGCTGGTCGGTGTCATCCATATCGCGCTGGTCTCGCTCCACCGCGACCGGATCGAGCGATTCAGCGGGCGGCCCTACGCCGCGGCCTTCACCGCGTTCGTGACGCGGCGCACGATGACCATCTACCTCTGGCATATGCCGGTATTGCTCGCCATGGCGGGGCTCTCCGCGGTCGTCGCGATCACCACGGGCCTCGCGCTTCCCGAGCTCGGCAGCGTCGAATGGTGGCTGGGACGACCGCTCTGGCTCGTGCTCGCGCTCGGTGTGAGTGCCCTCGTCGCAGTCGCATTCACCCGGTTCGAGACGACGCCAGCGCCGCGGGCCGCCGGATCGGCTCGGCGCATGACACTCGCGGCCTTCGTCGGGCTGAGCGCGGTGCTGATGCTGCTGGTGTTCGGCACATCGGTCGCGACGGCGGCCATCGCCGTCGCGCTCATCCTCGGGTCGCTGCGGCTCGCCAGACGCTCCGACGCTCCGGGGCGCCCGGCGGTGCCGCCGCTCCCGGTCCTCGCCGGATAGTCGCTCATGTCAGTCCTCGCGCTGCGAGCGCATCTCCGACCTCGTCGGCATGCCGGAGCGCGAGGACGAGAAGCGGCACCACCGCTCGCACACCGAGCCTCACGCCCCTGGCGCGCTGCGCCTCTCGCAGCCGATCCGCGAACGAGGCGACGACGGGGGTCATCGCGATGGTCAGCGATATCGCCATGGCCACCGCATCGACGTCGACGCCACGGCGCCGAAGGGGTCGAAGCAGGCGGTGCAGCACGGCGAGGATGTCGGCCATCCGCGTCGTGAGCGTCAGCAGAGCGGCCAGCAGGAGGAGCGCGACGACCCGGCCGGTGCTGACGACGGCCAAGAGGGGTGAGACGAAGACGGCAAGGCCCGCCCCGAGCACGACCACGAGCCAGCGCAGCCGCCAGATCTCCCTCCAGAGCACGGCGACCGGCATCGCCGCGACGAGGTACAGCACAGCGATGCCGGCGAGGGTGAGGCCGATGCTCCAGCCGTCGTGCGGGTAGATCGACAGCACGACGGCGACGACCGAGAGCGCGACCAGCTTCGGGCCCGCGCCGAGGCGGTGGAGGATGCTGGATCCCGGTCGATACAGCAGGATCATCCGCACGCTCGCCGGTAGGAATCGACGATCTCGCAGGGCTCGCCCACGTCGATCAGACGGCCGTCCTCGAACAGGAGCACCGTGTCGCAGCGTTCGGCCAGGCGGAGGTCGTGAGTGACCAGCACGAGTTGCGCGCTCTGCGACAGCAGAAGATCGCCGATCCGCCGCGCGTTTCGCAGGTCGAGGAGCGTCGTCGGTTCATCGGCGACGATCAGCTGCGGGCGGGTGATGAGGACGGACGCGAGCGCGAGCAACTGCTTCTGCCCTCCGGAGAGTGACGACGCCGGCACATCGGCGTGGCCGGCGAGCTCGAAGCGCTCGAGGGTCCGCTCGACGAGCCGCTCGATCTCGACGCGGTCCTTTCCACGCACGGAGAGAGCGAGATCCTCTGCGGGTGTCGGCATGAGGATCTGGGCGTCCGGATTGGTGAACACGAACCCCACCCTCCGCCGAAGCTCCGCGCGATCCGTGGTCGAGTCGAGCCCGTGCACGACGACGGAGCCGGCGGCCGGACGCACGAGCCCGTTGAGGAGCCTGGCGAAAGTGGACTTGCCGGAGCCGTTCGCGCCGATCACCGCGATGTGTCGGGCGGAGAGATCGACGCTCACGTCGCTCAGCACCGGACGCCCGTCGACCTGCACCGAGACACCGTCGAGGGAGATCGTCGGGAGCGTCGTATCAGGCGACACGAGGCCGCACATGGACACCGAATGCCGGAGGGTACGCCCGGCGAAGGGCGAGGGTGAGCATGGTCGCGATCCCTGCCTTGAGGAGGTCGCCCGGCAGGAAGATCAGGCTGGAGATCGCGGCGGGCATGAGATCGAGTCCCAGTACCAGCGCCTGAACGGGAATCCCGAACAGATAGACGGTCAGGATGCCGCCGATCGTCGCACCGAGCGCCATGCGCCACCACGTGATCCGGCCGCCCCGGACGATCAGGCCGATCACCACCGCACCGGCCACCCAACCGAGCAGATACCCGGCTGAGGGGCCGAAGAAGACACCGAGCCCACCGCGTCCGCCGGCGAGAATCGGAAGCCCCACCGCGGCGAGAACCAGCACGATCAGCACAGCGAGCGGTGCCCGTCGCGGTCCGAGCACCGCACCCGCGAGCATGACCCCGAGCGTCTGCGCCGTGATGGGCACTCCTCCGGGGACGGGGATCGTGACCATGCCGAGCACAACGATGAGAGCCGCGAAGATGGCGATACGGGCGAGATCGCGACCGGTGTCTTTCTCCGTCATGTGCGCATCCTTCCCAGAGAGAATCGAGTACCTGAACAGCGTTCACCTGAACGACGTTCACTATACTGGGATCATGAACGCCGCACGACACGATCGCCGAAGTGTGGTCGAGTGTGCCCTCCGGTTGCTCGACGAGGTGGGCCTGCCCGACCTCTCGATGCGCCGCCTCGCGTCAGAGCTCGACGTGCAGCCGAGTGCGCTCTACTGGCACTTCGTCAACAAGCAGTCGTTGCTCGCCGCAGTCGCCGACCGAATCCTCGACGCCGTTCCAGAGCCCGACGCCGACTGGACGGTCGCTGCCACCGCCCGCGCCATCCGAGACGCGCTGCTGGCCTACCGTGACGGCGCCGAGGTCGTGATGAGCACCTACGCTCTCCGGCTCGGCGCTCGGCGGGCGCAGGCAGCCCTCGTGGCCTCGCTCGGCGGCGCTGGCACTGACGCGGCGACGGCAGACGCGGCATTCGAGTTCATCCTGGGGCATGTGACGCTGCTGCAGCAGCGCATGCACGCCCAGAGCATCGGCGCCGTCGATGCGGACGCTGCGGACCCCACGGCAAATGCCGATGAGGTCTTCGAGGCGGGAGTCGCAGCGTTCGCCGCGCTCAGCGCGAGCCGTCGCCGAGTCTGAGGCCGGGGATGAGGGAGATCACCAGCAGCGCGCCGGTGAAGAGGTAGACGCCGGGGAAGCCTGAGCCGGCGAGAGGGAACGCGAGGTAGACGAGGCCCGCGATCGCAATCGTCACCGCGGAACCGGTGGAGTCGGAGATCGACAATGCCGAGGAGTTGAAGCCCTCGTTCGCGGGGGTCGAGTACGCGAGGGTGAGCACCGTCAGTCGCGGATACAGCAAGCCCATTCCCGCACCGGCGAAACCCCATACGATCACCGCCAACCACGGCATCTGGCCCGTGGCCGACACCACCAGCATGCCGAGCACGGCCGCCAGGAGCAGCGGGAGACTGATCGAGACGATGCGCGTGCTGCCGAGGCGGTCGCCGTGACGCCCCTGCACAGCCGATGCGGCCGACCATGCCAGTGCCGCGACCGTGAGGGCGAGACCGGCGATCGTCGGGCTGAAGTCGAACCGGTTCATCAAGAGCTTCGGGACGTACGCTTCCGCCGCGAAGAACGATCCGGCCGCGAGCCCGCGCATGAGGATCACACTGGGCAGCCCGCGCCGCGCACGGAGCGTTCCGGTTGGCAGCAGCCGGACGATGGCGAAACCGAGGATCACGACGGCGGCAAGTGCGGCCGGCCACCCGACCGCCGGCGGGGCCTCGGCAGCGAAGCCGACGGCGACCGCCGACACGGCGACGATGACGGCGAGCAGCAGGCGAACGCCGATTCGCGCCCCGCTCGGAACCGGCGCTCCGACGGCAGGATCGGCGTCTCCGCTCGCCGGATCGGCGGCGTACTCCGCCGCGTCCAGCGACACCTTCCGCAGCCGCACGACGACGAGGACGAACGCGAGGACCGTGAGCACCGCGACGCCGAGGAACGCCCATCGCCAGTGCAGGAACTCGGCCACGGCGAGGAAGGGTCCGATCATCGAGGGCACGACCCATGCGGCCGCGAACGCAGCGAAGATCCGGCCGTGCAGCTCGGGCGGATAGACACGGGCGACCACGACGTAGAGCGCCACGGTCTGCCCGCCCGCCCCGAGACCCTGGATGAGGCGCCCGGCGATGAAGGTGTACATGTCCGGCGCGAACCCCGAGACGACCAGCCCGATCGTGAACAGCACGACCGAGGTGTAGAGGGGCACCCGCGGGCCGGTGCGGTCGCTCCACGCACCCGCCGCGACCATCCCGATGACGCCGGTGGCCAGCGTGCCGGAGAACGCGACGGCGAACAGCGCCTCGCCGTTCAGGTCGTCGCTGACGATCGGCATGACCGTGGTGACCGCCAGCGCTTCGATGGCGGCGAGGAAGATCAGAACGACCGACCCGATGGTGATGCCGAGACGCGTGCGATCCCAGATCGTCGCCGGTGCCGCGACGTTCACGCGCGCGCCAGCGGGGCGATGCGTTCCACGGCCTCGGTGATGATCTCCGGACTCGTGCCGAAGTTCAGACGCACATGGCCTCGACCCTCCTCACCGAAAGCGGGGCCGAAATGCAGTGCCACCTTCGCCTCACGGAGGATGCGGCGCGCCGGATTGTCGCCCCAGCCGAGCGGCGAAAGGTCGATCCACGCGAGATAGCCGGCGTCCGGCATCCGATAGCGAGCGTCGGGGAGATGCGCGTCGAGAAGGTCCCCGAGCAGTCGGCGGTTGCGATCGAGGGTCCGGAGCAGTCCGTCGAGCCAGGCGTCGCTCTCCTCGGCGAATGCCGCAACCGACGCGAGCAGACCGAACTGGCCGGTGCGCCATTCCACCTCGACCGGAAGGCCACGCACGACGGCAGCGGTCGCGTCGGAAGCCGTGACCATGAGTGCGCACTTGAGTCCGGCGAGGTTGAATGCCTTGCTCGCGCTGACGACGGCGTATCCGACGGTGCGCGCGGCATCGGATACCGCGAGGAACGGCGTGAACGCAGTTCCCGGCTGCGACAGTGGTGCGTGAATCTCATCCGAGACCACCGATGCGCCGTACTGGGCGGCGAGGTCCGCAAGGGCGGACAGGGAGGGCGCGCTGTGCGCGGTCCCGGTCGGATTGTGCGGGTTGCAGAGCAGGATCGCCCGAGCTCCACCGGTGAGAGCTCTACGGATGCCGTCGAGATCGAGCTCCCAGCCGGTGCCGGTGTCGCGGAGCGGTACACGCTCGACGATGCCACCCGCCTCGGTGACGAGATCGAAGAAGGGTGGGTACACCGGAGGGGTGACGATGACCCGTTCGCCCGGCGCGACCACACGCCGCAGGATCTCCACGATCCCCATGCTGACGTCGGCCGTGCTTCGCATCGACGTGGGATCAGCCTTCCAGCTGAAGCGCCGAAGGGCGAAATCGGCGTACGACTGCGCGAGGGGTGTCTTCGAGGCGATGTACCCGGTGTCGCCGGCGTCGACGGCGCGGCGAAGTGCCGCGGTGATCGTCGGGGCCAGCGGGAAGTCCGTCTCGGCGACGAACATCGGCAGGACGTCGTCGGGATATTCGCGCCACTTCTCACTGGTGCGGGCACGCAGCTCTGCCAGCGGAAGGGCCGTGACGTCGAGCATCCCTAGATGGCGAAGCCGAGCGCGCGCATCATGTCGCGCCCGTCGTCGGTGATCCGCTCCGGACCCCACGGCGGCATCCATACCCAGTTGATCCGGAACCGGTCGACGACCGAGTCCAGTGCCTGAGCGGTCTGGTCCTCGAGCACGTCGGTGAGGGGGCATCCGGCGCTGGTCAGCGTCATATGGATGACGAGAGCATCGTTCTCGTCATCCCAGGCGAGGTCGTAGATCAGTCCGAGGTCGACGACGTTGATCCCGAGCTCGGGATCCATGACGTCCTTGAGAGCCTCGGTGACCTCGTCGTACTTCGCATCGGTGAGCGTCGCGGTCATACGTCCAGCCTACGCCTCGACGGGGGCGGAGGGGTCGAGGAATCGGTCGTAGCCCTCGTCCTCCAGGCGATCGGCGAGTTCGGGCCCGCCTTCCTCGACGATCTTGCCCGCGACGACGACGTGCACGAAGTCGGGTCGGATGTAGCGCAGGATGCGTGTGTAGTGCGTGATGAGCAGCACGCCCAGTCCGGTCGACTCCTTGGCGCGGTTGACACCCTCGGAAACGATCTTCAGCGCATCGACGTCGAGTCCGGAGTCGGTCTCGTCGAGCACCGCGAACTTCGGCTTCAGGACTTCGAGCTGCAGGATCTCGTGGCGCTTCTTCTCGCCGCCGGAGAAGCCTTCGTTGACATTGCGCTGCGCGAACTTCGGGTCCATGCGCAGGTTGGTCATCGCCTGCTTGACGTCCTTCGTCCACGTGCGGATCGCCGGAGCCTCGCCGTCGAGCGCCGTCTTCGCAGTGCGGAGGAAGTTGGTGACGGTGACGCCGGGGATCTCCACCGGGTACTGCATCGCGAGGAACAGGCCCGCCCGCGCGCGCTCATCGACGCTCATCGCCAGCACGTCCTCACCGTCGAAGGTGATGGAGCCGCCGGTGACGGTGTACTTGGGGTGACCGGCGATCGTGTACGCCAGGGTGGACTTGCCGGAGCCGTTGGGTCCCATGATGGCATGCGTCTCGCCGGTGTTCATCGTGAGGGTGATTCCGTTGAGGATCGGGGTGGTCCCCGCCTCGGTCTCGACCGTCACGTGCAGGTCGCGGATCTCGAGAACAGACATTCAGACTTCCTTAATCACAGTCGGGTCGATGAGCACGTCGTCTCCGTCGATCTCGACGATGTACACGGGGACCGGCTCATAGGCCGGGAGGTTCTGGGGCTTGCCGGTGAGGAGCGAGAATGCGGAGCCGTGCGCCCAGCACTCCACCGTCTCTCCCTCGACGAAGCCTTCGGACAGCGAGATGTCGCCGTGGGTACAGGTGTCACCGATCGCATGGATGACTCCTTCGGAGTCCTTGATCACGGTGATGGGGACGCCGTCCGGCTCGACGCGCAGCGGCATGTCCTGCTGGAGGTCGCTCACGGCGCAGACACGCTGGGCGCTCATGCGCTCACCGCCGCGAGCTCCGTCTCGATCGCTGCCAGCAACTCGGACTCGAGTGCCGGGATGCCGAGCCGCTGGACGATGTCGGTGAGGAAGCCGAGCACGACGAGTCGCCGGGCCTCCTCTTCGGTGATGCCACGTGCCTGCAGATAGAACAACTGCTCGTCGTCGAAGCGTCCGGTCGCGCTGGCGTGACCGGCGCCGAGGATGTCACCCGTCTGGATCTCGAGGTTCGGGATCGAGTCCGCGCGTGCTCCCTCGGTGAGCACCAGATTGCGGTTCGCCTCGTAGGAGTTCGTTCCGGTGGCCTCGGGTCCGATGAGCACGTCGCCGATCCAGACGCTGTGCGCCCCGCCGCCCTGCAGCGCTCCCTTGTAGAGTACGTCGCCGGTGGTGTGGGGGCCCTTGTGATGCAGGTAGACCTGGCTCTCGAGGTGCTGACCGGCATCCGCGTAGGACAGACCGTAGAGGTAGCCCTCAGAACCGGATCCCGCGAGCTCGACGTTCGGGTTCACCCGCACGACGCCGCCGCCGAACGTGATGACGAAGTGCTTCAGCGTGGCGTCCGCGTCGACACGCGCCTGGTGAGCGGCGGTATGGATCGCGTCGTCTTGCCACTGCTGCAGGCTGATCACGGTGAGCTTCGACCCGTCGCGCGCGATGATCTCGACGTTCTGGGAGTACTGCGCCGATCCGGTGTGCTGGAGCACGATCGTGGCGGAGCTGTGCTCCTGCGCCTCGATGACGATGTGGGCGTCTGCGCGTCGCTCGGCTCCCTGGCCGGTGATCCCCACGAGGATCGGTTCCACGACCTCTCGCTCGCGCGGGATGCGGATGTGCAGCGCGTCCGGCGATCCCTGCCAGGCGACAGCCGACGTGACGTCCTCGGGGCGGAAGAACTCTCCCCGAGGCGCTGTGCCGACGGCGAGCGGCTCGGCGATGTACTCGGCCGCGTCACCGAAGTCATAGCGGACGCCGTCGTCATCGGCGGCCGCGAACAGCGACGCGAGACGCGCGACGGGGGTGTGCTTCCAGTTGACCTCTCGCCCTGTCGGCGTTCCGAAGTCCGCCGGTTCGAACGAGTGCGGGCGCTCCGAACGGGTCTGGACGGGAACGAAAGCGTCCGTCAACTGAGCCGCCGGGTCGATGTGTCCGCCGCTCTCGGGCGCGTTGCTGTCCTGCGCCGCCACGGGCGCTGTCGTCGGGGCCGTCATCTAGCCGACACTGCCTTCCATGCCCATCTCGATGAGCTTGTTCAGTTCCATCGCGTACTCCATCGGCAACTCACGCGCGATCGGCTCGATGAAGCCGCGCACGATCATCGCCATCGCCTCGTCCTCCGGCATGCCGCGGGACTGCAGGTAGAACAGCTGCTCCTCGCTCACCTTCGACACGGTCGCCTCGTGCCCGAGCTGCACGTCGTCGACACGGATGTCGATCGCAGGATACGTGTCGGAGCGCGACTTGGTGTCGACGAGCAGGGCGTCGCAGCGCACGGTGTTCGCGGAGTGATGCGCGTTGGCATCCACCCGCACCTCGCCGCGATATCCGGCACGTCCGCCGCCACGGGCGATGGACTTCGACACGATCGAGGACTGCGTGTACGGCGCCATGTGGATCATCTTCGCGCCGGCGTCCTGGTGCTGGCCGGGGCCGGCGAAGGCGACGGACAGGGTCTCGCCCTTGGCGTGCTCGCCCATCAGGTAGATCGACGGGTACTTCATCGTCACCTTGGAGCCGATGTTGCCGTCGACCCACTCCATGGTGGCGCCCTCATGTGCGACGGCGCGCTTGGTGACGAGGTTGTAGACGTTGTTCGACCAGTTCTGGATCGTCGTGTACCGAACGCGGGCGTTCTTCTTCACGATGATCTCGACGACTGCCGAGTGCAGCGAGTCCGACTTGTAGATGGGCGCGGTGCAGCCCTCGATGTAGTGGACGTAGCTGTCCTCGTCGGCGATGATCAGAGTCCGCTCGAACTGACCCATGTTCTCGGTGTTGATGCGGAAGTAGGCCTGAAGCGGGATCTCGACGTGGACGCCCTTGGGCACGTAGACGAAGGACCCACCCGACCAGACGGCGGTGTTGAGGGCCGCGAACTTGTTGTCACCGGCGGGGATGACGGAGCCGAAGTACTCCTCGAAGAACTCGGGGTGCTCGCGAAGCGCCGTGTCGGTGTCCATGAAGATGACGCCCTGCTCTTCCAGGTCCTCACGGATCTGGTGGTAGACCACCTCGGACTCGTACTGCGCGGCGACGCCCGCGACGAGACGCTGGCGCTCGGCCTCGGGAATGCCGAGACGCTCGTAGGTCTCGCGGATCTCCGCGGGCAGATCTTCCCAGGTCTGCGCCTGCTTCTCCGTCGAGCGGACGAAGTACTTGATGTTGTCGAAGTCGATCTCGCTGAGGTCGGCGCCCCAGGTCGGCATCGGCTTGCGACCGAAGAGCTGATATCCCTTGAGACGGGTCTTCAGCATCCATTCGGGTTCGTTCTTGAGCGCGGAGATCCCGCGCACCACCTCTTCGGAGATTCCGCGCTTGGCGATTGCTCCGGCGGCGTCTTCATCGTGCCATCCGAATTCGTAGACCCCCAGGCCGTCAAGCTCCGGGCGGTCGATCAGCACATCCGACATCACACTCTCCTTTTAGGTCCCAACGGTGTCATCCGCCCCGACACACCTGATCCCCGTCGAGTCTGCGGGAGCGGGTGCCGCTGGTGGGCCCTCATCACCGGCGCATCCATCGCGCCTAAACTGTTGTCGATGCTTCAGCGCGGTCAGCGCTCATCGCAACAATCCGATTCTACAGGTTCTGCCTGACAACCGGGCCGGTGTCCGCCCCGTTGCATGCACGGACCGGAGGCCCCATGCCCGAGACCCCGACCCCCCGCGTCATCGACGCCCGAACGCGCGCTCCGCGCTTCTCCGGTGCGCACCCGGTGCAGTTCGGTCGCCCGCTCCGGGTGCTCGCCTGGCTCTCCTTCGTCGCGGAGGTCGTCATCATCGGGACAGGCGGCGCCGTGCGTCTCACCGGCTCGGGGCTCGGGTGCTCTGAATGGCCGCTGTGCACCCCCGAATCCCTGGTGCCGACGCCGGAGCAGGGCATCCACGGCGTGATCGAGTTCGGCAACCGCACCATGACGGGCGTCGTCGGGCTCCTCGCGCTCGCGGTGCTGCTGTTGACGCTGCACGCCCTCGGCGGCCGCCGCCCGGTCATGCGGGCGGTCTGGTTCGCCGTCGGCGGCGTGGTCGCGGCTTTGATCGCCTACGCCGCGACCGATCCGTTCGGGCTGCCTGCGTTCGGATTCGCGTCGGGGGCACTGCTCATCGCCGTTGTCGTGGCAGCCGTCGACTCGCTACGCCGTTGGCCGGCGCGACGCGACCTGTCATCGCTCGCCTGGATCGTCCTCGCGGGTGTCATGGCGCAGGCGGTCGTCGGCGGGCTCACCGTGGTGAGCGAGCTGAACCCGTTCATCGTCGGCTTCCACTACACCTCGTCGCTGCTCCTGGTGTGCGTCACCGCGGCCTATCTGGTGCGTCTGGATGCCACGCCCGGCCGCCGCATCGCCACAGCGCCCGCCTGGTTCCGGATCCTCACCCATTTCACGGGATTGGCGCTGGCGGCGACGATCCTCTTCGGCGTCCTCACCACCGCGTCGGGCCCGCACTCCGGCGACGCCGACGTGCTGCGCGAGGGCTTCGACGCGACGGTGCTGGCGCATGTGCACTCCTGGCCGGGATACATCCTCGCAGCGCTCGTCGTGGCACTCGCCGTCGCGGCCTGGATTCTGCGCCTTCGCGCGCGGGGGTGGCTGCTCGTGCTCATGGTCGCGATCGCGGTTCAGGTCGCGGTGGGCGTCTGGCAGGCGCGCGAAGGACTCCCCGAGGTGCTGGTCGGCATCCACATGGTGCTCGCGTCGCTCTCGGCTGCGGCCTACACCGTCGTCGTCCTGCACCTGAAGCGCGCCGACCCCGCTGCGGGCTGAAGCTCCGAGGCACGACAGCATCCGCAACCTCGACGAGCTCGTCTTCAGCCCCGCCGTGGACACCGGCGAGTGATCGCGCCGCCGGCCGTCGTCAGAACGGAAGCAGCGGGTCGATCGCCACGGCGACGAAGATCAGCGTCAGGTAGGTGATCGATGCGTGGAAGACCCGCATCGGCCGCGGCTCCGTGCCGTGCACCGCGCGGTTGTAGAGGCGGTGGGATTCATAGATGAACCAGCCGCCGAAGACCAGAGCCGAGACCGTGTAGACCAGACCCATGCCGGCGATGGGAACCAGCAGCAGCGAACACGCGACGGTCGCCCAGGCGTAGAGGATGACCTGCAGCCCCACCTGCGAGGCGTTGCGGGTGACGCCGAGCATCGGCACGTCGACGTCGTCGTAGTCATCGCGGTACTTCATCGACAGCGGCCAGTAGTGCGGAGGCGTCCACAGGAAGATCAGCAGGAACAGAACGAAGGCCGGCCAGTCGAGCGAACCGGTGACCGCCGCCCAGCCGATCAGGACGGGGAAGCACCCGGCGATTCCGCCCCATACGATGTTCTGCTCGGTGCGGCGCTTGAGGAGCATCGTGTAGATCACGACGTAGAAGAAGATCGCCACGGCCGAGAGAGTGGCCGCGAGCCAGTTCGTGGTGAGCCACAGCCAGACGGTGGATGCCACTGCCAGCGTCCACGAGAAGATCAGCGCACTGCGTGGCGAGATCTCGCCCGTGACCAGCGGCCGGTTCTCGGTACGGTGCATGTGAGCGTCGATGTCGCGATCGAGGTACATGTTGAACGCTGCGGCGGAACCGGCGCTCATCGAGCCGCCGATGACCGTGGCCAGCACGAGCCAGAGGTCGGGCAAGCCGCCGTGGGCAAGGAACATCACCGGCACGGTGGAGACGAGAAGAAGCTCGAGGACGCGCGGCTTGGTCAGGGCGATATAGGCCCTGACGGTGCGGCCGCGGGACTGCTTCACCACGGTCTGATCAGACGTCGTCGAGATCTCGATCCCCTCCTCCGCGCGTGACTGAGCAACCTCTCAAGTGTATGGCACCGAACAGCGTCATCAACGTTGTAACGCCGCGTAGCAGTGCTGCCTACCCCGCTATGCTGAAACCACTCGCGCGCCCGGCGCTGTGCACCAGTCCGTGACGATGCGGATGCGCCAGGGAATACGGGCGCCCTCGAAACTGTCGGAAAGGGCATGACCGTGTCGCAATTGCAGTGGGATGAGATCGATCGGCGCGCGGTGGACACCGCACGGATCCTGGCGGCCGACGCCGTGGAGAAGGTCGGCAACGGACACCCCGGCACCGCCATGAGCCTCGCTCCGGCGGCATACCTGCTGTACCAGCGGGTGCTGCGCCACGACCCTTCCGACACGGATTGGCTCGGCCGCGACCGGTTCATCCTCTCCGTCGGTCACTCCTCGCTGACGCAGTACGTTCAGCTGTACCTCGGCGGGTTCGGTCTCGAGCTCGACGACCTCAAGTCATTGCGCACCTGGGGCTCCCTCACCCCGGGTCACCCCGAGTACGGCCACACCAAGGGCGTCGAGATCACCACGGGCCCGCTCGGCCAGGGTCTCGCCTCAGCCGTCGGCTTCGCGTACGCCGCACGCTACGAGCGCGGCCTGTTCGATCCGGATGCCGCCGCCGGCAGCAGCCCGTTCGATCACTTCGTGTACGTCATCGCCGGCGACGGCGATCTGCAGGAGGGCGTCACCAGCGAGGCATCGTCGCTCGCCGGCCATCAGCAGCTCGGCAACCTCATCGCGATCTACGACTCGAACCAGATCTCGATCGAGGACGACACGAACGTCGCCTTCACCGAGGACGTCGCCAAGCGGTACGAAGCGTACGGGTGGCAGGTGCAGGTCGTCGACTGGAAGAAGACCGGCGAGTACGTCGAGGATGTCGCCGAGCTGTATGCGGCGATCGAGGCCGCCAAGGCCGAGACCGACCGGCCGTCGCTCATCATCCTCAAGACCATCATCGGCTGGCCCTCGCCCGGCAAGCAGAACTCCGGCAAGATCCACGGCTCCGCGCTGGGCGCCGATGAGCTCGCCGCGACCAAGAAGGTGCTCGGGTTCGACCCCGAGCAGAACTTCGCCGTCGCCGACGAGGTGATCGCCCACACCCGCGGCCTGGCCGACCGCGCCGCCGAGGCACGCGCCGCGTGGCAGGAGTCGTTCGACGCCTGGGCCGCGGCGAACCCCGAGCGCAAGGCTCTGCTCGATCGCCTCGAAGCGGGCGAGCTCCCCGCCGACATCTCACAGGCACTGCCCGTGTTCGAGTCCGGCAAGGAGGTCTCGACGCGCGCCGCTTCCGGCCAGGTCATCAACGCGCTGGCCGCCGCGCTTCCAGAGCTCTGGGGCGGTTCCGCCGACCTCGCCGAGTCGAATCTCACCACGATCAAGGACTCGAAGTCCTTCATCCCCGCGGAGTGGTCGACGCACGAGTGGTCCGGCGCCCCGTACGGGCGCGTCCTCCACTTCGGCATCCGCGAGCACGCTATGGGCGCGATCGTCAACGGCATCGTGCTGCACGGCCCGACCCGCGCGTTCGGCGGCACCTTCCTCATCTTCAGCGACTACATGCGCCCCGCGGTGCGCCTTGCCGCGCTGATGAACGTCCCGAGCATCTTCGTCTGGACCCACGACTCGGTCGCGCTCGGCGAGGATGGCCCGACCCACCAGCCGGTGGAGCAGCTCGCGACACTCCGCGCCATCCCGAACCTCACGATCGTGCGCCCGGCCGACGCGAACGAGACCTCCGTCGCCTGGCTGGAGATCCTCCGCCGCCAGGCCGGCCCCGCCGGTATCGCTCTCACGCGCCAGAACATCCCGGTGTTCGAGCGCGGTGACGATGCGGCCAGCGGCGAGACGTTCGCCGCGGCAGCCCACGCCGTGAAGGGCGCCTACGTCCTGGCCGAGGCGCCCAACGGCTCCCCGGATGTCATCATCATCGCCACCGGATCCGAGGTGCAGCTGGCGGTCGCCGCTCGCAGCGCTCTCGCCGAGGAGGGGGTGAACGCACGCGTGGTGTCCGCTCCGTCGCTGGAATGGTTCGACGAGCAGGACGAGGCCTACCGCGAGAGCGTCCTTCCCGCGTCGGTCACCGCCCGCGTGTCCGTCGAGGCAGGTTCCGTCCTCAGCTGGCGCGGCATCGTCGGGGACCGTGGCCGCTCCGTCGGCATCGACCACTTCGGCGCCTCCGCCGACTACAAGACCCTGTTCGAGAAGTTCGGCATCACCACCGAGGCCGTCGTTGCGGCCGCTCACGAGACCATCGCCGCAAACAGCACCAAGGAGAACGCATGAGCACCCCCACCGCACAGCTCGCCGCCGCCGGCGTCAGCATCTGGCTCGACGACCTCTCCCGCACGCGCATCTCCTCCGGCAACCTCGCCGAGCTGATCGAGTCGAGGAACGTCACCGGCGTCACGACCAACCCGACGATCTTCGCCGGCGCGATCACGAACCCGAACGACACCTCGTACGACGCGCAGGTCAAGGAACTCGCCGCTTCCGGCGCGAGCGCCGAGGATGCCGTCTTCGCGGCGACCACGCAGGACGTCCGCGCAGCGCTGGACGTGTTCCGCCCCGTGTGGGAGGCATCCGGCCACGTGGACGGACGTGTCTCGATCGAGGTCTCGCCCGACCTCGCGCACGACACCGACGGCACGGTGGCCCAGGCCAAGCAGCTGTGGAAAGAGATCGACCGCCCCAACCTGCTGGTGAAGATCCCTGCGACCAAGGCGGGCCTGCCCGCGATCACCGAAGCCATCGCGGCCGGCATCAGCGTCAACGTGACGCTGATCTTCAGCCTCGAACGCTACGCCGACGTCATCGACGCCTACTTGACGGGTCTGGAGCGCGCACACAGCGGCGACTTCGAGCTGTCGAGCATCCACTCGGTCGCCTCGTTCTTCGTCTCGCGTGTCGACTCCGAGACCGACAAGCGTCTCTCGGCGATCGGCACGGATGCCGCGAACGCGCTCAAGAGCAAGGCGGGTCTCGCGAACGCGCGACTGGCCTTCGAGCTGTTCGAGCAGAAGTTCGGTGAGAAGCGTGCGCAGGATCTGCTCAAGCTCGGCGCCAACCTGCAGCGGCCCCTGTGGGCGTCGACCGGCGTGAAGGACCCCGCCCTCCCGGACACCCTGTACGTCACGCAGCTCGTGACGAAGGGCGTCGTCAACACGATGCCGGAGAAGACTCTCGAGGCGACCTTCGATCACGCAGAGATCGAAGGAGACACCATCCGCGGCGGCTACGACGACGCACGCGCCGTGTTCGCGGGCCTCAAGGAGGTCGGCGTCGATTTCGACGACGTCACCCAGGTGCTCGAGGACGAGGGTGTGGCGAAGTTCATCGACTCGTGGCACGATCTGCTCGGTCAGGTCGCCCAGGCTCTGGAGACTCAGCGATGACATTCTCGATCCACACCTCCGGTGCCGCCAAGCGCGCCATCGACGACGTCGTCCCCGGGCTCGTCCGTGACCTCGTCGCGTCGCGCATCACCGGAGGCGACGCGACGCTCTGGGGTCCGGATGCGGAGTCCGAGGCGTCGATCCGGCTCGGCTGGGTCGAAGCCGTGTCGATCTCGCGCCCCCTGGTCGCCGAGATCTCCGCACTGCGGGCCGAGCTCGCAGCCAAGGGTGTGACGCGCGTCGTGCTCGCCGGGATGGGCGGATCATCGCTCGCACCCGAGGTCATCGCGCAGACCGCCGGTGCCCCGCTCACCATCCTCGACTCGACGGCCCCCGGTCAGGTGCTCGCGGCGCTCGACGAAGGCCTGTCAGAGACGGTGCTGGTGGTGTCGTCGAAGTCCGGCTCGACGGTCGAGACCGACTCGCAGCGTCGTACGTTCGAGGCCGCCTTCCGCGATCTCGGCATCGACCCCACCGAGCGCATCGTCGTCGTGACCGACCCTGGCTCGCCTCTCGACGCCTCCGCGCGTGAGGCCGGCTATCGCGTCTTCAACGCCGACCCGAATGTCGGGGGCCGGTACTCCGCGCTCACCGCCTTCGGCCTCGTTCCCAGCGGCCTCGCGGGCGTCGACATCGATGAGCTGCTGAATGAGGCCGAGTCGTCGCTGCTGCAGGTGGCCGTCGATTCCGCCGACAATCCGGCACTCCGACTGGCAGCCGCGATCGCAGGGACGAACCCGCGGCGCGACAAGCTGGGGCTCATCACCGACGGCACCCACATCAACGGCCTGCCCGACTGGATCGAGCAGCTCATCGCCGAGTCGACGGGCAAGGCCGGCACCGGCATCCTGCCCGTCGTCCTCCTGCCCGTCTCGCCGGAGCTCGACGCCGTCCCCGACGACCTGCAGATCGTGCGCATCGTGGACGACGCGAACGAGTTCCATCTGCACGAGCGCCACCCCGGCGAGATCCTCGTCAGCGGCACGCTGGGCGCCCAGTTCATCGTCTGGGAGTACGCCACGGCGATCGCCGGCATCCTGCTCGGCATCAATCCGTTCGATCAGCCCGACGTCGAGTCGGCGAAGGTCGCCGCGCGCGGCCTTCTCGACGCCCGCCCTGAGCAGGCGCCGCCGGCTTTCACCGAGAACGGCGTCGAGGTGCGGGTGTCCGATCCCGCCCTCGCCTCATCCGGCACCGTCGAGGGCGTGCTCGACGCGCTCTGGGCGCAGCTTCCCGCCGAGGGCTACGTCTCCATCCAGGCGTATGTGAATCGACTGGATGTGCCTCAACTGCAGGGTCTGCGCGAACTTGTCGCCGCCGACTCCGGCCGCCCGACCACCTTCGGTTGGGGGCCGCGCTTCCTTCACTCCACCGGGCAGTACCACAAGGGCGGACCCGCCCAGGGCGTGTTCCTGCAGATCCTGGAACGCACCGACGTCGACCTCGAGATCCCGGAGCGACCCTTCACCTTCGGGCAGCTCATCGAGGCGCAGGCCGCCGGTGACGCCGGTGTCCTGGCCGAGCACGGCCGGCCGGTCGTCTCGCTGACGATCACGGACTCGTCGGCTGACGTGCTCGCCCTGTTCGAAGCCGCCCAGAAGTAATCCGTTCAGGAGAATCCCCCACCGATGTCTGTTCCCATCTCGCGCGGGCACAACCCGCTGCGTGACCCCGATGATCGCCGTCTCAACCGGATCGCGGGGCCCAGCGCCCTCGTGATCTTCGGCGTCACCGGTGACCTGTCACGCAAGAAGCTCATGCCCGCGGTCTACGATCTCGCCAATCGCGGCCTGCTTCCGCCCGGCTTCGCACTGGTCGGCTTCGCCCGTCGCGACTGGAAGGATCAGGACTTCGCCCAGGTGGTGTACGAGGCCGTCAAGCAGCACGCGCGCACCCCGTTCCGCGAGGAGACGTGGACGCAGCTGCTGCAGGGCATCCGCTTCGTCTCGGGTGAGTTCGACAACCCGGAGTCGTTCCGCAAGCTTCGCGAGACCGTCGACCAGCTGGACGTCGAGCGGGGGACGATGGGCAACCACGCGTTCTACCTGTCGATCCCGCCGAAGGACTTCCCCGTCGTCGCCAAGCAGCTCAAAGACTCCGGTCTGGTCGGCGATGACGACGATGACGACCAGTGCTGGCGTCGTGTCGTCATCGAGAAGCCGTTCGGACACGACCTCGAGTCGGCGCGGGAGCTCAACGACGCCCTCGAGGTGGCATTCTCGGCGGACTCGATCTTCCGGATCGACCACTACCTCGGCAAGGAGACGGTCCAGAACATCCTGGCGCTGCGCTTCGCCAACGAGCTGTACGAGCCCCTCTGGAACCGCAACTACGTCGACCACGTGCAGATCACCATGGCCGAAGACATCGGAGTGGGCGGTCGGGCCGGATACTACGACGGAGTCGGCGCCGCTCGCGACGTCATCCAGAACCACCTTCTGCAGCTGCTCGCGCTCACCGCGATGGAGGAGCCGATCAGCCTTTCCGCCGAGCATCTGCGTGCCGAGAAGGAGAAGGTCCTCGCCGCCGTCCACGTGCCCGATGACCTCTCGCTGGCGACGGCGCGGGGGCAGTACGCCGGCGGCTGGCAGGGCGGCGAGCAGGTCACCGGTTTCCTGGACGAAGACGGGATGAACCCGGAGTCGGCGACAGAGACCTATGCCGCGATCAAGCTCGAGATCGACACGCGACGCTGGGCCGGGGTGCCGTTCTACCTGCGAACCGGCAAGCGCCTGGGCCGACGCGTGACCGAGGTCGCCGTTGTCTTCAAACGTGCGCCGGAGCACCTGTTCGGCCGGTCGAACGCCTCCGAACTCGGCCAGAATGCGCTCGTCATCCGGGTGCAGCCCGATGAGGGCGTGACGATCCGCTTCGGCTCGAAGGTGCCGGGCAACGGCACGAACGTCCGCGACGTCACGATGGACTTCGGATACGGGCATGCGTTCACCGAGGCGAGCCCCGAGGCGTACGAGCGGCTCATCCTCGATGTGCTCCTCGGCGACCCGCCGCTGTTCCCGCGTCATGAGGAGGTCGAGCTCTCCTGGAAGATCCTCGACCCCGTGGAGAAGTACTGGGCAGCCGTCGGCGGTCCGGTGGAGCAGTACGCGCCCGGTTCGTGGGGTCCGGCATCTGCCGATGACCTGCTGGCGCGCGACGGACGAGTCTGGAGACGCCCGTGATCATCGATCTTCCCGACACCACCGTCAGCCAGGTCGCCAAGCAGCTCGTGAAGGTGCGCGAGGAGGGCGGCGCTGTCGCCCTCGGGCGCGTCCTCACGCTCGTGATCTCCGCCCGCAACGGCGTCGCGGAAGCGGCGATCGATGCGGCGAACGATGCCTCCCGCGAGCACCCCATGCGCGTCATCGTGCTCACCACCGGCGACGGCGAGTCCCGTCTCGACGCGCAGATCCGTGTCGGCGGGGATGCCGGAGCGAGCGAGGTCGTGGTGCTTCGCGCCTTCGGCGATGCCGCCAGCAACGAGGAGACTCTGATCACGGGACTCCTGCTGCCGGATGCGCCGGTGGTGGCGTGGTGGCCGGAAGAGGCCCCCGCGGCTCCGGCCCGGTCTCCGCTCGGCCGGATCGCACAGCGACGCATCACGGATGCCGCCACCGCTGATGACGTACGCGACCGTCTTGCGGTCCTCGGCGACACGCACGAGCCGGGCGACACCGACCTCTCATGGACCCGGCTGACTCATTGGCGCGAGCAGCTCGCCGCCGTGCTCGACCAGCCGCCGTTCGACGAGGTGACGGCCGTCGAGGTGCGAGGTGCATCGGCATCGCCGTCGACCGCTCTGCTCGCCGCGTGGCTGCAGATGGCGCTGGAGGTGCCGGTGCGCTGGTCCTACGAAGACCCTGAGCACTGGCAGGAGGGCATCAAGTCGGTGCGCCTGACGCGCGCGGGCGGCGACATCCTGCTGGAGCGTCCGAGCCCCGGTGTCGCCGTGCTCACGCAGCCCGAGCAGCCCGACCACGACCTCCACCTGCCTCGTCGCACGCTGCGCGAGTGCCTGGCTGAGGAGCTGCGCCGGCTCGACCCCGACGTCCTGTACGGTCGAGTGATAACCGAGGGCTGGGAGAAGCTGGGTCCGCCCGAGACAGGAGCGTGAACTCGATGGAAGCTGCGTCCGCAGAGAAGCGGGTCGTCGTCGAAGCCACTCCGGCGGCCGTCGCCGCTCGGGTGGCCGACCGGTTCCTCACCCGGCTCCGCGCGCGTACGCGCAACGGCCGCATCGCGCACATCGCCCTCACCGGCGGCTCGATGGGGGCGGCCGTGCTGCAGGCGACCGCCCGCGATCCTCGATCGGCCGAGATCGACTGGTCGCTCGTGCACTTCTGGTGGGGCGACGAGCGCTATGTCCCTCGCGACGACCCGGACCGCAACTCGCTGCAGTCGCGTCGGGCGCTTCTGGACCACATCCCGGTTCCGGCGGAGAACGTGCACGAGGTCGCTGGCCCCGACAGCGGGCTCTCGCTGGACGAGGCGGCAGAGGCGTACGCCGCCGAGCTCGCCCGCTACGGTGGCGACCAGCACCCGTGGCCGTCCTTCGCTGTCTGCTTCCTCGGCGTCGGGCCCGACGGTCACATCGCGTCACTGTTCCCCGATCGGCCTGAGGTGGCGGTCACCGACGTCGCAGCCCTCGCGGTGCGCGACTCCCCCAAGCCTCCCCCCGAGCGGGTGAGCCTGACTCGACCGGTGCTGAACCACTCCAAGCGCGTCTGGCTCGTCCTCACCGGTGCCGACAAGGCATCCGCTCTCGGACTCGCCCTCGCCGGCGCCAGCTATGCGAGCGTTCCCGCCGCCGGTGCGAAGGGACGAAAGCGCACGGTGTTCTTCGTCGACGAAGCCGCGGCTGCCGAGGTCTCCCCGGACCTCATCGATCCCGCTTACTGATCCTTCTCGGTGCTGTCCCGGTTGCTGCCACGACGGATGCCGAGTTCCTGACTGTCGCTGAGCACCTGGGGGTGGAACCGAGCGAGCCCGACGACGCCCCAGACGGCGATGGCGCCCGCGACGGCGAAGATGACGAGAACCCATGGCGGCGCAGCTGCGGCCTCGCCGAGCACCACCATGCCGATGAGCACGGCGATCAGCGGGTCGACGACCGTGAGACCCGCGATGACGAGATCGGGCGGGCCCGAGCTGTAGGCGGTCTGCACGAAGTAGGCGCCCGCCGCGGCGGCCGCGATGAGGGCGATCACGCACACCACGGTGATCCACTCGAAGTTGCCGGCCTGCACCCGCTTGATGACGACCTTCGCGAGAGTGGCGACGAATCCGTAGAGGACTCCCGCGCCGATCACGTAGAACAGGGCGCGCATGCGGTGCCGCAGGATCAGCCAGCAGGCGCCGAGAATGATGATCACGACGAGCAGCACAGCGAGGATCGTGAACAGCCCGGTGTCGGTGACCTTCTTCTCGGTGGCGAAGATCGCCGCGAAGAAGACGAAGAGGAAGATGCCGCCGACGCAGCACGCGATCGCGGTGATCGACTGCCTGGTGGGCGAATGACCCGAGATGCGGGCGTTGAGGAGCGTCGTGATGACGAGAGCGATCGCGCCGAGGGGCTGCACGACGATCAGCGGCGCCTGGACGAGCGCGGCGAGCTGGCAGATCACGGCGAGGACGAGCATCAGCGTGCCGACGATCCACGACGGCCGTGTCAGCAGGCTGCGCATCTGGCCCATACTGAGGCCGCTCGCCCCATCAGAACCGCTCAGCCGCTCGACTTTCTCCACGCCGCGGTGCTGATATTGCGCACCCAGCGACATGAACACCGCTCCTGCGAGAGCAAGTGGAATGCCGAGCAGCAGCCCCGGGTTCTGGAAGGCGCCGACGAGCTGGTCGCCGACGTCTCCTGCCGTGTTCATCCACACCCCAACACTCACAGTAAGACCCTACCCGGAGGATCGCGCGCAGTAGGGTTGTGGCGTGGCTGTACTTCCGATTCGCATCATGGGCGACCCCGTTCTCCACTCCCCCGCTGCCGTCGTTGAAGAGATCGATGACGACATCCGTCGGCTGGTGGCCGACATGTTCGAAACCATGGATGCCGCCCCTGGCGTGGGCCTCGCGGCCCCGCAGGTAGGGGTCCCCCTGCGCATCTACACGTACGCCTATGTGGACGACGATGACGAGCCGTGGCGAGGAGTCCTCATCAACCCGGTGCTGTGGATGGCGCCCCTCGAACCGGGTGAGCCGGACCCCGATCTCGAAGCAGAAGGATGTCTCTCCTTCCCCGGCGAACGGTTCCCGCTTCGGCGCTCCGAGCGGGTGCTCGTCACGGCGACCGATCTCGATGGCGCCGATGTACGCATCGAGGTCGACGGATGGCGGGCTCGCATCATGCAGCACGAGTTCGACCACCTCGACGGCATCCTCTACGTCGATCGGCTGTCGGACCGCGACTGGAAGACGGTGCAGAAGATCGCGAAGAAGCGAGGCTGGGGTCGCGCCGGCGTGAGCTGGATGCCGGGCGTCGACGACCTCGAGGGATAGCTGTCAGCTGACGCATAGCATCCCCGGAGTTGCGGCATAGACTTCCCGCCGGATAGCGTTCTGAGGCAGGTGTCTTCGCGCCCGCTCACCAGACACCGAGGGAACACATCATGATGAAGCTGCGCACGCGACGCTCGCTGGCCCTGGCAGGCGCGGCCCTCGCCCTCTCGATCGCACTGAGTGGCTGCAGTGCCATCGGCGACATGCTGAGCGGCGCTCCTCAGGACGCGCAGCGTGACGAGGAGACCGGCGCCGTCGTCGAGGACGACACGATCGACATCTTCGCCTTGAAGGTCGGCGACTGCAAGATGGACTCCGGCACCGAGCTGCTCGAGAGCGCCGACGTCGTCCCCTGCGACCAGCCGCACGACGAAGAGGTCTACCACGAGATCACCATGCCCGACGGCGAGTTCTCCGAGGCGAACATCGAAGCGGCATCAGAGGAGTGCGTCGGCGAGCCGTTCACCACGTTCGTCGGCATCGCGTTCGACGTCTCGGTCCTCGAGGTATACCCCATCACTCCGACCAAGGAGACCTGGGAGCAGATGAACGACCGCATCATCCAGTGCGTCATCTATGACGCAGCGGGCCCGGTCGAGGGTTCGCTGGCCGGCGCTGCGCGCTGAGGCCCTTCTTCTCAACGAGGATCTTCCACTGCTGTCCCGATCGTCCCGGTCGTCCCTGCCGCCCCGGTCGTCGCCGCCGTCGCATCGCTGCCGAACCAGATCTTGATCGCGGCCCAGGCGGACGCGGCGATCGGCACGGCGATGACCGCACCGATGATGCCGCCGAGGATCGTGCCGATGGTGAGGGCGAGCAGGATGACGAGGGCATGCAGTCTGAGTGACTTGCCCATCACGACCGGCTGCAGAAGGTCGCCCTCCAGCTGATTGACCGCGATGACGACGATCACGACGATGAGGGCGACCACCGGACCGTTCGCGACGAGGGCGACAAGAGCCGCCAGGATGCCGGCGACGGTCGCCCCGACGATCGGGACGAACGCGCCGAGGAAGACGAGAACCGCCAGCGGCAGGGCGAGCGGCACGTGCATGATCAGGAGCGCGACTCCGATCACGACGGCGTCGACCGCCGCGACGATCGCGGTGCCGCGCACATAGCTGCCGAGGACCTCGATGATCCGTGATCCCGCCTGCAACGTCTTGCGACGGGTGGACCCGCGCAGCCGCGCGGTGAGGAACGACCAGATGCGGTCGCCGTCCTTGAGGAAGAAGAAGAGGACGACCAGGACCAGCACGGACCCCGTCAGTACCTCGCCCACGGCCGACACTCCGGCGATCGCGCCGGAACCGAACTCGCTCGTGGTGAAGAACCCGAGGATGGCCTCCCGCGCCTCGGTGAGTCGGTCCGCGCTGATCGGAAGGTTCAGCCCGGAGAGCCACTTCTGCAGGGCTTCGAGACCCTCGGCGGCGCTGGCGGCGAGCTCGGACCATTGAGATCGGACAGCGAAGACGATCGCCGTCAACACCGCGCCCAGGACGGTCAGCGCGCCGATGAGGGTGATCCAGGTCCCCAGCATCCGCGGTACGCGTCGAGTGTGGAGGAAGTTCACGAACGGGCCGACGGCGGCGGCGATGATGAGGGCGATGAGCACCGGGATCACGACGAGTTTCAGCTGCACCATCGCATAGACGACGGCGGTGGCGAGGATGAGGATGAGGATCGCTTGAGCGCTCCTCGTCGCCACGCGGCCCAGGGAGTCCGACCAGACGCTCGTTCTCGGCTCGGCGTCGGCGTCGAATGCGACCTGCGCTCTCTTCCACATGATTCGACTGTAGAGATCGGAGACGCGAGGACCACAGGGTTGACAATCCCTGTCGGAAGCGGCGCCCGCCATCGGGGCGGAGACCTGAGCGGGGACGGCGTCGTCACGACGAAGGCGCCCCATCCCACTGCTGGGATCGGGCGCCTTCTGCGTTGGCTCCCCGGCTTGGACTCGAACCAAGAACCTGCCGGTTAACAGCCGGCTGCTCTGCCAATTGAGCTACCGAGGAATGTGCTCCGCTGCGCGGGCAACTCGACAAGCTTAGCAAACTCCGAACGATGCTCGTGACACCCGACACGCCTTCCACACGGCGATTCGGGGGGCGATCAGTGTCGCGAATCCGCCTCGGCGTTCGGGGCCCACAGCAGGTCTTTGCCGACCCCTCTCGCGACGACGTGCCCTCCTCGGAGCATCAGCGTCTCGGCGTTCAGTTCGCGGATGAAGGCGGCGTCGTTGGTGACGAGCAGGGCGGCCATCCCCTGCTCCTCACGGCGTCGGGTGATCGCCTCGAAGACGACGGGCCGCACCTCGAGGTCGAGGTTGGCGAGTGGCTCGTCGGCGATGAGAACCCTCGGTTCGAGCACGAAGGAGCGAGCGATCGCGACGCGCTGCCGCATGCCTGCGCTCAGCTCATAGGGGAACTTCGCGGCGGTGCCCAGCGGCAAGTGGAGCTCATCGAGCAGCGTGGCGACCCGGATCGAGAGAGCCTTGGTGTTCACGCGCTTCTCGCGGATGAGGATCGGCTCGGCGATGACCTCGTTGACGGTCAGGCGGGGCGGCAGATCGGCGCCTGCGCCCTGCGGGACGAAACCGGTGAGGTAGGTGAGCACCCGATGCTTGCGCCCGGGCTTTCGCACATCGACGCCGCACACCTGGGCACTCCCCCCGACGACGCGCACAGACGGATCGGTCGAACCCGCGAGCGCCGCCACCAGCGTGGACTTCCCCGAGCCGGTGGGCCCTGCCACGCAGATCAGCTCACCGGGCCCCAGGGCGAAGCTGACACCGTCGACGGCGCGCGTGGGTGATCCGTGCCCGACCCGGTCGATCACCAGATCGGCGCAGTCGATGGCGTTCGAGGACTCGGGCCGGCGGGACATGTCTCCATCCTGCCCTGCGTGGCGGGTACCGCCGGTTACGACTCGGCGAAGCGCTGACGCTCGACGTCGAGATCGCGAAGGCGCATCCGCAGAGCACGTCCGCCGTCGGAGTCGGCTGGCACACGCTGCAGGGCCGAGCTCAGCTCGAACTTGTCCTGCTCGATCCGTCGCACGATCAGGCGGCGAGCGAGGTCGGTGGCCGAAGCGACCGCGCCCTCCTCGTTCTTCGCCGGGAAGGGCGTCATCAGCAGCTCGCCGGCGAGGGAGCGATAAGGCTCCCTCACGCCGTTGACCGCGTCTGTCGCCCAGCCGTGCCGCGTCCGGTCGCCGGCTGCCGCCACCGTCTGCCGCACCGCCTCGAGTGCGGGCGTGCGGAACTCGTGCGCGAGAGCGCTCGACAGCAGCTCCTGCTCCACCTGGTGGCCGTACTGCAGCGCGCCCATGAGCGCATCGCGCTCCAGCGCCGCATCGGCCGTGCGCGGAAGGCTTCTCAGCGTCACCGTCGGGATTCCCCCCGGAGCTTCGGCGGATGCCAGTTCACGCCGAACCGCAGAATGGCCTCCGCCCCGGGCCGCGCGTTCCACTTCGGTACGCACCTCGGTGGGGTCCATTCCGAGTCGCCGCGCCAGCACCCGCTCGTAGCCCGGCCGCAGCAGCTGATCGCGGATCTCGGCGACGATCGGGGCGGCGGCCCGGAGGGCGCCGACCCTGCCCTCGACTGTCGCCAGGTCGTAGCCGGCGAGTCGCCGGTCGATCGCGAACTCGAACATCGGCACCTTGGCCTCCATCAGCCCGCGGACGGCCGCGTCACCCCGCTGCAGGCGCAGGTCGCACGGGTCGAGCCCGTCGGGCGCGACCGCGACGAAGGTCTGGGCGTTGAACCGGTCGTCTTCGGTGAAGGCGCGAAGCGCTGCCTTCTGGCCGGCCTCGTCACCGTCGAAGGTGAACACCACTTCACCGGAGGCGTTGTCGTCTCCCATCACGCGTCGCAGCACCTTGATGTGATCGCCGCCGAAGGCCGTGCCGCAGGTCGCGATCGCGGTCGTGATCCCGGCGAGGTGGCACGCCATCACATCCGTGTAGCCCTCCACGACCACGACACGCCGGGGGTCGCCTCGCGAGATGTCACGCTTGGCGAGGTCGAGCCCGTAGAGCACCTGCGCCTTCTTGTAGATCGGGGTCTCCGGCGTGTTCAGATACTTCGGGCCCTGGTCGTCATCGAAGAGCTTCCTCGCGCCGAAACCGATCGTCTGCCCCGACACGTCGCGGATGGGCCAGACCAGACGGCCGCGGAAGCGGTCGTACACGCCACGCTGGCCGGTCGAGACAAGGCCGGCGGCGCTCAGCTCATCGCGGGTGAATCCCTGCGCTGTCAGCGCCTTCAGCATCCCGTCCCATCCGCGCGGAGCGAAGCCCACTCCGAAGTGCGCCGCCGCTCCGGCGTCGAAGCCGCGTTCGCCGAGGAAGCGGCGGCCGATCTCGGCCTCCGGTGACAGCAGCTGCGCACGGAAGAACTCCGCGGCGGCGGTGTTCGCGGCATACAGCCGGCTGCGACCGCTCGTCTCCGGCGCCGAACCGCCGTCCTCGTAGTGCAACGGGTAGCCGAGCCGGCCGGCGAGGCGCTCGACGGCCTCGGTGAAACTCACGTGGTCCATCGCTCGTAAGAATGAGTACACATCCCCCGACTCACCGCAGCCGAAGCAGTGGTAGTAGCCGACCTGCGGCCGCACATGGAAGCTCGGGCTCTTCTCGTCGTGGAACGGGCACAGCCCCTTCAGCGAACCGACGCCGGCTGACTTCAGTGCGACGCGCTCTCCGACGATGTCGGCGATGTTGGTCCGCGCCTTCACCTCGTCGACGTCGGCCTGGCGGATGCGCGGCATCAGCCGGCTCCTTCGACGACGGGCTGCCGCACAGTGTGCCGCTTCGAACCGGGATGCAGGTGTCGCGGAGTCCAGATCCCGACCTCGGCCGGATCGATCTCGCCGACCAGACGGTTGTGCCAGTCGATGGCGCTTTGGTCGGTGAGGCTGGCGACCTGATCGACGACGACTCTGGCACGTTCGGCGTCGGTGGTCGCCGCGAGGAAGTCGGCCGCGAAGGCGGGTTCGAGCACATCGGCGCCGGCGGACCACAGTGCATCCGTCGACCACAGCGAGTCGGCGAGACGCCGCAGCACGCGGCGCTGCTCCTTGTAGACACCCTTGCGTGCGTCGATGGTCACGATCGCCTGCCCCATGATGCCCTTCAGCACCGCGATCTCGGCCTCGACCACGCGCGGTACGACCACGTGCGCGTTGTAGCGGACGAGCGCCGATCCGCCATAGGCCTCGCGCGTCGCCGAGACGGCCGCCCTGGCGAACCGCCCGATCAGGTCGCTCGTGAGGTTCTTGAGGCGTGCGAGGTCGCGCCGCGAGCGGTCGAAGGACTCGAGCCACATCGACTGCGTCGAGAGCCGGTACAGCGCATCGGCGAGCTCGTCGCGGGTGAAGTCGTATCCCACCCACTGCTGGATCCGGCCGACCAGTGCGTCGTGCGCTGACGGGTCGGAGAGCTGGGCGACGTCAACGTATCCGTTGACGATGGCGTCTTCGAAATCGTGCACGGAGTAGCCGATGTCGTCGGAGAGGTCCATGATCTCGGCCTCGATGCAGCGCAGGCGGCCCGGTGCTCCCTCGCGCATCCAGCGGAAGACGTCCTCGTCCTCCGGGTACACGCCGAATTTCAACCGGCCGCTGGGGTCGGGGACGGGGCTGTCCACCGTCCACGGGTACTTGCACGTCGCGTCCAGACTCGCCCTGGTGAGGTTCAGCCCCACCGAACGCTCGTCGTCATCGAGCACCTTCGCCTCGAGGCGGGTGAGGATGCGCAGCGACTGCGCATTACCCTCGAAGCCGCCGATGTGCGCTGCCCACTCGTTCAGCGCGCGTTCGCCGTTGTGACCGAACGGCGGGTGGCCGAGATCGTGGCTGAGACACGCCGTGTCGACGACGTCGGCGGCGACGCCGAGCGCCGTCGCGAGTTCGCGTCCGACCTGTGCGACCTCGAGAGAGTGGGTGAGCCGATTGCGCGCGAAGTCAGCGGTGCTCGCAGGACTGAGCACCTGCGTCTTCGCCGCGAGTCGGCGCAGCGCCGCGGAGTGCAGGACGCGTGCCCGATCCCGGGCGAAGTCATCGCGCTCGGACCGGTGCGTCTCCGCGAAGAACCGCTCGGCGTCACGCGGATCGTAGCCGTCGGCGCGCGCGCTCCGCGAGGTCGGAGCGGACCCGGCGAACGCGGGCTCAGCCACCACTGTTCTCGGTCTCCGCTCCGCGCATCATCGCAGACGCCGACGCCGCGATCTCCCGCGATTCGAGCCAGCGCTCCGGCAGCGCGGGCCGCTTGGGCCGGCCCGAGCGACCGCGCTGCCCTTCGGCATCCGCTCCCGGGTACGGGGCCGTGTGGTCGAGGCGTGCGAGCAGCTCATCGATCTCGGCGAGGCTAGACGCGGTGGCAAGTCCCGTGCGGATGTCGCCGCCGACAGGGTAGCCCTTGAAATACCACGCCACGTGCTTGCGGACGTCGCGGCATCCGCGATCCTCGTCCTCGAAGAAGTCCACGAGCAGTTCGGCATGTCTGCGGAACGCATCGGCGACGAAACCGAGGGTGGCGTCGACGGGGCGAGACTCGGCACCGAATGCCGCTGCGAGCTCGCCGAACAGCCACGGCCGCCCGAGACAGCCGCGGCCGACGACCACCCCGTCGCAGTCGGTCTCCGCCATCATCCTGACGGCATCCTCCGCCGACCAGATGTCGCCGTTGCCGAGGACCGGGATGCTGGTCACCGCCTGCTTGAGTTCGCCGATGGCGTTCCAGTCGGCGTATCCGGAGTAGAACTCGCTCGCGGTGCGGGCGTGGAGTGAGACGGCAGCAGCACCGGCATCCTCGGCGGCGCGGCCGGCTTCGAGGTAGGTGAGGTGATCGGGATCGATTCCCTTGCGCATCTTGACCGTGAGCGGCACGGAGCCCGCTGCCTTCACGGCCTGGTCGACGATGTCGGCGAACAGCGACGTCTTCCAGGGCAGGGCTGCTCCCCCGCCCTTGCGGGTGACCTTGGGAACCGGGCATCCGAAGTTCAGATCGATGTGGTCGGCGTGATCCTCGGCGACGATGATGCGTACGGCATCCGCGATCGTCTGCGGGTCGACACCGTAGAGCTGGATCGACCGCGGCGTCTCGCTCTCGTGATGGCGGATGAGCCGCATCGTGGTCTCGTTGCGCTCGACGAGGGCGCGAGAGGTGATCATCTCGCTCACGTAGAGGCCGGCACCGTATTCACGGCACAGGCGACGGAATGCGGTGTTGGTGATGCCCGCCATGGGTGCGAGGACGACAGGCACGTCGAGGGCGATCGGGCCGATGCGCAGCGGGCGCACGGAAGCAGGAGCAAGAGTCATGACTCATCCATTCTCCCAGACCTCGGGCCTTCGGCGGGCGGGCGCATCTAGGCTGGGGAAATGACCGAAATCGCAGTCCGCTCGATCCCGTTCACAGACGCGCAGGGGGTCGAGAAGACCCTCGACGATCTCGGTGCAGATGTGGTGCTGGTGGTGAATGTGGCCTCGAAGTGCGGCCTGACGCCGCAGTACGAGCAGCTCGAAGAACTGCAGCGCCGCTATGGCGATCGCGGATTCACTGTGCTCGGGTTCCCGAGCAACCAGTTCCTCCAGGAGCCGGGGTCGGTCGACGCGATCATGGAGTTCTGCTCCACCACGTACGGGGTGACCTTCCCGATCAACGACAAGGTGAAGGTGAACGGCAGGAACGCCACCGAGCTCTACAAGGCGCTGAAGCAGACACCCGATGCCGGTGGCAAGGCCGGGCGCGTCGAGTGGAACTTCGAGAAGTTCCTCGTGCTGCCCGACGGCGAGGTGCGGCGTTTCCGCCCGAAGCAGAAACCCGACGACCCCGAGATCGTTCGAGCGATCGAGTCGGCGCTGGTGAGATAGAGCGGCTGACGTCGCTTCGGAGCTGACCCGGGCCGCTGCGGCGTTGCCTAGGCGTCGATCCACACAGCGGCGTTCACGTCGGCCAATCGCCTGGATGGTTCTCGGCGAGACGGTCTCTACGCCTCTTTATGGCTGTCCGACGTCGTTGCTTCGCGCCTTGGCCGGGGCGTGGCCGGGGAAGTCGGTCTCTCCGATGCCACCGGATCCGTAGAACGCCTCGACGAACTGACCTGCCTGTGTCACGAGCTCCGTCGCTGCGAGCTGACCTGAAGACGGTGCCACCGTGAACCCATAGGTGCCGTCAGCCGGGCCGTTGAGCCACGCGAAGTCATAGCTCGCGCCGCCGTCCGGTTGGATTCGTTCGGTGATTCGAAACAGCTCCCCCTGCACGACGACCTCGAACGGATCCATTTCGCGATTCTAGGTCTGACCGGTCGACGCTCGAGACGCCACCGCATGCGCGGGCAGCGAAGCAGTACGTCAGAGGTTACGGAATCGGCGGGTGAGTGCCTGTCGATTCGCGCTGCCGATCTGGCGTTTCGATCCTTTGATCTCGGAGCTGCTTTTCCGACGGGGATCTGGGGTTTGAATGTCGGTGGTTGCTGTTGTAATGAGGGTATGACGGCGCTGATGGACGCAACGATCGAGCAGGTGGACGCACTGGGTGCGCTCACCGAGTCGGTGGTGGAGATCGAGCGGACCATCAGCAGTCTGCAGGCCGCGCGGGACGGGATGCTCGCGGTCGGGGCGCGGTTGGCGCTGCAGGTCGCCCAGCAGGCCGGGCACCCGGACTTCGGGGATCTGGCGTTGCGGACGGTGGCTGCGGAGTTCGGGGCGGCGTTGCGGGTCAGCGACCGCACCGTGCAACGCCGGATGGCTGCCGCATCGTTCCTGGTGGAACGGTTTCCGTTGGTGTGGCAGGCGCAGGGCGCCGGGCGGATCACCGCCAACCATGCCCGGGTGATCGTCGACGCCGGCGAACACCTCCAAAACCCCGCCGATCGGGATGCGTACTCGGCCCAGTTGGTCGAGTTCGCCGAGTCGGAGTCGCCGAACCGGGTCGCACGGCTTGCCCGTCGGGTCGCGGAACGCTTCCAACCCCGCCCCCTCGAAGACCGGCACCGGGATGCCAGGGAACAGCGGCACGTGTGGGTGAACGATCTGACCGACGGGATGGCGGAGCTGGGCCTGCTCGGCCCGGCGACGCTCGTGCACGGTGCGTATGACCGCCTCACCCAGATGGCACAAAGTGTGCAACGAGCGGATGCTGAGCTCGCCGGTGTCGGGTCTGCTGAGCTCGCCGGGGTCGGGTCTGCTGGTCTCGGGCACGGTGACGCTACCGTCGACTCAGGCACGGAGCGCCCCGACGAGGCCAGCACCGTCGACCAGGACTCCCGCGACCCCCGCACCATCGACCAGGCCCGCTGTGATCTCGCGCTCGACCTGCTCCTCACCGGGACACCCGCCGGGCACGACACCCCCGACGGTATCCTGGCCGCGATCACCGGACACGTCTCCATCACGGTCCCCGTCCTCACCCTCATCGGCCAGGGCGACACCCCGGCGGAACTCGACGGCACCTGCCCCATCGACCCCGCCACCGCGAAGACTCTCGCGGGGGCGGCATCCGGATGGGACCGGATCCTCACCCACCCGATCACCGGAGCCATCCTCACCGTCGACCGATACCGCCCCACCGCCGACCTCAAACGGCACCTGACCGCCCGGGATCAACGTTGCCGGTTCCCGACCTGCGGAATGCCCGCCCGCGACAGCGACCTCGACCACACCCGAGACGCCGCGCACGGCGGGCCCACCACCGACACGAACCTCGGCGCCCTCTGCCGAAGGCACCACACCCTCAAACACCACACCCCCTGGCACGTCGAACACCTCCACGGAGGCGTGTACACCTGGACCAGCCCCACCGGCCGCACCTACACCGACCACCCACCACCGCAAAACACCGTCACCTTCACCGACGACGAGAGCGACATGGTCGCGCCGTTCTAGCAGCGATCCATCACCCGGGGCGGCACGTTGTTCAGGAAGTTGACGTCCTGCGGGGCCACGCGGCCCACTCGGCGGAACGGCCTCGGAGGGCGGACCTCGCAGCCTTGACACCTTCCGCCGGGATGTCTCGAGCGCGAGATAGTCCGGACGAAGCGCCGTCGGGGTAGGTGAGCGAGTAACCGATCGACGGGCGGCGTCCTCTTCCGACGGCTTCCCGGTAGCGCCCCGCGACGACTGCCAGCACGTCCCGCTCGAGGCGATCTGCTTCCGTCGCCCAATCGGAATCGCAGGCGTCGCAGCCGCAGACCGGGTAGCGGAAGTCGTGCAGCACACCGGCGTGCACGACCACGGCGGGGTAGTCGGTGAACACGAAAGTCAGCGCTGCGCACGCCGGGTCGACTGCCCGGACGCGCACGGCACGAATCACTCCTGGTGTCGAGTGGAGGAGATCAGACGCTGCCCCCATGTCATCCACCACTTCCACATCGCACGAGTCGCGCAGATACGCGATGAGTGCGTCGGCGACGATGTGGAGCGGCGCGAACCGGTCCGGATGCGTCACGACCGAGTACGTATCGTCCGGTGGTGAACCGCTCCACCGATCCCCGTACTCGATGATCTGCCCGTCGGCGTCGCGAAAGACGAGCGCATCGATCGACGGGCGCTGGTAAGAGGTCACTCTCTCATGATCCCTCACCCCAGCGAGAGGCCCCGTGTTCGACGCCGCCGGTCACTCGCGGACCAACCGCTCAGACGGCCGCGACCTCGGACTCACCGGCACCGCGCTTGGCCCAGAGGTCCCGCAACACGTTCTCGAAAGCAGCGGGCGGCTGAGCGCCGCTGATGCCGTACTGACCGTCGATGACGAAGAACGGAACCCCCTGGATGCCGTATGCGCGAGCCTGATCCTGGTCCTGACGGACAGCCGGCAGGTAGCGCTCAGAGACCAGAGCCTCTCGCGCCTGATCCGCATCCAACCCCACCTCGGCGGCGAGCTCGACGAGGTCATCGATACGGCCGACATGCCGGCCCTCGGTGAAGTAGGCCGACATCAGCCGCTCCTCCATCTCGTGCTGACGTCCTTCAGCCTTCGCGAAATGCAGCAGCTCATGCGCCTTGACTGTGTTGGTGTGCTGGAGCAGGTCGAACCGGTACTCCAGACCCGCAGACGCTGCGACACCGGTGACATGGGTCAACATCTGCTCGACCTGCTCGCGCGGCATCCCCTTGTGACCCGCGAGGAAATCGACCTCGTCACCGTCGAAATCGACGGGAGTGTCGGGCGAGAGCTCGAACGAGTGGAACGTCACCGTCACCTCCGGCGCGTCCTCGTCGGACGCGACCGCAGTCAGGCCCGTCTCGAGATTGCGCTTGCCGATGTAGCACCATGGGCAGGCGATGTCGGACCAGACGTCGATCGAGATGGGTTCACTCACACATTCATCCAACCGTATGAACCACGGAGGTATTCCGCCGGTAGAATCCACGGATGCTCTCTGCCGACGATCCCCTCCCAGTGCAGCCGGACCGCATCCTCATCGCCGGCGTCTCCGGATCCGGCAAGACGACCCTCGCCCGCCACATCGAGCAGCTGTGGGGTGTGCGGCATATCGAGATCGACGCCCTCTACCACGGCCCCGGATGGGTCCCTCGCCCGTCGTTCCTCGACGATGTGCGCGCCTTCGCCGCCGAGGATCGATGGGTCACCGAATGGCAGTACACGAGCAAGGGCACCGACACGATCCTGGCGCCCCGCGCCCAGCTGCTGCTGTGGCTCGACTATCCCTATCGCGTGGTGCGCACGCGGCTCCTGCGCCGCACGCTCGGTCGCGGCATCCTGCGCACGCCGCTGTGGAACGGCAACGTCGAGAAGCCCATCTGGCGGATGATCGGAGGAGCTCCGGAGGAGAACATCCTGCGCTGGCAGACCGACACCCTGCACACATGGGCGGAGCGGATGCCGAAGGTGGTCGAAGACTACCCTCACCTCACGGTCGTGCGTCTGCGCCACCCCCGCGAGACCGAGCGGTGGCTGCAGGCCCGCTCTCAGGGGCCGGAAGCGCCCGGGGCGTCGACGGCGCCGCCGAAGCGGCGATCCCGCGACAGGTAGACGCCGATGGCCCGCCACAACTCCTCGCGGGAGAAGTCCGGCCACAGCGTGTCGAGGAACACCATCTCGGCGTAGGCCGACTGCCACAGCAGGAAGTTCGATGTGCGCTGCTCACCGGAGCTCCGCAGGAACAGGTCGACGTCCGGCATGTCCGGCACGTACAGGTGCCGACGGATCATCTTCTCCGAGATCGCCGACGGCTTCACCCTGCCGGCCGCGACGTCCTCTGCGATCTCACGCATCGCGTCGACGAGTTCGATCCGGCCGCCATAGTTCACGCACATCGTGAGGGTCAGCGTGTCGTTGCCCTCGGTGAGCTGTTCGGCGTACTGCAGCTCCTTGATGACGCTGCCCCACAGTCGCGGCTTGCGGCCGGCCCAGCGGACACGCACACCCCACTCATTGAGCTGATCCCGCCGTCGATGCAGCACATCGCGGTTGTAGCCCATGAGGAAGCGCACCTCGTCGGGAGAGCGCGCCCAGTTCTCCGTCGAGAACGCGTAGACCGACAGGTGCTTCACGCCAGCCTGGATCGCACCGGCGACGACATCGAGCAGCACCTCCTCGCCCGCCTTGTGACCCTCGATCCGGCTGAGGCCCCGCCGATTCGCCCATCGGCCGTTGCCGTCCATGACGATCGCGACGTGCTCCGGAACCGCCCGGAACTCCGGTGGATGGAGCCCTGTCCAGTCCAGCGGGCGATACGCCACGGCATCCCTGTGCGTATACGGCTTCGGGGTCACCGTGCTCCCTCCCGAGGCGGTTCGGAGATATGGGCGAGCGAGCGGATGCCGCGCTCGAGATGCCACTGGGCGTACGCGGCGACCAGTCCGGATGCCGCGGCCGTCGCCGCCGGAGAGGCGGCGTCCACCGCCTCCCACTCCCCCGCCATCAGCGATCTCAGCAGCGCCAACGTCGTCTCGGCGATCCGCGGGCTGCCGGCGGGTGCGCATTCGGGGCACACCAGTCCGCCGAGCTGACCGACGAACGCGGTATGGGGACCGGGAGCGGCACACCGAGCGCAGTCGTCGAGCGACGGCGCCCAACCCGACAGCGCCATCACGCGCAGAAGATATGAATCCAGGATGCTGCGTGGTGCATGCTCGCCGCGAGAGAGGGCCCGCAGCCCTCCCACGAGCAACAGGTACTGCTGCGGGGTGGCTTCTGCATCGCTCAACCGGTCCGCCGTCTCGACCATCGCGCTCGCAGAGGTGAACCGGTCGTAGTGCGCCGCGATCTCCGCGCCGTACGAACCGAGCGACTCCGCCTGCTGCACGATGTCGAGGGAGCGGCCCTGGTAGAGCTGCACGTCGGCCACCATGAACGGCTCCAGGCGAGAACCGAACTTCGACGAGGTGCGCCTGACGCCTTTCGCGACGGCGCGGACCTTCCCGTGCCGGCGAGAGAGCATGGTGACGATGCGATCGGCCTCACCCAGTTTGTGAGTGCGCAGGATCACCGCTTCATCTCGATAGGTGGGCACCGTTCGATTATCCTCCGTGCGGGACAATAGGCGGGTGACCGAACCGCAGTTCTTCATTCCCCTCTGGGCCGACCTCCTGGGCGTGGGGCTCGGCGGCATTCAGGGTGCGATGTTCGCGTCCGGCTTCCAGGGCCAGCGCCGCCTCGATCTGCTCGGCGTCGCGATCATCGGCATCCTCATCGGGATGGGCGGAGGACTCATCCGCGACCTGCTGCTCGGGCAGCCGCCCGCGACGCTTCAGAACAACTGGTACCTGGTCACGGCAGGAGGTGCCGCGATCATCGGGATGCTGCTGGCCGGCCTGCTTCACCGCGCGAACGCGATCATCGTCGGCCTCGACGCGGTCGTCATCGGGATGTTCGGCGCATTCGGCACCAGCAAGGCGCTGGGACTGGGCGTTCCCGCGGTGCCCGCTGTGTTCATCGGTGTATGCGCAGCCGTCGGTGGCAGCGTCCTCCGAGACGTCATCATGGGGCTGCCGGTCGCGATCATGCACGTCGGTTCGCTCTACGCCGTGGCAGCGGGCCTCGGCTGCACCGCGATCGTCATCTCGCACGCGGTCGGAGTGAACCTCGCGGTGGCGGGCATCATCGGCATCGTCGTCACGGCGATCATCCGGGTGCTCGCGGTGATGTTCGATCTCTCGCTTCCGGAACAGCGCCGTCTCTACCGCCGCAAGGTGGCGGCAGAGACGGGCACCATTCCGATCGTCAAGCCCTGAGCGCGGGAAGGGACGTGCTTCAGACCCCGGCGAGCTCGTGCTGGCGCGAGCGGATCGACCGGTTCACACCCGACACGATCGCCTTGAGCGACGCCGTCGAGATGTCGCCGTCGATGCCGACGCCCCAGAGCCGCTGGTCTCCCACCTGCAGCTCGACGTAGGCGGCCGCCTGCGCGTCACCGCCGGCGCTGAGGGCGTGCTCGACGTAGTCGTAGACCGTGATGTCGAATCCCTGCGCCCGCAGCACCTCGACGAACGCGGCGACCGGTCCGTTGCCGGAGCCGGAGACCGCCAGTTGCTGCTCGTCGTCGCGGAGCACGACGTCGAGCACGACTTCGCCCGACATGTCGCTGCGGGTCTGGGTTGCGAGCAGTTCGAACCGACCCCACTTGGCCGACGCGTCGGCGGCCGGCAGGTACTCATCGCTGAAGATGCCCCAGATCGCGTCGCTGGTGACCTCGCCGCCCTCTTCGTCCGTCTTCGCCTGCACCACGCCGGAGAACTCGATCTGGAGCTTCCGCGGCAGATCGATCGCGTGATCCGCCTTCAGCAGGTATGCCACCCCGCCCTTGCCGGACTGCGAGTTCACGCGGATGACCGCCTCATAGGAGCGGCCGAGATCCTTCGGGTCGACCGGGAGGTATGGCACCGCCCACTCGATCTCGTCGACCGACACGCCCTCGGCCGCGGCCCGGGCCTCCATCGCCTCGAAGCCCTTCTTGATCGCGTCCTGGTGCGATCCGCTGAAGGCGGTGAAGACGAGATCGCCGGCCCAGGGGCTGCGCTCGGGAACCGGCAGCTGGTTGCAGTACTCGACCGTGCGCTTGACCTGGTCGATGTCGCTGAAGTCGATCTGTGGATCGATCCCCTGGGTGAACATGTTGATGCCGAGAGCGACGAGGTCGACGTTGCCGGTGCGCTCGCCGTTTCCGAAGAGGCAGCCCTCGATGCGATCGGCCCCGGCCATGTAACCGAGTTCGGCGGCGGCGATCGCGGTTCCGCGATCGTTGTGCGGATGAAGCGACAGGATGACGTTCTCGCGATGATTCAGATGACGGCTCATCCACTCGATCGAATCGGCGTAGACATTCGGCGTCGCCATCTCGACGGTCGCCGGCAGGTTGATGATCACCTTGCGCTCTGGCGTGGGCTCGAACACCTCGATCACCTGGTTGCAGATGTCGGCGGCGAACTCCAGCTCGGTGCCGGTGTAGCTCTCCGGGGAGTATTCGTAGAAGACCTGCGTTTCGGGGATGCGCTTCTCGAACTCGCGGCACAGCCGCGCACCCTCGAGGGCGATGTCGATGATGCCCTGCTTGTCGGTGCGGAAGACCACATCGCGCTGCAGCACGCTCGTGGAGTTGTAGAGGTGCACGATCGCCTGCTTGGCGCCGGCGATGGCCTCGTAGGTGCGCTCGATGAGATGCTCGCGGGCCTGCGTCAGCACCTGGATCGTGACGTCGTCGGGGATCAGATCCTCTTCGATGAGCTGGCGCACGAAGTCGAAGTCGGTCTGGCTGGCCGAGGGGAAACCGACTTCGATTTCCTTGTATCCCATACCGACGAGCAGTTCGAACATGACGCGTTTGCGCTCGGGCGACATCGGGTCGATGAGCGCCTGATTGCCGTCACGGAGGTCGACGGCGCACCACCGAGGCGCCTGGGTGATGCGGGCGTCGGGCCAGGTGCGGTCCGGCAGGTGGACGTTGATCTGCTCGTGGAACGGCCGGTACTTGTGGATCGGCATCGCAGACGAGCGCTGAGTGTTCTGCATGATGGGGCTTCTTCTCTTCGTCGAATGATCGGGCCAACACGAGCGCCGCGACGAGGAAGGCCCTAGCTCTCAGGACTCGTCGCGGCAGCTAAGAAGAAGCAGACCGCCGAAAGGCATGGGGCAATGCTAGCAGGAGGCGACGTTCGATCCGACGACGTTGAGACGATCGAGCCCGACTCGACACTCCCAGGCATGAGCACATCGCAGCACCGCTACCTCCTCGCCGCAGCATCCGTCGTGGCTCTCCTCGTCCTGAGTGCGTGCGCCGCCGCCCCCGGATCCGCGGCACCGACGAACTCGCCGGCCTCGGGACAGAGCCTTGAAGACGCGCGGCCCGCCCCTCCCCCCGGTCCCGTCTCGGGCACAGGAACGGTGATCGACGCCGGCGGCGATGTGCAGCTCTGCCTCGGAGCGATCATGGAGTCCTATCCACCGCAGTGCCTCGGCATCCCGATCGACGACTGGAGCTGGGACGGTGTCGAGGGAAGGGAGACGAGTGGGGACGTCACGTGGGGCGCGTATGCGATCCGCGGCACCTACGACGGGAAGCGATTCACGAACACGGATCCACCGATCCCGCTCGCGCTGTTCGACCCACCGGCCGCCGAGGATCCGACGGACGGCAGGGACGGCTCGACCGACGAGGCGGAGCTCACCCGCATCCAGGATGAGGTCGCCGCCGCTCTCGGACCCGATGCGCTCAGCGTATGGACGGAGCGCGGCTACGTCTGGCTGGGAGTGGTGTGGGATGACGGCACGATCCAGGATGCCGCAGACGCCGAGTACGGCGAGGGTGTCGTGATCGTCACGCCGGCGCTGCGGACGACCGAATAGCCGCCTCGTCCGTCAGAATCCGAGCCTGCCGAGCTGCTTGGGATCCCGCTGCCACTCCTTGGCGACCTTCACGTGCAGGCCGAGGAACACCCGGGTGCCGATCAGCTCCTCGATGCCCGCCCGGGCGCGGGCGCCGACATCACGCAGTCGCTTTCCCTTGTGGCCGATGATGATCGCCTTCTGGCTGTCCCGTTCCACGACGAGAGACGCGTGCACGTCGGTGAGGTCGCTTCCCTCGCGCGGTGAGATCTCATCGAGGACGACGGCGATGGAGTGCGGCAGCTCGTCACGCACACCGTCGAGTGCTGCTTCGCGGATGATCTCGGCGATACGGTCCGCGTCCGACTCGTCCGTGGTCACGCCTTCGCCGTACAGCGCAGGCCCCATAGGCATGAGAGACAGCACCTCGTCGCAGAGGACCTCGAGCTGGTCTCGCGTGAGAGCAGACAACGGGATGACCGCAGCCCAATCCTCGCGGAGCGAATCCACCTCCAGCAGGCGTTCGGTGATCTCGTCCCGCCCGGCAGCATCCGTCTTGGTCACGATGGCGATCTTCTTGGCGCGAGGATAACCATCGAGCGACGCGGCGATCCTGCGGTCGCCGGGGCCGACCTTCTCGGTGGCGGGAACGCAGAACCCGATGACGTCGACGTCTCCGAGCACCTGCTCCACCAGATCGTTCAGTCGCTCCCCGAGAAGCGTGCGCGGCTTGTGGATACCGGGAGTGTCCACGATGACGAGCTGTCCCTGCGGGCGATTCACGATCCCGCGGATGGCCCGCCTGGTGGTCTGCGGCTTCTCGCTGGTGATCGCGATCTTCTCGCCGACGAGCGCGTTCGTGAGCGTGGACTTGCCCACGTTCGGCCGCCCCACGAACGTCACGAAGCCGCTTCGCATCTGGTCAGTCATCTTCAGATCCTTCCACGTCCGTCGAGGCGCGCTCGACGAACACGGTCGCGATGCCGCGGCCCCGGCCGCGGGAAGCGCCGCCGGTCAGCACCAGTCCGTCGATCGTCGCGGTCGATCCCGGTTGAGGCACCTGCCCGAGCGCCTTGCCGAGCAGGCCGCCGATCGAGTCGACATCGTCGTCCCCGAGCTCCAGGCCGAACAGGTCGCCGACGTCTTCCAACGGCGACCGCGCGTTCACGCGATATCGTCCGTCGCCGAGCTCGACCATCTCGGACGAGACGCGGTCGTACTCGTCTGAGATCTCGCCGACGAGCTCCTCGATGAGGTCTTCGAGGGTCACGAGGCCCGAGATGCCGCCGTGTTCGTCGACGACGAGACAGACATGAACGGCATCGCGCTTCATCTGCTGAAGCAGCGTCTCCGCCCGCATCGACTCCGGCACGAACGTCGCCGGCCGCGCGATGGGTCGTACCGAGGCATTGCGCCACGCGTTCTCATCACGGAACGCGAACTGCACGAGATCCTTGAGATACAGCACGCCGACCACGTCATCGGCATCATCGTCGACGACCGGCATCCGCGAGACGCCCCGGTTCAAGAACAGCGCCATCGCCTCGCTCGTGGAAGCGGTGGCATCGACGGTCACCATGTCGGTGCGCGGCACCATGACGGCGCGGACGAACTGATCCGTGAAGTCGAAGACCGAATGGATGAGGTCGCGGTCGTCGGCTTCGATGAGGTCGTTGGATGCCGCTTCGTCGACCATGCTCAGCAGCTGTTCCTCGGACGTGAACGAGCTGCGCCCCGTCCCCGGCGTCACCCGGTTTCCGAGGATCACCAGCGCCTGCGCGAGCGGCCCGAGCAGGATGCGAAGCCCTCGCACGATCGGCGCGTTGGCGCGGAGGATGCGATCCGCGTGGTGACGGCCGAACGTGCGGGGGCTCGCGCCGACGAGGACGAACGTGATGCCCGTCATCAGGACGGCGGCGGCGAGCATCGCCCACCAGATGTTGTTGAAGATGTCGGTGAAGGCGACGGTGACGAGCACCGCCGCTGTGGTCTCGGCGAGCACTCGGATGAACGCGACCGCGTTGACGTGCGCGTCGGGGTCGGCCGCGATCCTTGCGAGCTGCCCGGCGTTTCGGCCCTCCGACCCCATCTCCTCGAGGTCGGAGCGAGAGGTGACACCGAAGGCCGCGTCGATCGCCGCCATCAGACCGCCGAACGCGACGAGCAGGACCGCGCCGACGAGAAGAAACGCCGCCGTCATCGTCGGTGTTCGGACGCGGCGAAGCCCTCGATGAGCTCGCGCTGCAGACCGAACATCTCGCGCTCCTCCTCGGGCTCGGCATGATCGAACCCGAGCAGGTGCAGCAGGCCATGCGTGGTGAGCAGGATGAGTTCGTCCATGAGCGAGTGCCCGGCCGCCTGTGCCTGCGCTTCCGCGACCTGCGGGCAGAGCACGATGTCGCCGAGCAGCCCGGGCGCCGTGGGGCGATCCTCGCTGCCGGGGCGCAGCTCGTCCATCGGGAAGCTCAGCACGTCGGTCGGGCCCGGCTCATCCATCCACTGCACGTGGAGGGCTTCCATGGCGCCCTCGTCGACGAGGACGATGGCCACCTCGGCGTCGGGACTGACGTGAAGCTGCGCGAGATTGAAGTCGGTCAGCCGCTGCAGCACCGTCTCGTCGACGTCGATGGCCGACTCGTTGTTGATCTCGATCATGACAGCCCTCGTTTCGGCATCCGGTCCCGCGGCCCCGGGCGCTGTGCGCCGCGGCGCTCGGCGCGGTTCGCGAACTCCGCCGCCTGCTCGCGCTCGAATCGCTGCGCGGTGCGACGTTCGTCGTACTCGCTGTACGCGTCGACGATGCGACCGACGAGCGAATGGCGCACGACGTCGTCGCTGGTGAGACGGGAGAAGTGGATGTCCTCGATGTCGCCGAGGACGCGGGTCACCAGCCTCAGCCCTGACGAGCCCTGAGGAAGGTCGACCTGCGTGATGTCGCCGGTGACGACCATCTTCGTGCCGAAGCCGAGCCGCGTCAGGAACATCTTCATCTGTTCGGGTGTGGTGTTCTGCGCCTCATCGAGCACCACGAACGAATCGTTGAGCGTCCGCCCTCGCATGTACGCCAGCGGAGCGACCTCGATCGTCCCCGTCGCCATCAGACGCGGCACGATCTCGGGATCCATCATCTCGTTCAGCGCGTCGTACAGCGGTCGCAGGTACGGATCGATCTTGTCGGTGAGCGTTCCTGGAAGGAAGCCCAGCCGCTCCCCCGCCTCGACCGCGGGACGGGTGAGGATGATCCGCGTGACCTCCTTGCGCTGCAGCGCCTGCACGGCCTTCGCCATCGCCAGGTAGGTCTTTCCCGTGCCGGCAGGACCGATGCCGAAGACGATCGTGTTCTCCTCGATCGCGTCGACGTACTCCTTCTGCCCGAGGGTCTTCGGTCGGATGACCTTGCCCCTGGTCGACAGGATCGCCTCGCCGAGCACCTCGCTCGGGCGGGGCCCGCCCTCGGTGCGCAGCATCCGAGCAGAGTTCGCGACGTCGCTCGGCACGAGATCGTGCCCGGCCTTGGTCATGGCCAGCAGCTCGTCGACGAGGGAGCGCGCCTTTCCGACTGCCGCAGTCGCGCCGCTCAGGGTGATCTCGTTGCCGCGGACGAGGACCTGCACGGCGGGATGCTCCCTCTCGAGCATCCGCAGCAGACGGTCCTGCGGGCCGAGAAGCTGCACCATCGCGACTCCGTCGGCGTAGATCTTCTCCACGGACTCGGGCGTGTTCACGTTCGGGCTCCGCTCCGCGGGTGTGTTCTCGTCAGGCACCGACGCTCTTCTCATTCAGGCCACCGGCCAGCACATGCGCATGGACGTGGAAGACGGTCTGTCCGGCGTTGGCGCCGGTGTTGAAGACGAGGCGGAAGTCGCCGTCGTCCGTGTGCTCCTGCGCGAGCCGGGTCGCGAAGGCGATGAGCTCGGAAAGGAGTGCGGGGTCACCGGCTGCAAGCTCGGTCACGTCGCGGAATTCGGATGTCTTGGGGATGACGAGCAGGTGCACCGGAGCCTGCGGGGCGATGTCGCGAAGGGCGAAGAGGCGGTCAGTCTCGGCGAGGATCTCACCGGGGATGTCCCCGTCCAGGATGCGCGTGAAGATCGAGCGTTCCGTCATGGCCTCAGTCTAGTCGGCGCCTTGCAGACTGAGCCCGGGGCTGCGCTGGTCACCATCGTCCCAGCGCCACCGACAGGACCGCGATGGCGGCGGGACCGGCCGTCGAGGTGCGCAGCACCGTGTCGCCGAGCAACACACGCTCGGCACCGGCATCCGTCAGCCGCCGCAGCTCGTCATCCGCAATGCCTCCCTCAGGCCCGACCACCAGCAGGATGTCCCTGTCATCGGGGGTGATGTCCGACAGCCTCACGTCGGCTGTGGGATCCAAGACCAGCACTCGCTGGGTGGACGCGCGCTCGGCGAGCTGACTCGTCGACTCGGGAGCGGTGACCTCCGGTACCCACGGACGGTGAGCCTGCTTGGCCGCTTCGCGTACGATCGACGTCCAGCGTTCCCTGCCCTTGATCGCCTTCGCGCCCTCCCAGCGCGAGATGCTGCGGGCTGCCTGCCATGGCACGATCGCGTCGACGCCGAGCTCGCACGCGGCCTGGACAGCGAGTTCGTCCCTGTCCCCCTTGGCGAGAGCCTGCACCAGGACGATGCGGGCGCCCGGTGCGTCGAGGACGGACCGATCGTCGATGCGCACATCGACCCGGGTCGCGGAGACATCGTGCACGGTTCCCGAAAGCCACACTCCGGCGCCGTCACCGAGGGTGACCTGCTCACCGACGCGCAACCGGCGAACCACGGCGGCATGCTTCGCCTCGGCGCCCGTGAGCGAGACGACATCGCCCGCGACGGCACCGGAGGCGGACTCGACGATGAAGTGCAGCGGCATGACTCAGTGTCCGCGGAAGCGGTCGCGCAGCTTCGAGAAGAGCCCCTGCTGGAACTGCGCGAGCTGCGGACCGGGTGCCTTCGACTTCTTCGCGAAGTCCTCGATCAATGCTCGCTGAGCGGAGTCGAGCCTGGTGGGGGTCACCACCTGCACACCGACCCGGAGGTCGCCGCGCTGGGTGCCTCGCAGCGGGGTGATGCCGCGGCCCTTGATGGTCAGCACGTCACCGGACTGCACGCCGGGACGGATCTCGAGCTCCACCGGTCCGTCGAGGCCCTCGATGGCGGTCTCCGTGCCCAGGATCGCGTCGGTCATCGCGACCTCGAGCGTTGCGAGGAGGTCATCGCCCTCCCGGCTGAAGGCCGGGTGCGGGGCCACATGCACCTCGACGTACAGGTCGCCGTTGGGACCGCCTGCCTTGCCGACCTCGCCGGAGCCCGGGAGCTGAAGGCGGAGCCCGGTCTCGACTCCCGACGGGATGTCGAGCGAGACAGTGCGGCGCGAGCGCACGCGTCCCTGCCCGCCGCAGGTGGGGCACGGGTACGGGATGGTGGTGCCGTAGCCCTCGCAGCTTCCGCAGGGCTGGGACGTGACCACATTCCCGAGGAGGCTGCGCACCTGACGCTGCACGTGACCCGATCCCCCGCAGATGTCGCAGGTGACGGGTGAGGTGCCCTCCTGGCAGCAGGAGCCATGGCAGGTCTCGCAGAGCACCGCGGTGTCGACCTCGATGTCGCGGTGAGCGCCGAAGACGACGTCGCCGAGCTCGAGGTTCACCCTGACCAGTGCATCCTGGCCGCGCTCCCGGCGCGAGCGCGGCCGCGCTCCGCGTCCGCCACCCTGGGCCGCGCCGAAGAACGTCTCGAAGATGTCGCCGAATCCTCCGAAGCCGCCGAAGTCCCCACCCGCGCCGTCTCCGCCGCCCATGTCGTAACGTCGGCGCGACTCATCGTCGCTGAGCACGTCATAGGCGTGCGTGACGAGCTTGAAGCGCTCGGCCGCATCTTCGCCTGGGTTCACATCCGGGTGGAGCTGCCGCGCAAGCCGTCGATAGGCCTTCTTGATCTCGTCCGTCGAAGCGTCACGGGACACCCCGAGAACGTCATAGTGGTCCGCCACAATCACCTTTCCGCATGTGCGCGTTCATCGGGGAGCCGCTCAGCGACTCGCCTCGTCCTCATCGAGCAGTCGCGACAGGTAGCGGGCGACCGCCCGCGCTGCTGCGAGATTGCTCGGATAGTCCATGCGGGTCGGCCCCATCACGCCGACCCTCGCGGTTCCGCTGGGAGCCGCGTAGTTGCTCGCGACGATCGACGCCTCGCCGAGCCCGAAAGGAGCGTTCTCGGTGCCGATGCTCGCGGCGAGGCCGTGCTCGTCCGTCACCATCTCGCTCATGAGGCGCAGCAGCGTCACCTGCTCCTCGATCGCCTCGAGGAGAGGGTGGATGCTTCCGCGGAAGTCCTGTTCGCGGCGGGCGAGAGTCGCGGCCCCCGCCATCACGAGCTTCTCCTGCCGGAACTCGCCCAGCTCGTCGACGACGATCCCGGCGAGCGTGTGCAGGGCCGCATCCCGCGGGTTCGCGTCCGCACCGGAGAGCAATGTCTGCAGGCGCTCGGCCGCATCGCTGACCGCCCGCCCGGTGATCAGTGCCGACAGCCGCGCACGGAGCACCGCCAGGTCGGCCTCATCGACATCGACGGGAAGCTGCGCGATTCGCTGCGAGACGCCACCTGCATCGGTGACGAGCACCACGAGGAGCCGGTTCGGTGCCAGTGCGACGAGTTCGAGGTGCGTCAGGTGAGCGCGCGCGAACGACGGGTACTGCGCGAGCGCGACCTGGCCGGTGAGCTGCGTGAGCACGCGCACAGTGCGCGCCATCAGGTCGTCGAGGTCGGCGGGAGCGGCGAGGAAGGACTCGATCGCGGTGCGCTGCGCGACGGAGAGCGGGCGCAACTGGGCCAGGTGGTCGACGAAGACGCGGTACCCCTTGTCGGTGGGAACCCGACCCGACGAGGTGTGCGGCGCCGCGATGAGCTCCTCGTCCTCGAGCTGCGCCATGTCATTGCGGATGGTCGCCGCTGAGACGCCGAAGGAGTAGCGGTCGACGATCGTCCTGCTGCCGACCGGTTCATGGGTCTCGACGTAGTCCTGCACGATCGCGCGAAGGACCTGCAGCCCTCGTTCTGTGACCATCGCCTTCCCTCCCGCTGTCCGTACGTGCGCTGGCACTCGAATGATCCGAGTGCCAATTCTACCCCTCGGCGCCTGAGATCGCGCTCGTTCGAGCCGTCAGTCGGTCAGCTCGCGCACGACGGCATCAGCGAGGAGCCGCCCCCGCAGCGTCAGCCGGACACGTCCGCGCAGCGCGGACGCGGCGTCCACGAGACCGTCGGCGATGAGACCGGCGACCTTCGCGCGGTTCTGAGGCGGCAGGTCCGCCACCGCGAACCCCTCGGCGAGCCGGCTCTCGAGGAGGATCCGCTCCAGCATCCGCGCGCTCTCGCCCGGACGCTCGGTGCCGGCGGCCGGTGATGTGAAGGCCGCGAGCCGCTGTGCGTACGCCGCAGGGTGCTTCACGTTCCACCACCGGAGCCCCGCGACGTGGCTGTGAGCGCCGGGGCCGAAGCCCCACCAGTCACTCCCCCTCCAGTACGCGAGGTTATGCCGGGAGCGCAGTTCGGGCCGGCGCGCCCAGTTGCTCACCTCGTACCAGTCGAAGCCGCCGGCGGCGAGACGCTCATCGGCGAGCTCGTACATGTCGGCCTGCACGTCGTCGTCCGGGGTGGGAACCTCTCCGCGACGGATCTGACGGGCGAGTTTGGTGCCGTCCTCGATGATCAGTGCGTAGGCCGAGATGTGGTCCGACTCGAGTTCGAGCGCCGCATCGAGCGATCTGCCCCAGTCATCGAGGGTCTCCCCCGGGGCGCCGTAGATGAGGTCCACGCTGACGGCAAGCCCCGCATCCTTCGCCGCGGCGACCGCGGTGGGCACGTTCTCCGGCTGATGCGTGCGGTCGAGAGCCGCCAGCACGTGCGGCACCGCGGACTGCATCCCGATCGACAACCGCGTCACCCCAGCGGCCGCGAGGGTCTGAGCGACCTCGGGTGTCACCGTGTCCGGGTTGGCCTCCACCGTGACCTCCGCGCCGTCGGCCAGGCCGAAGGCGGCGACCGCCTCCCCCAGCATCCGTGCGAGGTCCCCGGGGGGAAGCAGTGTCGGGGTGCCGCCGCCGAAGAAGACGGTGTCCATCGGGCGGAGCGCTCCCGCGTCACCGAGCACCTTTCGCGCGAGATCGATCTCGCCCGTCAGCGTGGCGGCGTAGTCCTCCTGGCGCGCCCCGCGAAGCTCGCCCGAGGTGTAGGTGTTGAAGTCGCAATAGCCGCAGCGCACGCGGCAGAACGGGATGTGAAGGTAGGCCGAGAAGGGCACCGCCCTGTCGATGGGCAGATCGGCCGGCAGCCGGCCATCGATGGGGGCGGGGTCACCGAGAGGGAGGGACGCGCCCATCAGAGAGTGCGCGCCATCAGACGGGGGTCGCGTACAGCGGGGAGATCGCCCGGAGGTAGCGGGCGAACAGCTCGCGGCGCCGACGCTTCACCAGCGGTGGCAGCATGCGATAGGCGAGCGCGTTGGGAGCGTCGAATGCGCGCACCGTGAACCAGACCTCGTCGTTTCCCTCACGCCAGTCGACATCGAAGGACTCCTCGCCGCTGACGACGGAACCGCCGACGGTGCCGAGCACGAACCCGATCCGGCGGGCTTCTTCGGTCACCGAGATCACCCGGAGCTCCGCATCGGCACGCATCCCCGCCACCCGTCCACGCAGTCGCAGGGTCATGCCCGGACCGACGAACGGGGTGCCCTCGGCGTCGAACCGCTGCTCCACATCGCGCTTGCTCGGCGCGATCGGGTTTCCTTCAGCGTCGAAACTGACACCGGCGTAGGCGGGCCCGGGGGCTGGACGGACGTCCTCGATGCCGAGACCCGCTGCGCGTTGCGCCGTCCATGACAGCAGCGCCTCACCGGCGGACTGGAAGCGTTCGGCACCGCTGCCGATCCGCCACGATTCCTCCGCCGGGATGCTGCGCTCCGGCGGGTACTGCATCAGATCGGGCGCGTGGGTCGCACCCACGGCCGCATAGTCAACCGTGTCGTCTCGGAATGTCCCGCGCCGCATGCGTTCCAGCCTACTTCGCGTTGCCTGGGCGATCACCCCCACGCGCCGCCGGATGCCGGCATCCGGCCGTGAGCTACTTCTTGTCCTTGCCCTCGACGTCACCGGAGAGCGCGGCGATGAACGCTTCCTGCGGGACTTCGACCCGTCCGACCATCTTCATGCGCTTCTTACCCTCCTTCTGCTTCTCGAGGAGCTTGCGCTTTCGGGTGATGTCGCCGCCGTAGCACTTGGCGAGCACGTCCTTGCGGATGGCGCGGATGGTCTCGCGGGCGATGATCCGCGCGCCGATCGCCGCCTGGATGGGCACCTCGAACTGCTGACGAGGGATGAGCTTGCGCAGGCGCTCCGCCATCAGCGTGCCGTACGCATAGGCCTTGTCGCGGTGCACGATCGAGCTGAACGCATCGACCTTGTCGCCCTGCAGGAGGATGTCGACCTTCACGAGGTCAGCGTCCTGCTGCCCGGACGGTTCGTAATCGAGCGACGCATACCCCTGCGTCTTCGACTTGAGCTGATCGAAGAAGTCGAACACGATCTCGCCGAGAGGGATGTTGTAGCGCAGTTCGACGCGCTCCTCGGAGAAGTACTCCATGCCCAGGAGCGTCCCGCGCCGCGATTGGCAGAGCTCCATGACCGTGCCCACGTAGTCCTTGGGCAGCAGGATCGCCGCCTTCACCATGGGCTCGGCGACAGTGGCGACCCGCCCGTCGGGGTACTCGCTCGGGTTCGTGACCATGACCTTCTCACCGGTGTCGGTGGTCACCTCGTAGATCACGCTCGGAGCGGTGGTGATGAGATCGAGATCGAACTCGCGCGCCAGACGCTCCGTGATGATCTCGAGGTGGAGCAGCCCCAGGAATCCGCATCGGAACCCGAAGCCGAGCGCCACTGATGTCTCGGGCTCGTACACCAGGGACGCATCCGAGAGCTTCAGCTTGTCGAGCGCCTCGCGCAGTTCGCCGTAGTCGCTGCCGTCGATCGGGTACAGCCCGGAGTAGACCATCGGCTTCGGATCGGTGTACCCGGGAAGAGCATCGGATGCCGGCTTCCGGGCCGTCGTCACGGTGTCGCCGACCTTCGACAGGCGCACATCCTTCACACCGGTGATGAGGTAACCGACCTCGCCGACGCCGAGGCCCTTCGACGGGACCGGCTCGGGGCTCGACACGCCGATCTCTAGGAGGTCGTGCGTCGCGCGCGTCGACATCATCTGGATCCGCTCGCGCGGCTCCAGGGAGCCGTCGATCATGCGGACGTAGGTGACGACGCCGCGGTAGGCGTCGTAGACGGAGTCGAAGATCATCGCGCGGGCCGGCGCTTGCGGATCGCCGCTCGGCGCCGGGATCTGCTGCACGAGGCGATCGAGCAGCTCCTCGACGCCGACTCCGGTCTTGCCGGACACGCGCAGTACGTCCTCCGGCCGGCCCCCGATGAGTGAGGCGAGTTCCTTCGCGTACTTATCCGGGTCGGCGGCCGGCAGGTCGATCTTGTTGAGCACCGGGATGATGTGGAGGTCGTTCTCCAGCGCGAGGTAGAGGTTCGCGAGCGTCTGGGCCTCGATCCCTTGAGCTGCGTCGACGAGAAGGATGGCGCCTTCGCAAGCCGCGAGAGAGCGGGAGACCTCGTAGGTGAAGTCGACGTGGCCGGGAGTGTCGATCATGTTGAGCGCGAAGGTCTGCCCGTCGAGCTCCCACGGCATCCGAACGGCCTGGCTCTTGATGGTGATGCCGCGTTCGCGCTCGATGTCCATGCGGTCCAGGTACTGCGCCCGCATGTCGCGGTCGGAGACCACGCCCGTGATCTGCAGCATGCGGTCGGCCAGCGTCGACTTGCCGTGATCGATGTGGGCGATGATGCAGAAATTGCGGATCTGCGGGGCCGGGGTCGCGGCAGGCTGCAGCGGAGTGTGAGCGCGTGGGGACATGTCCCCACGATTCTACGGTCAGGGGAGGCTAATCCTCGATTCGCTCGAACCGGTGATAGTCTCCCGAGGTTGCACCGGACCGAACACTGACACTGAATCCCGCAGTCGTCACGACTCAGTCACAGCGCGGAACCGGGCGCCACTTCGCATGAATCCGCGGATGGTGCTTGAATTGCATCCGACCCAGCGTTGCGTCGGCAGATCCCGGGCGCGTCTGTAGAAGAGAAAGAATCATCACCTTGATCAAGTATCTGTTGCGCCGCATCGCGGGGTGGGTGCTGATGATCGTCGTCGCGACGAACATCACCTACTTCCTCGCCTGGCTGTATCTCGATCCTGAGAACAACTACGTCGGGCGCCGGCCGCCGAAGACCGCCGAGGAGATCGCCGCTCTTCTCGAGCCGCGCAACCTCAGCGAGAGCGTTCCGCTCCTCGAGCGCTGGTGGAACTGGTTCTCCGCCATCCTGTTCCGGTGGGACTGGGGGCGCGGGCCGACGGGTGACTTCGTGAACGAGCAGGTCGCGTACCGGATCTGGGTCAGCGCGGAGCTGGTTCTGGGCGCGACGATCCTCACGACCGTCCTCGGCATCGCGCTCGGTGTCTACACCGCATCACGGCAGTACAAGCTCGCCGACCGCATCGGTCAGGCGACGTCGATCATCACCATGAACATCCCGGTGGTGGTCGCCGGCCTCGCGATCGTGCTGCTCGCGATCGGCTTCAACAACCTCGTCGGCGTCCGGGTGTTCTATGTCACCGGTTCCGCCAGTCAGGGGGTCGAGGGCTTCTTCCCGGTCCTCGTCGACGTGCTGCAGCATGTGACGCTGCCGACACTCGCGCTCGTGCTCACCGGTTACGCCGGCATCCACTTCCTGCAGCGCTCACTGCTGCTCGACAACATCAAGGCCGACTACGTGCGCACGGCTCGCGCCAAGGGCCTCACGAAGCAGCAGGCGATCCGCAAGCACGCCCTTCGCACCTCGCTGATCCCGGTCACCACGCAGGTCGCGTTCACGATTCCGCTGGTGTTCACCGGCGCGGTGCTGACGGAGACCATCTTCAACTGGAACGGCATGGGCAAGTACTTCCTGAACGCCCTCAACAACAACGACATCCACGGCACCGTCGCGATCGCGGCGTTCGGCGCCCTGATGACGGCAATCGGCGCGATCCTCGCCGACATCGCCGTGGTGATCCTCGATCCGAGAGTGCGGGTGAGCTGATGTCCGTCGAGATGCTGGGGATGACCCCCGAACTGGGCAAGGAATCGACCCCACCGACACGGCGCAAACGCACGTCGAAGTGGACGCTTTACAGCCGCCGGTTCATGCGCAACCGCGGAGCGGTCGTCGGGCTCGTCGTCCTCGCCGCCCTCGTGCTGTTCGCGATCATCGGCCCGCTGGTCGCGCAGTACAGCCACACCGACCTCGACTTCCTGGCGCTGCGCAAAGGCCCGTCGGCCGAGCACTGGTTCGGCACGAACGGATCGGGCAACGACAACTTCGCCCAGGTGGCCGTCGGCCTGCAGCGCTCGATGATGATCGCCCTGCTCGTCGCGCTCGGCACCACGGTGGTCTCCGCGATCGTCGGCGCGACCGCCGCGTTCTTCCGTGGGCCCTACGAGCGCATCATGCTGATCGTCATCCACTTCATGATGGTGGTGCCGAACTTCCTCATCCTCGCGATGATCTCGAACGACGTCGGCGGCAACTGGCTCGTCATCTCGCTGGTGATGATCTTCGTGGTCGGCTGGTTCATGCCCGCCCGCATCATCTGGACGCTGTCGCTGTCGCTCCGGGAGCGCGAGTACATCCATGCGGCCCGCTACGCGGGCATCTCCGGCTTCCGGATCGTGCTGCGGCACATGCTGCCGAACATCGGATCGCTGCTGGTGATCAACTTCACCCTCGGCGTCGTCTCCGCGGTGCTCACCGAGACCGCCCTGTCGTTCCTCGGCTTCGGCGTGAAGCTGCCCGACGTCTCGCTCGGCGCGCTCATCGGCTACGGCTCGAGCACGCTCGCGAGCGCACCCTGGTTGTTCTACTTCCCGGCGGCGGCTCTGACGATGCTCACCGTCTCGATGGCACTCATCGCCGACGGACTGCGCGACGCCCTCGATCCGACTTCGGCGGCTGGAGGTCGCGCATGAGTACTGTCCTTTCCGTCCGCGACCTCACGGTCACCTTCCCCTCCGAGGCCGGGCGCGTCGACGCCGTCCGCGGCGTCTCGTTCGATCTCGAAGCCGGCAAGACCCTCGGCATCGTCGGCGAGTCCGGCTCGGGGAAGTCCGTCACGTCGCTCGCCATCATGGGCCTGCTCGATGACAACGCCAAGGTCACCGGGTCGATCGTCTTCGACGGGCAGGAGCTTCTCGGCAAGTCCGACAAGCAGCTGTCGACAATCCGCGGCAACGGCATGGCGATGGTCTTCCAGGATCCGCTCACGTCTTTGACGCCGGTGTTCACCATCGGAGATCAGCTGATCGAGGCTCTCACCGTGCACCGCCGCCTCTCCAAGCGCGAGGCGTGGGAGCGCTCGGTCGAGCTGTTGAAGCTCGTCGGCATCCCCGAGGCCGAGCGGCGGATGAAGGCGTTCCCCCACGAATTCTCCGGCGGCATGCGCCAGCGCGTGGTCATCGCCATCGCGATGGCCAACAACCCGAAGCTGATCATCGCCGACGAGCCGACCACGGCGCTCGACGTCACGATCCAGGCGCAGATCCTCGATCTGATGGACAAGGCGCAGGAGGAGACCGGCGCCGCGATGATGATGATCACCCACGACATGGGGGTCGTCGCCAAGACGGCCGACGACGTGCTGGTGATGTACGCGGGCAAGCCGGTCGAGCACGCCCCCGTGAGAGAGACCTTTTACCACACGCGGATGCCGTACTCGATCGGGCTCCTGGGCGCCATCCCCCGCGTCGACAAGACCGAGAAGGTGCCCCTGATCCCCATCAAGGGCAACCCGCCGCTGCTCATCAATCTCCCCGACGCGTGCCCGTTCGCCAACCGCTGCCCGATCGCGATCGATGCGTGCCTGCAGGGCGAGCCCGAACTCCTCCCGGTACCGACCCCGGGCGGTGAGCCGCACACCGCCGCGTGCATCCGCGCGCACGAGATCGAGGACGGCGGCGTTCTGGGTGGCCTGCCCGTCTTCCCGCTGCCCGTCATCCCGGAGAGCCCGCTGGCCGCCCTCCCCCGCGAACAGCGCCCGATCACCCTCGAGGCCGTCAACCTCTCGAAGACCTTCCCGCTGCTGAAGGGCGCTTTCCTCAAGCGCAAGGTCGGCGAGGTGCGCGCGGTCAAGGGAATCAGCTTCGATGTGCGCGAGGGTGAGACGCTCGCCATCGTCGGCGAGTCCGGCAGCGGCAAGACCACCACGCTCCTGCAGATCATGGATCTCGTCGAGCAGGAGGACGGTGACATCCGCATCGCCGGCAAGAGCGTCAAGGACATCCGCAACCGCTCCGAGGAGCGGGAGCTGCGCCGCAACCTGCAGATCGTGTTCCAGGACCCGATGGGTGCGCTGGATCCGCGTATGACCGTGTGGGACATCATCGCCGAGCCGATGTTCGCGATCGGGATGGGCAAAGACGAGGTCCAGGACCGCGTCGAAGAGCTCATGGGACTCGTGGGTCTCGATCCCGCCCACAGCGATCGTTTCCCGACCGCGTTCTCGGGTGGTCAGCGGCAGCGCATCGGCATCGCCCGCGCGCTCTCGACCAACCCGAAGGTGGTCGTGCTGGATGAACCGGTCTCCGCGCTCGACGTGTCGATCCAGGCCGGCGTCATAAATCTGCTCGACGAGCTGAAAGCGAAGCTGGGGCTGTCGTACCTCTTCGTGGCTCACGATCTCGCCGTCGTGCGTCACATCGCAGACCGCGTCGCGGTGATGTACAAGGGGGAGTTCGTCGAACATGGAGACGTGGATCAGGTGTTCGATGATCCGCAGCATCCCTACACCAAGGCACTGCTCTCGGCGATCCCCATCCCGGATCCTGACATCGAGCGCACACGTCAGCGCATCATCCTCCCCGTCGAAGGTTTCGACGCGCTGGATATCGCGGGCTGACGCGCGCGGCATGTGCACAGTCCGATAACGGTTCGGTGCCCATGCGATGCGCGCGTGCGGGGCAGAGCTATTCTGCCCCTATCCCAAGTAAGGCCGACAGGCACTAAGGAGTACCATGAAACGGCATCAGAAGCTGATGGGGATCGTCGCTCTCGGCGGCACCCTCGCACTCGCCATGAGCGGTTGCGCAGCGGGCAACGGTAACGGCGGCGGCGAAGGCGGCGAGGGCGAAGCCCCCAAGACCGTCACCGGAGCTGACTACAACCCCCAGCCGCGCGAGAACCTTCAGCAGGGCGGCGAGCTGCGCATCCCCGTCCCGAACATCGCGGAGCAGACCAACTACTTCCACAGCGACGGCGACGCCCGCATCACGCAGATCGGAACCTGGTTCCGCCCGCAGGTGCTGCTGATGGACCCGGACGGCACGATCAAACCGAACCCGGCGTACCTCGACGACTACAGCTTCGGCATCGAGGACGGCAAGACCGTCCTGCACTTCAAGGTCAACGAGAAGGCAGTCTGGAACGACGGCACGCCGATCGACGTGACCGCGTTCGAGAACACCTGGAAGGCCAACAGCGGCGAGGACGAGGCGTACCTGCCCAACGCCACCGACGGCTGGAAGGAAATCGAGTCGGTCGAGGCCGGCGAGAACGAGCGCGACGTCATCGTGACGTTCAAGGGCGAGTTCGCCTGGCCCGAGATGGTCTTCTCGCAGCTGCTCCACCCCGCGGTGAACACCGCCGAGCTCTTCAACACCGCCTTCCTCGGCGACTGGCACCCGGAGTGGGCTGCTGGCCCCTACACGGTCGAGTCGTACGACAAGACCGGTGGCGTGGTCAACCTCGTCCCGAACGACAAGTGGTGGGGCGAAGAGCCGCTCCTCGACAAGGTCACCTTCATCCAGATGGAGCCGACCGCGGCCGTCAACGCCCTGCGCAACGACGAGGTCGACATGGCCGAGACCGGCAGCGCCGAGCTGCTCGCACAGGTCGAGGACCTCGAGGGCGTCGAGACGTACAGCGGCCAGGCAACCGCCAACGCGCTGTTCACGCTGAACTCCGAGACTCCTGCCCTGGCAGACCTCGAGGTTCGCGAGGCCATCATGACCGCGATCAACCTCGAGCAGGTCAAGGAGATCGCCTTCAACGGCCTGAACTACACCGAGGAGCCCGCAGGGTCCCTCACGCTGTTCTCGTTCCAGCCTGACTACTTCAACGCTCTGGAAGAGGCAGGCCGCAAGGACGGCGACACCGAGGGTGCGAACAAGATCCTCGATGACGCGGGCTGGGTCGCCGGCGACGACGGCATCCGCGAGAAGGACGGCGTTCGCCTGTCGATCGTCTTCCCGAACCACAGCGACACCGAGACGGCCCGTGCGCGTACCGTCGCGGTGCAGGCTCAGCTGAAGGAGATCGGCGTCGAGGTGCAGGTGGACCAGCGCCCGTCCGCTGACTTCGCCGAGGACTACACGACGAAGAACTGGGATCTGTTCTTCCTCAACTTCACGTCCTCCGACCCGTTCGGTGCCGCCTGGTTCTGCCAGCTGTACTGCTCGGACAGCGGTCTGAACCTGTCGGGTACCGGCACCGAGGAGATCGACAAGCGGATCCACGAGGAGATCGAGACGATCTCCGACCCGGAGGAGCAGACCAAGGCCGCGATGAAGCTCGAGGCCGAGATCTTCGCCGAGACCTGGGGTGTCATCCCCGCGTTCAACGGCCCGGAGATCTGGACCGTCAAGGAGGGTCTCGCCAACCTCACGCCCGAGCCCTACGTGGGTCTCGACCTCTTCGGCATCACGCCGGTGGAGAACGTGGGCTACGAGAAGTGATCCCATCGGGCACTGAGCAGGTCTGAGTGTCCCGGAGCGGGGTCGGTGGTTCGTCCACCGGCCCCGCTTTCTCTATGCTGGCTGCTGTGAACGTCCAGGTCGTCTTCGTGCACGGCATCCGCACATCCCGGACGATGTGGCTCTCGCAGGAGGCCCATCTCGAAGAGCGCGGCATCCGGTCGGTGGCGATCGATCTTCCCGGTCACGGTGCGACTCTCGGCGATCCCTTCGCGATCGAGAAGGCCCTCGCTGCCGTCGATCGCGCTGTCCGCACCGCTGCCGTCGACGGTCCGGTGCTGCTGGTCGGTCACTCGATGGGCGGTCTGCTCGCACTTTCCGTCGCGGGAAGTGAAGAGCCCCCGCCGGTCGCCGGAGTCGTCGCGGCGTCATGTACCGCATTCCCCCGCGGTGCCGCCCTTCGCACCTATCGTCTGCTGGCCAGTGCGATGAATGCCCTTCCCGGGCGTGGGTCCTGGCTGACGAAGCGTGTCCTTGCCGCCACCTTGCCGGTCGAGACGCGGGAGCACTTCGGCGCGGGAGGCTATGCGTACGATGCGCAGGATGCCGCCCTCAGCAGCCTCGTCTCTCTCGACCTCACCGCGTCCCTGACGCGGATAGGGGTTCCGCTGTGGTACGTGAACGGTCAGTGGGATCAGCTGCGCGTGAACGAGGCGCAGTTCCTGCGCCTCACCCCTCATGCCGAGCTCATCGTCGTCCCGCGGACGACGCATCTGGTCACCGCGATGCGGCCCGGCATCTTCAATGCTGTGCTGGACCTGGCGGTGGCGTCGATCGTGACCCGGGAGTCGGAGGGCGCCATTTCGCGACCGGAGCCCGACTACTGATAGACTCGACTCTTGGCTTGCGTGTGGGTTCTTCCCTCACGATCGCCGCGCAGCAGCCCTCTTCTGCCGCCGGCACTCCATCACACACCTGTACAGAAAGCGTCCACACGTGGCAAACATCAAGTCGCAGATCAAGCGCAACAAGACCAACGAGAAGGCTCACGAGCGCAACAAGGCCGTCAAGAGCGAGCTGAAGACGCTCATCCGCTCCACCCGCACCGCTGTCGCCGGTGGCGACAAGGCTGCCGCCGAGGCCGCCCTGAAGGCCGCTTCGCGCAAGCTCGACAAGGCCGTCAGCAAGGGCGTGCTGCACAAGAACCAGGCGGCGAACCGCAAGTCGGCCATCGCCAAGCAGGTCGCCGCTCTCTGAGCCGCATCCGCGTGAAGAAGCCCGCCCCTTCCGGGGCGGGCTTCTTCGCGTTCAGGCCGGCTCACTCGCCGAACGGCTGACGGGTGGCGATCACCGTCACCATGCGCTCGAGGGCGAAGATCGGGTCGCGCGCCGCGCCCTTGACCTCGGCGTCCGCGCGAGCGGTCGCCTGGATCGCCATGCCGAGCGACCGCTCGTTCCAGCCGGCGAGGTCGCGACGTGCGCGATCGACCTGCCAGTCCTTCATGCCCAGGCGCTGCGCCAGCTGACGACTGGCTTCGCGGTTGCCGGCCACGCGCGCCATGGTGCGCAGCTTCATGGCGAACGCCGCGACCATCGGCACCGGGTCAGCACCAGACGAGAGCGCATGCCGCAGCGCGACGAGGGCCTCACCGTAGCGACCTGCGATGGCAGTGTCGGCCACCACGAAAGCCGACACCTCGACTCGGCCGCCGTAGTACTTGGTGACCACCTCTTCGGTGATGTCGCCCTCCACGTCGCCGATGAGCTGCTGGCAGGCGGCCGCAAGTTCCGTGAGGTCGTCCGCGAACGCCGAGACGAGGGCGCGAAGAGCCGTGGGAGCGATCCGCTTCTTCGCCGTGCGGAACTCTCCCGCGGCGAAATCGACCCGGTCGCTGTCACGCTTGATGGCGGGGCAGGCGATCTCGATGCCACCGCCGGTGCCGGCGCGCAACGCATCGAGCAGCTTCTTGCCGCGCACCGTCGCGCCGGTGTGGCGGAGAATGACCGTCGCGCCCTCCTGCGGCTGATCGAGGTAGGACACCGCCTCCTGCAGGAAGGCGTCAGAGCATTTCTCGACGCCGGCCACCCGCACGAGGCGGGGTTCGCCGAAGAGCGACGGGGAGGTCAGCGCCAGCAGCGAACCGGGAGCGTAGTCGTCGGCGCGGATGTCACTGACCTCGAGCGCAGGATCTTCGGCGCGAAGGTAGTCTCGCACTCCGGCGATCGCCCTCTCGGCGCAGATCTCTTCGGGGCCGGAAACCAGGACCAGCGGGGCCGGGCGAGGCTCACGCCACGATACCTGCGGGACCTTCGTCGCCTTCGTGCCTGCTCTCGACGGGGTACGCGCAGCGGCCATGCAGCCAGCCTACCCGGGGTCGCCGACGCCCGACCCCGAAGCCGGTTCCTCGTCCACCGCGCGCTCGGTCCACACCTCGAGCCGTCCGTCGCGCACCCCGACGAGGATCAGACCCTGCGTGTCCGTGCGCAGCACGTGCGCGCCTGCGGCCGCGAGGACGTCGAGCGTCTCCTGTCGCGGATGCCCGTAGTCGTTGTCGGCGCCGGCGCTGAACAGCGCCGCCGAGGGGGCGAGTACCTCGTACAGACCCGCGTCCTGATCGGCACTGCCGTGGTGCGCCACCTTGACGACGGGGTAAGGCCCGCGCAGTGCCCCGCTGCCCAGAAGCATGCGCTGCGGGAGTGCCGAGAGATCACCGAGGAACACCGAGCGCGGCACTTCTCCCCCGCCGATGTCGATCACGACACTCGCATCGTTTCCCGCGGGAAACGCGGCCGAGTTCATCCTGGGCCACAGCACACGCCACGATGCTGCGCCCAGGTCGCCGCGCATGCCCGCCGACGCCTCGACGAGCGCGGCCCCGGCCGCAGTAAGGTCGGCCAGCATGCGCTCATCCTCCGGCTCCGCCGCCGGCCCATGCATCACCGTGTCCACCCGACCCATCACCGCCTTCACGCCGCCGACGTGATCCAGGTCGAAGTGCGTCAGCACGAGTAGGTCGACGCGATCGACGCCGAGCGACCGCAGGCACTTCTCCAGCGGTGCCGGCTCCGGCCCGGTGTCGATGAGTGCGATCGAGCCTTTCGAGCGGACCACCAGGGCGTCGCCCTGACCCACGTCGCACGCGGCGATCGCCCAGCCGGCGGGAGTGGTGGCGGTGGCCAGAGGACCCGCGAGAATGAGATGCGCTCCCCCGAGCGACACGCTGATGATCACGACGCCGGCCGCGCCGACCCTGGCGATGCGGAGACGCGCGGGGATCTGTGAAGGTCGAAGCGCCACGAGCGCGAGCGCACCGCTCAGCACCGCTACAAGCAGTGCGCTTCCGATTCCCGGAACGACCAGCAGTTGCGCAACAGGCAGCTGGGCGGTCGTGCCCGCTGTCGAGGCGATCCATGCCGAAGGCAACCACGCGGACGCCACCAGCAGATCCGCCAGCACGGGAATCGGCGCCGCCAGGCATGCGAGCAGCCCGATGACCGTGGCCAGCGGCGCGGCGGGGGCCGCGAGAAGGTTGGCCGCGATGCCGATGATCGACTGCTGCTCGGCGAAGAGCGCGATGATCGGCCCGCAGACGAGCTGGGCAGACAGAGGTACCGCGATCGCCAGTGCCAAGGCCTCCGGCATCCATCGACCGAGCCCCGCGGCCAGCGGGCGTGCGAGCACGACGAGGGCCGCCGAGGCGGCTGCCGACAGCGCGAAGCCGGGGGTCGCCGCCAGCCACGGGTCTGCGAGGAGGATCGCCGTGACACTGAGCGAGAGCACTCCGATCCCCGCGCTCGGGCGACCGAGCATGACGGCGAGCATCGCGACAGCTGCCATCACTCCGGCACGCACGACGCTGGGCTCCGGCGTGACCAGCACCACGAACGACGCGAGTGCGGTGAGTGACAGCACTACGCGGAGCGTGCGGCCACCGCCACAGAGCGCGGTCACCCAGAACGCGGCTCCGACGACGATCGCGCAGTTCGCTCCGCTGACGGCGGTGAGGTGACTCAGACCGCTCGTGCGCATGTCGTCGTTCAGCTCCGGCGTCACCGCGCGGGTATCGCCGACCGCGAGACCCGGGAGGAGCCCCGCCCCGGGCTCGGGGAGGCGTAGCGAACGCTCCACGAAGTCGTGTCTGACGCGTGCCGCCACGCCGAACGCTCCCGACGCGGGTCGAAGGATCTCGGCCCGGTTCGTGAAGATGATGAGCGCCGCCCGCTCGCCGGCATCCGTCGCTTCTGCTTCGCCGACCACTCGCAACTGCGCGCCGAGGTCGAACCCGTCATCGGGTTCCACACCGACGCGCATCGACACCGAGACCGGCGTCGCCCTTCCCGGGGGCCCCGCGTGAGTCGTCTGCACGTCGAACCAGAGCCGGCCGTCCTTCCCGACGGATGAGGATGAGCTGACCTCGGCGAGCACCTCGACCACCCGACCGTCGTGGAGGGCGACACTGTCGCGCGGCGGCTGAGCGAGGGCGACGCCTGCGGCCATCGAACCGGCCGTCGCGAACAGCAGCAGCGCGAGCGCGCCGCGCCCATCCGGCCTCGCCCGCCGCCGTCCGAGCAGCACCCACAGCGCCACGCCGGACAGCGCGGCGCACGCTGCGGCGCACCCCCAGGCCACGGCCGGGGCGAGCACGCAGAGCAGCGCGGCCGACCACACCGTCACCACCAACGGCACCAGCCGCAGCTCGCGTCGCCTCACACCCGCACCCCGTCACGAAGCCCGGCGAGCATCTTCTCGCCGATGCCAGGGACCGCGAGCAGATCGTCGACGGAGGTGAAGCGGCCGTTCTCCTCGCGCCAGGCGATGATCCGCTCGGCGAGTGCGGGCCCGATACGTGGCAGCGTCTCGAGCGCGGCCTGATCGGCGGTGTTCAGATCGATCCGGGCGTCTGCCTGAGGCAGCGGCGGGGCGCCGGGCCGGACGCCCGCGCCACCCACGGGCGGCACGATGATCTGCTCGCCGTCGGTCACGACCCGAGCGAGATTCACGGCCTGCAGATCCGCGGCATCGGTCGTGCCACCGGCCGCGGCCAGCGCGTCGATCAGCCGCGCGTCGAGGTGGAGGACGTACAGCCCGGGTTCGTGCACCTCACCGAGCACGTGCACATACAGTTCACCGTCAGGGACAGCCGACGCGCCGCCCTTGTCGTCGTCCATCGGCAGTGACTGCGCCGGCGGTGCCTGACCGCGGAGGATGCCCATTCCCACCGCGACCGAGAGCACGACCAGCGCGAGCACGATCGCCGCGCCGATGCTCAGCCGCCGGCGCGACCGTCCGTCGGATGCGGGTTCACTCGCTGTCACCCGACCACGCTAGGACTCCGCATCCGTCGGCCCGGCGGCGTATGCCACGATCCGTGGAGAGGGAGTGGCGCCGCGTTCCTGTGCAGACCGGATCGGCTGGCACTCCGGACGCGGCGCCCGAGCTCAGCCCTTGACCGCGAAGCTCACGATCTTCGGTGCACGCACGATGACCCGCATGATCTCCCTGTCGCCGATCGACCGGATCACGCGCTCATCGGCGCGAGCGAGCGCTTCGAGCTCCGCCTCGCCGATCCGGGCAGGGACCTCGAGCTGCGCCCGCACCTTGCCACCCACCTGCACGACCGCCGTCACCGTGTCTTCGACGAGGAGCGCCGGGTCGGCTGAACGCCACGTCACCAGGCCCACCGAGGGCTCGTGACCCAGCATCTCCCACATCTCCTCGGCGGTATGCGGGGCGAACAGATCGAGGATCATCGCAGTGACTTCCGCCGCCTCACGGACGGCAGGGTCGGCAGGGCCGGCACCGGTGTCGATGGTCTTCCTGATCGCGTTGACCAGTTCCATGAGGCGAGCGATGACGACGTTGAGCTTGGTCTGCTCCACCAATCCCGGGGCATCCGCCAGCAGTCGGTGCGTGATCCGCCGCAGCGCCTGATCGCCCTGCGCCCAGATCACATCCGGGTCGCTCGTCACGTCCCGCGCCACGCGCCATGCGCGTGCCAGGAACTTCTGCGCACCAGCGGTGGAGACGTCCTCCCAGTGGATGTCGTCTTCGACCGGCCCGGCGAAGGCGATCGCCACGCGAACCACGTCGGCACCCGGGTCCTGCATGCTGGCGGCGAACTCGACGAGGTTCCCCTTGCTCTTCGACATCTTCGAGCCGTCGAGCAGCACCATGCCCTGGTTGATCAGGGTGGTGAAGGGCTCGGTGAAGTCGATGAGCCCCATGTCGAAGAGCACCTTGGTGATGAACCGCGCATACAGCAGGTGGAGGATGGCATGCTCGACGCCACCGATGTAGGAATCGACGGGAGCCCACCGGTCGGCTTCCGCAGGGTCGAAGGCGACCTGGTCGCTGCCGGGCGAGAGGAACCGCAGGAAGTACCAGGAGCTGTCGACGAACGTGTCCATGGTGTCGGGGTCGCGGAGCACCGGATCGCCCGTCTTCGGGTCGACGGTGCGGACCCAGGATTCGGCCGCACCCAGGGGCGACGAGCCCTTCGGAGACAGGTCGAGTCCCTCGACCCCGGGGAGCCGCACGGGCAGCTGGTCCTCGGGAACGGGGACGATGCCGCCGTCCTCGGTGTGCAGCATGGGGATCGGGGTGCCCCAGAACCGCTGGCGGGAGATCAGCCAGTCGCGCAGGCGGTAGTTCTTCGCCGCGCGGCCGGTGCCGGCCGCCTCCAGCTGCTCGATCGCCCGAGCGATGGCGTTGCGCTTGGAGAGACCGTTGAGCGCTCCCGAGTTGATGAGCCGACCGTCGCCGGTCAGGGCGATCCCGGTGCTGGAGGGGTGCTGCTCCTCGAGGGCCGCACCAGTGTCGATCGGCACGCCGTCCTCGTCGACCTCGATGACCGGCATGGCTCCGGTGATCGGAGCGGTGGTGTCGACGACGACCTTCACCGGCAGGTCGAAGGCGCGCGCGAAATCGAGGTCGCGCTGATCGTGTGCGGGTACCGCCATGACCGCGCCGTGTCCGTAGTCGGCGAGCACGTAGTCGGCTGCCCAGATCGGAAGTCGTTCGCCGTTGACCGGATTGACCGCGTAGCGCTCGAGGAAGACGCCGGTCTTCGGGCGATCGGTGGCCTGCCGGTCGATGTCGGACTCCTTCTGCACCTGCGTCAGGTAGTCCGGGAACCGCTGGCGCACCTCGGCCGGTGCATCGGCGGCGAGCTCGGCGGCGAGGTCCGAATCGGGTGCCACGACGAAGAACGTCGCGCCGTGCAGGGTGTCCGGGCGGGTGGAGAAGACCGTGACGGGCTCGTCACGTCCCTCGATGCGGAAGTCGACGTCGGCGCCGACGGATCGGCCGATCCAGTTGCGCTGCATCTGCAGCACCTTGTGCGGCCAGAAGCCTTCCAGCTGGTTCAGGTCGTCCAGCAGGCGGTCGGCGTAGTCGGTGATCTTGAAGTACCACTGGGTGAGCTTCTTCTTCACGACCTCGGCGCCGCATCGTTCGCAGCGGCCGTCGATGACCTGCTCGTTGGCGAGCACGGTCTGGTCGTTCGGGCACCAGTTCACCGGGCTCTTCTTGCGGTAGGCCAGTCCGCGCTCGTAGAGCTTCAGGAACAGCCACTGGTTCCAGCGGTAGTACTCCGGGTCGGAGGTGTGCAGCACCCTCGACCAGTCGTACGAGGTGCCGAACTCCTTGAGGCTCTGCTTCTGCTGAGCGATGTTCGCGTACGTCCACTCCCGCGGATCGGCTCCTCGCTTGATCGCCGCGTTCTCGGCCGGCAAGCCGAAGGAGTCCCACCCGATCGGGTTGAGCACGTTGTGCCCGCGGTGCCTCCAGAAGCGCGCCACGATGTCGACGTAGGCGTAGTTCTCGGCGTGCCCCATGTGCATGTCGCCGGACGGGTACGGGAACATCCCGAGCACGTACTTGCGCGGGCGTGTGTCGTCGCTGCTCCCTGTGCGGAACGTGTCGTTGTCTGCCCAGTACTTCTGCCACTTGGTCTGGATGGCGTGGGCTGACATCGGCTCGTCTGCGGAAGGTGAGGTCACATGCTCGGACAACGAAAACGACCAATCTGAGAAGAAGAGCGGGGTCAGTTCAGGATATCGGAACCCCAGTGCCCGGGCAGGACGGCGCCGAGCGCTGCCAGCGGCGCCCGCGCCTTGGTCGCGACCTCGGCGACCTCGTCCGTCGCCACCGAACCCCAGGTGATCCCGCCGCCGGCGCCCACCACGGCGCTCTCCCCCTCGATGACGATGCTGCGGATGACCATCGCGAGATCCAGCGAGCCGTCGTCGCCGATGTAGCCGAAGCACCCGGCATACACTCCGCGCGGGCCACCCTCCAGCTCGTGCAGCCGCGTCATGGCAGAGAGCTTGGGAGCGCCGGTCATGCTCCCCGCAGGAAACGCCGCCTCGAGCAGCTGCCCTACCGTGGTGCCCTGAGCTGCGATGCCGCTCACCGTGCTCACCAGCTGGTGCACCGCCGGGTAGCTCTCGACCTGCCAGAGCCCGTCGACGCGGATCGACCCCGGCTCGCACACCCGCGAGAGGTCGTTGCGCATGAGGTCGACGATCATCACGTTCTCCGCGCGCTCCTTCTCGCTGGCGGACAGTTCCGCCGCGAGCGCGGCGTCGCTCTGCGCGTCCCGGCCCCGCGGTCGGGTGCCCTTGATCGGCCGGGTGCGGATCACCCCGCCCGCTGCGTGCAGGAACTGCTCCGGGCTCGCGCTCAGCAGGCTGCGGCCGTCGATCCGGACGAAACCGCCGTGATGCGCGGGCGTGGCCTCCCGCAGGCGGAGGTAGGCGGTGAGGGGATCATGCCGGCCGGCGACCGTGAATCGAGTCGTCAGGCAGAGCTGGTAAGCGATACCCGCACGGATGAGGTCCCGGCACCGCTGGATGAGCCTCGCGTACTCATCCGGTTCGTGCCTGGCGTGCGCGGGGAGCGCCGCGCGGGACGCGACCGCGGGCGTTGAGACGCGGGCCTGGGGGGCGCGCTGCTCGTCGGCGTCGACGAATCGTGCCCAGTCCTCCAGGTCGTCGTCGTCCGCCAGCAGCCAGACGCGATTCTCCGCGTGATCGAAGGCGGCGACCCGCTGGGCACGGATCCACCGGCCTCCCGCGGCGTCCGCCTCTGCGGTCGGCGCCCCGGCCCGTCGCGCTCCGCTCTCGTAGTCGCACCATCCCACCCACCCGCCGCCGAACGGGGGCGAGCCCCGGTCGGGGGTCGTCGACGGTGCCCCGGGTGTGGCGTCGAGACGCACGTCGGCCGGCAGCTCCGCGCGCTCGCCGGTGCCCATGAAGCTCCAGCCCTCCGTCGCGCCGGCTCCGGCATCCAGCCAGAAGACCTCCGCTGACGTGGCCTCGAGAGCCACGAACAGCGACACCGGGTCGACGGGCCGGGCGAGGGCGCGGGCGGACAGGCGATCGAGCACGTTTCCCAGCGTAGAGCCGCGGCGCTCCCGTATCCTCATGGGGTGGATGACCTCCTGCTCTGGCTGTTCGATGTCGTGCGGTCCATCGACCCGGTCACCCGCACGCTTCTGGCCGGCCTCGCGGTCATGCTGGAGACCAGCATCCTCATCGGGCTCATCGTCCCCGGCGACACCATCGTGATCATCGCCTCGATGGGCGTCTCCACCCCGCTCGAGGGCGTCGCCATAGGCGTCGCCGTCGTCATCGGCGCCCTGATCGGCGAGAGCATCGGCTTCGGCCTCGGTCGCTGGCTGGGGCCCCGCATCCGCAGCTCGTGGGTGGGAAGACGCATCGGCGAGCGCAACTGGATCCGCGCAGAGAACTACCTCCGGCGCCGCGGCGGCGTCGCGATCTTCCTCTCCCGGTTCCTGCCGGTCCTGCACTCGCTCGTCCCGCTGACGGTGGGCATGAGCGCCTACCCCTATCGCAGATTCCTCGCATGGACGGCACCCGCGTGCATCCTGTGGGCCGCCGCGTATGTGAGCGTCACCTCTCTCGCCGCGGGCGGGTTCCGTGAACTCGTCGACCGCGTGCACTATGCCGGTTACCTGTTCGTCGGGGCGATCGCCCTGTTCCTGCTGCTGGTGTTCCTCGGCAAGAGGCTGATCTACCGGATCGAGGCCCGCCATATCGACACGGCGGAGACGGACGCCGCGACCGACGTGAAAGACTGAGGCGATGCCTTCCGCTACCCCGGCACCCCGGATCCACTGGTTCGCCCGACTCGAGCACCGCATTCACGTGTGGCGCGAGCGTCGCGCGCGCCGTCGCGGCCGCACCGCGACGATCCTCCCGTTCCCGGGATACGGCGGACCGGGATGGGTGCGCGTCGTCGGCCGGGTGCTGATCGTGCGTCCTCAGCGTGCGGCGAAGAACGGTGAGCCCGCGAGCGTGCGCGGGTGGCGCAGTTTCGTCGGAATCCCGGTGAGCTTCGCGAATGTCAGGATCGACATCGGCGGCACCGTGCATGAGGTGGCCGCCGACCGCGGCGGCGTCATCGACACCAGGATCGAGGCGGATCTGCCCGCCGGATGGCAGACCTTCACGATCTCGGTCGAGGGGCAGGAGCCCGTCGAGGCGACCGCGTTCGTCGCCGCCCCCGGCATCCATTTCGGCGTGGTCTCCGACGTCGACGACACGGTGATGGTGACAGCTCTCCCCCGCCCGTTCATCGCCTTCTGGAACTCCTTCGTCCTCGACGAGCATGCTCGCCTCCCGGTTCCCGGGATGGCCGTGCTGTTGGATCAGTTGCTCCGCGAGCATCCGGGAGCTCCGATGGTCTACCTCTCCACCGGGGCATGGAACGTCGCTCCGACGCTCAAACGGTTCCTCGGCCGGCACCTCTTCCCGGCAGGGGCCATGCTGCTCACCGATTGGGGCCCGACACACGACCGCTGGTTCCGCAGCGGCAGAGACCACAAGCTCAGCAACCTGCGGCGTCTGGCCGTCGAGTTCCCCGATGTGAAGTGGCTGCTCATCGGCGACGATGGTCAGCACGACGAGGCGATCTACACGCAGTTCATGCAGGAGCACCCGGAATCCGTCGCCGGCGTCGCCATCCGGCGACTGCTTCCCGCCGAGGCCGTCCTCGCCGGTGGACGCGCCGAACCCGAGCCGCACGCGGCCGACTCCGCACCATGGGTGAGCGCCGAGGACGGCGCGGGCCTCCGCGACCAGCTGAGCGACGTCGGCATCCTGCGCTGAGACGCAGCTCTGGAAAGCGACGGCACAGCGATGGCGCAGCAGGAGGCGGCCCTCTCCGAACAGGAGTGGCAGGGGCTCGAGGAGGCTCACCAGCAACGCGCCGATGAGCTGACCGCAGAACATCGTGCGCGCGCGGCTCGAGGCGAAAAGCACCCGGTCTGGGACTTCCTGTTCACCTACTACTCCTACAAGCCCGCACAGCTTCGCCGATGGCATCCCGGGGCGGGCGTGCAACTCCAGCAGGCTCCGGAACGTTTGGGGTGGCGCTGGTACCGTGCGGGCTCAGACGAGGCAAGCGCGGTACCCGACGCCGACGCGTTCGCGACCGAGAAGCCGGAGCTCGCAGGACTCATCGAGCGGATGCTGCGACGCACGGCGTCGCGCCCAGGACAGTTCGGATGTTTCGGGCTGCATGAGTGGGCGATGGTCTATCGCGCCGACGAGCACCGGCACCCCGTGCCCCTGCGGCTCGGACGGTCGGGCACGGATGCCGTCGTCGAGAGCCATGATCTGCGGTGCACGCACTTCGACGCCTTCCGCTTCTTCACGCCGGCCGCCGCTCCCCGCAATCGGTCAGCCCTGGATCGGTCGTCACAGCAGCTGTTCGAGCAGCCGGGTTGCCTGCACGCGGGCATGGACCTGTACAAATGGGCGATGAAGCTCGGCCCGCTCGTGCCGGGCGACCTGGTGCTCGACTCCTTCGAACTGGCCCGGGACATCCGCCTGCTCGACATGCAGGCAGCCCCCTACGACCTGGCCGCCTGGGGTGTGGCGCCGGTGCGGATCGAGACGGCGGACGGCAAGGCCGAGTACGTGCGCCGCCAGCGGTCGTTCGCCGAGCGTGGTGCGGTGCTGCGGACCCGACTGCTGTCCGCCTGGCTCGGTCAGGACGCCGGCTCGCATTCGCCGCAGGGCGCCCAGACGGCGCCCGCGGCGGCGAGTTCCAGCCGAAGTGTCAGCACACGCTCCGCTGCCTCCTGAAGGCGCTCCGCCGGCAATGTTCCGGCCTCGACGGCGGCCGTGATCCCGGCGACGATCTGGCTCGCCGTCGCGGGGGTCGAGTGAGCGATCGTGAGCACGAGATCGTTGCCGGCCGAGAGCGCCGCCACCGCATTGGCGACGGGGTCTGCGTATGCGGCGATGCCGGTGGACTGCAGCATGCCGAGATCGTCCGTCACCGTGACGCCGTCGAAGCCCAGGTCGTCTCGGGCGATCTCATGCCATCGTGCCGACAGCGAGGCCGGAGCCGGGTCGACAGCCGTGTACGCGAGATGCCCGAACATGAGAAGCGACGCGCCGGCATCGATGCCGGCCACGAACGGCACGGCATCGGCGGCTCTCCACTGCTCGAGCGTGATGGGTGTCGACGGGATGAGCTCGTGCGAATCGCCGGGAGCGGCGCCGTGCCCGGGAAAGTGCTTCAGCGTGGAAGCGACCACCGGCTCCTCAGCCGTCACCGCTGCCGCCACGCGCTCGGCTGCGGTGGCGGGGTCGGCGCCGAGGGAGCGGCCGAAGATGAACGACGACCGATCGGCGGTCGTGTCGGCGACGACCCCGAAGTTCACGTTCGCTCCCCCGCGGGCGACGAGAGCCGCGCGGCCGGTGAATGCCGCTGCCGTGTCGGCAGGCGGCGCACCCTTCAGTGTCGGCGCGGCCGCGAATCCGTCCCAGTTCAACCGCGAGACCGGGCCGCCTTCCTGGTCGATGGCGATCAGGGGCGGGATGCCGCCGTCGCCGATGAGCGCCGCCGTGACCGATCTGAGCGCGTCCTCCGTCTCCGGTACATTCGCGCCCATCAGGATGAAGCCGCCGAGTCCGCCATCCTGGGCCATGTAGCCCGCAAGAGCGGCGGTGTCGCTCGAGGCGATGTGACCCATGACGACGCTCGCCGCCTGCTCCTGGGTGGTCATGCTCGAGACCATCGCCGCCGCTCGCTCGACGGGAGCCGCAGCCGCCGTCATCGGCACGGGTGCGGCTGCGGGAACCGCTGGCCCGGTTTCTCGCGAGGGGCTCTGCGTGAGGAAGACGGACGCGACGATCGCCGCCGCCGCGGCGGCTCGGATCAGAACAGCCCGGCCCATGTCTTCACTCTATGTCGCGCCCTCTTGCTGCCAGTCAGCAGCCGATGGCCGTGTCGATCGCCAGGGCAGATCCCCGCGGACCGTTGCCGAACCGGATCGTCCGTCCGATCGTGCACGGCTCCCGGAGCGCCGCGACGATGACGGCGGCGACGTCTGCACGCGATACCTCGCCGCGCCCGTCGGGGTCGAGCTCGATGCGGCCGGTCGGTTCGTCGAGGGTGAGAGTGCCGGGGCCCAGGATCGTGCCGTCCAGGTCGGCGTTCCGGAGGTGCTCGTCGGCGGCCCACTTGGCGTCCGCATAGGGAAAGAATCCGTCATCCTCCGCCACACCGTGATCGGCCGTCGATCCGATCCAGGAGACCATGACGTAGCGGCGGACCTCCGCGCTCGCCGCCGCATCCATGGTGCGGATGGCGGCATCGCGGTCGACCGCGTAGGTGCGCTCCGGGCTTCCGCCACCCGCGCCTGCCGACCAGACGACCGCGTCGTGTCCCCGGATGATCTGGGCCAACGCCGCCACGTCGAGCTGCTCGACATCCGCCACCACTGCCGCCGCCCCGGTGGCTTCCACGTCGGCGACATGGTCGGGGTTGCGGATGATGGCGGTCACCTCGTCGCCCCGCTCGACGAGGAGAGGTGCGAGCAGGAGAGCGATGCGGCCGTGGCCGCCGAAGACGATGACGCGGGACAAGGTGTTCTCCTCTGGTCTGCGGATCACGCTCGCGGATCGTGGATCGCGATCGCGGGGTGTGACTTGGAACGATACTCGTCTCGGCTCGAGATCCATTGCGATCAGCCGATCTCGAGCGCTGCCCCCTGTCGCGAGAGCGCCCGCTGCACGCCTCGAGCCGCCGTGCGGCCGGCGCGGTTCGCACCGATCGTGCTCGCCGACGGGCCGTAGCCGACGAGCTGGATGCGAGGATCACGAACCGCGGCGGTCCCGCGGCCGTTCCGGTCGAGCTGGATGCCGCCGGATTCGCTGCGCAGACGCAGTGGTGCGAGGTGCCCGATCGCCGGACGGAATCCTGTCGCCCAGAGGATGACATCGACCCGCTCGAAGCGGCCGTCCGCCCAGCGCACTCCATCCGGTTCGATGCGGGAGAACATCGGCAGCCGGGAGCGGTAGGCGCCCAGCCGCTCAGCGTCACGCTCCTGCGGACGGAACATGAGACCCGTCACGCTGACCACACTCTGCGGCGGGAGTCCCTGGGCCACGCGCTCCTCCACGAGCGCGACGGCCGCGGCTCCGGCCTCGGGCGTGAAGTCGTCCGTCCGCCACACGGGGACGCGTCTGGTCGCCCACAGGGTCTCGGTGATCGGCGCGAGCGCCCCGAGGAACTGCACCGCGGAGGCGCCGCCGCCGACGACGAGGACACGCTTGCCGATGAAGTGTTCGGGGCCCGGGTAATCCACGGTGTGCAACTGCTCACCGAGGAACGTCTCCATACCCGGGTAGTGCGGCAGGAACGGGTGGGTCCATGTCCCCGTGGCGCTGACGAGCGTCCGGGAGCGCCAGCTTCGCGCGCCGGCGTGGACGACGAGAGCGCCGTCTTCGTCGGTGACGCGATCGACGCGGACGGGACGGATCACCCGCAGCCCGTGCTCCTGCTCGTACGCGTCGAAGTACTGCGGGACGACGACATTGGCTCGGCGGCCGTCTCTCGGCGGAGGGGCGGAACCGGGAAGCTCGGCGACGCCGTGCACGTCTCGCATGGTCAGTGCGTCCCAGCGATGCCGCCATGCGCCGCCCGGTTGCTCGTCGGCGTCGAGGACGACGTGGTCGATGCCGAGCCGGGTGAGATGGAAGGATGCCGACAGGCCCGCTTGCCCCGCTCCGATCACCACGCTCTCGAGAATGCTCACAGTTCTCATCAACGCCCGGAGCAGCGCGGTTGTTCCGTTGCGGGCCGCCGCACGATTGGCCTTCGAGCGGATCGGTGTAGTACGCTTTTCGAGTTGCCCCGGCGGTTTCGGGACAGCGTCTGGGCCTGTGGCGCAGCTGGTAGCGCACCTGCATGGCATGCAGGGGGTCAGGGGTTCGAGTCCCCTCAGGTCCACCAGAGAATCCCGCGTGAGATCGCGGGATTTCTTCGTTTCTCGGGGCTCTCCCGCCGCCGACGCTAGCGCGCCCGTTCGCGTCGGTCAACCCGTTCCTTCGCGGGCTCACACGGTCCTACCGTGGTCGCACCACGACGAAAGGACGCGACCATGTCGAACACACCCACCCCTCCGATTCTGCCGTTCCCGGACGGCGAACCGTCCGAAGAGGTCCCGACGACGGAGGTCGACGGCGACGAGCTGCTGGATCCGGATGTCGATGACGACCAGATCGACAGCGCTGCCGCCGACCGCGTGGCAACCACCGACACGTACGACGAGGAAGACGAACTCTGAGTTCCTCAGCGGGCAGGCTCAGCACGCCGCCGAACCTGCCCGCCTGCGTGAATCCGCTCGATCCCCGAGCGGAGGCCTTCAGGTCGCCAGCAGCGGGGGCAGGTGCGGGATAGACACCGGACGCGTCGCTCGGCTCACGCCCTGCATCCGTTCGACCTCTTCGAGCACTTCGAATGCGGAACCGTAGAACGATGAGAGGGGAAGCTCTCGCAGCCAGACCACCTCGACCTCGGTCTCGGCGAGCTCGTAGACGCACGCGACGACATGACGAGGGTCGTCCGCCTGATACCGCAGGTCGTTGATCACCCACTCCGATGGCGTGATCCGTCGCAATGCGAACCTGGGATCCGGTGCTCCTGACATCTGGCGGCCCTCCAAGACTCTCTCCCCAAGGCGAGTGTCCGTGAGTTGCCGCAGGCAATGTAGACCCTTGACACTTCGCCGTCTTGCTGTCAGGCGTCGAAGACCTCGTCCACCATCGTGATGCCTCCGGTCGAGTTCGCGGAGTGCATGAGTTCCTCGATCCACCGCGAGTTGAGGGCGGGCGGTTCCGCTTCGTCGAAGGTGAACCGCAGCGGGATCGCAGGGTGCAGCCAGATGGTCGAACGCCCGCCCGGTTCGTCCTCAGCGTGCTTCCAGGACAGCGTGAAGCTCTCCTGCCGGCGCAGCTTGGTGGCGATGACCACCTTCAGGTGCGCCAGAGCGCGATCCTCGAGGTGGATCGGACGCGCTTCGCCGTCGTACAGGAGTGTGCCCATTCCTGAACCGTAGCGCAGTTCGGAGGATGCCCGGCAGCGTCCTGTGAGCTACTCGCCCGCGACCGTCTCGGTGAGGTGGATGGGAACGACGGGACAGTCCTTCCAGAGGCGCTCGAGCCCGTAATAGACCCGTTCCTCCTGATGGAAGACATGCACGATGAGGTCGCCGAAGTCGAGCAGCACCCAGCGAGCCTCCGCCCGACCTTCTCGGCGGACGCGCTTGTGCCCCGACTCGATGAGTCGGTCTTCGATCTCATCGGCGATCGCAGCGACGTTGCGCTCGCTGTTTCCGGTGACGAGCAGGAAGATGTCAACGAGCGGCAGGGGCTCGGAGACGTTCAGCGCGATGAGGTCCTCTCCGCCTTTGGAGGCGGCGGCGTCCGCTGCGAGTTGCAGCATCTCTTCAGCGGTTTCAGGTGATTGCATCAGAACACATTCGTGGTGAAGGCGACGATGAGAGCGACCGCCAAGGCGAGGGCCAGACCACCGGCGGTGATCGCCAGAGTCAGCATGAGCTTGTTGCCCTTTTCGGGGGCGGGAGGCCGGATGACTTCGCCGGCGGATTTGATCGTGCTGACCGCGGAGCTCGCGGCGATCGGAGTGGGCGACGACGCCGGCGGCAGTTCGCCGTCGATCAGCACGGCGTCGACCTCTCGGCCGTCCGTCGTGCCGTGGGCGTGACCCTGGGAACCGAGGCCCTGCGGGAGCTCATACGAGCCGGTGACGAGCACTTCGCCGGTGGCTGCGACCGGCCCCGAGAGCGAGCCGCCGTTCGTTCCCTGCGTGAAGATGAGGGCGCTCGGCGCGATGTGCTGCGACCCGGTCGAATCGTTCACCGTCAGCAACTCGTCGAAAGAGGGCGAGAACGGCTTGTGTTCGATCTCTTCGCTGAGCAGCCCCTGCCCGAAGCCGGGGTTCACCGTGGGGCGCTCGTCGGCGGTGACCTCGGAATCATCATCGTCTCCGACGTCGGCGAGGACGTCGTCGTCGGATGGCCCTTCGGACGGCGTCGTCCCGATGCCCAGCACGTCGACGATGTCGTCACCGGATGCGTTCTGCGACGGCTCGACGGGCTCGCCCGTCAGCGGAGTCCGGGTCGTCGCTCCACCGGCAGTGGCACTGACCGGGACCGAATCGACCTCGTCGTCGACGACATCGCTCTCGTCGTCATCGGGCGTGCCGAACCGAGGGACCTCCGAGACGATCTCCGCCTCGACGGTCTTTCCCCGGGCGACGTCTTCGGTCGGCGCCACGGGCTCGAGGGCCTCGACCTGGACGAGCTGCTCGGCTGCATCGGCGGGCTCATCGGCCTCCGCGGGCTCGGCGGCCTCCGCAGGCTCGGTGACGCCGCCGGCATCCACCGCGAACGTCGGCTCCGAGGGGGCGGGGACGTCTTCCTGCGGTGAGGGATCGGATACAGGCACCGACCCGGTTCTGCTTCGCTCCTTCTCCCTGACCTGGCGGCGGGTGAGCGGCGTCGAGAAGGCGCCAGCGGGGTCGGTGTCCGATGCCAGCGAGCTGTCTGCGGCCAGCTCGGTCCGCGGCTCGGAAGGAGCCGGCGGAGAAGGCGGCGAAGGCGGCGCTGCCGCGGCAGCGGCCGCCTCGTCGGGGCTGATGACCGGCGTGGAACCGGTCAGCCGGATCTCGCGCAACTGCTTGCGCGTCAGCGGACCCTGTCCTTGCTGATCCGATTTACTCATGCCTTGCTCCGATACAGATGATGCTTCGCGATGTACTGAACGACCCCATCGGGGACCAGGTACCAGACGGGCTCGTCGTCGCGGACCCGCTGCCGGCAGTTCGTCGACGAGATCGACAGGGCCGGCACCTCAAGCTGGCTGACGTCGCTGGGCGGGAGGCCGTCCGTGCTCAGGACGTGTCCTGGGCGGGAGACCGCGACGAAATGAGCCAGGTCCCACAACTCATCATGGTCTCTCCAACTGAGAATTTGCGCTATGGCGTCGGCGCCGGTGATGAAGAAGAGTTCGGCGTCGGGGCGCTCGCGCTTCAGATCCCGCAGCGTGTCGATCGTGTAGGTGGGCCCAGCGCGATCGATGTCGACCCTGCTGACGGTGAAATCGGGGTTGGATGCCGTCGCGATCACCGTCATCAGATAGCGGTGCTCGCTGGGGGTGACCTCTTCCTTCTGCCAGGGGCGACCGGTGGGGACGAAGACCACCTCGTCGAGATCGAAGGAGTGCGCGACCTCGCTGGCTGCGACCAGGTGCCCGTGATGGATCGGGTCGAAGGTGCCGCCCATCACGCCGATGCGCGGAGCACGCGAGGTCATCGTCTTCATAGGGGCCTAGTGGCCGTGCCCTGCCCCGTGGCCGTCCTTGCCGTGCTTCGCAGCCCACGCCTCGGCCTTGGCCGAGTGCCGGTTGGCGACGTTGCGGTACGAGAGCGTGACGAACCCGAGGAACGCGAACACGATCGCGGCGATGACACCGAAGATGAGGGTCTCGAGAGCGACGTTTCCGTGGTGCTCCGTTTCAGCTGCGGCCATCGCCATCTGTGCGACGAGGTTCATCATTGCTCCGTTTCGTGACCGGGTGCGAGAAGACGCCTGTCCATCCTATCGGTCAGCCGCGTGTCTGACCCGAGCCACGCGCCAGCCACTTGGTGCTCGTCAACTCGCCCAGGCCCATGGGACCTCTAGCATGCAGCTTCTGGGTCGAGATGCCCACCTCTGCACCGAACCCGAACTCGCCACCGTCCGTAAAGCGCGTGGATGCGTTGACCATCACCACCGCCGAATCGACCTCGGCGAGGAACCTCTCCGCGTTGCGGGAATCCGTCGTGATGATCGACTCCGTGTGACCGGTGCTGTACCGGCGGATGTGTTCGAGCGCATCGTCCAGCGTGTCGACGACCTTGATCGCGACATCCAGACTCAGGTACTCGGTGGCCCAGTCCTCCTCGGTGGCGGGGATGACACTCGTGACGAGACCCGCGACGACGTCGTCGCCGTGGATGGCCACCCCCTCGCTCTGCAGCGCGCTCGCGACGAGCGGGATGAGGCGGGACGCGGCGGCGCGCAGGACCAGCACCGTCTCGACCGCGTTGCAGACGCTCGGGCGCTGCACCTTCGCGTTGACGACGATGTCGCATGCCCAGTCCGCCGGTGCGGTCTCGTCGAGCACGATGTGCACGTTCCCCGCCCCGGTCTCGATGACCGGCACGGTGGACTCGGTGACGACGGTCTCGATGAGGCCGGCGCTTCCCCTGGGCACCAGCACGTCGATCAGCCCGCGCCCGTGCATCAGAGCCTTGGCGCCATCACGGCCGAAGTCGTCGACGGTCTGGATCGCCTCGCGGGTGATTCCCGCCCCCGCCAGCGCATCCCGCATCACCTCGACGAGGACGGCGTTGGACTCGAGAGCCGCGCTGCCGCCGCGGAGCACGACCGCGTTCCCTGAACGCAGTGCGAGGGCGGCGATGTCGACGGTCACGTTCGGTCGCGCCTCGTAGATCGCGCCGACGACACCGAACGGCACGCGCACCTGCTCGAGGGCGACGCCGTTCGGCATCCGATGCCCGCCGACGACCTGTCCGACCGGGTCGGCGAGGCCGGCCACCTCGCGGACGGCGGTGGCGAGGGCCGCCACTCGCTTCTCGTCCAGCCGAAGCCGATCGATCAGCGAATCGCCGATGCCTTCCTGCCGTCCTCGGACGATGTCGAGCTCGTTCGCGGCGATGATGCGATCGGCGTGCGTCTCGAGCGCCACAGCGATGGCCTCGAGCGCCCGGGCCTTGTCGTTGCTGGTGAGTGCCGCGGTGGCGCGGGAGGCCTCCTTGGCACGCTCCAGGCGCACGCGAGGGGTCTGGTCGGTCATCGGTCCAGTTTAGTCAGCGGCGGGTTCGAACCACGTGCCGATGTCGTCTCCGGCGAGAGCGCGATCGACGAGGTCTGCGCTGGTCACCAGCACCCCGATCCCGGATGCCGCCGCAAGGCGCGCGGCGGAGACCTTCGTCGCCGCTCCCCCGGTGCCGACGCTGTTGACCACGGTGGCGCCGAACTCGAGACCGCTGAGATCGGCGTCCGCCGCGACGACGTCGATCGGCTCCGCCCGAGGGTCGGAGGGAGGCTTGGTGTACAACGACTCGATGTCGCTGAGAAGCACGAGAGCATCGGCGTCGATCAGCCGGGCCACGAGCGCGCCGAGGCGGTCGTTGTCACCGAAGCGGATCTCCTGGGTCGCGACCGTGTCGTTCTCGTTCACGATGGGGATGATCCGCAGCCCCAGCAGTCGCTCCATCGCCCGTCGCGCGTTGCTGCGCGAGGTGGGGTTCTCGAGGTCGCCGGTGGTGAGAAGCACCTGGCCCGCGATGATGCCGAAGGAGTGAAGGGCCTGCTGATACCGGTAGATGAGAACGTTCTGCCCGACGGCGGCCGCCGCCTGCTGGGTGGCGAGGTCGGTGGGGCGCGCGTCGAGCTTGAGGAAGGGGATGCCGGAGGCGATGGCCCCCGATGAGACCAGCACGACCTCTGCTCCGCGTGCGTGCGCCGCGGCCAGCGCCTCGACGAGCACCGGGATGCGCCACGACGACTCACCGCTGATCGACGACGACCCGACCTTCACGACGATCCGCGTGGCGGTGGCGAGATCCGCCCTGACGCGAGCCGTCACTCTTCGTCTCCGGTATTGCTGGCGAGGCGCTTGGCCTCCAGTTCCGCCCGCGCTTCGGCCTTGGCATCCATCCGCTCGTAGTACTGTTCGCGGCGCTCGGTGGTCGTGCGGCGCCCGTTCGGGGCGAGCCGGGGATCGGTGCCGCGGGGAGCGGTCATCAGTTCGGCCGCGGAGCGCATCGTGGGCTCCCAGTCGAAGATGATCCCCTCGCCCTCGCCGATGACGACGGTCGATCCCGGCGTCGCGCCCAGACGGAACAGCTCGTCCTCGACGCCCAGCTTCTCGAGCCTGTCGGCGAGGTAGCCGATCGCCTCTTCGTTCTGGAAGTCGGTCTGCTGCACCCAGCGCACCGGCTTCTCGCCGAGGATGCGATAGATGTTGCCGTACGAGCCGCCGTCGACGCGGATGGTGAAGTCCTTCTTCGACCCCTTGGGGCGGATGACCACACGCTCGCGGGGAGCCTCGACCGCCATTTCGGCGCGATGCTTCTCGACGATCTCCCCGAGCGCGAAGGTGAGCGGTCGGAGCCCTTCATGGGAGACCGTGGAGATCTCGAACACCCGATACCCGCGGGCCTCGAGGTCGGGGCGGACGAGATCGGCGAGCTCACGAGCCTCGGGGACGTCGATCTTGTTCAGGGCGACGAGCTGAGGGCGCTCCAGGAGGGGCGTCTGACCCTCGGGCACCTCATAGGCGGCCAGCTCGGCCAGAATCACGTCGAGGTCGGAGATCGGGTCGCGTCCGGATTCGAGCGTGGCACAGTCCAGCACGTGCAGCAGCGCGGAGCACCGCTCCACGTGGCGGAGGAACTCGAGCCCCAGTCCTCGGCCTTCGCTGGCTCCCTCGATCAGCCCTGGCACGTCGGCCACCGTGTAGCGCGCCTCGCCGGCCTGGACGACCCCGAGGTTGGGGTGCAGCGTCGTGAAGGGGTAGTCCGCGATCTTCGGCCGCGCGGCGGAGATCGCGCCGATGAGGCTCGACTTGCCGGCCGACGGGTAACCGACCAGCGCGACATCGGCGACGGTCTTGAGCTCGAGCACGACGTCGCCCTCGAAGCCGGGCGTGCCCAGTAGCGCGAAGCCGGGCGCCTTGCGCTTCGGTGAGGCGAGGGCGGCGTTTCCGAGGCCGCCCTGTCCGCCCTTGGCGACGACGAACCGCTCCCCCGGGATGATCATGTCGATCAGCACTTCCCCGTCGGGGGTCTTGACGACGGTGCCGACAGGCACGGGCAGCTCGAGAGTCTCGCCGAGTGCGCCCGAGCGGTGATCTCCCATGCCGGGCCCGCCGTTGCCGGACGAACGATGCGGCGAGTGGTGATAGTTCAACAGCGTGCCGGTCTGCGGGTCAGCGACGAGCACGATGTCGCCACCGTCTCCGCCGTTGCCGCCGTCCGGGCCGCCGAGAGGCTTGAACTTCTCGCGGTGCACCGAGACACAGCCGCCGCCGCCCTTGCCCGCCCGCAGATGCAGCGTCACGGTGTCGACGAAGGTGACCATGGGTGTTTCTCCTAGATTCCTGTGCTCGTCTGAGCGCAGATACGCGGACGGGGCGAGCCGAAGCCCGCCCCGAACCGGATGATTGTGCTGTGCTGCGGTTACTCGGCAGCAGCGACGATGTTGACGACCTTGCGGCCGCCCTTCGCCCCGAACTGCACTGCGCCCGCCGCGAGAGCGAACAGCGTGTCGTCGCCGCCACGGCCGACGTTCACGCCGGGGTGGAAGTGAGTTCCGCGCTGGCGGACGATGATCTCGCCGGCGAGGACCTGCTGACCGCCGAAGCGCTTGACGCCGAGTCGCTGTGCGTTGGAGTCACGACCGTTTCGGGTGGAGCTTGCGCCCTTTTTGTGTGCCATGTCCTTGTCGCCTCCGTGCTTACTTGATGCCGGTGATCTTGACGCGCGTGAGCTCCTGGCGGTGGCCCTGACGCTTCTTGTAACCGGTCTTGTTCTTGTACTTCTGGATAATGATCTTCGGGCCGCGGAGGTTGCCGATGACCTCGGCGGTGACCTTGACCTTCGCCAGGGTGTCAGCGTCGGTGGTCACCGTGGTGCCGTCGACGAGCAGCACTGCGGGCAGCTCGATCTTCTCGCCCTGGGCAGCCTGAACACGGTCGAGCTGAACGATCGTGCCGACCTCGACCTTCTCCTGCCGGCCACCGGCGCGCACTACTGCGTAAACCACTTCATACCTGTTTCGTTGGGGAGCACGGGGCTCCGAGAATCTCACGGGAAGACTGTTGCTTGCATACGTCGCCGGGCGACGGGTGCGAATGCAAGACTCTCCGCACCGACCGACGAGGACGGGGCGGCATACGCACCAAGGGACTACTTTACCGGATGCCGGACGATGCCGCAAAGCGGGCTCAGCGGTGTGTTCCGACGACGGCGCATGCGCCGCCGTGAACGTAGGATCGCGGGATGAGCGTTCTCGTCGACGAACCGGTCTGGCCCGCGCACGGCCGGCTCTGGGCTCACCTCGTCAGTGACGAGAGTCTGGCCGAACTGCACGCGTTCGCGCAGATGCACGCGATCCCGGCGCGCTCGTTCGACCTCGACCACTACGACGTGCCCGAGGAGATCATCCCGCGTCTGCTCGCCGGCGGCGCCGAACAGGTCGGCGGCAAAGAGCTGGTGCGGAGGCTGATCGCCTCAGGACTCCGGGTTCCCGCTCGCGACCGGCGCTGACGACTCACCGTTCACGGCGATCGGCGTGCCGGTGAGGCCAGCCGTGCTCACCCGCCGGCGTCCTCTGCCCTGCCCCGGGGCCTTCGGCTCCGGAAGGGCGTCGAGCACCGAGTCGAGGAGCTGCTCGGCCTGGCTCCGGGCGGGCTTGCGCTCGGAAGTGCGCTTCTTGCGTGGCTTCTTCGCGCGTTCCTGCGGCTCCTGATCGACAGCTTCAAGAGGCGCCTGATCGGGGGTGCCCTCGGCGGTCGCGGCGAGGGTGGAGGCGGCGATCTGTGCGAGCGCCGACTTCGCACCCTCGGGGATGCTGTGCGTGACGTTGCTCGCAGCCGGAGCGCTCTGGGTCTGACCGTTGCCGCCGCGCTGGCGCCTTCCCGCCTGACCGCTGCCGTTGCCGTTGCCGTTGCCGTTGCTGCGGTGTTTGACGACCGGGTCGTGGTGCACGATGACGCCGCGTCCGGCGCAGACCTCGCACGCCTCGCTGAACGTTTCGAGCAGACCGAGGCCCAGCTTCTTCCGGGTCATCTGCACCAGTCCGAGCGATGTCACCTCGGCGACCTGGTGCTTCGTCCGGTCGCGGCTCAGGCACTCGACGAGACGGCGCAGAACGAGGTCGCGGTTCGACTCGAGCACCATATCGATGAAGTCGACGACGATGATGCCGCCGATGTCGCGCAGTCGCAGCTGGCGGACGATCTCCTCGGCGGCCTCGAGGTTGTTCTTGGTGACGGTCTCTTCGAGGTTTCCGCCGGAACCCACGAACTTCCCGGTGTTGACGTCGACGACGGTCATCGCCTCGGTGCGGTCGATGACGAGCGAGCCGCCGGAGGGGAGCCAGACCTTCCGGTCCAGCGCCTTCTCGATCTGCTCGGTGATGCGGAACGCATCGAAGGGGTCGGTCTCGTCTTCGTACGCCTCCACGCGCTCGAGGAGGTCGGGGGCGACGCTCTCGAGGTATGCCCGGATGGTCTGCTGCGAATCCTCACCCTGGATGAGCATCTTCGTGAAGTCCTCGTTGAAGACATCCCGGACGATCTTGACCAGAAGATCGGGCTCGGCGTGCAGGAGGGCAGGCGCCTGCTGATTCTCGATCTGCTTCTGGATGTGCTCCCACTGGGTGGTGAGGCGCTGGACGTCACGGGTGAGCTGATCCTCGGTGGCTCCCTCGGCGGCCGTGCGAACGATCACACCACTGGATTCAGGGAGCACTTCCTTGAGGATGCGCTTGAGCCTGGCCCGTTCATTGTCGGGAAGCTTGCGGCTGATGCCGTTCATGGAGCCACCGGGGACGTACACGAGGTACCGGCCCGGCAGCGAGATCTGGCTCGTCAGGCGAGCACCCTTATGGCCGATCGGGTCCTTGGTGACCTGCACGAGCACGCGATCGCCCGGCTTGAGCGCCAGTTCGATCCGTCGCGGCTGGTTGCCGGTCTCGACGCCGTCCCAGTCGACCTCGCCGGAGTACAGCACGGCGTTGCGGCCGCGGCCGATGTCGACGAAGGCGGCCTCCATGCTCGGAAGCACGTTCTGCACCCGTCCGAGGTACACGTTGCCGATGAGCGACGCGTCCTGGTTGCGGGCGACGTAGTGCTCGACCAGCACGCCGTCTTCGAGCACGCCGATCTGGGTGCGGCCGTTCTTCGACCGGACGACCATCTTGCGGTCGACGGATTCGCGGCGTGCGAGGAACTCGGCCTCGGTCACCACGGGGCGACGGCGACCGGCGTCGCGCCCGTCACGGCGGCGCTGCTTCTTCGCCTCGAGACGCGTGGAGCCCTTGATGGCCTTCGGCTCGGTGATGTACTCGACGACGCGCTGACGCTGGCGAGGCTCGTCACGCTGCTCGTCCCCGTCCGATCCTCCGCGACGTCGGCGTCCGCGTCGACCGGAGGCGACGTCGTCCTGCTCACGTTCGGCGAGCCGATCAGCGTTGCGGTCGCTGCTGCGATCACGGCCCGGGCGTGCCGGCAGCGGCACGATCTCCGGGGCGTAGAAGGCGAGTCGCGTGGAAACCTGCGACACGAAGACCTCGGGGAGCAGCCCGAGCGAGACGGCGGTCGGCGGCTGCGGTGAAGCCGCGGCACTGCCGACGTCGGAGTCGGACGGATCGGCAGTCTCTCCGGCGGCCGCCTCGGTGGCGACCGTGTCGGTGGCTACGGCGTCGGCATCCGCATCGGTAGCGATGCTCTCGGCATCCGCCTCCGTGGCGACGGCGTCGGATGCATCCGGCTCGGCGGCGTCCGCCTCGGCGTCGACCTCAGGCGCTGCCGCGTCTGTGACCTGCTCGGAAACCGCGTCCGCCTCGGTTTCCGCAGCCGGCTCGCCCTGGGCAGCGGCGCCACCCGCGACGTCGGCATCGGCGTCGGCCGGGTCCTCGGACACTGTCGCGCCCTGGGGATCGGTGTGCTCCGTCAAAGGCTCCGGGGTGTCAGCCGGGAACTCGAGGGTAGGGGCGTTGTTGTCATTGTTCTCATCGGCCATCTCTGGCTAACTCCCTGCGTGCGGCGCTGGGCCACACGAAATCTCGTGCGACACCCTCGGGTGTCGCGAACTCACTCGATGTGCGACCGGCTCATGGCTCTGGTCACGTGGGGCATAGGGCCCCGAAGTCTGCGGCGATGCGTATCACGGGCGGACCGTGCGGTGCATCACAGGTCATTATCGCATGGGGTGCGTGATCCGCGTGCATCGCCCGTCCCGAAGCGATCGCGTCTCACGTCCCGCGCATAGCCGGCGCTGAGATAATCGCCGTATGAGCGAGCACCGCACCCGCCCCGTCGTCTATGCCGTCTGGCTGATCATCGCCAGCGTGGTCGGCTGGTTCGCGGCGTTCCAGCTCACGGTCGAGAAGTTCGTTCTCCTCGAGAGCCCGGGCACCGATCTGAGCTGCGATATCAGCGCCTTCATCCAGTGTGGCAAGAATCTCGAGTCCTGGCAGGGCGAAGTGTTCGGATTTCCGAACCCGATTCTCGGCATCACCGGCTGGGTGGCGCCGCTCGTCGTGGGCGTCGCCGTGCTCGCCGGCGCTCACTTTCCGCGCTGGTTCTGGCTGACCTTCGGCGCCGGGGTGACGTTCGCATTCGGCTTCGTCTGCTGGCTGATCGCACAGAGCCTGTTCGTGCTGACGGTGCTCTGCCCCTGGTGCATGGTGACATGGGCCGTGACGATCCCGACCTTCTTCGCGACGATGCTCCACCTCGTCCGCAACGGCGCCTTCACGCGGTCCGCGAAGGCGCAGGAGCGCGCCGGCACACTGATGGTCTGGGTGCCGCTCGCCAGTGTCCTCGCCTACGCGCTCATCCTCGTGCTGGCGCAGCTGGCCGGCATCGACATGGTCGGCGAGATCGAGCGGGCCCTGTTCTGAATCGACAAAGCCCGCCGGACCGACTCTGATCGGAACGACGGGCCTCTTGTCGAACGGACGGTTCAGTCGAACCAGATCGACAGCTCACGCGCGGCCGACTCCGGGCTGTCCGAGCCGTGCACGAGGTTCTGCTGCACGGCGAGACCCCAGTCGCGACCGAAGTCGCCACGGATGGTTCCCGGGGCAGCAGTCGTCGGGTCGGTGGTGCCGGCGAGCGAACGGAAGCCTTCGATCACACGGTTGCCCGCGAGGCGGATGGCGACCGACGGCCCGGAGAGCATGAACTCCAGCAGCGGCTCGTAGAACGGTTTGCCCTCGTGCTCTGCGTAGTGGGCCGCGAGGAGGTCGCGGTCGGGATCGACCAGCCGGATGTCGACGAGCGCGTATCCCTTCGCTTCGATGCGGGCGAGGATCGTGCCGGTGAGCCCGCGGGCGACGCCGTCGGGCTTGACGAGGACGAGCGTTTCTTCGGTGGCCATGTCATTCACTCTCTGTCTGAGTCTCTGTCTCGGTGTGGAGCCGGCGGGGCTCAGCGGGGCGTCGTGCGTCCAGCCGGGCCCCCACGATCGTCGCATACGCCCACATGCCGCCGAAAATCAGCGCGACCAGTGCGACAGCCGGGAGGAGGAAGGCCGAGAGCGCGATGATGACCTGCAGCGTCCATCCCACGGTGATCGCCCACGGACGGGTGATCATGCCCGCGGTGGCCAGGCACGCGAGCGCCACCACCGCGGCTCCCACGATCGCCCACCACTGCTCGATTCCGGCGGGCAGCGCCTTGAGGCCGAAGATGGTCAGACCGACGAGCAGCACCACGACCGCCTCGAAGCCGAGCACGATCGGGGCGAGTTTTTGAACGAGCGTCCGCGGCGAACGCGCGGGCCGGACACGAGCATTCACGCGCGCCACCCCGACTTCCAGTCCTCGGCCTCGGACAGCGCGATCGCCTCGCCGGCGAGCACCACCGATCCCGCGATGGCGACGGCGCGGCGATCCGATGACGATGCCCACTCCCTGGCGGCGTCGGCGGCTTCGGCGAGCGTCGGGTGCACGGTGACGCGGTGTCCCGATCGTTCGACGAGGTCGGCCACGGCATCCGCGTCGCTGGCGCGCTCGGAGTCGGGAGCGGTCGCGAAGACGTGCGCGGCGGCGGGGGCCAGGCGCGAGACGATACCGGCGGCGTCCTTGTCGGAGAGCACCCCGAGCACGATCCCCCATTCGTCGAAGTCGAAGCTGTCGTCGAGGGCCTGCGCGAGGGCGGCAGCCCCGTGCGGGTTGTGAGCGGCATCGACGACCACGGTCGGGCCGATGCCGACCAGCTGGAGGCGTCCCGGCGACGTCGCCGCCTGCAGCCCCTCCGAGACGATGTCGCCGGCGATCTGCTGCGCACCGCCGCCGATGAGCGACTCGACGGCGGCGACCGCGAGGGCGGCGTTGTGGCCCTGGTGCGCCCCATAGAGCGGCAGGTACTCCTCGACGTACTCCCCCGCAAGGCCCCGGATGGTGAGGAGCTGTCCCCCGACGGCGAGCTTCTGATCGGCGAGGCCGAACTCCGTCCCTTCGAAGGCGATCGTGGCATCCCTGTCGGCGGCGGCACGGCGCAGGACCGCCGCGGCCTCAGGCGGCTGCTCGGCCGAGACGACGGCCGCGCCCTCCTTGATGATCCCCGCCTTGACGCGGGCGATCTCGGAGATCGTGTCGCCGAGACGGTCGGCATGGTCGATGTCGATCGGTGTGAAGACTGCGACGTCACCGTCGGCGGTGTTCGTCGAATCCCACTCCCCTCCCATCCCGACCTCGAGCACGAGCACGTCGACGGGCGCGTCGGCGGCAGCGACGAAGGCGAGCACCGTGAGGAGTTCGAAGAACGTCAGCGCCGCATCGCCGGCCGCCTCGAGCTCGGCGTCGACGATGTCGACGAAGGGCTCGATCTCGTCCCACGCGTCGGCGACAGCGGCGTCGGCGATGGGTTCCCCGTCGATCACGATGCGTTCGGTGAAGCGTTCCAGATGCGGACTGGTGAACAGCCCTGTGCGCAGACCGTGGGCGCGCAGCAGGCTTTCGATCATCCGAGCTGTGGACGTCTTGCCGTTCGTGCCCGTGATGTGCACGACGCGGTAGGTGCGCTGGGGATCATCGAGGAAGGCGAGGATGCGTGCGGTCCGCTCTTTTCGCGGCTGCACCCATCGCTCACCCGCCCGGGTCAGCAGCGCTTCATAGACGGCGTCGGCGCGCTGGCGTTCGCTCACGATGTCGCCACCGCTTCGCTCACCACGGTGGCATCGATCGTCACGATGATCGGTGCCTTCGCAGCGCCGAGCGCGCGGACGCCCGAACGGAACACTCCGTCGCCGGGACTGGTCACGGTGTCGACGAGCATCTCCATGTCCTCCGTCGCCTGCACCGCGAAGCCGATCGCCAGGGTCTCCCCCGCGATCAGCTCGGCGTGCGCGTTCAGAGCCGCCGCATCCTGCGGCGCGACGTTGAGAGCGAGACCGATGCGGTCGCTGACGTCGAGTCCGGCGTTCTTCCTGGCCTCCTGCACAACGCGGATCGCGTCGCGAGCGAGGCCCTCCGCCTCGAGTTCCGGGGTCGTCCGCGTGTCGAGCAGCACGAAGCCGCCCGACGGCACGATGGCCAGAGCCTCGCCTTCGGGGCGCCCCGTCGTCTCCAGTGCGAGCTCGTACTCGGAAGGCTCCAGAGCGACGCCGCCCGCTGTGACCGCCCCGTCGACCTCCGACCAGTCGCCGGCCTTGGCCGCCCTGATCACCGTCTGGACGTTCTTGCCGAGCCGCGGGCCCGCCGCCCTCGCGTTCACGCTCAGCCGGTGACTGATGCCGTACTCGGCAGCAGTCGTCGGCGTCAGCGGCACGGTCTCGACGGCCTTGACGTTCAGTTCGTCGCGCAGGATCTCCTCGAACTGCGCCAGCGCTTCCGCCTGCGGCGAGACCACCGTGAAGCGCGCCAGCGGAAGCCGCACGCGCAGCTTCTCCTTCTTGCGGAGGGCATTGCCGACACTGGACAGCTCGCGGACGGCATCCATCGCGTCACGGATGTCATCGGCCGCGGGGAAGGCGGCGGCATCCGGCCAATCGGCGAGATGGACGCTGCGCTGTCCGGTGAGGCCCTGCCACACCCGTTCGCTCACGAGAGGCACCAGCGGCGCCGCCACGCGCGTGAGCGTCTCCAACACCGTGTAGAGCGTGTCGAACGCGTCGCGGCTGCGCGGATCGTCGGTCACTCCCATCCAGAACCGGTCACGGGAGCGGCGGATGTACCAGTTCGTCAGCACTTCGGCGAAGTCCCGCAGTCGCGCGGCGGCCGTCGTGGAGTCCAGGCCCTCGAGGTCTGCCTTCACCTCGCGGACGAGGTCACCGGTGCGGGCGAGGATGTACCGGTCGAGCACGTCCGTCGAGTCCGTTCGCCAAGTCGCGTCGTACCCGCCGCCGTCCGCGCCGCCCGCGGCGTTCGCATACGTGGCGAAGAAGTACCACGAACTCCACAGCGGCAACAGGAACTCGCGGACGCCGGCGCGGATGCCTTCCTCCGTGACGACGAGGTTGCCGCCGCGCAGCACGGAGCTCGACATCAGGAACCAGCGCATCGCATCGGAGCCGTCGCGGTCGAAGACCTCGCTGACGTCGGGGTAGTTGCGCAGTGACTTCGACATCTTGTAGCCGTCGCTGCCGAGGACGATGCCGTGGCAGCTGACGCCGGTGAAGGCCGGACGGTCGAACAGCGCCGTCGAGAGCACGTGCATGACGTAGAACCAGCCGCGGGTCTGCCCGATGTACTCCACGATGAAGTCCGCCGGCGCGTGCGCATCGAACCACTCCTGGTTCTCGAACGGGTAGTGCACCTGCGCGTACGGCATGGAGCCGGAATCGAACCACACGTCGAAGACGTCCTCGATGCGCCGCATCGTGCTCCGGCCGGTGGGATCGTCGGGGTTCGGCCGGGTGAGATCGTCGATGTACGGGCGGTGCAGGTCGACCTCGCCCTCGGCGTTGCGCGGCAGTGTGCCGAAGTCGCGCTCCAGCTCTTCCAGCGAGCCGTATGCGTCCACGCGGGGGTACTCGGGGTCGTCGCTCTTCCAGATCGGGATGGGCGATCCCCAGTACCGGTTGCGGCTGATCGACCAGTCGCGGGCGCCCTCGAGCCACTTGCCGAACTGCCCGTCCTTGACGTTCTCCGGCACCCACGTGATCTGCTCGTTGTTGGCGAGCATCCTGTCCTTGATGTCGGTGACGCGGATGAACCAGCTCGACACCGCCTTGTAGATCAGGGGATTCCGGCAGCGCCAGCAGTGCGGGTACGAGTGCTCGTAGCTCTGCAGGCGTACGAGGCGTCCGTCGTCGCGGATCAGGCGCACGAGAGCGGAGTTGGCATCCATCCACAGCTCGCCGGCCACATCCGTGACATTCGGCAGGAAGCGTCCGCCGTCGTCCAGCGAGATGATGGTCGGGATGCCGGCGGCCTCGGCGACGCGCTGATCGTCCTCACCGTAGGCGGGTGCCTGGTGGACGATGCCGGTGCCGTCCGTGGTCGTGACGTAGTCGTCGATGAGGATGCGCCAGGCGTGGTGCGTGCCGTAGGTGTCCGCGTCCGCGTAGTAGTCGAACAGGCGGTCGTAGGCGACGTCCTGCAGCTCCGCACCCTTGAGGGTGGCGTCTACGGCCGCCAGCGCGTCATCGGCCGACTCGTAGCCGAGATCCTTGGCGTAGCCGCCGACGAGGTCGCGGGCGAGGAGGTACCGGTGGGCGGACGCCTCGACCGCCACGCGATCGGCTTCGGGGGCCGCGCGCCCCTGCTTCACGTCTGCGGCGCCCTCCGGCCCCGCAGGCAGCACGACGTAGTCGATGTCCGGTCCGACGGCGAGCGCGAGGTTCGTCGGCAGGGTCCACGGCGTCGTCGTCCAGGCGAGGGCGCGGACGCCGGTGAGGCCGAGCGACTCGGCCTTGGCGCCCACGAGCGGGAACGTCACCGTGACCGACGGATCCTGGCGCATCTGATACACGTCGTCGTCCATGCGCAGTTCGTGCGCCGACAGCGGGGTCTCATCGCGCCAGCAGTAGGGCAGCACGCGATAGCCCTCGTAGGCCAGCCCCTTGTCGTACAGCGTCTTGAAGGCCCAGAGCACGCTCTCCATGTACCCGAGGTCGAGGGTCTTGTAGCCACGCTCGAAGTCGACCCACCGTGCCTGACGGGTGACGTAGTCCTGCCACTCGTGGGTGTAGGCGAGCACGGAGTCGCGCGCCTTCGCGTTGAACGTGCCGACGCCCATGGCTTCGATCTCGCTCTTCTCCGTGATGCCGAGCTGCTTCATCGCCTCGAGCTCCGCCGGGAGCCCGTGCGTGTCCCAGCCGAAGACCCGGTCGACCCGGTGCCCGGTCATGGTCTGGAATCGAGGGAAGACGTCCTTGGCATAACCGGTGAGGAGGTGTCCGTAGTGCGGCAGTCCGTTGGCGAATGGCGGGCCGTCGTAGAACACCCATTCCGGGGCGCCGTCACGCTGCTCGATCGAGGCGCGGAAGGTGCCGTCGGCCTCCCAGAAGTCGAGCACTTCGCGTTCGATCTCGGGAAAGCGCGGGCTCGGTACGACCGAGTTCGTCGAGGAGTCGGCGGCGGGGCCGAAGGAGGAGGTGCGCGGGTAGGTCATGTCGTCTCGCAGTGATCGTCGTGGCGGATGCTGCTGCAGGGACGATCCTCGCGGACCGCGGTACCACCCCACGTGCCCCGCCTCACGGCGGTGCCACTCTCACTGCGGCTGTGACGGGCCTGCCCCGCTCGGTTCTACTGAGTCTCGCGACCGTTCTTCCGAGAGCTCCCCGGTGATGGCCGGATCGATGCTCGTAACCCCAGTCTACGCGCAGGGCCCGGTCCCGGCATCCTAGGCTCGAGGAATGGCACGCTCCCCCGAATCCCCGGTCCCGCCGCGCGTCACGCGTCCGGATCTGCCTGACACGCTCGCGGCGGCCGTTCCGTCCCGCCGCGCCGACCTGCTGGCGGCGCGTCTCGTGCTCGACGGCGAGGCGGATCTCGCGTACGCATCACTGGAGCAGTGCGTGATCACCGCGGATGCCGGAACCGTCGATCTCACCGGCGCCACGCTGCTCGACGTCGCGATGACAGACGTCAGACTGGCCTCTCTCGTCCTTCGCGGCGCGAGCATCCGGCGCCTTCGCATCTCGGGAGGGAGGATCGGGACCCTGGATCTCAGCGGCAGCCGCATCGCCGAACTCGACCTCCGCGACGTCCGCATCGACTATCTGACGCTCAGCGGTGCGCGCGTGGACGACGCCGAGGTGACCGGGTGCAGCATCCGCACTCTCGACATGCCTCAGGCCGAACTCACCCGCGTCCGGTTCACGAGCGCGACGGCCGATGAGGTCGATCCGCGCGGCATGCGCGCCGCCGACGTCGATCTGAGAGGCCTCGACGCTCTGGCGTTCCTCGACGCGAACAGCCTCCGCGGCACGACGCTGACGCCCTTCCAGGTGCAGCAGCTCGCACCGACGATCGCCGCGGGTCTCGGGATCCTCATCAAGGACTGACACCGACGCCGTCTCACTCCGGTCGCGCGCTCGCTGCGAGCAGCTCACGCGTGAAGGGATGCTGCGGCGAGGAGAACACCTCGGCCGTGGCGCCCTGCTCGACGATCCGTCCGTCCTGCATCACGAGCACCTCGTCGGCGACGGCGAGGACGACATCGAGGTCGTGCGAGACGAAGACCATCGTCAGCCCGCGATCCTCCTGCAGGCGGCGCAGCAGCTGCAGAATCCGTTCCCGCACGGAGGGGTCGAGCGCCGACACCGGCTCGTCGAGCACCAGCACATCAGGCTCAGCGGCGAGTGCACGGGCGATCGCGGCGCGCTGCCGCTGGCCGCCGGAGAGTGCGGACGGGCGGCGCCCCGCGAGCACCGGGTCCAGGCCGACCTCGGCGAGCAGTCGCGCCATCCGCCCGGGGCGCTGTCGTCGCGGCACTCCTCCGGCGCTGAGCGCCTCGTCCAGTGAACGCCCGATCGTCCAGCGCGGGTCGAACGCGCCGAGCGGGTTCTGATGCACCAGCTGCACCGGACGAGCACCGTGCCGGAGCAGCTCACCGGAGTCAGGAGCCTGGATCCCGACGATCATCCGCGCGAGCGTGGTCTTGCCGGAGCCGGATTCGCCGACGATCCCGAGCGTGCGCCCGCGACGCACCGTGAATGACGCTGTCGAGACTGCTGCGGTCGACCCGAACGACTTCGACGCCGCCACCGCTTCGACCACCGGCTCTGTCCTTGCCACGGCGACCACGCGCGGCTCGTGCACCGTAGCGGCGATGAGCTCCCTGGTGTGCTCGTGCTGGGGTGCGTGGAGAACCTGGCCGACCGTGCCTGATTCGACGACTCGCCCGTCCTGCATCACCAGCACGCGGTCCGCGACGCGGCGGACGGCGGCGAAGTCATGGCTGATGAACACGACGGCGGTGCCGCTCGCCGCGATCTGTCGCAGCAGATCGAGGATCCGTGCCTGCACAGTGGCGTCGAGCGCTGTCGTCGGCTCGTCCGCGATCAGCACCGACGGGTTCACCGCGAGCGCCGAGGCGATCAGTGCCCTCTGGCGCAGTCCGCCTGAGAGCTGATGCGAGTACTGCGACACCCGCTCCTGCGGATGCGGCAGGGAGACGGCTGTCAGGATCTCGAGCACGCGGGCGCGACGCTCTGCCCGTGTCATGCGCCGATGGATCGCGAGCGGTTCAGCCACCTCGGCGCCGATGGTGCGCAACGGATCCAGTGACACCAGCGCGTCCTGCGACACGAGAGCGATCCGCTCTCCTCGAAGCTTCCGCCATGTGCGCTCGTCGAGCCCGCGAGCGTCGACCCCGTCGATGGTCAGGACGGAGGCGCTCACCGTCGATCCGGAGGGCGTGAGTCCGAGCAGCGCCCGGGCGGTGAGCGACTTGCCAGCCCCCGACTCCCCGACGATCGCCACGCACTCCCCCGGTTCGACGGAGAAGGAGATGGAGTCCACAGGCGTCGTACCGCCGATGGTGATCGTCAGATCGCCGACCTCGAGTGCACTCATGATGAGCGGCCCTCCGCTCGGGCGCGCAGGGTGCGGCCGACGATGGTCGCCGACACGACGGTGAGCGTGATCGCGATGCCGGGGAACACCGAGATCCACCATGCCTGCGCCAGGAAGTTCCGGCCGCTGGCGAGCATCAGACCCCACTCCGGTGCGGGCTCAGCGGGCCCGAGACCGAGGAAGCTGAGTCCGGCCGCGGCGAGGATGCTGGACCCGATGCCGATGGTGGCGAGCACGCTCAGCGAACCGAGAACACCCGGCACCACGTGCCTGGCGAAGGCGAGCGCGGGGGCAACGCCGAGGATTCGCGCCGCTTCCACGTGTTCGGCGGCGGCGAGGGTCCGGGTCTGCACGCGCCCCAGGCGCACATAGACGGGAGCCGCGGCGAGGGTGACCGCGACCGCCACGTTCAGCGGACCCGGTCCGAGCACCGCGACGACGATGAGTGCGACCAGGAACTCGGGGAAGGCGAGCAGAACATCCGTCACGCGCATGGCGGCCACATCGACGATGCGGGGAGCGATGCCGGCCACTGTCCCGATCGCCAGACCGAGGACCAGGGCGAGTCCGGTGGCGAGCAGCCCGATCCCGACGGATCGGCCGGTGCCGTGCACGACCCTGCTGAAGACGTCCCTTCCGCTCTGATCGGTACCGAACAGGTGCTCTGCGCTCGGGGCCTGCAGGGCGCCGCGAACGTCGGTCTGCAGCGGGTCGCGAGCCGAGATCAGATCCGGTGCGACGGCCGCGAGGGCGATGATCGCCAGCACGAGGAGGGCGGCGCCGAACAGCACGCGACGACCGGCGCTCACGGGCGCGTCCTCGCCGTTTCCGCCCGCACCCGCGGATCGATCACCGGATGCAGCAGTTCGACGACGATGTTGACCACGACGAACGCGAACGCACTCAGCAGGATGATGCCGCCGAGCACCGGCAGGTCGCGATCGGTGATCGCGGAGAGGGTGACCCTGCCGAGCCCGGGGCGTGCGAAGACCGTCTCGACCAGCACCGCACCTCCCAGGAGCGATCCGACCAGATACGCCGTGAGGGTGAGAGCGCCCGCCGCGCCGTGGCGCAGCGTGTGATGCACGGTGAGACGGACGTGGCCTGCGCCCCGCGCCCTGACGGAGGTCGCGAACGGTTGGCGCTGCGCATGCTCCATCCCGTCGCGCAGCACCTGCCCGAGAAGGGCCGCGACCGGCAGCGCGAGCGTGACCGCGGGCAGCACGATGGTCGCCGGGTTGCGCGTGCCGGAGACCGGGAACCACCCGAGGCCGAAGGCGAAGACGCTCAGCAGCACCAGACCGATCCAGAACACGGGCGATGAGAGCAGTACCAGCTCCGTCGCCGCGACGATCCCGCGAGAGACGGGCCCCCGCGCCACCAGGGCCGCGCTCAGGGCGAGCACCACCGCGATGAGCATCGCGAGCGCCGTGAGCTGCAGCGTGGAGCCGAGCTGGCGTCCGATCACCTCGGCGACCGGCATCCTGAGCTGATACGACTCGCCGAGGTCACCTCTGATCAGCTGACCCAGATAGGTGACGTACTGCTCGAACACCGGCCGGTCCAGGCCCAGTTCCGCTCGGATCGCATCCTTGACGCCCTCACTCACCTGCGCCTGCGGGCCGAGCATGACGTCGACCGGATCGCCGGGGATGATGCGCAAAGCCAGGAAGGCGAGCGTCGCCGCTCCCCAGAGCACGACGACGACGGATGCCGCGTGCCCGACGATCTTCCTGATCATTCCGCTCCTGACACCGGCATCGTATCGCCGATGCGGGGCCGGATCACTCGACCGTCACACCGAAGAACAACGGGCGACCGTAGAGGTCGAACATCACATCGGAGACGCGCTCGCCGACCGCCGTGATGCTGGAGGGCACGTACAGCGGCACGATGGCGGCGTGCGTCGCATTCCACTGCTGAAGCCGGCCGTACACGTCCGCGCGCGCGGCGGCATCCGTGGTCGACACGCCCTGTTCGAGCAGCGCGTCGATCTCGGAGTCCGAGACCTGGGAGGCGTTCTGGAACCCTTCGCTGTGCAGGTGGTTGCGCAGCAGATCGGCGTCCACGCCGGAGAAGCTCCAGTCGGTCAAGTCGAACGTCTTCGGCTCGTACTGCTCGTTGTATGCGCCCGGTTCGAGCTTCTCCAGCTGCACCTCGAACCCGATCGCCTTCAGATCCGACTGGATGGCGTTCGCGAGCGCCGCGCGGTCGTCCGGCACGGGCGTCCAGGCGATCCAGCGAGCCGACAGTCGCCGGCCCTCCTTCATGCGGATGCCGTCGGCGTCGCGCTGGGTCCAGCCCGCCTCGTCGAGCAGCCGGTTCGCGGCATCGACGTCCATGGGCCAGGTGCCTTCGAGCGACTCGTCGTAGCCCGGCGTCGTCGGCCCCAGCACGCTCCACGCCCGCGGGTACTCTCCGAAGAAGATCTCCTCGACGGCGGCATCGATGTCGATCCCTCGTGCGAATGCCTGGCGTACCTTCTCGTCGGCGAAGACCCCGTGCTTCTCGTTGAGATAGAGCGAATACGGCAGCCCGGGCTCTTCGACCGTTTCCACCGTCACGCCGTCGCCGAGGGTGCCGGCGAGGTTCGGCGGGATCTGACTGACGAGGTCGGCCTCGCCCGAGGTCACGACCCCGGCTCGCACCGACGGCTCCGGGAGGATCTGCACGCGCAGGGTGCCGAACCCGGGCTTCTCCGCGCCGGCGGGAGCCCAGTCGTACTCATCGTTCGCCGTGTACACGATCTCCTGGTCGGGCGTGTACTCGGTCAGCTCGAAGGGACCGGTGCCCACCGTGATGCCGGGTCCGCCCGCTTTCAGCTCGTCCGCCGACTCCGCCAGCGCCTTCGGCGAATAGAAACCGAGTTGGGCGGTGCTCGCCGCCTGGAGGAACGGCGCATACGGCTGCGAGAAGCGCACCGTGACGGTGTGCTCGTCGACGACGTGCGTGCCGGCATAGAACTCTCCGCCCAGCATGCTCGCCGCCTGGGCCGACTCCGTCTCGGGGTCGATGATGCGATCGAAGTTGGCCTTCACGGCCTCAGCGTCGAAGGGCTCGCCGTCATGGAAGGTCACATCGTCGCGGAGCGTGAAGGTGTACTCGGTGCTGTCATCCGAGACTTTCCACTCGGTGGCAAGCCACGGCGCGAAGGTGCCGTCTGGCTTCTGGAAGACGAGCGAGTCGAGCACGGACCGCTGCACCATCGCCGAGATGTCGAGCTGGCTCGTCTGCGGGTCCATATGCCCGGAGGAGAGCAGGCTGCCGTCGACGCCCCAGACGACCTCACCGCCGGACTCCTCCGTGGCGCCGGGGGACGCGCAGGAACTCAGGACGACCGCCGCCAGGGCGGAAACGGCGAAGAAGGGCAGGAGACGACGCCGAAGCGAGATGCGCATGGAGAGTCCTCGGGAAGAACGATGGGTGACATCTCAGTCTACGGCGAGTTTATGGACCGGGTCGATTTACCGGCCCGTGGCGTGAACGGCCTCTCCGCGCGCGTCCGGCAGGACGACGCGATGATGATCCGAGGGGCGCGACGGCTCGTCCGTGTCGCTTCGGCGACCGCGCGTCGCTGCGGCGATCGACAGTTCCTGGATCCGCGGGATCGGGAGCCCGATCATCCGCAGGTCGACGAGCAGGTCGGCGCTCTCTCCCTCGATGCGCCAGCGCATATCCGCCTCGGTTCCGGCCGTCAAGACGCGATCCGAGAACGTCGGCTGCTCGGTGCGGAGGCCGCCGATCTCCGCGAGGACCGCCGCCAGTCGGAAATCGCGGATCTCTGCGGGAATGTCACGGAGGACGTTGTCGGCGAACCCGGATACGTCGGCGAAGCTCCTCCCCTTGCGCAACGCGGCATCGACGTGTCGTGCAGCGTCGACGGTCGCGGTCCACGGGCGAACGACGGCGGAGGGCGCCTGCACGCCCTCGAGAACATCACGAAGCACGGCTGAGGCGATGACACCGGCGCCGAAGTCGTCGGAATTGCCGAATGCGACCGCACCCAGGCCCGTTGCGGCGTGCCAGCGCATGTGCGAGGAGAACCCCGGGAGGCCACCGGCATGCTGGATCACCCGACCGAAGCGGCGATCCTCCTCGATCACGACCCCGTACCCGTAACCGGCGGCCAGCAGATCCCTGTCGCCGAATCGGTCTGCGTGCAGGGGAATCGGCGTGTGCATCTCCTGCAGCTCCCGGCGCGATCGAGGCGCGAGCACCTCGGGCCGGACGGGGTCATCCGACAGAGCGGAGCCGAGGAACCACATCCAGGCCGCGATGTCATCGACGGTGCTGAACATGCTCCCGATGCAGGCCAGCGCCCCTGACCCGACGAACGGCTCGGAGATGAAGGTCTCGCCGTCATCGAACGTGCGCTCACCCTGAGCGAGCAGCGGTGTCGGATAACCGTCCGCGACATAGGCGGTGCTGCCGAGCCCCAGCGGATCCAGGATGCGCTCCCGCACGACCTCCTCCACCGCCCTCCCGGTCACGGATTCGATGGCTCGGCCGAGCAGCGATATCCCGAGGTTCGAGTACTGATATGTCGTCCCCGGAGCGGCGGTGAGCCGGATTCCGTCCGCGAGCATCGCCATCAGCTCCGAACGGGAGGCACCGAGGTTCCGATCGGCCCAGGCGTTGTCCTCGCCGAGGCCGGCACGGTTCGACAGCAGCATCGCACCGGTGACCGTGACGGGAGTGCCGTCGTGGTGCATCACCACGTCAGGAAGGTAGATCGTGATGGGGGCGTGCAGATCCAGGACGCCGTCATCGCGGAGCGCGAGGACGGCGGCACCGAGAAAGCTCTTCGACATCGAGGCGATCCGGAACACCGTGTCCCTCGTCGTCCGGCGTCCGCCGCGGTTCGCGTTGCCGTGGGTGAGGACGGCGCGCACCTCGCCCCTCTCGCAGACCGCGGCGATCGCGCCCGGAGCCCGTCGCCGCGCCCCGTCGTCCATTCCGCGCTCGAGCGCTGCCGTCGCGATGCCGACGAAGTCGTCGGTCGTCATCGGTTCGCCCGATCGGTCACCTCGTCGGCGAAGGCGTCCACCATCCGACGGCTCGCTGTGGTGTTCTCCGTGTCGACGGCCTCCGCCGCGGCGATCATCCCGGCGAGCGAGCGACCCTCTCCGCGAAGCGCGGCATCGTCCCAGCGAGCGAGGTCGGCAGCGGCCGCCTCGGGGTGGAACTGCACGCCGCGCACATGCCGGCCCAGCCGGAAGGCCTGAATCTCGACGGCGTCACTCGACGCCAGCAGAACCGCATCGGGCGGGAGCCGGGTGATCATGTCCTGATGGTTCTCGATCATCGGCGCACCGTCGCCGAGCGCCCGTATCACCTCGTCATCTCGCCCGGCGGCCGTGGGGTGGATCGCGGTCGCGCCGCGCTCGACCGGACCGGTCCGCGCTCGCACCTCGCCGCCGGCGACATGAGCGAGGAGCTGACCGCCGAGACAGATCCCGAGGGTGGGCAGGTCGGCGGCGATGGCCTCCACGGCGAGCGCCCGCTCGGCCGGCAACCACGGCGCCTGCTGGTCGTCGTCCGGCATGAGTCCGCCCCCGAGGAGTACCAGCCCGTCGTACCCCTGCAAGTCCCTCGGAAGCTCCTGCTCCTCGCCGGTCACGGCGACGATCTGGACGCCGCGCTCCTCGAGCCAGCCGGCCAGCCGTCGAGGCCCCGATGACCGGGAGTTGAGCACCACCAGCACGCGCGCCGTCATCGCGTCCGCTCCCGCTGCGTCGTGTCGACAGCCGGAACGAGGGCCGCAGCGGTCGGGGCCGGCGCCAGCCCGTCGAGGAAGGCGATGTGGTCGGCATCCGACGCTTCCAGCACACGCAGGATGTTGCCGTGCGCGGTCGCGGCGAGGTCGTCGTCGGACCAGCCTCTGCGGCGGAGCTCGGCGAACAGCGCGGGATAGCACGAGACGTCTTCGAGGCCTTCAGGCATCTCGTCGGTGCCGTCGTAGTCACCGCCGATGCCCACCGCCGCGATTCCCGCGACGTCGCGGATGTGGTCGAGGTGATCCGCGGCATCCGCGATGCCGACGGGCGGTGGTTGCCCTTCCTGTCCTGCCTGCCACCAGTCGCGCCTCGCCTGTGACAGGAAGGTCGGCACGAAAGCCGCCATCACGACGCCGCCCTGGGCGCCGATGGCTTCGAGGACGTCGTCCGGCACGTTGCGAGGATGATCGCACAGAGCCAGCGCGCCGGAATGACTCACCACCACGGGACGAGTGGTCTCCTCGAGAGCCGCACGCATCGTGGTCGGCGCCACGTGGGCGAGATCGACGAGGACGCCGATGCGATTCATCTCGCGCACGACCTCGCGTCCGAAGTCGCTCAGGCCACCGTGTCTGTTCTCGCCGGTGGCGGAGTCCGCCCATGCGATGGTGTGCGACCAGGTGAGTGTCATGTAGCGCGCTCCGAGGCGTGCGAACTGCCGGAGCACCGCGAGCGATCCGCCGAGCTGATCTCCCCCCTCGATACCGATGAACGACGCGATCCGGCCGTCGGCGATCGCCCGGCGGGCGTCCGCCGCGGTGCGCGCGAATGCGAGCCTCGACGGATGGGCATCGATCAGACGCTGGACGAAATCGATCTGCTCCAGAGTCGCCACCACCTGTTCGGCACCCTCGAGCACGGAATCGACCCACACCGACCAGAACTGCCCTGCCACTCCCCCCGCCTCGAGGCGCGGGATGTCGGTGTGCAGCTCGGGAACAGACCCGGCGAGCGCCTCGACGTCGTAGCCGAGCCCGAGCCGGCTCGCCCAGGCGAGGTCGTTGTGGCCGTCGATCACCGCCGGGTCGGAGATCCGCCTGCGCGCGCTGTCCATCTCGTGCCTTCCCTGCATCGTCGGCGTGTCAGACTCTCGCCGCCATCGAGCGGGCCTGCTCCCCCATCGTCGCGGAGTCGAAGGTCCGCGAGGCGTCATGGATGATCGTGTCGACGAGAACTTCGTGTCCGATTCCTGGCGCGCGCGGCACACGTACCCGTCCTTCCACTGCCACGACGGCCGGATCCACGATGTCATCGGCGTAGTACTTGTCAGACCCGGACACATCGGAGGGAAGCAGGAAATTCGGCAGGGACGAGATCGCCACGTTCGCCGCACGCCCGATGCCGAACTCGTGCATGCCGCCGCACCACACCGGGACACCGGCGTCGGCCGCGAGGTCGTGCGCCGCTCGCGCGATGGTCAGGCCTCCCATGCGCGATACCTTGATGTTGAGGATGCGGCCCGCCGCGAGGGTGATCATCGTGCGCAGGTCGCCCAGGTCGACGATCGACTCGTCCAGGCACACCGCCGTCGCGATCCGCTGCTGCAGCCTCGCGTGGGCGACGAAGTCCCGCGGTGCGAAGGGCTGCTCGATCATCGTCAGGTCCTCCCGATCCAGCGCCAGGAACACCGCGGCCGATGCATCCTCGTCCGGGTAGGCGCCGTTCGCATCGACATGCAGCTCGAGGTCGGGGTATGCGGAGCGAACCGCTCGAACCGGCTCGATGTCCCAGCCCGGCGCGATCTTGAGCTTGATGCGCGGGTAGCCGGCCGCCGTCTGACGCTCCACCTGCGCGAGCAGATCATCGATCGACGGCTCGATCCCCAGGGAGACTCCCGCGACCACCTCTTCCCGGGTTCCGCCGAGTGCATCCGCCAGGGCGATCCCCTGAGAGCGGGCGAACAGATCCCAGAGCGCGCTGGAGAAGCCGGCCTTCGCGAACTCGTTGCCGCGAACCCGCCCCCATGCGGCTTCCATCTCCGGTGGGTCTTCGCCCTCGTGCCCGAGCAGCATGGGGGCGAGATGACCGGTGGCCACCTCCCACGCGGTGGCGGTCGTCTCCGCCCCGTAGAAGGGTTCGCTGGGCGATGCGATCTCACCCCAGCCCACGCGGCCGTCCGCCTCGGTGATCTCGACGAGGATGTGCTCGAGACTCGACTTGCGATGGGAACTGGTCTCAAAGCTGTGCAACAGCGGCAGGCGCAGGGCGAACAGCCGCACTCTGGCGATCTTCATGCGTCCTCGCCGGTGCTCCGCTGCCGCTTCGCCCCGTCGGGTGCGTACAGGCCCAGGCGAGCGACCAGGCGGTCGCGTTCAGCGAGCCTGCGCCGGGCGCCCTTCGCGCTCGCGGTCGTCAGCGTACTCAGCAGGTGGCAGACAGCTGCCACCGGCGTCGGAGAGTCCGCGTAGCTTGCGGATCCGGTGTGGACGCGGATCAGAGTCGTCGCGATCGGGGCGAGCGGTGCATCCTCGCTGTCGGTGATGACGACGAGCTCACCCCCCGCCTCGCGGAACAGGCGTCCGAGGCGAACCGTCTCCTCGCGGTAGCGACGCAGCGAGAACACGATGAGCACGTCGGATGCCCGCACATCCGTCAGCACGGTCAGCGGCTGCAGGGCATGGCCGTCCACGAGGAAGACGTTGGAGAGCGTGGCCGACAGATCGGCGTTGAGAAGCTGAGCGTATGCCGACGCCTTGCCCTCGCCGGCGATGTACCGGCGCCTGGCCCCGAGGATGGACGCCGCTGCCCGCGGCACCTGGCCTGATCCGCTGAGCTCCTCGAAGGTCCTGGCGAGCGAGCGCTGCTCGGCATCGATGATCCGTGCCTGGATGCTCTCCGCGGAGAGGTTGGTGCGGATGCGTTCGCCGTACCGGTCTCCCGGCGACACCAGGTCGCGATCCAGATGGGTCTCGTCGGTCATGGCTTCCTCTCCCGGGGAACAGCGAGGTACGCGGCAGTCTCCTCATCGACGCGCATCGCGGCCACGAACACCAGGCCGTCGTGGAGAGACGCGGCGAGGGCCTGTCCGACGGCCGCGCGCACCGAGGACCTCTCCTCCGACGCAACCGCGGCAGGCAGAGCGATCCAGCGCGCGGCGTCCGTCGCGGTCGACGTTCCCCAGTCGGTGCGGGTCAGCACCGGCGGCCGGGCTTCCCGGACGGCGCGGTAAGGGTCGGCCGTCTCGCTCAGATCCCAGGAGACCACGAGCCGGTCGGTGTCGGGCCGGCCGTAGTAGTCCGGTTCGAAGGCGATCCCGACCGCTCCCAGGGAGCTGAGGTTGAAGTGCGCGTTGCGTGCGATCAGGGGATCGAACGTCCATCTCATGGATCGCTGCCCCCAGCGGCGTGCGATGTCGCGCTGTGCGAACTTGAGGGCATGCCCGACACCACGGCCCTGATGAGCGGGATCCACCGCGGCCGCCTGCGAATAGTGGAAGTCCTCGCCGCGGGCGTCGCGGCCTGCGAATCCGTAGGCGAAGCCGATGAGTGCACCGTCCGGCGCGAACGCACCGACGGCGGAGCCGCCGTTGCGGGCGAGGGCACTCAGCAGATTCGGGTTGAGCGAATAGTCGCGGTCGGTGTACTCGAACACCCTCGTGTAGAGCGCGGCAGCGTCGCGGAATTCGGAGTACGCGGTCAGCTGCCGGCAGCTGAATCCGACGCCGGCGGCGGATTCCACCAGGGAGTGGGGCACGATACGTTTCCTAAAATTGGTGGATCGTCACGTTGCGAGTGATGTTATCGGCGTCTTGCGGGGCAATCAAGAGCTGGATACGGTTCGTAACTGTGAACCACCGTCGCTCCGCACCCGGATCTGCTCCCTCCTCGAGCGACGCGCTCGCATTGGTTCGAGAGCTCGTGCACATCGAAACACCCAGCTACGACGCGGCGGCGAGCGTCCGGATCAGCGATCTTCTCGCAGAGCACTTCGCCGCCGCCGGGGCGTCCGTGGAGCGTACGCGGACCGATGCCGGCATCCACCTCGTGGCCGACATCGCCGGCGCCGGCGATCCCTGGCTGCTCGTCGGCCACACCGATACCGTCTGGCCGACGGGTTCGCTCACGGGCGCCGTGCCCTGGTCCGTCTCCGGCGACGTCGTGAGGGGGCCGGGGGCGTTCGACATGAAGGCCGGGATCGTCGTCATGCTGCTCGCGCTGACGCGAATACGACCCCTGCCGGTGGCGGAACGACGCGCAGTGCGGGTCGTTCTCGTCTGCGATGAAGAGGTCGGCTCGCCGGAATCGACACCCCTCTTGCGCGAGAGCGCCCTGGGCGCCGCGGCGGTCCTCGGCTTCGAATCGCCGCATCCGGACGGTGCGTTCAAGGTCGGCCGTCGCGGCAGCACGCGGGTGCGCCTGAGCGTGACCGGTCGCGCGGCGCACGCAGCGCTCGACCCGGAGAACGGCATCTCAGCGGTGGACGAACTCGTCGATCAGCTGATCCGCGTCCGAGCCATCACGGCCAGCGACGCCCTGCCCGGCCCCGTCCTGTGCAACACCGGCACGGTCAGCGGCGGCTCGAGAACCAACGTCGTGGCGGCGCGCGCTGAGGCTGAACTCGGGCTGCGGTTCACGGATCCGCAGACGGAGCGGATCGTACTCGCCGACCTCGCGGGTCTCACTCCCCTGCGAGACGGCGCCGTCGTCCACGCAGAGGTGCTCAGCTCACGACCCGCATGGCTGGCATCCGCCGGCGACGAGGCGCTGCTGCGGAGCATCTCTGCCGCAGCGTCCGACCTCGGCCAGCACATCGAGGGACGCCCGGCCGCCGGCGCGGGTGACACCAACCTGCTCGGCAGCCTCGGCATCCCGACCGTCGACGGTTTCGGGCCGCAGGGGGCAGGCGCGCACTCCACGGACGAGCACTTTCTGCTGTCATCGCTGATGAAGCGTGTCGAGCTCCTGAGCGCACTGCTGAGACTCGGCGAAAGCTGAGCATCGACAGTTTCGCGAGGATACGTTACGCATCCTCGCCCGCTTGACGCGGCCATTCGTGTCGGATCGCATCCGATCTGATCACTCGTCGGTAGCGAGTCACGCCCGTTTCCCCCGCAATCGCGCCGCGTCCGCAATCTGCCATCTCTGTTCAGCATCCGCGGAACGACACGGTGTGGGCGGCACCCACGGAGATTTCTCGAGCCGATACGCATCAGATGTCTTGACCTGGAGGCCGACTTCCGCTTGCATAGACCCCACCGACCCGACTTCACCGTGGAAATCGGGCGGCGCTCGAAGGGACTCGATTCATGCGCTCTGCCCCCCGCTCTCGAACCGCGCGCTGCCTGACCGCGGCCGCACTCGCCTCCGCGCTGCTCATCGGCGGCCCGGCCGGTGCCGCACAGGCCCAGGCCGTCGGAGCCGCGTCCACCGCTCCCGCCGAGGACGCCGACACCACGACGCTTCGCATCGCGACCTCGGGGTTCGTCGACACGTTCAACCCGTTCATCTCGATCTATCTCACACCGACCAACATCATCCGCTATGTCTACGAGTCGCTCGTCCAGAACGACGCCGAGGACGGCTCCCCCACCAAGGGCCTTGCCGACAGCTGGGAAGCCAGCGACGGAGGACGCACCTGGACGTTCACCCTGCAGGACGACCTCGTCTGGTCGGACGGCGAGCCGATCACCTCGGCCGACGTGAAGTTCACCTACGACCAGATGATGACCGTTCCGGCGCTGGGAACCGCCAACGGCAACCTGGTCTCGAACTTCGACACCGTCGAGGCGCCGGATGACAAGACGGTCGTCATCAAACTGAAGACCCCGCAGGCTCCGAACCCGGGTTCCGAGATCCCCATCGTGCCGAAGCACATCTGGGAGGAGGTCGAGGACCCGACCACCTTTGCGAACGACACCGACGTCGTCGGCTCCGGCCCGTTCCTTCTGAAGAGCTATGCCGCCAACCAGTCGATCGAACTCGAGGCGAATGAGGAGTTCTGGCGCGGCGCACCCAAGATCGACGGCATCCAGTACGTCTACTACACGAACTCGGACGCCCAGGTGCAGGCACTCAAGGCTGGTGACGTCGACCTCGTCACGGGCCTCACGCCGACGCAGTTCGACGCACTGCAGAACGTCGAAGGCGTCACGACGCACTCGGGCGAGGGGCGGCGCTTCCACTCCCTCAGCATCAACCTCGGTCAGCAGACGCGCGAGAACGAGCCGTACGGCACGGGCAGCGAAGCGCTGAAGGATGTCAACGTCCGCCAGGCGATCCGGCTCGGCACCGACATCGAGACCCTCCTCGACAAGGTGCTCGCCGGAGAGGGCACGCTGGCGACGAGCTTCATCCCCGCTTCGTTCCCGAAATGGCACCTCCCCGAGGACCACCCGGCGATCATGCCGTTCGATCCCGACGCCGCGAAGGCGAAGCTCGACGACGCAGGCTGGACCCCCGGCGCCGACGGCATCCGCGAGAAGGACGGTCAGAAGCTCGCGCTCCGGCTGCTCATCGATGCCGAAGACTCGAACGAGCAGTCCATCTCGGACTTCTTCGTCCCGTGGATGAAGGACATCGGCATCCAGATCACCGTCGAATCGACCGACTCCGACACGATCAGCGCCAAGGCCGTCAGCGGCGACTACGACCTGTACTTCAGCGGCTGGTCCGTGAACCCCGACCCTGACTATCAGCTCGGCATCAACACGTGCTTCAACCTGCCGACCTCCACGGACGGCTCCGGCGGCACCACGCAGGACGGATACTGCAACCCCGAGTTCGACGAACTCTACGCCGAGCAGCGGTCAGAGCTCGACGAGGAGAAGCGGCAGGAGATCGTGCAGGAGATGCTCGCGCTCAACTACACCGACACGGCTCAGGTGGCCACCTGGTACGCCAACTCGCTCGAGGCGTACCGCTCGGACCGCTTCACGGGATTCACTCTGCAGCCGAAGGACACCGGCATCATCGCGAACCAGGCCGGCTATTGGGGCTACCTCACGGTCGAGCCCGTCGAGGGAGCGACCGAAGGCGGCACCGGCACGAACACGGGTCTCATCATCGGCGGCGTCATCGTCGGCGTCATCCTCGTCGGCGGTCTGGTCTTCTTCCTCGTCCGCCGTCGCAACATGGCCGACGTCGAGTGATTCCCCGCGAAGACGCCGTGACCGGGCGCTCGGCGGCCGGTCACGGCGTCTTCGCTCCGCCGTCGAAGGAGACCCCATGACCAACGCGGTCCCCCCGTCCACCTCCGCCATCGCCACGAGCGCGGCGGCCGAGGAGCAGCCCAGGGACATCAGCGCCCTGCGCTACCTGGGGGTGAAACTCGGCGGCGCCGCCATCAGCATGGCGATGGTCATCCTGCTGGGGTTCTTCGCCTTCAAGATCCTGCCCGGCGATCCGGTGGCCTCCATCGCCCGAGAGCGAGGCATGAGTGCGGAGCAGGCGCAGCAGCTGCGCGAACAGCTCGGACTCGACCGCCCCCTGTGGCAACAGTTCTCCGACTACCTCGGCAACGTCTTCACCTTGAACTTCGGCACGAGCTACGTCTACCGCACCTCGGTGTCCGACCTCATCGGCCAGTACTTCTGGAACACGATCCTGCTCACCGGCACCGCCGCGGTCCTCGCGATCGCTCTCGGACTGTGGCTCGGCCAGAAGGCGGCGTGGAAGCACGGCTCGACGTTCGACCGGATCGTCTCCGGCACGTCGCTGGTCTTCTGGTCGGTGCCGACCTTCTGGCTCGCGCTGATCCTGCTCATGGTGTTCGGCGGAACGCTGCACTGGTTCCCGACCGGCGGCATGGTGTCACCGAATCCTCCGGATGACACCGTCGGCATCGTCCTGGATGTGATCTCGCACATGGTGCTGCCGGTGATCACGATGGTGGCGGTGGTCTACGCGCAGTACCTCATGATCATGCGCAGCTCGCTGCTCGAGGAGATGGGTGGCGACTACCTCACCACCGCGCGCGCCAAGGGCCTGCGCGAAGACCTCGTCCGCCGTCGCCACGCGGTGCCGAACGCCCTCCTTCCGACGGTCACGCTCGTCTTCATGCACATCGGGGGCCTCATCGCCGGTGCGGTGACGGTCGAGACCGTCTTCTCATGGCCGGGGCTCGGCAAGCTCACCTTCGAAGCGATCTCGGGGCCCGATCTGCCGCTCCTGCAGGGCACCTTCGTCGTCTTCTCGGCGATCATCATCGTGATGAATCTCATCGCCGATCTCATCTACCGCCAGCTCGATCCGAGGGTGAGGCGCGCATGACCTCCACGTCCCCCGGCCTCCGCTCGCCGCGTGCCATGGCCTGGCATCGCCGCAGCGTCGCCTTCGCCGAATTCTGCCGACAGTTCGTCGGCCACCGCGCCGGCATGATCGGCCTCATCTTCCTCGCGATCGTCGCCGTGATCGCGATCGGGGCACCGGTGATCGCGCCGGAGCGGATGCTGGATGTGACGAAGCTCGTCGACGTTCAGCGCTTCGCTCCCCCGTCCTGGGAGCATCCGCTCGGCACCGACCATCAGGGGCGCGAACTCTGGGTGCGTATGGTGTGGGGGGCCCGCGTCTCCCTGCTCGTGGGCCTCGCCGCGACGGCGATGTCGATGCTGATCGGCACACTCGTCGGGATCTCGGCCGGGCACTTCACCGGCTTCACGGGTGCCCTCATGATGCGGGTCATCGACTTCTTCCTCGTGCTGCCGTCGTTGATCCTCGCGATCGTCCTCTCCTCCGTGCTGAGCCGGGGGGTATGGACGATCATCATCGCGATCGGTCTCACGTCGTGGGCGGGCACAGCCCGCGTCGTCCGCGCGCAGACCCTGTCGGTGGAGTCACGTGACTACATCGAGCGTTCACGCGCTCTGGGAGCCGGACACTGGCACATCATCGTGAAGCACCTTCTCCCGGGCGTGCTGCCACTGGTGATGGCGAACACGACGCTCACCGTCGGTTCGGCCATCATCGCCGAGTCCACGCTTGCCTTCCTCGGGCTCGGCGACACGACGCTGCAGTCATGGGGGTCGATCCTCAAGAACGCCATGGACGTGTCGGCTGCGACGAGCGGCTACTGGTGGTACGTCCTCGCGCCCGGCGTCGCGATCGTCCTCGTCGTGCTGGCCTTCACGCTGATGGGTCGAGCGATCGAGAACATCACGAACCCGAACCTGAGGAGCCGTTGATGCCCGACCTCGTCTTCGACGACGTTTCGATCACCTACCGGACCACCGCGTCGGCCCGCGCGGTCCGCTCCGAGCGCGACGAGATCACCGCCGTACGCAACGTGTCGCTCACGCTGCCCGCCGGAGGCACGCTCGGGATCGCGGGTGAGTCAGGCTCGGGCAAGTCCACGCTCGCCATGAGCGTGCTGCGGCTGCTGCCCCGCAACGCCACACTGACCGGACGGGTCATGCTCGGCGACGAGGACGTCGCAGACCTGTCTTTCGGCCGACTGCGCGCGGTCCGCTGGGCGCAGACGTCGATCGTGTTCCAGGGGGCGATGCACTCGTTGAACCCGGTGCGGACCGTGGGTTGGCAGATCGTCGAAGCACTCGAGCTGCATGTCGCGGACGAATGGCGCACCGAGAAGGCGCGCAAGGCCCGAGCACTGGAACTGCTCGCGGTGGTGGACCTGCCGGCGCACAAATTCGACTCCTATCCGCACGAACTCTCCGGCGGGCAGAAGCAGCGCGTGATGATCGCGATGGCCCTGGCGTGCGACCCCGAGATCATCATCGCCGACGAGCCGACCACCGCGCTCGACGTGATCGTGCAGAAGCAGATCCTCGACATGATCTCGCGCCTGGTCTCGGAGCGCGGCATCTCGATGCTGATGATCAGTCATGATCTGTCGGTGCTCGCCACGGCGTGCGACCGGATCGCCATCATGCGCGACGGTGACCTCGTCGAGGTGGGAGACGCCTACACGATCTGCACCGCGCCGGCCGAACCATATACGCAGCAACTGGCGGACGCCTTCCCGACCATCGGTGACCCGGCCTCACGGCTGGCGCCGGTCACCCGGCACGGACGAGACGCCGACGAGGTGCCAGAGTCCCCGAGAAGCGATGAGGTGCTGCTCGAGGCCCGCAATCTCTCGGTCACGTATCGCAGCGGCGGCCAGACGGTGCGCGCAGTGCGAGACGTGGATCTCGCGGTGCACCGCGGCGAGATCGTGGCGCTCGTCGGACAGTCGGGGTCCGGAAAGTCGACCCTCGCCCGTGCGCTCATGGGACTGCAGCCGACCGACCCGGGGTCGGAGATCCTCTTCGCAGGCGCCCGGATCCCGGCCAAGGGCCGCGCGCTGGCCGACTTCCGCTCGCACGTGCAGCTGGTGCTTCAGGATCCATGGGCGGCGCTGAACCCGAAGCACAGCGTGTATGAGTCGGTCGCCGAGGGCTTGCGGGTGCAGCGGTATCCCGGCGACGAACGCGAGCGGGTGACCCAGAGCCTCGCCGAGGCGGAACTGACCCCTCCAGAGCGATACTTCGCCGCGATCCCGCAGGAGCTCAGCGGTGGACAGCGTCAGCGCGTCGTCATCGCCGGTGCGCTGGCCGTCTCACCGCAGATGCTGATCGCCGATGAACCCGTCGCTTCGCTCGACGCCTCCGTGCGCGGCGAGATCCTGGGGCTGCTGCTGTCTCTTCGCCGTCGGCTGGGGCTCTCGGCGCTGGTCATCACGCACGACCTCGGTCTGGCGTGGAACATCGCCGACAGCGTCGCAGTGATGTACCACGGCGAGATCGTGGAGCGCGGCAGCACCGAGAAAATCCTGCTCGACCCGCAGCACGAGTACACGCGGCAGCTGCTGGCCGCGGCCCCGCGCATCGAGGAGCGGTCGGTGTGAGCGCACCGGAACTCGAGGCGTACCTCGACACCGCGCCGCTGCGACCGGGCGACACCGTGGCGCTCGTCTCTCCCGCAGGCCCCGGAAACGAAGAGAGCCTGCAACGCGCGATCGGGTACTACGAGGACTGGGGGCTGCGGGTGAAGGTCGGCGCGCACGTCCTCACCCCCCATCCGCGTGCCTCCTACCTCGCGGGCCCCGACGACGATCGGCGAGCGGATCTCGTGGCAGCCTGGCTCGATCCCGACGTGGATGCCGTCGTCACGGTGCGCGGCGGGTACGGCGCACTGCGTCTGCTGGACGGGATCGACTGGACGCGGATGCGGTCGGCGGCTCGGCGCCGGGACGGGCGTCCGAAGCTGCTGACCGGGTCGTCCGACGTCACGGCCCTTCATGAGGCGGTTCGCGCCCACATCGATGTACCGACGCTGTTCTGCCCGATGGCGGGCACCAACGTCTTCCGCGACTCCACCGCGATCCGCGACGACGTCCATCGCTGGCTGTTCGAACCGTGGCGTGGTCGTGCTCTGATCGGTCCGAAGACAGAGGTGATGGCTCCCGGCCGCGCGGTCGGGCGATTCGGCGGAGGGAACCTGAGCCTGCTCGCAGCCGCCGTCGGCGCGCCGGAGTCGGCATCGCCCGCCGGCGGCATCCTCTTCCTCGAGGACATCACCGAGGAGCCGTATCGCCTGGACGGCTACCTGACGCAATTGCGTCGGGCGGGACGACTTTCTGCCGCCGCGGGCATCGTGCTGGGTTCGTGGCACGAGTGCGGTGACCCCGCACTCGTGAGGGCCCTCATGCAGGAGGAACTGGGTGATGCCGGCATCCCGGTCCTGTGGGAGCAGGGATTCGGTCACGATCCCGACGCGCTCAGCATCCCGCTGGGAGTCGACGGTGTGCTCGATGCGACCGGTGAGCAACCTCTCCTGACCGTCGGAGTCCCGGCGTGATCACGCTGCCCCCGCTGGATTCGCGCGCGACATGGTCGGTGCGCATCGTCGACGCCGTCGACGGCCGCGTGCTCGCGGAGCACGGACCTCATGTGCAGTGCGAGACGGCGAGCATCGGCAAGATCTTCCTGCTGATCGAGGTGGCGCGTCGCCTGGAGGAGGGAACTCTTGTCGCAGACGAGAGCATCGTGATCCCGGAAGAGCATCGCGTCGAGGACTCCGGGCTGCTGTACCGGATGAAGAATCAGAACGTCTGCATCGAGGATGCGGCTCTCCTCGTCGGCGCGGTCAGCGACAACCTCGCCACGAACGCCCTCATCCATCGATGCGGTCTCGACGCCGTGCGCGCGGTGGCACCGGCGCTCGGCTACGAGCAGACATCGCTGCACGACTACATCCGCAACGAGCGTACGCCCGACCTGCCCTGGACTCCCTCCTACGGGACGGCGGCGGAACTCGCCGATCTGATGCGGCGCCTCGGCGCCGGCGAGGCTTTCTCGCCGGGGATCTCGGCCCGGGTGCTGTCGTGGCTGAGCGCAGACGTCGACACATCGATGGTCGCCGACGCGTTCCTGCTCGATCCGCTCGCACATGCCGAGGCCGAGTATCAGGGCATGACCCTCCGGCACAAGACCGGCAGCGTCGGGTTCGCTCGGGTCGACGTCGGACACCTCAGCGGCTCGGCCGCCGCGGTCGCGTACGCCGTCGCCGCGAACTGGAAGCGGTCGCCGGTGGACCTGCGCGCTTCTGTCACCGACGCCATGCGGGCAATCGGTGAGCACATCCGCGCGCATGTGACGGGGCGGCCGCGCCACGAAGGCGACAAATGAGCGGCTGGGGCACCTTCGACCCGCCTTCGGCCCTCGGCACCCGCTGGTCGATCCTCGTGACCGACGTCGACTCCGGTCGGGTGCTGCTCCGCCACGATCCCGATGCGGTGATGAACACGGCCAGCGTCGGCAAGATCTTCCTCCTTCACCGCCTGCTCACCGAGGTCGACGCCGGCACCCGCTCCCTCGAGGAACGTGTCGCGCGCCGACCGGTGGAATGGATGGACGACTCTGGGCTGTGGTACCTGCTCCAGGCGAGCGAGTTGTCGCTGTACGACATCGCAGCTCTCATCGGTGCGGTCAGCGACAACGCAGCCACCAACACCCTGTGCCGGGTCGTCGGCCTGCCGGTCGTTCAGGACCACACGCGCTCGCTGGGCTACACGGCTTCCGGACTCGACGACATCGTCCGGTGGCCGCGTCCGCCCGGCGCCGCGCCCACCCTCTCGCACGGGACAGCGGAGGAGTTGGTCCGATTCGTCTCGCGGCTTGTGCGCGCCGAGGATCTCAGCGCATCATCCGCGGATACTCTGCAGCGCTGGCTGGGCGCCGGAATGGACCTGTCGATGGTCGCCTCGGCCTTCGGACTCGACCCCCTGGCGCACTACGCGTACGATCGCGGGGTCTGGCTGTGGAACAAGACGGGCACGATGTCCACCGTCCGCGCCGACGTGGGAGTCGTCATGTCGCCGACCCGCCGCATCGCGTACGCGGTTCTCGCGAACTGGAACCGCGGTGAAGACGGCCGCGATGCCGTCCTCGCCGCGATGCGAGACATCGGCGACCTGATCCGCGAAGAGCTCACCTCCTCGTGACGTCACCGCCGCTCGTGGCGGCCGCCGGTTAGACTGGGCGCACCAACCACACTCAGGCACGCTCACACAGTGCCGCATACATCGCTTGAGGAGACCTCCATGCCTGCTTCCGAACCGGCGCTCGGCCAGATTCCCGACAAGCCCGCACTCGAAGGCCTCGAAGCGAAGTGGGACTCCGCATGGTCGGAGCAGGGCACGTATCTGTTCGACCGCGTCCGCGCCGCCGCCGTGGGACGCGAGGGCGTCTACTCGATCGACACGCCGCCCCCGACGGCATCCGGAAGCCTGCACATCGGTCACGTCTTCTCCTACACCCACACCGATGTGAAGGCCCGCTTCGAGCGGATGCGCGGGAAGACGGTGTTCTACCCGATGGGGTGGGACGACAACGGCCTGCCGACCGAGCGCCGTGTGCAGAACTACTACGGCGTGCGCTGCGACCCCTCGCTGCCGTACGATACCGACTTCACTCCCCCGTTCGAAGGCGGCGACAACAAGTCCAGCCGAGCCGCCGACCAGGTGCCGATCAGCCGGCGCAACTTCATCGAACTGTGCGAGCGCCTGACCGTCGAAGACGAGAAGCAGTTCGAAGCGCTGTTCCGCCAGCTCGGGTTGAGCGTCGACTGGACCCAGACGTATCGCACGATCTCGGACGACGCGATCCGGCAGAGCCAGCTCGCCTTCCTGCGCAACATCGAGCGTGGTGAGGCGTACCAGGCATTGGCTCCGACGCTGTGGGACATCGACTTCCGCTCCGCGATCGCCCAGGCGGAGCTCGAGGACCGCGACCAGCAGGCGGCGTTCCACACCATCGCGTTCCCGTTCGCGGACGGCTCCGGTTCGATCGCCGTCGACACGACGCGGCCAGAGCTGCTGCCGGCCTGCATCGCGATCGTGACGCACCCGGACGGGCCTCACAAACACCTCATCGGCACGAAGGTGAAGACTCCGTTCTTCGGTGCCGAGATCGAGATCCACGGGCATCACCTCGCTCAGCCCGACAAGGGCACCGGTGCCGCCATGGTCTGCACCTTCGGCGACGTGACCGACATCATCTGGTGGCGGGAGCTGCGCACGGCCGGGGGCGAGCACCTGCCGAACATGACCACGATCGGTCTCGACGGCCGCTTTCTCCCGTCGGCACCGTCGTCCGTCGCCGATCAGGACGCCGCCTCCTGGTATGCCGACAACCTCGCGGGTAAGACGGTGTTCAGCGCGCGCAAGGCGATCGTGGAGAAGCTGCAGGAGACCGGCGACATGACCGCTGTCGGCAAGCCTTTCAACCATGCCGTGAAGTTCTTCGAGAAGGGCGACCGTCCGCTCGAGATCGTCTCCACCCGCCAGTGGTATATCCGCAACGGTGCGCGCGACGGGCACCTGCGCGACGAGCTCATCGGCCGCGGCAAGGAGCTGTCCTGGCACCCCGACTTCATGCGGGTTCGCTACGAGAACTGGGTGGGAGGTCTCACGGGCGACTGGCTGGTGTCGCGCCAGCGGTTCTTCGGCGTGCCGATCCCACTCTGGTACGCGCTGGATGAGAACGGCGACCGTGACTACGACCGCGTGCTCGTGCCCGACGCGGCAGCCCTTCCCATCGACCCGACCATCGATGCGCCGGCCGGCTACACCGAGGACCAGCGCGGGGCGCCCGGCGGGTTCGATGCCGAGGCCGACATCCTCGACACGTGGGCGACCTCTTCACTCACCCCTCAGCTCGCGGCCGGCTGGCAGCGCGACGAGGAACTGTGGAACCTCACCGCTCCCTTCGACCTGCGACCGCAGGGGCAGGACATCATCCGGACCTGGCTCTTCTCGACCATGCTCCGCTCGACTCTCGAAGACGGCCGTGCGCCGTGGCGCAATGCCGCAATCAGTGGCTTCATCGTCGACCCCGACCGCAAGAAGATGTCGAAGTCCAAGGGCAACGTGGTCACCCCCGCAGACATCCTCGCAAGTCACGGATCCGACGCCGTGCGCTATTGGGCTGCATCCAGCCGTCTCGGTATGGACGCCGCCTTCGACCCGCAGAATCCCACGCAGGTGAAGATCGGCCGCCGCCTTGCCATCAAGGTGCTCAACGCCGCCAAGTTCGTGCTGTCGTTCCCGGTTCCCGAAGGCGCTCAGGTCACGCACGCGCTGGATGCGTCGATGCTGACGGCGCTCGACGGCGTGATCCGCGACGCGACGAAGGCGTTCGAGAACTACGACCAGGCACGTGCGCTCGAAGTGACGGAGGCGTTCTTCTGGACTTTCTGCGACGACTACCTGGAGCTCGTGAAGGAGCGCGCATACAACCAGGCCGACGTCGGACAGGCCTCTGCGGCCCTCGCCCTGCGTCTGGCGTTGTCGTCGCTGCTGCGGCTGCTCGCACCGGTGCTGTCCTTCGCCACGGAGGAGGCGTGGTCGTGGTTCGAGGAGGGCTCGGTGCACACCGCCGCATGGCCGGATCCCCTGGGGATCGATGGTGACCCCGCCGTGCTGAGCGCCGCGAGCGAGGCGCTCATCGGCATCCGGAGGGCGAAGACGGAGGCGAAGGCTTCGCAGAAGACGCCGGTGTCCCGCGCGGCCATCGCCGCGCCGGCGGCGAAGCTCGATGCGCTGCGCGCCGCCGCCGACGACCTGCGGGCCGTCGGCCGGATCGTCGATCTGGAATTCACCGAGGCCGCGGACTTCGCCGTCACGGCGATCGAGCTCGCACCGGCGGAGGAGCCCTGATGCAACTCGGCACCCGATGGGCGACCGGCGCCGAACCACCCGCCTCCGTGCCTGCGCTCCTGCGCCCCGCCATCGCAGCGGTCGAGGCCAGAGGGCTCAGCGGACACTGGACACTGACGTGGCTCGAAGGCCGCGCGACAGCCGAACTCGACGCCGGATGGGAAGTGCTGCAGACCTCGTCGGGCGAGGTGGTGGCGCGCCCGTTCGAGGACTGAGCACTGTCGCCCGGTCAGCGCTCCGGCAGGCCCAGCTGCGCCAGCGCGTGATCGACAGCGTGCGGGTCGTGCCGGCTCGTCTGCTGTTGGCGGAGCAGGTCCAGGGCGATGAGGCGCCGTTCGGCTCGTCGCTCCACCCGCTGCTCGACGAAGGCGGTGAGCCGATGGGCCACGCGAAGGACGCCGAGCTCCACCGGGGTCGGCGCGGTGATGTGCACAGTGACGCTGGTCATGATTCCTCCGATTCCGTCGCGAGGGATTCGGACGATCCCTCCGCTGTCTTCGTCTTCGCGGTGCTCGGCAGGTCGAAGATCTCGGTTCGCAGCGAGATCCGACGCACGTCGGGCCCCGTCTGTCCCCGGAAACGGGCGATGGCGCTGTCGACGAGTGCGTTCAACTCCTCGCGCAGCTGCGCAACCTGCGTGGCGGTCATATCCAGGCTGGTGGTGATCACCAGTCCGGCGTCGCGCCACTCCTCCGGCTCATCGGCTTGGGAGCGATTGACGTACTCCATGAGCGTCTCGTGTCGCAGCCGGAAGAACTCGCTGGTGACGATCTGTGCGGCCGCGCGGTTCGATGGCGTCATCGTGTCGTCGGGACCGGGGAAGTCGATGCGTCCCTTCGGTCGCTCCCACCAGCGCTCCCGTGCCGTGCCGCGCCCCTCGACCTCACGAATGAGGTCGTGTGCCGCAAGTGCCCGGAGGTGATAGCTGGTGGATCCCGATGTCTCGCCGACCAGAGCCGCCAGCGAGCTCGCGGTCTGCGGTCCGCGCACGCTCAGCAGGTCGAAGATCCGTACCCGCAGAGGGTGGGCCAGCGCCTTCAGCGCGCTGGCATCCAGGGTGCGGATCTGCTCGTCGTTCGTCATGTACGCAACGATACCTTTGCAAACACTTCTTTGCAAGAGTTTCTTTGCAAGAGCTGCTTTGCAAGAGTTCTTCGCAAGGTGTGGTTCGGAGACGAGGCGCTGCGCTGGTCCCACTCGGCGGCGAACGGCGCACCCCTAGGCTCGAAGGATGACCGACGCCACGAATCCCCTGCTGCTGCCCTCACATCTCCCCCACGGCCTTCCGGACTACAGCGCAATCCGTCACGAGCATTACCTTCCCGCGTTCCGTATCGCGTTCGAAGAGCATCGACGCGAGATCGATCGGATTATCAAGGTCCGTTCGGTGCCGACTTTCGAGAACACAATCGAAGCGCTGGAACGGTCGGGAGAGCTGCTCGACCGCGTCGCTCATGTGTTCTACACCGTCAGTTCCGCCGATGCGACGCCGCAGATCCAGGAGGTCGACTCGGAACTGGCGCCCCTGATGGCAGCGCACCGGGATGCGATCACGCTGAACGGACAGCTGTACCGGCGAGTGCAGCAGGTCCACGCACAGTTGGACTCGCTGCCGCTCGACGCGGAGCAGCGGTATCTCGTCGAGCGCCACCATCGCGAGATGTCGCACGCCGGAGCGAGACTCGATGACGCCGCCAAGGCCCGTCTGACCGAACTGAATCAGCGACTGTCCACCCTCAGCAACCTCTTCGAGCGAAACCTCCTCGCAGACACGAACGAGCTCGCCGTGGTGTTCGACACCGCAGAAGAGCTCGACGGGCTCGCAGCCGGCGAGATCTCCGCGGCCGCGCGTGCCGCCGACGAGCGGGGGCTTGCGGGACGCTTCCTCGTACCCCTTCCGCTGTTCACCGGTCATCCGTACCTGGCTCAGCTGCGAGACCGTGGGTCGCGTCGCCGGATTCTCGACGCATCACGCGCTCGAGGATCGCGGGACAACGGCAACGACAACCGCCCGGTGCTCACCGAGATCGCGCGACTTCGCGCCGAGCGTGCGGCACTGCTCGGCTACGATTCGCACGCGGCGTACGTCACCGCGGATGAGACGGCAGGCAATCCGCTGGCCGTCGAGCGGATGCTGCGCGAGCTCGCCGTGCCGGCCGCGCGCAACGCCGCGGCAGAGAAGCAATCGCTGCAGGCGGTCGTCGATGAGACCGAGCCCGAACCGTTCGAGGTCGAGGCTCACGACTGGGCGTACTACACCGAGCTGGTCCGGTCCGCCCGCTACGCGATCGACACGAGCGCGCTTCGGCCATGGTTCGAGGCGGAGCGCGTGCTGCACGACGGCGTGTTCTACGCGGCGACGAGGCTGTACGGGGTGACCTTCACCGAACGCCGTGATCTGACCGCCTATCACCCGGGGGCACGTGTGTTCGAGGTCCACAACGAAGACGGCGCTGCCGTGGGTCTCTACGTGCTCGATCTCTATACCCGCGACACAAAGCGCGGCGGTGCGTGGATGAACTCCATCGTGAGCCAGTCCCGCCTTCGCGCGAGTGCTCCTGTCGTCGTGAACAACCTCAACGTCCCGCAGCCGGCCGACGGGGAGCCGACCCTGCTCACACTCGATGAGGTGACGACTCTGTTCCACGAGTTCGGTCACGCGCTGCACGGCCTGTTCGCAACCGTCACCTATCCGCACTTCGCCGGGACGAACGTGTTTCGCGATTTCGTCGAGTTCCCGAGCCAGGTCAACGAGATGTGGATCCTCTGGCCGGAGGTGCTCGACAACTACGCCAGGCACCACGAGACGGGCGAGAAGCTGGGTGCTGCGATCGTGGAGCGGCTGCGGGCGACGCAGACGTTCAATCAGGGGCACGCGACGAGCGAATACCTGGCTGCGGCCTGGCTCGATCAAGCATGGCACCGCCTTTCGGCATCCGACACGGTCGACGATGTCGCCGCTTTCGAAGCCGACGCGCTCGCTGACATCGGACTGGATGATCCCGCCGTTCCCACCCGCTACTCCTCGCCCTACTTCGCGCACGTGTTCTCCGGCGGCTACAGTGCCGGCTATTACTCGTACATCTGGAGCGAGGTCCTCGACGCCGACACCGTCGACTGGTTTCGGGAGAACGGTGGACTCAGGCGGGAGAACGGCGACCGCTTCCGCTCACGGTTGCTCGGCGTCGGCGGATCGAAGGATCCGCTCGCGGCCTATCGGGACTTCCGCGGGCGGGATGCCGAGATCGCACCGCTGCTCAAGCGCCGAGGCCTGGAAACCTGATGAGTGAGGACCTGCTGAAATCGATCCGAGAGGCTTTCGACGAACGCGCCGCGAACTATGACGAGAGCGCCATGCATCAGGCCCTCGCCGCGTCGGTCGCGGACTTCCTTGATCTGACCGGCGTGCAGACGGTTCTCGATGTCGGGACGGGCACCGGTCTCCTGCTCAGGTTCCTGGATCGACGCTCACCCGGGTTGGATCTGATCGGCGCCGACCTGTCGCCGGGCATGCTCGCTGTGGCATCCGAGAAGCTCACGAACGCCACCTGGATCGAGGCGGATGCCACGTCTCTTCCCCTCCCGGACGCGTCCATCGACCTCATCACCTGTGTCACGGCGCTCCACATGATTCCCGACATGGCGGCGACGATCAGGGAATGGCGCCGACTCCTTCGTCAGGAAGGTTGCCTGGTCACTGCGACGTTCCTCCGGGACCGGGGTCGCCCCGGTCCCGGATCGCCTCCCCCGTACCCGGTCGATCACGAGCGCTTCGATTCCGTCGAATCGCTGGCGGCGACGGTCGCGCCGTTCGGGTTCGGACTCAGCCGCCACGAGGAATGGCGCCACCGCGAGGAAGCCGTGCTGATCGCCGAACTCACTCCCCGTGCGCCCCTGGAAGCCCAGGCGGCACGGCAGCGTCCATCGTGATGACCGAGGGGCTGGTCGTTGCGCCCTCAGGGCGCCACCGTCAGCGCCCCAGCCACTCCATGGCCTTGTACCAGGTGAGCTGGTGGTAGCTCTGCCCGAGGTGATCGCCCAGCCCGTCGGGCGACAGGACGTGCACGGAGATCGACTCGTTCTCGTCCGGCGAGGGCTCGGCCACTCGCGAACACCCTCGCGCGAGGAAGTGGTGGACGCGGTTCGTATGAGTGCCGAAGTTCGCCCAGGTGGCGCCGAGATCGATCATCTCGGAGGCTTCGTATCCGGTCTCTTCGAGGAGTTCTCTGGCTGCGGCATCCACCGCTGACTCCCCCGTCTCGACTCCGCCGCCGATCGTGCCCACCGCGACGACTCCAGCTCCGTGCCGATACTCCTCGACGACGATCGCGTTGTCGTTGCGGTCGAGCGCGAGCACCGAGACCCAGTCGCTGTACTCCAGCACGTAGTAGGGCGCGATCGTGCGACCACTCGAGTCCGCGCACTGATCCGCCCGCAGCTGGATCCAGCGATCGGTGACGACGGTCTCGCTCGAGAGGATCGTCCAGGGCGAGGGGCGCGTTCTCACGCGCTCTTGCGCTTGCGCTCCATGATGATCGTGGGCGGTGCACCTTCGTCGACCGCGGCGCGGGTGACGATGACCTTGGCGACGTCGTCTGCCGAGGGGATCTCGAACATGATCGGGCCCAGCACGTCTTCGAGGATGGCGCGGAGGCCGCGCGCTCCGGTCTTGCGCTCGACCGCGAGATCGGCGATCGACCGCAGCGCCTCTTCGTCGAACTCGAGCTGAACGCCGTCGAGCTCGAACATGCGCTGGTACTGCTTGACGAGGGCGTTGCGGGGACCCGTGAGGATCTCCATCAGCGCGGCCTGATCCAGCGGCGAGACGTTCGTGACGACCGGAAGGCGGCCGATGAATTCGGGGATGAGCCCGAACTTGTGCAGGTCTTCCGGGAGCACCTCGCTGAAGAGGTCGAGATCCTTCGTCTTGTCGTGAAGCGGAGCCCCGAAGCCGATGCCGTGCTTGCCGACCCGCGAGGAGACGATGTCTTCGAGTCCGGCGAACGCGCCGGCCACGATGAACAGCACGTTCGTCGTGTCGATCTGCAGGAACTCCTGGTGCGGGTGCTTGCGACCGCCCTGAGGGGGAACCGACGCGACGGTGCCCTCGATGATCTTCAGCAGCGCCTGCTGCACGCCCTCGCCCGAGACGTCCCGGGTGATGGAGGGGTTCTCCGCCTTACGGGCGATCTTGTCGACCTCGTCGATGTAGATGATGCCCTGCTCGGCGCGCTTGACGTCGTAGTCGGCAGCCTGGATGAGCTTGAGGAGGATGTTCTCGACGTCTTCGCCGACGTAGCCGGCCTCGGTGAGGGCGGTGGCGTCAGCGACCGCGAACGGAACGTTCAGGCGCTTCGCGAGGGTCTGCGCGAGATAGGTCTTGCCGCAACCGGTTGGGCCGATGAGCAGGATGTTGCTCTTCGCGATCTCGACCTCTTCGGCCTTCTGCTCGGCCGTCTGGAGAGTTCCGTGCGCGCGCACGCGCTTGTAGTGGTTGTAGACCGCTACGGCGAGAGCGCGCTTCGCCGGCTCCTGGCCGACGACGTACTCCTCGAGGAATGAGAAGATCTCGCGCGGCTTCGGCAGCTCGAATTCGGTCGCCCCTTCGGCGGAGGACTCCGCCATCCGCTCCTCGATGATCTCGTTGCACAGTTCGACGCACTCGTCGCAGATGTACACTCCGGGTCCAGCGATGAGCTGCTGCACCTGCTTTTGGCTCTTTCCGCAGAACGAGCATTTGAACAGGTCAGCGCTTTCACCGATGCGGGCCATGCGCGTCCTCCTAGCGGGGATCCAGAGATCGTCATCTGAGCCTAACCGCTGCATCCGACACCGGGACGCATTGGCGCGGACTCGATTCGGGCCATGAGAGCGACGGGCCCGGCCCGCGATGTGCAGACCGGGCCCGTCGGATCGGAATCCGGTCAGAGCACGCTCTTGGTGTGCCAGACCGTCTTCACCTCGGTGAAGGCATTGATCCGTTCCGGCGAGGCGATGACCTCGCCCGGTGCGAGCACGCGTTTCAGCGTGTCAGCCGCGGCGACCTGAAGGTCGATCCAATCGAGCTCGCCCGCCCCCGCCAGGTCGAGGGCGTTGACGTCCTGGTGCGAGGCGAGCCACGGCGCGATCTCGGCCGGCGACCCCGTCAGCACGTTGACCACTCCCCCGGGCAGGTCGCTCGTGGCCAGCACCTCAGCCAAGCTGATCGCAGACAGCGGATGCCGCTCGCTGGCCACCACGACGACGGTGTTGCCGGGGACCAGCGCCGGAGCGACGACCGAGACCAGTCCGAGCAGCGCCGAATCCTGCGGGGCGATGATCGCCACGACGCCGGTCGGTTCGGGGACGGAGATGTTGAAGTAGGGACCGGCGACGGGGTTCGCGTTGCCGGCGACCTGCGCGTACTTGTCGCACCAGCCCGCGTACCAGACCCACAGGTCGATCGCGGCGTCGACCTGTGCTTGCGCTGCACCCGTCGAGCCGCCCTCCTGTGCGACGATCTCGTCGATGAACTGCGCACGGCGCCCCTCGAGCACCTCGGCGACGCGGTAGAGCACCTGTCCTCGGTTGTATGCGGTCGCACCCGACCACCCCTTGACGGCCGCGCGGGCAGCCACCACGGCGTCCCTCGCATCCTTGCGCGAACCCTTCGCAGCGTTCGCGAGGAACGCGCCCTTCGGGGAGACGACCTCGTACGTGCGGCCGGACTCGCTCCTCGGAAACGCGCCCCCGATGGCGAGCTTGTAGGTCTTCGGCACAGCCAGTCGCCTGCTCATGCTGCGGCTCCCTTCAGGTACGCGGTCAGTCCCTGCCGGCCGCCCTCGCGGCCGTACCCGGATTCCTTGTATCCGCCGAACGGGCTCGACGGGTCGAAACGGTTGAAGGTGTTCGCCCACACCACTCCGGCACGCAGCCGATCGGCGACGGCGAGGATGCGCGAGCCCTTGTCCGACCAGATGCCGGCGGAGAGACCGTACGGGGTGTTATTCGCCTTCGCGATGGCTTCGGCGGGCGTGCGGAACGTGAGCACCGACAGCACGGGTCCGAAGACCTCGTCCCGGGCGATGCGGTGCGAGGCCTCGACGCCCGTGAAGATGGTCGGAGCGAACCAGAAGCCCTTCTCGGGGATGACGCAGTCGGCCGTCCAGCGCTCCGCCCCCTCGGCCTCGCCGATGTCGCTCAGCTCACGGATGCGCGCGAGTTGAGTGGCGGAGTTGATCGCGCCGATGTCGGTGTTCTTGTCGAGCGGATCGCCGAGCCGCAGCGTCGACAGCCGGTTCTTCAGGCGGTCGATCACCTCGTCGTGGATCGATTCCTGCACCAGCAGCCGGCTGCCGGCGCAGCAGACGTGGCCCTGGTTGAAGAAGATGCCGTTGACGATGCCCTCGACGGCCTGGTCGACGGGAGCGTCATCGAAGACGATGTTCGCCGCCTTCCCGCCCAGTTCGAGGGTCAGCTTCTTCGGCGTGCCGGCGACCGCGCGAGCGATGTCGCGCCCCACGCCGGTGGATCCGGTGAAGGCGACCTTGTCGACATCGGGATGACGGACCAGTGCCGCTCCGGTCGAGCCTGCGCCGGTGACGATGTTCACCACGCCGGCCGGGAGATCGGCCTGCTGCAGGATCTCGGCGAAGATGAGAGCGGTGAGCGGGGTGGTCTCCGCGGGCTTCAGCACGACGGTGTTGCCGGCGGCGAGAGCCGGCGCAAGTTTCCACGCCAGCATCAGCAGCGGGAAGTTCCACGGGATGACCTGACCTGCCACACCGAGCGATTGCGGATTGGCACCGAGACCGGCGTAGTCCAGCTTGTCAGCCCACCCGGCGTAGTAGAAGAACCACGCCGCGACGAGCGGAACGTCGACGTCGCGGCTCTCCTTGATCGGCTTGCCGTTGTCGAGGCTTTCTGCGACGGCGAGTTCACGCGCGCGTTCCTGAACGAGGCGCGCGATGCGGAAGAGATACTTGCCCCGATCCCGTCCGCTCATCCGCGACCACGTCTTCTCGTATGCCCGGCGCGCCGCGGCGACCGCTCGATCGACATCCTCATCGCTCGCCGACGCGATCTCGGCGATGCGCGTTTCGTCTGCGGGAGAGATGGTGGCGAAGCTGTCGCCGGAGCCGTCGACGAACTCGCCGCCGATGAAGAGCCCGTAGCTGTCCTTGAGGTTCAGCAGCGCCTTCGATTCCGGCGCAGGAGCGTATTCCAGGAATGACATGAGAGGTCCTAGTCGATCGTGACGTAGTCGGGGCCGGAGTAGTGGCCGGTGGTGAGCTTCTGACGCTGCAGCAGCACGTCGTTGAGCAGGCTCGACGCTCCGAAGCGGAACAGGTGCGGCTCGAGCCATTCCTCGCCGACCGTCTCGGCGACCGTGACGAGGTACTTGATCGCATCCTTGGACGAGCGGATGCCGCCGGCGGGCTTCACGCCGATCTTCTCACCCGTCGCCTGATGCCAGTCGCGCACCGTCTCCAGCATGAGCAGCGTGGTCGGCAGGGTGGCCGCGGGCTGCACCTTCCCCGTCGACGTCTTGATGAAGTCGCCGCCGGCGAGGATTCCGAGCCAGGATGCGCGTTTGATGTTGTCGTAGGTGTTCAGCTCGCCGGTCTCGAGGATGACCTTCAGCGAGGCGTAGCTGCCGTCCGCGCGCCGACAGGCCTCCTTGACGCGCGAGATCTGATCGAACACCAGACCGTACCGGCCGGAGAGGAAGGCCCCCCGGTCGATCACCATGTCGATCTCGTCCGCGCCGGCGGCGACGGCCTCCGCCGTGTCGGCGAGTTTGATGTCTACCGAGGCGCGGCCGCTCGGGAAGGCGGTGGCGACGGCGGCGACCGAGATGAGCCCGTCGTCCGGATCGCCGTGCCGGTCGCCCAGGGCAGCGACCGCATCGCCGACCATGTCGCCGTAGACGCAGACCGCCGCCACCTTCGGACACGTCGGATCCGCAGCATCCGGATTCTTCGCCTTCGCCACGAGCGAGCGCACCTTGCCGGGTGTGTCCGCTCCCTCGAGCGTGGTGAGGTCGATCAGCCGGATGATCGTGTCCAGGGCCCAGGCCTTGGACGTCGTCTTGATCGAGCGCGTACCGAGTCCGGCTGCGCGCTGCTCCAGTCCCACCGCGTCGACGCCCGGGAGTCCGTGCAGGAACCGGCGCAGCGTCAAGTCGTCGGGCTCACCGCCCAGCACATCCACCGCGGATCGGCGGCTCAATTCCTTGGTCGTCACTGTTCCTCCAACAATGCTCGGGCTGTGGTCTCATCGGTCACCAGCACGCTGCACAGGCCGCAGGTCACGACTGTACGCGCGATGTCGTGCTTGGCAGCGCCCGCCGTGACGAAGATCGCGTGCGACGCGGTTCGCAGCCGCTCGAGTCTCACACCGACGGTGCGGGCGTCAAGTTGCGGGTCGACGACGTTCCCTTCGGCGTCGATGTAACGGCCCAGAACGTCGCCGACGGCGCCGCGGCGGGCGAGCTCCTCGACCTCAGCGGCCGTCAGGTAGCCATTCTCGACGTGTGCTGACGTGCCGTCGGCGGGGCCGGCGGAGAAGAGGTATGCCTGCGCGTCGGCGGCCTGCTCCAGGATGGCCGCGACAGTGCGGTCGGCCTCGATCGCCTTCTTCGTCTCCACGCGTTCCAGGATCGCGGGGCTCGGGAGCAGAGCGACGTGGCCGGCGGCCCGCTGTGCGATCGTCGCCGCCAGGCTGGCGGCTCCTCCAGAGCGGCGATTGAGGCTCACTCCGCCGTTGAGCTGCACGACGGTGACGCCGTTCGCCCAACCGTCGGGGAGCGCCTCGGCCACGGCGGTCAACGTGCGTCCCCAGCTGACCGCGAGGGTGCGCGGTACGGGCCGAAGTGCCGTGAGGTGGTCGGCCGCAGCCTGGGCGACGCGCTCCAGCCGACTGCGCTCATCGTCTGGTGTGGGCACGACGACGGCGTCGGACAGACCGTACCGCTCCGAGAGCGCTCGCTCCAGTCCGAGCCGGCGGGCTCGTGGGTGCACGATCTCGATGCGCACGATGCCTCGGTCCCGCGCCTGCGTGAGCAGACGCCCCACCTTCCATCGGGAGATGCCGAGGAGTGCGCCGATCTCGTCCTGCGTCTTGTTCTCGTCGTAGGTCAGCTCGGCGACCCGGACCATCAGCAGTTCATCGTCCACGGCATCCTCCTCTCTGTTCGAGGGTACGCCGCAGGTCAACTCCTGCGCATGTGGATGCGCAGATGAGCAGAGCGGACGCGGTGCGCGCACGGATGCGCGGGTATGCGCCCGTTGCACGCGAGACCTGCGACGACGTCACCGGGAGCGGGTCACGGATCCCGCACGGCCGAGCGCGGCCGTCACCAGCGCCGGATTGCCCGAAGCCCGCGAGCCGTCCGGGAGGACGAGAGTGTCCTCGAGACCGATCCGGGTCTCGAGACCGAGGTCGATCGCGAGGTCGAGTGCCGGCCAGGCGGAACGCTCCTCGCCGTGCAGCAGGATCGCCGCCTGCGGGGCCGCCTCGCTCGCGACGGCGATCAGCTCGAATGCCGCCCGCCCCACCTCGTCACGGTCGACATCGGGCAGCTCCACGAGGATTCGAAAGCATGCTCCGCGCGACGGTGACGACGCGAACCGGCGAGCCGCCTGAGCGTTCCAGAGTCCCGCCTCGACATCGACGCCGTGGGCGAGAAGAAGGTGCGCGACCTCTTCGGCGCCCTCTTCATGCCAGTTGACGGATGCGAAATCGGGGAGGACAAGCCATTCCGCCACCCACTCGGAGCGGGTGGCGGCGTCGGGGGCGCCCCACTCCCCCGTCGTCACCCCGACCGGGACGCCGGGGCAGAGGTCACGGAGCGCCGAGACCCATGTTCCGACATCGCGAGGGCGCAGGCTGTCGGCACCGCGATCGTCCTTGGGGTGCACGTGCAGTGATCGCGCCCCCGCCGACACGGCACCGATGGCCTCCTCCGCGAGTACCGCGTCGACCATGATCGCGAGTCGTCCGTGCTCGAAGCGGCCCCGCGCACCGTTCAGACAGGCCTGCAGTCGCATGCGACCAGGCTAGCTCGGTCAGAGAGCCGGGCATGCAGAAGGGGCGGCAGTCGGCGACTGCCGCCCCTTTCTGACCGGATGCTACGGGCGCTTGCGCGTCGTGAGCACCTGGTCGACGATGCCGTACTCGAGCGCCTGCGCGGCCGAGAGGATGTTGTCGCGGTCGATGTCGCGGTTGACCTGCTCGACGGGGCGGTTCGTGTGCGATGCCAGCGTCTCTTCGAGCCAGGTACGCATCCGCAGGATCTCCGCCGCCTGGATCTCGATGTCGGACGCCTGTCCCTGACCCGCCTCGCCCATCGCGGGCTGGTGGATCAGCACCCGGGCGTTCGGCAGTGCGAGGCGCTTACCGGGAGCGCCCGCCGCCAGCAGCACGGCGGCAGCGGATGCGGCCTGACCGAGCACGACGGTCTGGATCTGCGGTGCGACGTACTGCATCGTGTCGTAGATCGCCGTCATCGCCGTGAAGGAACCACCGGGCGAGTTGATGTACATCGTGATGTCGCGCTCGGCGTCCTGACTCTCGAGGACGAGGAGCTGGGCCATGACGTCATCGGCGGAGGCGTCGTCGACCTGCACGCCCAGGAAGATCACACGATCTTCGAAGAGCTTGTTGTACGGGTCCTGGCGCTTGAAGCCGTATGCGGTGCGCTCTTCGAACTGCGGGAGCACGTAGCGGCTGGACGGCAGGTTTCCGGCGGATTGGAAAGTGGGAGTGTACATAGAGGTCCTTTCGAATCCGGTCATTCTGCGGAATCCGCAGTGCCGCCGCCGCCGGTCACGTCGCTGGCGTGCTCGCGGATGTGGTCGACGAAGCCGTACTCGAGCGCCTCGTCGGCGGTGAACCAGCGGTCGCGGTCACCGTCGGCGTTGATCTGCTCGACCGACTTGCCCGTCTGGGCTGCGGTGATCTCGGCGAGGCGCTTCTTCATCGAGAGGATGAGCTGCGCCTGCGTCTGGATGTCGCTCGCCGTGCCGCCGAAACCGCCGTGCGGCTGGTGCAGGAGCACCCGAGCATTCGGGGTGATGTAGCGCTTGCCCTTGGTGCCGCTGGTGAGCAGGAGCTGCCCCATCGATGCGGCCATGCCGATGCCCACGGTGACGATGTCGTTCGGGACGAACTGCATCGTGTCGTAGATCGCCATGCCTGCGGTGATGGAGCCACCGGGCGAGTTGATGTAGAGGTAGATGTCCTTCTCTGAGTCTTCTGCGGCGAGAAGAAGGATCTTCGCGCAGATCTCGTTGGCGTTCTCGTCACGCACCTCTGAGCCAAGCCAGATGATGCGATCCTTCAGCAGCCTGTCGAAGACGCTCGTCGCGACGAGGGGTTCTGCAGCCATGTCAGCTCCTGTTTCCGTGTTTCGGTGATTTCGAATCTACCGGCGTCAACGCGGCGCCCCGGCCGTGTTCGCCGTCGGCATATCAGCGTGGCGGAGCGGTGAGTTCCCGGGCGTACGCGGCGACCGACCGCGTGTAACGCGGCAGGTGCGGTGCCAGAGCTTCGAGTGCGATGGCGGCGCCTGCGCGGGCGTCGCCCTGTGACACCAGCGTCAGTGCGTAGAAGGCGGATGCGGCATCGCTCAGGGCGCCGCCGCGTTCGCGCTCCGCCTTCAGCAACTCCGCGCTCTCGCCGAAGTGTCCGAGGTTGCGCAGCGTGCTGGCCAGCTGAATCGTGGCCTGTGCCCGACGGTCCTCGTCGAGCCCGGCTGCCAGCGCCTCGCGGTAGAGGGGCTCAGCCTGCGCCTCGAGTCCGGCGGTGTCCCTGGCGCCGGCGCGTTCGAAGAGGGCGAGCGGGTCATCCGGGTCGCGCTCCGATGCGATGGCATCGATCGCATCGATGCGATCGGCATCGGTGAGCGCGTCGTCCGCCCAGACTGCGTCGATCCGCTGCTGCCAGTCGGTCATATTCTCCTCCTCAGACGCGAGAAGGCGGATGCCGCAGCATCCGCCTTCTCGTCGACCATCTGCTGTGATCACTCGGCCTTGTCGGCAGCCTTCTTGGCCGGAGCCTTCTTGGCGGCAGCCTTCTTGGCCGGCTTCTCGTAAGCGGAGTCGTCAGCCTTCTTCGCGGCGGCAGCCTTCTTCGCCGGTGCCTTCTTCGCCGGCTTCTCCTCAGACGCGGCCTCGTCAGCCTCGTCGTCGACGACGATGAAGTCCGAGAGGTCCACGGTCTTGCCGTTGGTGTCGATGACGGTGACCTTGCCGAGGGCGATCGCGATCGCCTTGTTGCGAGCGACCTCCCCGACGAGCGCGGGAAGCTGGTTCGAGGACTGCAGCGCCTCGACGAACTCCTGCGGTGCCATGCCGTACTGGGCGGCGGACTGGATGAGGTACTGGCTCAGCTCCTCCTGCGAGACCTGCACATCCGCCTGCTCGGCGATGGTGTCGAGGAGGACCTGTGTGCGGAACTGCTTCTCGCTCGCCTCTGTCACCTCGGCGCGATGCTCGTCGTCCTCGAGGCGGCCTTCACCCTCGAGGTGGCTGTGCACCTCGTCCTCGATGAGCTTCGGCGGCACCGGGATGTCGATCTGCTCGAGCAGCGTCTCGACGAGCTTGTCGCGCGCGGCCGAACCCTGCGCGAACACGCCCTGCTGAGCGACCCGCTCGGCAAGGCTCTCGCGAAGCTCGCCGATGGTGTCGAACTCGCTCGCGATCTGAGCGAAGTCGTCATCCGCTTCCGGGAGCTCGCGCTCCTTGACCGCCTTGACGGTCACCGAGACCTCGGCCTCGGAACCGGCGTGGTCACCGCCGACGAGCGACGAACGGAAGGTGGTGTCCTCACCGGCGGTGAGCGACTCGATCGCGTCGTCGATGCCCTCGAGCAGCTCGCCGGAGCCGACCTCGTACGAGACGCCCTCGGCGCGATCGATCTCGGCACCGTCGATGGTCGCGACGAGGTCGAGCTCGACGAAGTCACCCTTCGCGGCGGGGCGATCGACCGGCACGAGTGTGCCGAAGCGAGCGCGCAGGCGGTCGAGCTCCTCGTCGAGGGCCGACTCGTCGGTCTCGACGGCATCGACCGTCACGGTGATGCCGTCGAGCGGCGGGATCTCGATGTCGGGGCGGACATCCACCTCGATGTCGACGAGCAGGTCGCCGGAGAAGTCCTTCTCGTTCGGCCACTCGACGATCTCGGCCGCGGGACGACCCACGACGCGGAGCTTGTGCTCGGCAGTGGCAGCACGGAAGAACTGGTCGAGTCCTTCGTTCACAGCGTGCTCGATGACGGCGCCCCGTCCGATGCGCTGATCGATGATGGGCGCCGGAACCTTGCCCTTGCGGAAGCCGGGGATCTGGACGTCCTGCGCGATGTGCTCGTAGGCGTGCGCGATGCTGGGCTTGAGGTCGTCCGGGGTGACCGTGATGCTGAGCTTGACCCGGGTCGGGGTCAGCTTCTCGACGGTGCTGTTGGCCATGCTTGTGTGCTCTCCTTGTGATTCCCGCGCTGAATCGCGGCTGTGAAGGCTATGGGTGCCGTGTCGGGGCGACAGGAGTTGAACCTGCGACCTCCCGCTCCCAAAGCGGGCGCTCTACCAAGCTGAGCTACGCCCCGGGGAATCCGCACGCAGATTCAGCCCCATGAAGTCTAACGGACGAGAACCACCTCGACAGTCCGCTATGATCGAACGGTCGGTCCTGATCCTGTCGAAGGACCGATTCGGGGATGTAGCTCAATGGTAGAGCCTCAGTCTTCCAAACTGATGGTGCGGGTTCGATTCCCGTCATCCCCTCCGCCGCGAAGGCCCCCGCCGAAAGGTTGGGGGCCTTCGGTCTTCCCTGACTAGAATCGCAGCAACCGCGCGGCAGTGCGGCGACAGGGGGATTCCGTGACCGACTCGACTTCGCTCGGTGGGCAGCAAGTGCCGGCCGCGGCGCGCGCGGGTTTCGAACCGGTCCCTGGCGGACACGTGGTTCCTGCCCGTCTCTCGGGCGGCGCGCCGTCCGCCGTCAGGGCGCGGAAGAAGCACACCGGTGCGATCCTCGGCTCCCTCGGTGCCGTTGTCGCCGCGGCGGCCATCATCGTCGTGCAGCTGATCGCCAACGTCGGCTACGACGACGCCGAAACGGCCTACGCGGACTCGGCCGCCACCGCCGCGACGCTGCGCTCCGACCTGAGCGCCGAACTCGACGCGCTGCGTTCGACCACGGAGAGCGCGACCCTGGTGATCCAGAGCGACTCCGGTCTGCTGTTGGACGCCGGCTCGCGGGATGCACTCGCTGCCGCGGCGGCGGAGAGCGAGACGACGGCATCCGAAGCCGACGAACTCGTCAGCGTCACCCTCCCGGGCGCGGGCGAGAAGCCGTTCTGGTTCTGGCAGCTGTTCGGCGCGGCTCAGCAGCTCGACGGCTACCGAGCGGATGCCGAGGAACACGCTGAGGACCTTCAGGACGGCACCGACGGGGTGGCTGCCGAGGCATCGGAGCTCACCGATGCCGGAGTGGCGGCACTCACCGCCGCCGCGGGCGCCGCCGCCCCGTTCGAGGCGGCGCATATCAATGCCAGGAACCTCGACGTGATCGCCCTCCGAGACACCGCCGAGGAAGCAGCGGCGACGACCGCTCTCGACGCCTATGCCGTCGACGTCTTCTCCTCTCTGAACGCCGCCGCCACGCAGGTCATCGCCTCTGAGCAGGCCGAACTCGCCGAGAAGGCCGGACCGCTGCAGGGCGCGCGGCTGGAGGTCGAGGCGTTCGCCCGCTCACTGGCCCCCGGTGTGCTCCTCGACTTCGACTGGGCGCCGCTGGTCAACGGCTTCGGCTACGACGGCGGGATGGGCGGCTACGCGACCTGGTGGTACGGCGATCCGGGATATGCCACGATCCAACTGTCGAACTCCGTCGCCGAGCAGTGGCCGGCCGCACGCAGCCAGGCGCTGGTCGCGCATGAGGTCGGGCACGCCATCAGCGTCAGGTGCGCCGACATGTACGACTCCTCCACGCAGGACAGCATCGAGAACTGGGCGACCGCGTGGGCCATCAGCATGGGATTCACGGATGACGCCAATGGCGTCTGGGCGTACGGCTATCCCCCGCAGTCGTACATCGATGCCGCCGCCGCCTGCCGCTGACACCCGCGTTGCCCCGGCGAAAGCAGAAACCGCCACGAGTGAGTCGTGGCGGTTTCCTGAGTCAGAGTCGGGTCACTGGCCCCGGCGCTCGCGCAGCTGAGTGAGAGCGTCTTCCAGAAGCTGGACGGCCTCCTCGTCAGTGCGGCGCTCCTTCACGTACGCGAGGTGAGTCTTGTACGGCTCGGCCTTCGCGAGGGCCGGCGGGTTCTCCTTGTCGCGTCCGGCGGGAAGACCGGACTGCGGGTGATCGATCGTCTCGGGGATCTCCTCTTCCGGGAGACCCGCTGCGAAATAGCGCACGGTCTCGTTGCCGAGACCATCCCAGTACGACACCGCGATGCGGTCCGCATGGTAGCCGTGGTCCTGCTCGCCCATGGGGCCGGAGCCCACACGTGTTCCGCGAATGGCGTTGCCACCGGTAGCCATCAGATCACCTCGAATTTCGTGATGAGGCCCAGCGCGACGATCGCGACGAACCATGCGAGCGCCAGGACGACAGTGAAGCGATTGAGGTTCCGCTCCGCAAGGCCCGACGATCCGACCGCGGACGACATACCTCCGCCGAACATGTCGGACAGGCCACCACCGCGGCCCTTGTGGAGGAGGATGAGGAGAGTCAGCAGGACGCTGGTTATGCCCAGCACCACCTGCAGGACGAACTCGAGAATCTGCACGAGGGATTGCCTTTCGCTCGGGCCGAAGTGCCCGCGTAACGGTCAAGTATACGGTGTGGCGGGATGCAGGCCCCGCCACACTCACACGCCGACGTGCTTCTGGTATCGGATGATCGCGCCGAACTCGTCGACCACGAGGCTCGCCCCGCCGACGAGCGCGCCGTCGACGTCGGGTTCGCGCATGAAGCTGGCGATGTTCGCCGCCTTCACCGATCCGCCGTAGAGGACGCGGGTGCGCGCGGCGGCGTCGTCGCCGAGGACCTTCGCGATGACTCCGCGCAGGGCGGCGCAGACGTCCTGCGCCTGCTGCGGCGTCGCGGCCTGGCCAGAGCCGATGGCCCAGACCGGCTCGTACGCCACCACGATGTCGGCGTCCCTCGGCAATCCCTGGAGGGCGGCTTCGAGCTGACCCGCCGGAACGGCGCTGGCGCCGAACTTCTCCAGGTCATCGGCGGTCTCTCCCACGCAGATCACCGGGACCAGACCGTGCTTGACGGCAGCCGTGACCTTCGCGGCCACGATCTCGTCGGATTCGGCGTGATACTCACGGCGCTCCGAGTGGCCGATGATGACGTACTTCACGTCGAGCTTGGCGAGAAACGCGCCGGACACTTCACCCGTGTAGGCACCCGAATCGTGGGCGGAGACGTCCTGCGCGCCGAGCGCGAACGGGATCTTGTCGGCGTCGATCAGCGTCTGGACGCTGCGGATGTCGGTGTACGGCGGGAACACCGCCACCTCGACCGATCCGTCCTCGTGCTTGGCATCCTTCAACGTCCAGTGCAGCTTCTGCACGAACGCGACCGCCTGCAGGTGATCGAGATTCATCTTCCAGTTTCCCGCGATCAGCGGGGTACGAGTGTTCACGCCCATCCGAGCACCTCCAGGCCGGGTAGCTTCTTGCCCTCGAGGAACTCGAGGCTGGCGCCTCCGCCCGTCGAGATGTGACCGAATCGGTCGTCGGAGAATCCGAGCTGCCGCACCGCGGCCGCCGAATCGCCGCCGCCGACGACACTGAGTCCGTCGACCTCCGTCAGCGCCTGTGCGACCGCTCTCGTCCCCTCCGCGAAGGCGGGGAATTCGAAGACGCCCATGGGGCCGTTCCAGAACACCGTCGCGGAGCTGCGGATCACCTCGGCGAACCGTGCCGCCGTCTCGGGCCCGATGTCGAGGCCGATGCCGGATGCTCCGAACGCGGTCTCCTGGATCGCCTCGGCGCGTGCGGTCTCGTGCGCGGCGTCCGCGGCGAACGACGCCGCCACCACGACGTCGGTCGGGAGCACGAGTTCGACCCCGCGCTTCTCCGCCTCGGCGATGTAGCCGCGCACCGTGTCGAGCTGGTCCTCCTCGAGCAGGCTGGAAGCGACCTCATGCCCCTGCGCCTTGAGGAAGGTGAACAGCATCCCCCCGCCGACCAGGATCCGGTCCACGCGCGGCAGGAGGTGCGAGATGACGCCCAGCTTGTCACTGACCTTGGACCCGCCGAGCACGACCGCGTACGGGCGCTCCGGGTTCTCGGTCAACCGGTCCAGCACATCGAGTTCGGCGGCGATGAGCAGGCCCGCAGCCGACGGCAGCGCCTGGGCGAGTTCGTACACGCTCGCCTGCTTGCGGTGGACGACGCCGAACCCGTCGGAGACGAGCACATCGCCGAGCTTCGCGAGCTCCGCGGCGAACGCGCCGCGCGTCGCGTCGTCCTTGGCCGTCTCCCCCGCGTTGAACCGCAGGTTCTCGATGACGACGACGCCGCCATCCTCGAGCGACGCGACCGCCTCGCTCGCGGACTCTCCGACCGTGTCACGTGCGAACGCGACCGGCTTGCCGAGCAACTCGGACAGGCGTTGCGCCACAGGCTCGAGGCTGAACTGCGGATCGGGCGCGCCGTCAGGGCGGCCGAGGTGGGAGCACACGACCACGCGTGCTCCCGCGTTGATGAGGGCGTTCAGAGTCGGCAGCGAGGCGCGTACACGGCCATCGTCCGCTATGACCCCGTCCCGCAGGGGGACGTTGAGATCACAACGGACGATGACGCGCTTGCCCTCGAGCGAACCCAGAGAATCCAGGGTGCGCAGAGTCATCGCGAGCTCAGAGACGATCTGCGACGTACTCGGTGAGGTCGACCAGACGGTTGGAGTAGCCCCACTCGTTGTCGTACCAGCTCGAGACCTTGACCAGGTTTCCGCTGACGTTGGTCAGGGTCGAATCGAAGATCGACGAGTGCGGGTTGTGCACGATGTCGCTCGAGACGATGTCGTCGGCGTTGTACTGCAGGTAGCCCGCGAGGCGTCCCTCGTCAGCGGCCTTCTTGTAGGCGGCGTTGATCACGTCGGCGGTGAGGTCCTCACGCTCGGTGATGAGGGTGAGATCGACGATCGAGCCGACGGGAACCGGAACGCGGTACGACGAGCCGCTGAGCTTGCCGTTGAGCTCGGGCAGGACCGCGCCGATCGCCTTCGCAGCTCCCGTGGATGCGGGGACGATGTTGATCGCAGCGGCGCGTGCGCGGCGCAGATCGCCGTGCGGGCCGTCCTGGAGATTCTGGTCTGCGGTGTACGCGTGAGCGGTCATCATGAATCCGCGGACGATGCCGAACTCGTCGTTGAAGACCTTGGCGAGCGGTGCCAGGCAGTTGGTGGTGCACGACGCGTTGGAGATGATGTGGTCCGTCTCCGGGTTGTACGTCTCCTCGTTCACGCCCATGACGATGGTGCGGTCGTCGCCCGTGGCGGGAGCGGAGATGAGAACCTTCTTCGCGCCGGCCTCGATGTGCTTCTTCGCGAGCTCAGCCTTGGTGAAGAAGCCGGTCGACTCGATGACGATGTCGACCCCGAGCTCGCCCCACGGGAGGTTAGCGGGGTCGCGCTCAGCGAAGGCCTTGATCTGCTTGCCGTTGACGGTGATGCTTTCCTCGTCATAGCTGATCTCCGCGTCGAGAACGCCTGCCGAGGAGTCGTACTTGAGCAGGTGCGCGAGGGTCTTGTTGTCGGTGAGGTCGTTGACCGCGACGATTTCGAGGTCCGCGCCCTGCGCGAGAGCCGCGCGGAAATAGTTGCGTCCGATGCGGCCGAAGCCGTTGATACCGATCTTGACAGACACGAAGGTCTCCTGATTTTCTCGAGCGCTCGCGCGCGGGTTTCACTTGAGAAGCATGGACAACGGCGTCCCGACGGGCGAGATGTCCGTCGGGACGCCCGTCTTGTTTACGACAGTACCAGCAGGCCGTTCGTCTGCTTGCGGGCGACGTCGAGACGCTGGGCGACGTTCTCCCAGTTGGCGATGTTCCACGCCGCCTTGACGTAGTCGGCCTTGACGTTGAGGTAGTCGAGGTAGAAGGCGTGCTCCCACATGTCGAGCTGGAAGAGCGGGATGGTTCCCTGCGCGGTGTTGGACTGCTGATCGAACAGCTGCTGGATGATCAGGCGCGACCCGATCGAGTCCCAGCTGAGAACGGCCCAGCCGGAGCCCTGGATGCCGATCGCTGCTGCCGTGAAGTGAGCCTGGAACTTCTCGAAAGAGCCGAAGAACTCATCGATGGCCGCCTTCAGTTCGCCCTCGGGCTGACCGCCGCCGTTCGGCGACAGGTTGGTCCAGAAGATCGAGTGGTTGACGTGGCCGCCGAGGTTGAACGCGAGGTCCTTCTCAAGCTTGTTGACGTTCGCCAGGTTGCCGCTGTCGCGGGCTTCGGCAAGCTGCTCCAGTGCCGTGTTCGCACCGGCGACGTAGGTGGCGTGGTGCTTGTCATGGTGCAGTTCCATGATCTTGCCGCTGATGTGCGGCTCAAGGGCTGCGAAGTCGTACGGAAGGTCGGGGAGCGTGTAGGTTGCCATATCGCTTTCATCCAATCCGCGCCGCGCCGCGGCGCTTGCCGATCCTCCAACACCACCGATGTGCGGTGTGGAGCAGACGTAACTCATCCTACTGACGGCAACACGGTCGCGGCCCGGATCCTTCCGGCGATGACGAACCCGCTGAGCGAAGCGCGGTCGTCGCTCAGACGTCGAGTCCCGCCGGCACGGCGGACTCGGTTCCCGGGATGCCCTCCTGCTGCGCACGCTTGTCGGCGGTTGCGAGCAGGCGACGGATGCGGCCGGCGACCGCGTCCTTCGTCAGTGGCGGATCGGCGTGGTGGCCGAGCTCATCGAGACTCGCGTCACGGTGTGCGAGGCGCAGCTCTCCCGCCAGCCGGAGGTGATCGGGGACGTCGTCACCCAGGATCTCGAGCGCACGCTCGACGCGTGCGCACGCGGCGACCGCGGCCTGCGCGGAACGGCGAAGGTTCGCGTCGTCGAAGTTGACCAGGCGATTCACCCCGGCCCGGACCTCGCGGCGCTGGCGGAGCTCCTCCCACGCCACGGCGGTGCGGTGAGCGCCCATCTCGGCGAGGATCGTCCGGATCGCCTCTCCCTCACGGACGACGACGCGCGGCATCCCGCGCACTTCTCGCGCTTTCGCGGCCACACCGAGACGGTGTGCGGCGCCGACGAGCGCCATGGCGGCCTCCGACGAGGGGCACGCGACCTCGAGCATGGCGGAGCGACCGGGTTCGCTCAGGGTCCCGGCGGCCAGGAAGGCACCGCGCCAGAGCCCGGCGACCTCGTCGCGCGATCCCGTGGTGAGCCGGTTCGGAAGGCCACGCACCGGGCGGCGACGCTGATCGAGAAGACCGGTCTGCCTCGCGAGGGTCTCGCCAGCGGCGATGACGCGGACCGCCCACCTGGCGCCGTCGTTCGCCGTGCTCGACTGCACCTGGGCGATCTCAGGCCGAACACCGTAGATCTCGGCGAGATCGCGGGCGACACGGCGGGCGAGGGTCTCGGCATCCACCTCCGCCTCCACGGCGACACGGCCGGCGATCGAATGCAGCCCGCCGGCGAACCGGAGGATCGCGGTGACCTCCGCGACCCGCACCGTGGGGGGTGCATTGCGGATGCTGACCAGCTCAGCCTTGACGTCGGTGGTTAGTGCCACGAGACTCCTCTACGCTCACGCGCCGGATCGCGACGCAAACGACTAGCCTACTCGGCCGCGCGCCCTGCTACTCGCGGCCGAGATCGCGATGACGGACGTTCACGGCCACCCCGGGGATCGCCGAAAGACGGCGCGCCAGCTCCTCCGACATCGCAACCGATCGGTGCTTGCCGCCGGTGCAGCCGATCGCGATGGTGGAGTGACTCTTGTTCTCGCGCTGGTATCCCTCGAGCACCGGCGTGAGAGCCGCCGCATAGGCGTCGAGGAACTCCGACGCCCCCTGTCGGGAGAGCACATAGTCGACCACCTCGGCGTCCTGACCGGTGAGGCCGCGCAGCTCTTCGTTCCAGAACGGATTGGGCAGGAAGCGCATGTCGGCGACGAGGTCGACGTCGGTGGGAAGGCCGTACTTGAACCCGAAGCTCAGCAGCGTCACGCGGTGCCGTGCCGCCCCCTCCTCGGAGAACAGCTCGGAGACCTGCGTCGCCAGCTGGTGGATGTTGAGGTTCGAGGTGTCGATGACCATGTCGGCCGCCTCGCGGATCGCCGCGAGCTTCGATCGCTCGATGCGGATGCCGTCGAGGAGGGTGCCGTCGCCCTGAAGCGGGTGCGGTCGCCGCACCGACTCGAATCGACGCACCAGCACATCGTCCGACGCGTCGAGGAAGAGCACGCGAACCGATCCGCGCGAGCGGAGGGCGCGGGCGACACCGGGGAAATCGTCGAAGAGGTTGCGACCGCGCACGTCGACGACCGCCGCGACCTTCGGCAGAGCGCCGCCACCCATGTCCGTGAGATCGAGCAGCGGGCGAAGGATCTGAGGGGGCAGGTTGTCGACGACGTACCAGCCCAGGTCTTCCAGCGCGTTGGCCACCGTCGTGCGGCCGGCGCCGGACATCCCCGTGACGATGAGGAACTCGCCCTTGTCCCCGTCTGTCATGTGCTTCCTCTCCCCTGTCTTCACAAGACTAGCGACTGGAGAGATGCGCGTGGATGTTCTGAGCGAGCACCGGCCCGATTCCCGGGACCTCCTGGATCGCGTCGGGGTGCGCGGCGCGCAGAGCCGTGACCGAACCGAAGTGTTTCAGCAGCGTCTTGATCCGCGCACCGCCGAGGCCCGGCACTTCGGCCAGGACGGTGGTGATGTTTCTCTTGCGCTTCTTGCGCTGATGGACGATGGCGAACCGGTGCGCCTCGTCGCGCAACCGCTGCAGCAGATAGAGCGACTCGCTCGTGCGGGGCAGGATCACCGGGAAATCCTCGCCCGGCAGCCAGATCTCCTCCAGCCGCTTGGCGATCCCGCACACGGCGATCTCGGTGTGGCCGGCGTCCTGCAGTGCTCGCGCCGCGGCTTCGACCTGGGGCTTCCCGCCGTCCACGACCAGCAGCTGAGGGGGGTATGCGAACCGCGGCTTCCTCCGCCCGCCCTCGATCTCCTCTTCCTCCAGAACCTCCGGCCGGTCGAGGTGGGCAAGCCGGCGGCGCAGCACCTGGTACATCGAGTCGGTGTCGTCGGTCGTCTCGGCGATGTTGAACGAGCGGTACTGGTCCTTGCGAGGCAGTCCGTCCTCGAAGACGACCATCGAGGCGACGACATTGGTGCCGCCGAGATGCGAGATGTCGAAGCACTCGATCCGAAGCGGGGCCTCTTCGAGGTCGAGCGCCTGCTGCAGGTCGGTGAGCGCCTGGGTGCGCGCCACGTAGTCGCTCGTGCGACGGGTCTTGTGGCGGATCAGCGCCTGCTGGGCGTTCAGGGTGGCATTGCGCATGAGGTCTGCCCGCTGCCCGCGCTGGGCGACGGCGATCTCGACCTTCCTTCCCCGTCGTTCGCGCAGCCACAGTTCCAGCTCGGCCGCATCATCGGGAAGGGTCGGCACGAGGATGCGGCGCGGCACGTCTTCAGCCTCGCCGTACGCCCGCTGCAGCACCTGGTCGACGAGCTCACCGGTGGAGATGTCGATCTCCTTCTCGATCGTCATCGCGCGCACACCGCGAACGCGGCCGCCGCGGATCACGAAGTGCTGCACGGCCGCCGCGAGTTCGTCCTCGGCGATGCCGAAGAGGTCGGCGTCCTCATCGGCGGCGAGCACGAGCGCACTCTTGCCGAGCACTGCCTCGATCGCGGAGAGTTTGTCGCGGTACTTCGCCGCCGCCTCGTAGTCCATCGCCGCAGAGGCCGCCAGCATCCGGGTGCGCAGTTCCTTGGTGAACCGCTCGTCGCCACCCGCCATGAATGCGACGAAGTCGTCGACCATGGCCCGATGCTCTTCGATGGTGACCGTCATCGAACAGGGCCCGCCGCACTTGCCGATCTGGCCGGGAAAGCAGGGACGACCGGTCTGCATGGCGCGCTTGTAGCTCGCGTCGCTGCAGGTGCGGATCGGGAACGCCTTGATCATCAGGTCGATCGTGTCGTGCACGGCCCACACCTTCGGATAGGGACCGAAGTATCTCGCGCCCGGGATGCGATGGTTGCGCGTCACGAGCACTCGCGGCGCCTCATCGCCCAGGGTGACGGCCATGAACGGGTACGACTTGTCGTCGCGGTAGCGGACGTTGAACGGCGGATCGAACTCCTTGATCCACATGTACTCGAGTTGCAGCGAGTCGACGTCGGTGGGAACGACGGTCCATTCGACGGATGCCGCCGTCGTGACCATCCTGCGGGTGCGCTCGTGCAGCGTACGCAGCGGAGCGAAGTAGTTCGACAGGCGCTGACGGAGGTTCTTCGCCTTGCCCACGTACAGCACACGCCCGTCGGCATCACGGAACCGGTACACGCCGGGGTCGGTCGGGATCTCCCCCGCCCTCGGCTTGTACGGGAGGACGTCGGCCATCAGCTGGCCTTCCGCGCTGCGCGCCCTTCGCCCAGGATCTCCGCGAGGAACTGGCCGGTGTGGCTTTCCTCGACACGCGCGATCTGCTCCGGTGTCCCCGTCGCGAGGATCTGGCCGCCGCCCGAGCCGCCCTCCGGCCCCAGGTCGATGACCCAGTCGGCCGACTTGATGACGTCGAGGTTGTGCTCGATGACGATCACCGTGTTGCCCTTGTCGACGAGACCGTTGAGCACCTCGAGGAGCTTTCGGACGTCTTCGAAGTGGAGGCCTGTGGTCGGCTCGTCGAGCACGTAGATGCTGCGGCCGTTGCTGCGTCGCTGGAGCTCGGTGGCGAGCTTCACCCGCTGCGCCTCACCACCGGAGAGCGTCGTCGCCGACTGGCCGAGGCGGACGTATCCCAGACCGACGTCGACGAGCGTCTTCATGTAGCGGTGGATGGCCTGGATCGGCTCGAAGAACTCGGCGGCCTCCTCGATGGGCATTTCCAGCACCTCGGCGATGTTCTTGCCCTTGTAGTGCACCGCGAGCGTGTCGCGGTTGTACCGCTTGCCGTGGCAGACCTCGCAGTCGACGTAGACGTCGGGGAGGAAGTTCATCTCGATCTTGATGGTGCCGTCGCCAGAGCACGCCTCGCAGCGCCCTCCCTTGACGTTGAAGCTGAACCGGCCGGGCTGGTAGCCGCGCACCTTCGCTTCTGGCGTCTCGCTGAACAGGTTGCGGATCCGGTCGAACACTCCGGTGTACGTCGCCGGGTTCGAGCGAGGGGTGCGACCGATCGGAGCCTGGTCGACGTGCACCACCTTGTCGAGGTTGTCGAGACCGGTCACGCGGGTGTGCTTGCCGGGAACGGTACGGGCGCCGTTGAGCCGGGACGCGAGGACCTGATAGAGGATGTCGTTCACGAGCGACGACTTGCCGGAGCCGCTCACGCCGGTGACGGCGGTGAGCACACCGAGGGGGAAGTCGGCGGTGACGTTCCTGAGGTTGTTGGCCCGCGCGCCGACGACGCTCAGCATCCGCTTCCGATCGATCTTGCGACGCTTGCCGGGCATCGGGATCTCGCGGCGGCCCGAGAGGTAGTCCCCGGTCATCGATGCGGTGTCTCCGAGCAGCGCGGAGTACGGTCCGGAGTGCACGACCTCGCCGCCGTTGACGCCGGCGCCCGGGCCGATGTCGACGACCCAGTCGGCCGCTTCGATGGTCTCCTCGTCGTGCTCGACGACGATGAGGGTGTTGCCGAGGTCGCGGAGCTTGATCAGCGTGTCGATGAGGCGGCGGTTGTCGCGCTGGTGCAGCCCGATGGACGGCTCGTCGAGCACGTAGAGGACGCCGGTGAGCCCGGAGCCGATCTGCGTCGCGAGGCGGATGCGCTGCGCTTCCCCTCCGGAGAGCGACCCCGCCGAGCGGCTGAGGTTGAGATACGAGAGCCCGACCTGCAACAGGAAGTCGAGTCGGAGCCGGATCTCGCGCAGGACCTGGGCTGCGATCTGAGCCTCGCGGTCGGTGAGGACGAGCTTCTCCATGAACGCGCGCGCGTCGGCGAGGCTGAGGTGGGAGACCTCGGCGATCGAGTGTCCGTGCACCTGCACGGCGAGGACCTCGGGCTTCAGCCGGTTACCGTCGCAGACGGGGCACGGTACCTCACGAAGGTACTCGCCCCAGCGGTTGCGCTGGTTGTCGGACTCCGCCTGCAGATACTGTCGCTCGATGTACGGGACGACGCCTTCGAACCCCGAGGCGTAGCGCATCTCGCGGCCGTAGCGGTTCTTCCACTTGACGGTGACCTTGTAGTTCTCGCCGCGCAGGATCGCGTCCTGCACGTCGGAGTGGAGCTTGCGCCACGGAGTGTCGAGCGAAAAGTCCAGGTCACGGGCGAGGCCCTCGAGCAGTCGCTCGTAGTACTGGAAGAGTCCCTTGCCCTGCGTCGTCCATGGGATGATGACGCCCTCGCGGATGGAGAGGTCTTCGTCGCCGAGCATCAGATCGACGTCGACCGACATCCGGGTGCCGAGACCGGAGCATGCCGGGCAGGCGCCGAACGGCGCGTTGAACGAGAACGTGCGGGGCTCGATCTCGGTGAGCGTCAATTCGTGGCCGTTGGGGCACGCGAGCTTCTCGGAGAACGTCTGCCAGGCGTCGTCGCCCTCGCCGTCGACGAAGTTCACCTGCACGACGCCGCCCGCCAGTCCCAGGGCGGTCTCGACGGAGTCCGTGACCCGCCCGAGGATGTCGGGAGCCGCCACCAGACGGTCGACGACGACGGCGATGTCGTGCTTGTAGCTCTTCTTGAGGGTCGGAGGCTCGGCGAGCTGGATCAGGTCGCCGTCGACGATCGCGCGCGAGTAGCCCTTCGCGCCGAGCTCGCGGAACAGGTCGACGAATTCGCCCTTCTTCTGCGAGACGATGGGCGCGACGATCTGGTAGCGGGTGCGCTCGGGCAGCTCCATGAGCTGGTCGGCGATCTGCTGCACCGTCTGCCGCTGGATCTTCTCACCGCACTCGGGGCAGTGAGGGATGCCGATGCGGGCCCAGAGCAGCCGCATGTAGTCGTAGATCTCGGTGATCGTGCCGACCGTGGAGCGGGGGTTGCGGTTCGTGGACTTCTGGTCGATCGACACCGCCGGGCTCAGCCCCTCGATGAAATCGACATCCGGACGATCGACCTGTCCGAGGAACTGGCGCGCGTAGGCGCTCAGAGACTCGACGTACCGACGCTGACCTTCGGCGAAGATCGTGTCGAAGGCGAGGCTGGACTTGCCGGAGCCGGACAGGCCGGTGAACACGACGAGCGAGTCGCGTGGGATGTCGATGTCGACGTTCTTGAGGTTGTGCACGCGGGCACCGCGAACACTGAGTTTTCCGGAGGAGGCAACGGGGACGATGGGCACCGAACAAGTCTACGAGGGGCTACTGACACTGGCTCTCAGACAGCCGTTCCGGGCACCACTCGCAGCGCTCTCTCAGACCGACGCGGGCCGACGACCCGCGAACGGAGACAACCCGTCACGTAGGGCGGAGATCTCCGCCACGCCCATGCCGACAGCCTCCATGACACGTTCAGGCACCTTGAGGGCGCGTTCACGGAGAGCGCGGCCGGCCTCGGTGAGGGTGATGTCGAGCCGGCGTTCGTCCGTGCTGCTGCGCTCTCGTACCACGAGCCCCTCTGCTTCCAGGCGCTTGATGAGCGGCGAGACGGTTGCCGGCTCGAGGGCGAGATCGGCTGCGAGGTCGTTCAGCGTGCGTGGCGATCGCTCCCACAGCGCCAGCATCACCAGGTACTGAGGATGTGTGAGCCCAAGTGGCTCGAGAATCGGCCGATAGATCGCCACCACGTTGCGCGCGGCGGTGACCAGCGCGAAGCAGAGCTGGTTCTCCAGGCGGAGCAGTTCATCCGGTGACGCCGTCATGCACCCGACTATACAAGGCACGAATAATTAGTACACTAAGCATATGGATAAGGACAAGCCACGCTCCCCCCTGCGCACGCGCATCCGCGAGGCGGGCGGACTCTATTCGTGGTTCAACACGAACCTGGTGCGGCTGGCAGGTCCGGCATCCGTCGGCCCGTACGAAAAGACGCCGCCCCCGAGCGCTGCCGAGCGCGCCGAACGCGCGTGCCCGCTGTGCGGAGCGCCGATGACCGAGCACCAGATCGACCGTTCCGGAGCCAAGCCGCTCGTGCATTGCCCCTGACCACGGCGCGGTCTCTCCCGCAGCGTCAAACCGTCGGCCGGCACGGCGGCGCACTGCCTCGCCGCTCAGGCGTGGCCGGCGCGTTCCATCGCTCGCAGCTCCTTCTTCATGTCCTGCACCTCGTCGCGAAGACGACCGGCGAGCTCGAACTTCAATTCGGCGGCAGCCGCGAGCATCTGGTCGGTGAGGTCTTTGATCGTCGCCTCGAGCTGATCCGCCCCTTCGGCCGCGATCCCGGTGCGACGCAGGTTCGGGGTCGGCGACTTGCCCTTGCCCGAGGCGCGACCGCGACTGGAGAGGAGGTCGGCCGTGTCGGCTCCTTCGCGCGCCAGAGCATCGGTGATGTCGGCGATGCGCTTGCGGAGCGGCTGCGGGTCGATGCCGTTGGCCAGGTTGTAAGCGACCTGCTTCTCCCGGCGGCGGTCGGTCTCCTCGATGGCCTTCGCCATCGAATCGGTGATCCTGTCGGCGTACATGTGCACTTCGCCCGAGACGTTACGGGCGGCACGGCCGATGGTCTGGATCAGCGAGGTGCCGGAGCGGAGGAAGCCTTCCTTGTCGGCATCCAGGATCGCGACCAGCGACACCTCGGGAAGGTCGAGGCCCTCACGCAGCAGGTTGATGCCCACGAGCACGTCGTACACGCCCGAGCGCAGTTCACTGAGCAACTCGACGCGTCGCAGTGTGTCGACGTCGGAATGCAGATACCTCACACGCACGCCATGCTCACCGAGGAAGTCCGTGAGTTCCTCGGCCATCTTCTTCGTCAGTGTCGTGACGAGGATCCGCTCGTCACGACCCACGCGGATCCGGATCTCCTCGAGCAGGTCGTCGATCTGCCCCTTCGACGGTTTCACGATGATCTGCGGGTCGACGAGACCGGTCGGACGGATGATCTGCTCGACGATGCCGTCGGCGATCCCCATCTCGTACTTACCGGGCGTCGCCGACAGATACACGGTCTGGCCGATCCGGTTCTTGAACTCATCCCAGCGCAGCGGGCGATTGTCCATCGCGCTCGGCAACCGGAAGCCGTGGTCGACGAGGGTTCGTTTGCGGGAGGCGTCTCCCTCGTACATCGCTCCGATCTGGGGAACGGTGACGTGTGACTCGTCGATGACCAGGAGGAAGTCGTCCGGGAAGAAGTCGAGGAGCGTGTGGGGCGGCTCGCCCGGCATCCGCCCGTCCATGTGGCGAGAGTAGTTCTCGATGCCGGAGCAGAACCCGAGTTGCTGCAGCATCTCGAGATCGAACGTCGTTCGCATGCGCAGACGCTGTGCCTCGAGCAGCTTGCCCTGCCGCTCGAACTCGGCGAGGCGCTCTTCGAGCTCGTGTTCGATGGTGCCGATGGAGCGCTGGATCACATCGGTGCCGGCGACGTAGTGCGACGCGGGGAAGATCGGCACCGCATCGAGCTTCTCGATGACCTCACCGGTGAGCGGATGCAGTGAATACAGTGCCTCGATCTCGTCACCGAACAGTTCGATGCGGATGGCGTGCTCCTCGTAGACCGGGATGATCTCGATCGTGTCGCCGCGAACCCGGAAGTTGCCGCGAGAGAAGTCGACGTCGTTGCGGTTGTACTGCATCGCGATGAACTGCCGGATCAGGGCGTCGCGGTCGTAACGCTCCCCCACCTGGAGAGCGACCATCGCCCGGAGATACTCCTCGGGAGCTCCGAGACCGTAGATGCATGACACGGTGGAGACCACGACGACGTCGCGGCGCGACAGCAGCGAGTTGGTCGTCGAGTGCCGCAAGCGCTCCACCTCGGCGTTGATGGAGGAGTCCTTCTCGATGAAGGTGTCGGTCTGCGGAACGTACGCCTCGGGCTGGTAGTAGTCGTAGTACGAGACGAAGTACTCGACGGCGTTGTTGGGCATGAGCTCGCGGAACTCGTTCGCCAGCTGCGCAGCGAGGGTCTTGTTATGCGCGAGCACGAGGGTGGGACGCTGCACCTGCTCGACCAGCCAGGCCGTGGTCGCGGACTTGCCGGTTCCGGTGGCACCCAGAAGCACCACATCGGTCTCGCCTGCGTTGATACGCGCGGCGAGCTCGGAGATCGCCTGCGGCTGGTCGCCCGCCGGCGTGTACTCGCTGATGACCTCGAAAGGACGGACACTGCGCGTGGGTTGCATACCTCCAGCCTACGAGGGGGCACAGACACCGGGGCGGTCGATCGGGTCCAGACCTGGAGTGGTGACATGATCGGGGTCGTCTGCGGATTGCTCGTGCTGGAGCGTGGCAGAGAGGATCTCCGCACTCGATTCGGTCGACGATGTCGTGCATCGTGGCCTCGCCGTGCACCTGCTTCGGTTGCGGGACGGCGCAGGGAGAGGGACGACGCCTCTCAGCCTCCGGCCGGTCTCCAAACGTAGGGCGTCGTGGTGGAGACCTTGATCAACCCCGACCGCTCGAGGATGGGGCGGGAGAACTCCGTCGAGTCCGACTGCAGGTAGCGCTTGCCGAGAGCGAGCGCGGATCGCGCGCGTTCGGCGGTCAGTGCGCGGTAGATGCCCCGCCCGCGCCACTCCGGCAGGGTCGAGCCGCCCCAGAGCCCCGCGAACTCCGTGCCGTCCACCGGCTCCAGGCGCCCCGCGCTCACCACGTGCCCGTCGTACGTGGCGAGCCAGAACTCGACGGATGTGCCCTCGCGCAGACGCTGGGCGGTCATCGCTGCCCTGGCCGCCCACTTCGGATCGCCGAACACCGTCCCCTGCATCTCTTCCATCGCCCAGACGTCCGCGTCTGACCGTGCCCGCCGGATCTTGATTCCAGCCGGCACCGGGATCGGCTCCGCGAGCAGCGCCGCCTCGCCGATCATGATCGACTCCGGCTCCTCCGGCACGAAACCGCGCGCGGTGAGCGCTTGATGCAGACCCGGCGCTCGATCGTGGCCCCTCGTCTTCCACTCGACCGCGGTGATCCCTGGCACGGTCCGGAAGTGAGCGACGACGGCATCGACGAGCGCGCCGAGATCGTCCGCCGCTTCCAGCCCACGATAGGTGACGAAGCCGCGACCGCCGGGGAACAGCGCCATGCGCAGTGGTCCATGCACGACGACGTCGCGCGCGCCGTTCGTCTCGGCACCGGTGCGCAGCTGCGCGTCGTACGCCTCCAGATATCGCTGTCTCATCAGGCGGCCCTTAGGCTTTCCCACAAGGCATCGGTCTGCGCGAGCGTCTCATCGAGAGAACCCGCCGTGTCGATGACGACATCGGCGATCGCGAGGCGCTTGTCGTCGGACACCTGCGCGGCGATCCGCTGTTCCGCTGCATCCGGCGTCATGCCGCGCAGATCGACGAGCCGACGCAGCCGTTCTTCGGCGGGGGCGTGGGCGACGACGATCATGTCCCACGGATCATCGACACGAGCTTCGACGAGAAGCGGCACGTCGTAGACGACCACTCCCGAAGGATCGGCGTCGAACGCCGCCTGGAACCTGCGCTGCGACTCGGCGCGGACGGCGGGATGCACGATGTGGTTCAGGCGGGTGAGCAGATCGGGCGCCCCGAACACCTTGGCCCCCAGCGCGGCACGATCGAGCTCGCCGTTCGTCGCCACGACCTCCGGGCCGAACGCCTCGGCGATCCGTGCGAGGACTTCACCGCCGGGGGCCTGCACATCACGCACGACCTGGTCGGCGTCGACGATCACGGCACCGTGCGCGGCGAGTCGACGTGCGATGGTCGATTTGCCGGATGCGATGCCGCCGGTCAGTGCGATGAGAGGCATGCTCCCATCCTGTCACGGGGCCGCCCGCCGGCATCCGCGCCTTGCATGCGAAACGGGCCGCCACCCGAAGGTGACGACCCGTTCCGAAGCGTCGTGCTTACGCGTTGCCGCCCGAGAGCTTCTCACGCAGTGCCGCAAGTGCCTCGTCGTCGGCGAGGGTGCCCGCGCCGGTCGCCTCGCTGGCGAAGACCTGGCCACCGAAGTCGGCGCCGGCCTCAGCCTCGGCCTCGGCCGCCTTGGCGACCTGAGCCTTGTGAGCCTCCCAGCGAGCCTGGGCCGCAGCGTACTCCTGCTCCCATGCCTCGCGCTGAGCGTCGAAGCCTTCCTTCCAGGCACCGGTCTCGGCGTCGAAGCCCTCCGGGTACTTGTACTCGCCGTTCTCGTCGTACTCGGCGAGCATGCCGTACAGCGCCGGGTCGAACTCGGTGCCGTTGGGGTCGACCGACTCGTTCGCCTGCTTGAGCGAGAGCGAGATGCGGCGGCGCTCGAGGTCGATGTCGATGACCTTGACGAAGACCTCTTCGCCGACCGACACGACCTGCTCGGCCAGCTCGACGTGCTTGCTGGAGAGCTCGGAGATGTGGACGAGGCCCTCGATGCCGTCTGCGACGCGCACGAACGCACCGAACGGAACGAGCTTGGTGACCTTACCCGGCGTGACCTGACCGATCGCGTGGGTACGGGCGAAGACCTGCCACGGGTCCTCCTGCGTCGCCTTGAGCGACAGGGAGACGCGCTCGCGGTCGAGGTCGACCTCGAGGATCTCGACGGTGACCTCCTGGCCCACCTCGACGACCTCGGAGGCGTGCTCGATGTGCTTCCACGAGAGCTCGGAGACGTGCACGAGGCCGTCAACGCCACCGAGGTCGACGAACGCACCGAAGTTGACGATCGACGACACGACACCCTTGCGGACCTGACCCTTGTGCAGGTTGTTCAGGAACGTGGTGCGCGACTCCGACTGCGTCTGCTCGAGCAGCGCACGGCGGCTGAGGACGACGTTGTTGCGGTTCTTGTCGAGCTCGAGAATCTTGGCCTCGATCTCCTGACCGAGGTACGGCGTGAGGTCGCGGACGCGGCGCAGCTCGATGAGCGATGCCGGGAGGAAGCCGCGGAGGCCGATGTCGACGATGAGTCCACCCTTGACGACCTCGATGACCGTACCGGTGACGACGCCGTCGTTCTCCTTGATCTTCTCGACGTCTCCCCAGGCACGCTCGTACTGTGCGCGCTTCTTGGAGAGGATCAGACGGCCTTCCTTGTCCTCCTTCTGGAGAACGAGGGCCTCGACCAGGTCGCCGACGGCGACGACCTCATTGGGGTCGACGTCGTGCTTGATGGAGAGTTCGCGGGAGGGGATGACACCCTCGGTCTTGTATCCGACGTCGAGCAGAACCTCATCGCGGTCGATCTTGACGATCGTCCCCTCGATGATGTCGCCGTCGTTGAAGAACTTCAGGGTCTTCTCGACCGCGGCCAGGAAGTCCTCAGCAGATCCGATGTCGTTGATGGCGACCTGCTTGGTGGCCGGGGCGGTCGTTGCGGTAGTCATGTAGTGGGTTGTCCTTGTTGGATGGA